>NZ_JBIAUL010000002.1:0-761772 GCF_042892755.1 Streptomyces sp. NPDC001714
GATTCCACCTCACCACCCTCAACACCTGACGGCAGACATGCCCACGATCGGCTCCAGAGTCAACCCCCGAAGGATTTCCGGAGGGGACCACTAAGTGGCACACCATCGGTATGTTGTGAAATCATGCCGCAGCTTCTGTCTTGATCAGTCCGGTCGACCAGCGGGGTACGGACGGGGGCGGGTAACGTCTGAGTCATGCCGTCGCGGCGGCTGCGGCTCCGGATTCTCGTCGGCGTGGGGGTCGCTCCATGGATCATGTCGTTGGCGCGGTACCGCTCGCCGAGTCGCTTGACGAACGGCGGTACCTGCTGGACGTCGCATGCCGCGCGCTCGGCAGCCGCGTCGCGGCCGAACGCGTCGTCGACGAGGCCTACCGGCGGTGGTACCGCCTTACCGATCCGGAGCGGGTCCGGATGCCGTCCCCCCGCGTCTGGCTCACCCAGGTCGTGGACGAGGCGTGTCTGATGCGACCGGCGTCGGCCTGGCCCGGGGGGAGGAACGGGAGATCCAGGCCCTGCGGGCGTTGTGCGACGAAGACGTGGAACCGGTCGAGCGGGCCCTGTCGAGCGTGGGTGCGCGGCGTGCGCGGCCCGTGTCGGCGCGTCGCGAGGATGAGATCACTGTTGCCGTGCGGCAGGCGTGCAGCGATCAGGACGGCCCCCGACTGCGGTCGCTGCTGGCCCCCGATGCGACGGCCTTCTTCGACAGCGGCGGCAAGATCCGGGCGCTGACCCGGCCCGTCCGCGGCGACGAGCAGGTCGCCCGCAGCCTGTTGGTCCTGCTGGCCGAACAGCGGCGTGTGACGCTGTGCACCGGATCGGTCAACGGGCGCACCGGCCTCGTCGCCCGGTGCGACGACCAGGTCGCCGCGGTGCTGACTCTCGACATCGCGGACTCGCTGGTCGTTCAGGTCTGGGCTGTTCTCAACCCCCGACAAGCTGCGTAGCTGGAACCGTTCCCTTCCCGGGTGAGCTCACGCGCCACGGCGTCCACGGGACGCGAGGGCAGGGGCGCGCCGTGGGCGCGGGATCCGAGGAAGGCGGCGATCTTGTCGGAGGTGAACACCCACAGAACCCGGTGGATCCCCCGCCGTGTGGCGGCGACGGTCATGAAGGTGGCGGGCCGGCCGTCCCGGTACAGCAGAACCCCGGCGCGCCCGTTGGCCTGCACGGGTGCGACCTCGACCGTCGCCCAGAAGCGTGACGAGGCGGTCGACAGGTTCGCCACCCGGGCACGACCGACCACGGGTACGCGGGCCGCGCCGCGCAGCCCGTTGCCGTCGGACAGACTGACCGCGTCGGGCGTCAGGAGCGCTTCCAGCGAGGCAACGTCCCCTTCCTGGGCGGCCGCGACGAAAGCATCGAGCAGCCTGCGGTGTTCCTGGACGTCGACACTGTCCCGCTCGTCGTCCTTGAGGTGCTTGCGCGCCCTGCTCACGATCTTCCTGGCGTTGACCGGGGTGAGGCGAAGTATCTCCGCGATCTCCGAGTAGCCGTACTCGAACGCCTCCCTCAGCACGTAGGCGGCCCGTTCGACGGGTGTGAGCTTCTGCAGGACGAGGAGCAGGGCGAGCTCCAGGGCCTCGGCGCGTTCAGCGCCGGCCACCGGGTCGATGCTGGTGTCGATGGGCTCGGGCAACCAGGGCCCGATGTAGGTCTCGCGGCGCACGCGGGCGGACTGCGCCACGTTGATGGCCAGCCGAGTCGTCGTGGTCGACAGGAACGCCGCAGGGCTGACCACCGCCGAACGGTCGGTCCGCTGCCAGCGCAGCCACGCCTCCTGCACGACGTCCTCGGCCTCCGTCGCGCTGCCCAGGACGCGGTAGGCGATACCGAAGAGCCGTGGCCGCAGTTCCACGAAGGCGGTGACGGCCTCGGTGAGGTTCCTGTCCGCGGGAGGTGCCTCTGGATACATGTCCCTCTGACTCCATTCCTCCGGGGCCCGGGTTGTCGGAATGCGGCCACGAGGCGCTCACAGACCCGGCGATCGTTCGCCCTCAACGACCGAGGGACCAAGGATGCTGTGACAGTGCTTTTTGGAGCACTTTTCAGCGGCGTGGATGCGGAATCGGCCGTACGCGCCGGCTGGTCTACGGCGCCGTACAAAAAATGGGCCTGTCGTGCCACGGGTCGTGGCACGACAGGCCCAGGAAGACGCGCCTACTGCTGATGGGCGAGCCAGTCGACGAAACGGGTCTCGCCGATGCGGGCGTCCGGGCCGGGAAGCAGCGTGGTCTCCTGCAACTCGGCGCCGAAGTACGGGGCGTGCACGTCGGCGACGACCGTACGCGCATCGTTCTTGGCGGCCAGGCCGTTGCGGATCAGCTCGTCCAGCTGGAAGGTGTCGGGACCGGCCACCTCGACCACACCGTTGACCGGCGTGCCCACGGCGGTGCGGCCCACAGTGGCGGCGACGTCGTCCGAATAGACGGGCTGGATCTTCACCGGGGCCAGCTTGACGGTGTCACCCTCGGTCGCCGACTCGGCGATGCCCTTCATGAACTCGAAGAACTGCGTGGCATGCACGATCGACCACGGGATCCCGGAGGCCTTGATCAGTTCCTCCTGCGCCTGCTTGGCACGGAAGTAGCCGCTCTCCTGGAGCCGTTCCGTACCCACCACCGACAGGGCGACGTGGTGGGTGACACCGGCGTTCGCCTCAGCCTTGAGGAGGTTGGTGGTGGAGGTACGGAAGAACTCCATGACGGCGTCGTCCGCGAAGGAGGGCGAGTTGGAGACGTCGATCACGACGGCCGCGCCCTCCAGCACCTCGGCCAGGCCCTCGCCAGTCAGCGTGTTGACGCCGGTGTTCGGGGCGGCCGCCACCGCCTCGTGGCCGTGTTCGTTGAGCTTGCTCACGACCTTCGAACCGATCAGTCCGGTGCCGCCGATCACTACGACCTTCATGGGGACGTTCCTTTCACTTTTTCTCATCTGCTGCCTGCACGAGGTATGACCGGGAATTGGTCGGCGCTGTGACGCCTTTCGTGAAATTCCGTAAATACCATCCCGGCCGGGGCGGTTCCTATTCGACGAGCTTTCCGTCCGCCGAGACGTCCTCCATCAGGGCCGCGATCTCGTCGGGGACAGGGCTGATGGGCTCGCGGGTGATGCCGTCGGTCGGAGACCAGACGAGGTTCACCCGCAGCGCGGGATCCATGTCGGGGTAGTCGCTGCGGTTGTGGCACCCGCGCGTCTCGCGCCGCTCCAGCGCCGCTTCCAGTGTGGCCCTCGCCGCCAGGGCCGAGGACTTGAGGTCGAAGGCGTGGGCGAGGTCCTGGAAGCCCGCGATGTCCGGATGGACGCCGACGTTCTCCATGCGCTTCTCGATGGCGTCCAGCTCCGCCAGCCCGGTGCGCAGCCCCTCCTCGTCACGGACCACGCCCGCGTGCTCGGTCATGGTGTTGCGGATCGCGCGCTGCAGGGCACGCACGTTCTCAGGTCCGTCCGCGGCGAGCAGGTCGTCGACCTCCGCACGCGCCTGGGCCACCGCGGCGGCCGAGCGCGGCTGCGCGGTCAGGGACTCCGAGTAGGCGGCGGCCGCCTGTCCGGTGATGCGGCCGTACACCAGCAGCTCGATCAGGCTGTTGCCGCCGAGCCGGTTGGCGCCGTGCAGTCCACTGGAGGCCTCACCGATGGCGTACAGGCCCCGCACGTCCGTGCTGTGGTCCTCGGGGCGCACCCACACACCGCCCATCGAGTAGTGCGCGGTGGGCGCGACCTCGATGGGATCCCGGGTGATGTCCAGCATCTGCAAGTCCAGCAGTGTCTGGTAGACGCGGGGAAGCCGGTTCATGATGGTCTGCCGGGGGAGGTGGGAGACGTCGAGCCACACCCCGCCGTTGGGCGTGCCGCGGCCCTCCTTGATCTCGGTGTAGGAGGCGAGGGCGACCCGGTCGCGTGTGGACAGCTCCATGCGTACGGGGTCGTAGCGGTTCATGTACCGCTCGCCGAGCGCGTTGCGCAGGATGCCGCCCTCGCCGCGGGCTGCCTCGCTCACCAGGGTCCCGGCCGCGTTCTCCGGCTCGATGATGCCGGAGGGGTGGAACTGGACGAGTTCCGGGTCGCGCAGCCGGGCTCCGGCCTCCGCGGCCAGCCGGAAGGAGTCGCCGGTGTTCTCGTCGCGCCGTGAGGAGGTGCGCCGCCAGATCCGGGTGTGGCCGCCGGCCGCGAGGATGACGGCGTCCGCGTGCACGAGGTAGCGCCTGCCGTCGGCAAGGCCGAAGCCGTAGGCGCCGAAGACGGCGCCGTCGTGGACCAGGAGACGGGTGATGTAGACGTTGTCGAGCACCGGTATGTCCAGCTGGTTCGCGCGCCGGATGAGCGTGCGCTGGATCTCCAGGCCCGTGTAGTCGCCCGCGAAGGCGGTGCGGCGGAACTTGTGGGCGCCGAAGAAGCGCTGGGAGATCCGGCCGTCCTCCTCCCGGGCGAAGGCCATGCCATAGCGCTCCAGGTCGTCGATGCCGAGGGCGGCTCCCCGGGTGACGATCTCGGCGGTGCGGGGGTCGCCGAGGAGGTAGCTCTCCTTGAGGGTGTCGGCGGCGTGCTGCTGCCAGGTGTCCTCGGGGTCCATCGTGGCCAGGGCCGCATTGATCCCGCCGGCGGCGAGAGAGGTGTGGGTGTCCTCCTTGGGGCGCTTGCCGACTGCGAGGACATCGACGCCGGCCTCGGCCAGCTCGATGGCCGCGCGCAGGCCCGCTCCGCCGGTGCCGATCACCAGCACTGTGGTGGAAAGACGTTGTTCGGTGGCAACCACGATTGCTCCCATCGCTCGGGGTGGTCACCTGCTATGACCAGGTGGAGTGACGGTTTGTGACACCGCCGCCCTGGCCCAGGCCCGCCTGTCCGTGTCACACCCCGGCGGCCGGGCCGGTCATACCGCACACCGACCGGGCGCACGAAGGCCGTGCGGTCCGCAACCGCCGGCCGGCGAAGAGGAGGTGGGGACGATGACCTACGTCATCGCGGAGCCGTGCGTCGACGTCAAGGACCGGGCGTGTGTGATCGAGTGCCCGGTCGACTGCATCTACGAGGGCGAGCGGACGCTGTACATCAATCCCTGGGAGTGCGCCGACTGCCACGCCTGCGAGCCGGTCTGCCCGGTCGAGGCCGTCTTCCGCGAGGACGACCTGCCGGCACAGTGGGCGCAGTACGGGTCCGTGAACGCCGAGTACTTCCGCGACGGGCCGGGGGAAGGCACCGGGCGGTCGGAACGGGCCGACCTTCCGGTGGTCGCGGCCCTGCCCCCGCAGCATGCGGTCAAGAACGACCTGTCCGGATTCGCCGCCCGGAAGGAGGAGACCGTCGACGCCGACCTGTGGTTCCCGTCGTGAAGCGCCCGGGCCCGGGGCGTGCGGCGGACCGGCGGGTCAGGCACCCAGGGACGGCGTGCAGGGGTGCGGGTCAGGCCCCCAGGGACAGGACGTAGGGGTTCAGCTTGACCGGGTTCATCACCCACATGATGCGCTCGATGCCGGCCTCGGACGCGTCCACGCACAACAGGGCCACCGGGGCGTTGTCCCGTGCGACGAGCACGGCGGGCCGGCCGTTGGCCTCGACGAACCGGGTCTCGGCATCCGGCCAGAACCGCGGGGCGAAGGCAGCCAGGTATCGCGAGACGTGATCGCGGCCGATGACGGGGATCCTGGACGCGCCGCGGATGCCGCCGCCGTCCGAATAGCTGACGACGTCCGAGGTCAGCAGGTTCTCCAGGGTGGAGAGATCTCCCGTGCGCGCGGCGGAAAGGAAGCCTTCGAGCAGACGCCGGTGGGCCGCGGGGCTGACGCGCTCCTTGCGCTCGGCGCCCAGGTGCTTGCGCGCCCGGCTGACCAGCTGCCGAGCGTTCGCGTCGTTGGTCTCCAGGATGTCGGCGACCCGCTGGTAGGGGTAGTCGAACGCCTCCCGCAGCACGTAGGCGGCGCGTTCGATCGGGTTGAGCTTCTCCATCAGCAACAGCACCGCCAGCTCGACCGCCTCGGCGCGTTCCGCCCCCAGGTGCGGGTCCTGGGTGGTGTCGACCGGCTCGGGGAGCCAGGGCCCGACGTAGGACTCCCGGCGTACCCGCGCGGACTGGGCCAGGTTGATCGCGAGCCGGGTGGTGACCGTGGTCAGGAAGGCGGCTGGTTCGTGGATCTGCGCGCGGTCGGTGTTCTGCCATCGCAGCCAGGCGTCCTGGACGACGTCCTCGGCTTCGACGGCACTGCCGAGGATGCGGTACGCGATGCCGAACAACCGGGGTCTGGCCGAGAGGAAGTCGTCGAGACCGCGGTCGAACGTGTCGGGGTGGGCGCCGGCGCGCATGGGTCGTCCCTTCTGGCTTTGCGCCCTACATGCTACGCGCGAGGGGGGGGAGCGTACGCGCTGCGGGCCGCATCTGCTCACGCTATCTCCTTCACGATCCCCGGTCACACGGTGGCAATCGTCGCGCCCGATCCGCCAGGTTTGCCCTCCCGGAACACTGCCCGCCCCGTGCTTCGGAAGGCCGCGATCGACAGGTGAGAGGACGGTGTGAGAGGCCGGTTGTCACACATGCGCCCGGTCCCCGGTCACCAGTGACGAACGATGTTCACGCCTACGGAAGGTGCAACACAGTGTCGGACAACATGACAGCACACGACCACTCCGCCCACGGCCACCACGGGCACGGCGACCAGGAGGCCGCCGGCTGGATGACGGCGGCGAAGGTACTCCAGGACGCCGCACCGATCACCGTCCCGGAGGGGGCGTCGGCGATGACCATTCTCGTCGAGTGGGAGCCGGGCGACCCGGGCACGCCCCCGCACCGGCACTCCGGCCCCGCCTTCGGCTACGTCGTCGAGGGCGCGGTCCGTTTCGAGCTCGAGGGCGAGCCCGAGCGCGTGGTGGAGGCGGGCGGCACCTTCTGGGAGCCCGGCGGAGACGCCATCCACTACCAGGACGGCAACGCGCTTTCCGACGCGCGGACCCGGTTCGTGGTGACCATGATGTGTGCTCCGGGCAAGCCCATGCTGGAACTGGTCGACGAGAAGGAACTGGCGGAGCGCGCCCACCTGCGGGCACCGCGCCCCACCGCCTGACCGGGCACGGAGCCGGAATGGGCACGCCCGTCGTCCTGGTGCACTGCCTGCTGACGCTGCTGTTTGCGGCGGTGCTCCTGCATGGGCTGGCGCGGGGCGTCGGGTCCCCCGGTACCGGGTTCGGTGTCCGGGTGGACCGGCTGCTGGCCGCCGCCATGGCCGTGTCCATGGCGGCGATGCCCTGGATCGACCTCCGCGCGGGGCCCGCTGCCGTCGCCGGCGGTGTCTTCACCGCCGGCGCGGTGTGGTTTCTCCTGCCTGTCGGCCGCCGGGAGGCCGCGAGGAGGGCGGCGATGACCCACCGGCTGCCGCACGCGGCCGGTATGGCCGCGATGGCCTGGATGCTGCGCGTGCCGCACACCGGGACCGGACCGGCGCACGCACACCTCGGGTTGGCTGCGCACTCCACCGGGCCCGGCGCTCCGGGCGCTGGTGTTCCCCCCGGCGGCTCCGTGATCACGCTGATGCTGGCGTCCTGTCTGCTGGCGTATGCGCTGTGGTCGCTGACCCGCCCCATGCCCGCGCTGCGCTCGGCCGTGAGCGCGGCGCGCCGTGCCGCGGCGGCGACGCCGTCACGGCACGTGGGTGAAGGGGCGATGGCGCTCGGGACGGCCGTGATGCTGGTCCTGCCCCACTGAGCGCGGGGAAGGACAACGGGCGCGCACCGGGCACGGTGAAGGCGCGGTGGCCCGCGGTCATGCGCTGAGTGACCGCGGACCACCGCGCCGGACGGTCGGAGCGACGGTCGTCGCCCTACCGAGGGGCGGGCGCCGCCCACGGCAGGCCCGCGCCGAAGGAGGCGAGCGCCGTTCAGGAAGGGCCCTCGTAGACCGCCTTGCTCCGCATCAGGAAGTCGGAGAGATAGCTGTCGTGGGGGACGCCCGGCGACATCCAGTGGGTCGGCTGATCGCCGAAGTACACGTTGGCGATGCTGGGTTCCGCGACCAGGGCATCCCAC
The DNA here is from genome assembly GCF_042892755.1 of Streptomyces sp. NPDC001714. Taxonomy (NCBI): domain Bacteria; kingdom Bacillati; phylum Actinomycetota; class Actinomycetes; order Kitasatosporales; family Streptomycetaceae; genus Streptomyces; species Streptomyces sp. NPDC001714. Next base: position 8,013 of record NZ_JBIAUL010000002.1, read on the forward strand.
AGGTCCCGGTCCCGGGTCAGTGCCGACAGCACCAGCGTGTTGCGCAGCGGCGCCATGCCGTCCGCGCGGGTCCAGGGGGCGATCCACACGCAGGGGAAGGGCAGTTCGGTGCGCAGTTGAGGGGCGCGGGCGCTCGCGGTCTGGTGCACGGCGGGGCGCAGCACGGCGCTCCCGTCTCCGAGGCCGTCGGCGATCCCGTCGCTGCCGAGCCAGGCGTGCGTCCCGGCCGCCACCGTTTTCAGATACACGCTGAGGGCTCGCGCCCGCTCCTTCGGACACACCGGCAGACGGGCCCTCTCGTCTTGCGGGGGAAGGCTGGGCAGGACGGCCAGACGTGCCGCGAGGGCTTCGGCGAGCGGGGCCGGGTCACCCTCGACGAGGATGGCGGTGGCGTTGACGCACGCGGTGCCGCTCTCGCCGGCGACGGACGCGACGAGGGCGTCCAGATGGTCACGCCAGTCGGTGTCCGCGGTGACGAGGATCTTCGACCGTCCCGGCCCCTGCGGCAGGATCCTCGCGTCGTGCGCGTACTTGGTCACCACGTCGTCGCCGCCGTAGACCACGGCCCGGTCCGCGCCGTGGACGAGCGTGTCGGCGGTCGCGTGGTCGGTGGGCAGCAGCATGAGCTGGTCGTCCCGGATTCCCGCCTGCCGCAGTGCCGCGACGAGCCGGTAGGGGGTAAAGGGCTCGCGCCGGGACGGGCGCACGGCGACGCGGTAACCCAGCGCCAGTGCCTCCAGCCAGACACGGTGTACGCCGGGATGGTTGCCGGACGCGTTGACGGCGAACACGTCGCCTTGACGCGCCCACACCGTGTGCGTCTCATGCAGGACGGGGTCGCTGAGGTCGCGGGCGGCGCCGCGCGGCCTTCCACGGTCGGCGGAGGAGGCGGCGTGTCGAACGAAGTGCGCCGTGCCCCGGGTCGCGGCGCGCACCACGGCGAGCGGTGTGCCCGAGGTCCGGCTGACGTGACGTTCGTATTCCCGGACGCTCAAGCCCCCCACGGTGCCCGCGGCGAAGGCCTCCCCGGCGGTGACGAACACGGTCTCCATGCCGGCCGCGGCGATCGGCGGTGCTTGGCGCAGGGCGTCGATCGCCCGAGCCACGTACAGCGGGGGAACCAGACTCAGCCGCGCGATCGGTGCACCGGCCACGTCGGTCACTGTGCTCGGCACGCGTGTGCGGTAGGTGCCCCGCGGGCCCAGGGCGTCGAGGTGCAGCGGCTCGGTGGTCGGTACGGGGGCCATCAGTAGACTCCCTCGATGACCGTCTCACCCTCGAGCGCGGGAACCGGCGCGACGTCGGCGACGGCGTCCCCGGCGTGGCCGTCAGCCGGGCGGACCCGCAACGCGGTGTCCCGCTCCCTGTTGTTGGGGATCAGCATGGACTTGCTGACGTGGCTCACCACCACCTGGCCCCGCTCGCCCTCCGCCACCTGTTGCCCGGTGCCGGGATCCACGATGCTCAGGAAGACGTACGGCGAGACGGGGTCGAACACACACGGCTCCGAAGCCGTGAGACCGACCCGCTCCAAAAGCGCGGTGAGCATCATGGTGTTGCCGTACATGCCGATCAGTGGCACGTCGGGAAACACCTCGGTCCGCAACAGGTCCCGGGTGTCGGGATCCATGTGGGTGCCACCCCAGATGATCGCCTGGGCTTTGCCGTTGATGACCTCCACGAGGTCGCTGTCCCGGGCGAGGCGCTCCAGCATCGGGGTGGTGGCGGCTATGACACCGATGTCCTGGCCGAGCAGGATGCGCCGGCACTGGTCCACGAGATGGTCGGTGTAGGCGTCGACCTCGTCGCGACGGCCCGCGGCGACGAGCTTCTTGACCCAGCGGGGATCCATGTCGACCCCCAGCCCGGGGCTGCCGAGACTTGCCGCAGCCCGTTGCAGCACATCGCCCACGAGGTGCGGGCCGGTCGGCGCCACGGTCAGCCACAGCGCGCCGACCGGCAGTGCGTGGTCCCGGAGCCGGCGGGTCACCTGCTCGCTGCCGTGCCGCGCCCAGTCGTCCATCTGCACGACCCGCTTGGGTGCCCCGGTCGTGCCGCCGCTCTCGAACACGTGCAGTGGTCGGGCCTGCGGACCGTAGCCGCGGGGGACGAGATCGGACACCTGCACATCGCGCAGCTCGTCGGTCAGGTCGGGAAAGAGCGCCAGGTCCGCCACGCCTTTGACGTCGTGGCGGGGGTCGAAACCGAGCCGGTCGACCCGTTCCAGCCAGTACCGGGACCCCGTCTCGGGAGCGAAGTGCCACTGCATGGCCGCCCTGACGTAGTCGTCGGGGTCCACCCCGTCGAAGGGTCCGGCGTCCAGAACGGTGAATGAGCCGATCGGCATGGAACCGCCTTTCTCGAAGTCGCTGAGGGCGGACGCGTGAGAGCCGCGCGTCCCGGGCGGTCCCGCGGGCCCGACCCGCTCTCGCAGAGAAGACCGAGGAGTGCAGGCGGATGTGACAGTCCGCGAAAGAGCGGCAGCGCCCCTGGCACCGGCACACGTCACAACGGCCCGTGTCCCCCGGTCTGATGACTGGGCCAACGCCGACCGGCGGTGTGCCGAGGGCGAGGGAGAGGGACATGCGACAGGGACTGCGGATCGTACGCGTCGACCAGGACGACGAGCCCCGTGTGGCCGCTCTGCACCGCCGGTGCTCCACCGCCACCCGGTGGCACCGCTACCACCGGGCCATGGGCGACCCCGACTCCTACCTGGGGCCGTTGCTGTCCCGGCCCCACTCGGTGCACCTGGCGGTGCAGGACTCGCGAGAGCGGCTCGTCGCGATAGGGCATCTGCTGTCGGACGACGGTGATGCCGAGGCAGCGCTGCTGGTGGAGGACGCCTGGCAGAACAGGGGGCTGGGCACCCGGCTCCTGGAAGAACTCGGCCGGTCCGCCGTCGCGTTGGGCGTACCCGAGGTCTACGGCGTCATCCACCCCGACGACGCCCGCATGGCGACCGTGCTGCACCGCACCGGCGTTCCGCTGCGCACGGTCCTGGAGACGGGCAGTGCGACGACGGTCCGGGCCCGGACGCAGGACATCAGCCTCGCCCTCGCCTGCTCGTCAACGCGAGGTGGGTGGTGGCAACGCGGCGCTGGAAAGCACCGTGTGTCGGGGTCGTCGGCACGCCCGTCGGCCCCCGGAGCTGGAGTTCCGCGCGTCCTCCGCCGCTCCTTCGAGGATGCGTGGCCTACTTGCTGAACCCGCACAGCGCAATACGTGTGACACCATTGAATGAGATAGTGTTTCGGCTGTCGCTCGACGGCGGGTGTTTCTCCCCGCGGTTCGATGCGGGCGGCTACGAGCGAGGGGATTGCCATGGCCGAGCTGTTCTATGACACCGACGCCGACCTGTCCATCATCCAGGGCCGCAAGGTCGCGGTCATCGGTTACGGGAGCCAGGGTCATGCCCACGCGCTGTCGCTGCGTGACTCGGGCGTGGACGTGCGCGTGGGGCTCCACGAGGGTTCCAAGTCCTGGGCGAAGGCCGAGGAGCAGGGCCTGCGCGTGGTAAAGGTGACGGAAGCCGCTGCCGAGGCCGACGTGATCATGATCCTCGTCCCGGACCCGCTCCAGGGCGAGATCTACCAGCAGCACATCGCCCCGAACCTGAAGGACGGCGACGCACTGTTCTTCGGGCATGGTTTCAACATCCGCTTCGGCTTCATCGAGCCGCCGGCGAACGTGGACGTATGCATGGTCGCCCCCAAGGGCCCGGGCCACCTGGTGCGTCGCCAGTACGAGGAGGGCCGCGGCGTTCCGTGTCTGGTGGCGGTCGAGCAGGACGCCACAGGAAGCGCCTTCCCGCTGGCCCTGTCGTACGCCAAGGGCATCGGTGGCACCCGTGCGGGTGTCATCAGGACGACCTTCACCGAGGAGACCGAGACCGACCTGTTCGGTGAGCAGGCCGTGCTTGCCGGTGGCGTGTCAGCCCTGGTGAAGGCGGGCTTCGAGACGCTGACCGAGGCGGGCTACCAGCCGGAGATCGCCTACTTCGAGTGCCTGCACGAGCTGAAGCTCATCGTCGACCTCATGTACGAGGGCGGACTGGAGAAGATGCGCTGGTCGATCTCCGAGACCGCCGAGTGGGGCGACTACGTCACCGGCCCGCGGATCATCACCGACGCCACCAAGGCCGAGATGAAGAAGGTTCTCGCCGAGATCCAGGACGGCTCATTCGCCGGGAACTGGATGGCCGAGTACCACGGCGGTCTGAAGAAGTACGCCGAGTACAAGCGGCAGGACTCCGAACTGCTGCTGGAAAGCACCGGCAAGGAGCTACGCAAGCTGATGAGTTGGGTCAACGACGAGGAGCACGCGTGATCGTGCCGGCCTGCACGGAAGGGAACCGGTGACGGTCTCATGACGACACTGCATGTCACCCTGCTCGGCGGTCTCCGCGAGATAGCCGCCGTACCACTGCCCGCGGCGGAAGCCGCGCACGGCACACGGTCGCTGCGCCGCTTCGTCCTGGAACTCCACGTGCCGCCGGAACGGCAGCCCGCACTGGATGCCGAATTGCAAGCTGCCGCCGCGCCGGACGGCACGTACCTGCAAGGCACCGACGGGATCTGGCGCGTGGTGGAAGGCTGGACCGTCGCGGCCAACGGCCTGCGGACCGGGATCCACCGGTACAGGGTGGAGATCGAGGAGGTGGAGGACACCGGGCAGGCCGACACCCGCGCTGGCGGGGAGGGCGCGTCAGCCGATGCGGGCAACCTGCCCGCCGGCGAGAGCGCCGACGTCATGCAGCTCAAGCTGGCCGTCCTGGTACTGCCCGTCTCGGACGTCGACCGGGCGAAGTCGTTCTACGAGGCCGTCGGGTTCCGACTGGATGCCGACCATGCCATCGACGCCTCCTATCGCGTGGTGCACATGACGCCCCCGGGATCGGCGTGCTCGATCCTGTTCGGGACCGGAGTCACCACGGCCGCCCCAGGCTCGGTGCGGGGCCTGCACCTCGTCGTCTCCGACATCGAGCGGGCCTGCCGGGAACTCGCCGCGAGGGGCGTGGTGACCGGCGGAATCTTCCATGACACGAGCGGTGTGTTCCACCGCAGCACCGATGAGAAGCGGGTCGAGGGACCCGACCCGCAGCGTCGTGACTATCACTCCTACGCCGAGTTCAGCGACCCGGACGGCAACGAATGGGTGCTTCAGGAGGTACCGGCGCGGGCCTGAGAGGCTCCTGCAGTGTTCAGTCGCGAGGGAGGGCGTCCTCCGGGGATCCGGAGCGACGCTCACCTGCGCCGTGTGTCGTCGCGGTGCCGCGCAGGGTCTGGAGGGACTCGGCGATCGACGCGATACGTGTGTTCACGACGTGAACGGCCTCACGGAGCTGGCGCAGTCGCCCCTCGAGAGCCGTCGCCTCGGCCGTGAGCGACGCCGCAACCCTGGCGGGGTCCGCCTGAAGATCAACACCTTGGGACATCTTCCTGGTCCTCCTCGGATCGTGTCGGACACCAATCCCCGTACTGACCGGACACGGGGCGCGCTTGTGACAGCCGGAGGCGTCGTACCCACAGGGCGGGTGGCCCGGGGCGTGGCCGCGGCTGACAGGTCCTGGGTTCAGCAGGCTTCCAGGGCGAAGTCGCCCAGGATGTGGTGTCGTATTCGCCGCACCTCGGCGCGATCGGGTTCCACGAGCCCCTGGCCGCGGGCGTCGCGCTCGGAGGCGCTGCGTGCCCGGCGCACCGCTGCGCACAGGGCTTCCGCGCTGTCCGGCGCCTCGCGGACGACGTAGTACAGCCAGACGATCCGGGAGTCGTCCGACCGGCACGGCAGCCCGACCAACCAGATGCGGGAGTCTGAGTCTCTGGGTGTGCTGAACATGAGGTCTCATCTCCGTTCTCTGCCGGCGGCGATGGCGGCAAAGGTGGGTGGGGCTCCGCGAGGAGTTCCGCCCTTTCTTCATTGACTGGACAGCGCCCCGGTTCGTGACAGCGAATCGGCCTGTGGCAGCTGTCCCCCTCGACTGCTGTGGCGCGGCTCGTGGATGGAGATCTTGGTGTCACAGAGACGTGTGTGCCCCTGTCTCATGAGCGAACAGATCGGGCCAGGCAGGAGAAAAAGGGTGTGCGTTCCGTGAGCCGCCGACACTCGTGCGTGGAGCCGCCATCGCCTCTCGCCGCACGAAAGACCACACATGAGCATCCCCATTCCGCGGCCGGACGTTCCGGCCGTCGATCGCTGTGGAGGACATCGGGCTCTCGAGGCCCGTCCCCGTGGGGACTTCTCCTTCTGCCGCGACCTCCGCGTGGTTCTGCTGTCCCAGGACGAACAGGACGCGGTCCACGTCCGGTGGCTGCTTCCGGACCGGCTGGCCGATGCGCTGGTTTGGCACACGAGCGTCGAGGAAGGATGCCGCACGTCCGGCACCCACGGCCCGCTGTGCGTTCTGGTGGGCAGCACACCGGCCGGACGGACCTTGGCCGACGTCGTCACCCGGGTACGCCGCCACGCCCCCGACGCGGCCGTGCTCGTTCTTGACGGCGCGCATGCGTCTCACGCCTTCCGCTCTGTCGCCGACTCGGTGCAGGGCTGGGCCGATCACCGCCGCAGCGCTCCCGACGAGTTCTGCCGGAGGATCTGGGTGGCGCTGCAACGTGCCGTCGCGGGGCGCACCGTGGCGGGCGAGGAGATCGCGCGGGACAACGCCCTGCTGGAACGGGGCCTGTTGCCCGACCTGACGCTGCAGGCAGATGGCTTCACGACCGCCTTCCACTACGCGCCGGGCCGGGCGCACACTTTGCTGGGCGGTGACTTCTGCGATGTGGTGCGCGGCGACGACGGCAGCGCCCACGTGGTCATGGGCGATGTGTCCGGGCACGGTGCCGCCGCGGCCGCCCTCGGTGTCCACCTGCGCCTGGCATGGCGCACGGCCGTGCTGTGCGGGCAGAGCCAGCTGGAACAACTCCATCTGCTCGAACGCATTCTGACCGCGGAACGAGCGGAGGAGGAGACCTACGCGACCGTGGTGTCCCTGGTCCTGTCGCCCCACCGCCGCACCCTGCGGACGGTCACCGCCGGCCATCCGGGCTTTCTGCACCGGCACAGGGGAGAGGTCCGTTGGGTGGAGCCGCCGCCAGGTCTCCCGCTGGGACTCTTCCCCGGGCAAGGGGACTGGCGCGAGAGCGAGATGGCGACGTCGGACGGGGACGGCATCGTGCTGTTCACCGACGGACTCTACGAAGGTCGTACAGCCGGCGGACGGCTCGGGGAGGAGGGCTTGCTGAGGCTGGCCGGTCGGCTCGCGCATCTGGAGGCGCAAACGTTCGTCGATGCCTTGGTAAGCGGCGTATCGCTGCTGGCCGCCCCGTTCGGTGGGCTACGGGACGATGTGGCGGTGCTTCATCTGTCCTGCGACGAAGGGGGCGGGATTTGACGTTCTGCCGACCCGCAGGACCTGCCCGGCCTACGGACGAAGCCGGTTCCCGCCGGGGAGGGGGCGGGAACCGGCTGGCACATGCGCCCCGGCCGGGGAATCTCGGCTCTCGACCTAGTCGAGAGCCCGGTGATGGGCGAAGCGCGACACCAGCGGCGGCTCCATCAGCCAGCCGTGAGCCCGGCCGTGCCGTGCGTGAGAGGTGTCGGCGGTTTCGCGCAGCAGGGCGAAGGCCATCACCGCTCCGATGGCCAGCAGGCCCGCGCACAGGGGCATGGCCCGGTTGAACGCCGTGTCGAAGGAGCCGGGGGAGCGGTAGGCGTCCGGGCTCATGCCGACCAGCAGCGGCAGTGCGGCCACGGCGACCAGCCCGGCCGCGCGTGCGGCCGCGTTGTTGATTCCGCTGGCCAGGCCCGCGTCGGCGGCCTCGACCGAGGCCAGCAGCGTCACGCTCAGCGGAGCGACCATGATGACCATGCCCGTCCCCATCACGAGCAGGGCGGGCAGAACGTCGGCGAAGTAGGAGGCGTGCGTGCCCACCCGCACCGTCATCACCATGCCCGCCCCGCACACCACAGGGCCGACGGTGAGCGGGATGCGCGGTCCCAGGCGTTGGGCGAGCGTCCCGGAGCGGGCGGAGAACAGCAGCATCAGTACCGTGCTCGGCAACATGGCAGCACCCGCCGCCAGTGCCGAGTAGCCGGCGACGATCTGCAGTTGCAGGGCGATCAGGAAGAAGAACCCGCCCAGCCCGGCGTAGACGCACAGGGTGATCAGGTTGATGGCCGTGAACGGCCGCGACGAGAAGATCGACAGGGGCATCATCGGGTCGCTGCTGCGCCGCTCCACCAGCAGGAACGCGGCCCCGGCCGCGATGCTGCCCGCGGCCGCGGCAAGGGCGACGGGCCCGCCGGAACGGGCTTCGGTCAGCGCGTAGGTGGCCAGAGCGAGCGTCAGCGCGCCCAGCGCCGCACCGGCGAGGTCGAAGCCCCGCCGGGACGGGGTGTGGGTACCGGTCGGGACGGTGGGCTGCTGGGGCCTGCCGACGGACTCCGGGACGTGGCGCATTGCCAGGGGCACGCACAGCAGCGCCGGGGGGATCGTCAGCAGAAAGGTCCAGCGCCAGCCGGGGCCGTCGACGAGCCATCCGCCGAGAAACGGCCCGAGTGCCGCCCCGATGCCGCCGAACCCGGACCACAGGCCGATGGCGCGCGGCCGGTCGTCCGGGTGGAAGGAGGCTTCGATGATCGCCAGTGAGCCGGGGGTGAGCAGCGCTCCGCCGACGCCCTGGAGCGCGCGGGCTGCGATGAGCGTGGTCGTGCCGGGAGCCAGTCCGCACAGCAGGGACGCCGCAGCGAACCAGATGATGCCCAGGACGAAGATCCGGCGCCGGCCGAAGCGGTCGCCCAGGGATCCGCCCAGCAGGATGAGTCCCGCCAGGGTCAGCATGTAGGCGTTCACGGTCCACTGGAGTGCGGTGAGGTCGGCGTCGAAGTCGTCGCCGATGTGCGGCAGCGCGACGTTGGTGACGGTCGAGCCGAGCAGCACCACGCTGGAGCCGAGGACGGTGGCCAGAAGGGTCCATCGGCCGCGGGCGCTGGCGATGCGCAGGAAGGCCGGGTCGCTCGGGGCGGGGGAGGGGTGCATGTCGTCTCCTTGGGACAGTGGGCCAGGAGGCGGCCGGTGCGTTCGTGCCGGGCAGCGGGTGCGGCGGGTCGGTCTTCTCGTCTACGCACGGGTGCGCCGGGTGGCGCGTCGCGTACGCCCGGGGTGCGGTGGTTCGCGGGTGGTCCTTCGCGTGGGACCCGGGGTGCTGCGGTTCGCGGTGTGGCGTCGTGAGGACGCAGGGTGTCCGAGGGTCCGTCTCCCGCTCGGTGGGCCGGGGCGAGCGGGAGACGGACGGTGTGCGTCCGGCGGGGCGGAGCGCGCGGGTCAGCCGAACATGCCGGGCTTGTAGCCGCCGGCGGGCTGTTGGTTGATGACGTTGATGCGGTTGTAGGCGTTGATGATCGCGATCAACGAGATCAGCGCGGCGAGCTGGTCCTCGTCGTAGTGCTTCGCAGCGTTGGCCCAGGCCTCGTCCGACACACCGCCCGCCGCGTCGGCGACGCGGGTGCCCTGTTCGGTGACCTCCAGCGCCGCGCGCTCGGCGTCGGTGAAGACGGTGGCTTCGCGCCAGGCGGCGACCAGGTGCAGCCGCTGCTGGTCCTCGCCCGCGGCGGTGGCGTCCTTGGTGTGCATGTCGGTGCAGAAGCCGCAGCCGTTGATCTGGCTGGCCCGGATCTTCACCAGTTCCTGGGTGGCGACGGGAAGCGCCGAGTGCACAGCGGCCCCGGCCGAGTTGAGGTGCTTCATGACCTTGCCCGCGAGAGCGTTGCCGAAGTAGTCGATGCGCGCGTCCATGTAGGGATCCTGATAGTCGAGTGATGGGAGATGAACTGTCGTGAGGTTGCTGCGATTTCGGGGCCGTGGGCTCCCGGCTCGCCGTTACTGCTTGCTGCTCCAGTCGGCGAAGTGCGTCTCGCCGAGCTGTGCGTCGGGGCCGGGCAGCAGGTCGGACTCCTTGAGGGCGGCGCCCCAGTAGAGACCCTTCGGGTCCGTCACGACCGTGCGGGGGTCGTTGTGGGCCGTGAGGGCCTTGCGGATGAAGTCCTCCAGGGTGAAGGTGTCGGGGCCGGCGACCTCGACGATTCCGTTGACCGGAGTGCCGACCGCCGTGCGGCCGACGGCCGCGGCCACGTCGCCTGAGAAGATGGGCTGGATCTTGATGGAGGCGACGGACACTGTTTCACCGCTGGTCGCCGAGTCCGCGAGGGTTTTGGCGAACTCGAAGAACTGCGTGGCGTGGACGATCGAGTACGGCACTCCGGAGTCCCGGATCATGTCCTCCTGGACCTGCTTGGCCCGGAAGTAGCCGGACTGCTGGAGACGGTCGGTGCCCACGACGGACAGAGCCACGTGGTGTGTGACGTCGGCGGCAGCCTCCGCGGCGAGCAGGTTGGTGGTGGAGGCGCGGAAGAACTCCATCACCGCGTCGTCGTCGAAGGAGGGGGAGTTGGAGACGTCGACGACGACGGAGGCGCCCTTCAGGACGTCGGCCAGGCCTTCTCCGGTGACCGCGTTGACTCCGGTGTTCGGGGAGGCTGCCACCGCCTCATGACCGTGTTCGTTGAGCTTGGAGACGACCTTGGAACCGATGAGTCCGGTTCCGCCTATCACTACGACCTTCATGGACTTTCCCTTCACTGATCTCGCACGGTGCCCGGCGGGTCTGCGGCGACCTCGCCCACGGCACCGGCCGCGATGGCTCGTACCCTCCTGACCAGGCGACCCCGGCATCTGTGACAGGGCGGCGCACAAAGATTTCGCGCCGCTGTCGATCGCCCTCACACGGCGGGTCCGGCATAGTCGGACGCGTCGCGTCACGGCTCGGTGATTCCGGTCGGGGCGGGCCACAGGGGTGTGCGGCGCACGCCGGTCGTCGCGGACCACACCATGGCGTCCGGCAGGACGGGCGCGGCGCCGGGGCGCTCGGACCGGTGGTGGGTCCTGGGGCCCGAGCCGCTCCCGAGCGCACTGGATGGTCGCCTGGGCGGTGAGCACGGCGGATCTGAGGTCGTAGGCGTGCGCCAGGTCCGAGAAGCTGCCGATGTCGATGTGCACACCGATGTCCGCCGTCCGGGCCTCGACAGCGGCTCTGCGGCGACGTCTCAGCCGAGTGCCGCTCCCCGGTGTCGCCGAGACGGGCGGGGGCGGGCGCCCACTCGGCATCGTCCCACGCCGCGCCGGCCTGGGCGTCTTCGCGGGCCCGCTGCGTGACCACGACGACCGCGACCCCGGCCTCGGCGACTTCGATGGCCGCTCGGAGGCCTGACGCACCGCTTCCCACCACTAGGACAGACGTGGTGAGCTGGTCTCCGAGCGAAGACATGGGTCCTCCTATGACAGCGCGCGGACAGGATCATTGGTTGGGATCGACCGGACAGGGCCCCGATTTGTGACAACCTCAGCGTGTTTCCGGGCGTGGAAGTAGTCACACCGTCTGTCCGCACCGCGGGGGAGGGGCCGCGGGTACCGTGACAAGGATTCTTCCGAACACCGCTGTGGGAGCACTGTTCCCCCCGGATCCCGCCGAGGAGCCGAGTCGCATGATCGCCAGCCCGCTTCCCGCTCTGGTCGGCCGGCAGCGTGAGTGCACAGCGCTCGACGACCTGCTGGCCGGCCTTCAGGCCGGTGGTTCCCGCGTCATGGTCGTCCGGGGCGAGGCGGGCATCGGCAAGTCGGTGCTGCTGGAGTACACAGCTGCGCGGGCGTCCCGGGTGCAGGTGACCTGGGCACGCGGTGTCGAGGCCGACATGGAGCTCCCTTACGCGAGTCTGCACCAGGTGTGCGCGCCGTTCCTGGACGGTGTCGAAGAACTGCCGCAACCCCAACGTGACGCCCTGCGCGTGGCATTCGGGACGGCGGTCGGCGATCCGCCCGACCGTTTCCTGGTCGGCCTCGCCGTTCTGACCCTGCTCACCCGCGCCTCGGAGACCCGGCCGGTGCTGGTGCTGGTGGACGACGCCCAGTGGCTGGATCAAGTGTCGTTGCAGACAATTGAGTTCGTGGCCCGGCGACTGCTCGCGGAGCAGGTCGCCATGGTGTTCGCAGTCCGCGACCCCGAGGGGCAGTCCGCGCTCGCGGGCCTGCCGGCGCTGCAACTGAGGGGACTTGACGCCGCTTCGGCTGGGGAACTCCTGGAGGGAGCTGTGGGGGGACGGTTGGAGGAGCGGGTCCGGGACCGGTTCGTGGCCGAGACACACGGCAACCCGCTCGCGCTGCTGGAATTCTCCCGGGGCCGCAGCGCCGCCGAACTGGCCTACGGCGCCGACGCGTCGAGTGCCCCGGTCGTCCAAGGGCCGGTGGCCAGCCGCGTCGAGCGCGATTTCGCCGGGCGGCTCGGCGCGCTGCCGGCCGCGACTCGCACCCTGCTGCTGATCGCTGCGGCGGAACCGGTGGGCGACGTGCGCCTGTTGATCCGCGCGGCCGCTTCCCTCGGTATCACTCCGGACGCCGCACCGGCCAAGGCAGCCGGCCTGATCGAGTTCGGCGAGCCCGTACGGTTCCGGCACCCGCTGGTCCGTTCGGCGGTCTACCACGGAGCCGAGCCGGAGGATCGACGTGCGGTGCACCGGGCCCTGGCCGAGGCCACGGACCCCCTCCTGGACCCTGACCGGCGCGCCTGGCACGCCGCGCAGGCGGCCGACGAGCCGGACGAGGAGGTCGCCGCAGGACTGGAGCAGGCCGCCGATCGCGCCCGGCAGCGCGGGGGCATCGCGGCCGAGGCGGTGCTGCTGGAACGCGCGGTGGAGGTGACGCCCGATCCCTGGCCGCGAGGGCGCCGGGCCCTTGCGGCGGCCGAGGCGCACTTCTCGGCCGCCGCGCCCGAACGGGCCACGGAATTGGCCGCGGTGGCCGACCTGTATCCCCTCAGCGTCCTGGACCGGGCCCGCCTGGCACGTCTGCGGGCCAGAATCCTGTTCGCCCGCAGCCGCAGCGACGAGGCGGCACCACTGCTCCTGAACGCGGCGGCACAGTTCACCGCGGCCGGATCTCCCCTGGCACGGGAGACGTACCTGGAGGCGATCAGCGCGACCATCTTCGCCGGCCGGGTCCACGGTCCGACAGGCGCCCGCGCCGCGGCGATAGCGGCCCGCGCGTCCGGGGCGCCCTCCTCGGGCTCCAAGGCCGCGGACGCTCTCCTGGACGGTGTGGCGGCCCTGCTCGCGGACGGCCCGGAGACGGCCGTCCCGGCCCTGCGCGAGGCACTCGACCTGCTCGAGCACGAAGAGCTCCGCACGCGGGAGGCGACCGTGCGGTGGCTGCTGCTGGCCCCGGTCGCGCTTGAGTCGTTCATCCACTGGGCCTGGGACCTGCATGCCTGGGACACACTCTCGACTCGCGCAGTGCGTCTGGCCCGCGACGTCGGAGCACTCGGCAGCCTGCCGCCGGCTCTGATCTACGCGGGCGGGGTGCACATCCACTACGGCGACTTCGCCGAGGCCGACCGGATGATCGACGAGGCCGACGCGATCGCCACCGCGACCGGCCACGCCCCGCACAAATACGCCACGCTCGTCCTGGCCGCGTGGCGGGGTGAGGCGGATGTCGCCGCCGGCATCATCGAAGAAGCGAGAGAGCGCGCCGTGCAGCGGGGCGAAGTATCCCTGCTCGGTGCCATGGGTTACATCCAGGGCGTGCTCTTCAACGGACTGGCCCGCTACGAAGAGGCGCTCGAGGCCGCCCGCACCGGTATCGAGCACGACGGGTTCAACTTCACTGGTCTGTCGCTGGTCGAACATGTGGAGGCCGCGACGCGGTGCGGTGAACTCGACCAGGCTCGCGCCTCGTTGGCCCGCCTTACCGAACTCACCCGCGCCGCCGACTCCGGGTGGGCGCGGGGTGCGAGGGCACGCAGTGAGGCGCTGCTGGTCGACGGTGAGACGGCCGACCGCCTGTACCGCACAGCGATCGAGGAATTCGGCCGCGGCGGGGTTGTCGTGGAGGTGGCACGCACCCACCTGCTGTACGGCGAGTGGCTGCGGCGCGCACAGCGCCGCGCGCAGGCTCGCGAGCATCTCCGCACGGCCTACGACATGTTCGGCGCGATGCCGGCTCACGCGTTCGCCGAACGGGCGCGCCGTGAGCTGATCGCCACCGGCGAGCAGGTGACCGCGCGGGCGACCACGCCGGCGAACGCTCTCACCCCGCAGGAGTCGCAGGTCGCAGCCCTCGCCGCCGACGGCATGACGAACGCGCGGATCGGCGCGGAGCTCTTCATCAGCCCCCATACCGTGGAATGGCACCTGCGGAAGGTCTACGTGAAGCTCGGCATCAGCTCCCGCCGAGCCCTGCCGGACGTCCTCGACATCGCACGGGCACGGTGAGTCAGAACTGACAGCCATCACGAATCCGCGGGGGCCGCGCACCTATGGGTGACGGCATACAGCGCCTGGATCCGGTGCGCTCGGTCCAGCCGCACCACGGCGGTCACTGCCTCGCGCAGGCGAGGAGCGAGGCCGGCCTCGCCCCACCTCGTGATGGGCGACGGGGAGGACAGAGCGGGCGGCCACTGGTCCCAGCTGCCGATCCGGTCCTGATCACGACGGCGCGCTGGGAACCAGTGCCCCGGTCCACGCGTGTGCATGACACGGGGAGTTGGTGATCTTCGCCGACCCGGCCGGACGTCTCTTGTGGACTGGAATTGCTGGCGCGATGAGACGTCGTCGAACAGAAGTCGCCCGCCCCATCAGTGAGAGTGTGACACGCTGCACGACGATGCATTGGTACCGTGTACTCGACTATACGCACAGCGTATAGTCGACCTGGGCATCGCAGATGGCGTTCATGCCCGTCCTCTGCCCACCCTTGCGCCGCGAGACGGCACCCTGTCCCCAGTCGTACGAGAGGAACATTGTGATCCCACCTGCACGTCGGCGTCTCGGAGGTCTCCGCGCGCTCGCCCTCGGCGCTCGACTCGCGCTCTTCGGCGGGCGGAACAGCGCGATCCGCACGTCTCTTACAGCTGTCGGAGTGGGGCTGGGTGTGGCAATGTTGCTGTTCGCCGCGTCGGTGCCGACTGCCAGACACCACCGGGACCAGCGGATCCACCATCGCATCGATGTCAACCTCAGCGACCGCGCCATCCCGCGCTCGGATCACACTGTTCTTATCAGGGACATCGACACCGTGTTCCGGGGCGAGAAGATCCGAGGGCGCATGGTGCAGCCGGAGGGGCCTGCGGCACCGCTGCCGCCCGGAGTCCAGCGCTACCCACGCCCAGGGGAGATGGTCGTCTCTCCTGCACTGCACAAACTGCTGGCCGCACCGGGAGACGGCCTGCTGCGCGAGCGCCTCGCCCATCCCGTCGCGGGTGAGATCGGCGATGCAGGTCTGCTCGACCCGGGCGAGCACGTCTTCTATCTGGTCGCGAACCACATGGCGGCCGATGCAGGGCAAACGCGACGGCTCGACCACTTCGGCAAGGCCTACGCGAAGAAGCCCCTTCCCCCCGAACTCGTCCTCCTCTGCATCGCAGGAATCGTCGTACTGCTCCTCCCCGTCGGTGCTTTCATCGCCGCGGCCGTACGGTTCGGTGGTGAGCGACGGGACCGGCGGCTGGCCGCCCTGCGCCTGGTCGGCGCGAACCGCGGGATGACCGCCACCATCGCAGCAGGCGAGGTCGCGCTCAGCACACTGGCAGGTATCGCCCTAGGTGCGGTCCTCTTTATGACGGGACGTCAGTTCGCGGGAACGGTGGAGATACAGGGGCTCGGTGTCTTCACCGAAGATCTCACGCCACAGCCCCTGCTGGCGGCGCTCGTGGTCGTCGCCGTACTTACGCTCTCCCTCGGCATCACACAACTGTCGATGCACCAGGTGGCCGTAGAGCCCCTTGGAGTCGTCCGGAAGTCCGGCAGCACCTCGCGACGCCTGTGGTGGCGCATGGCACTTCCCCTGCTCGGACTGATCTTGCTGCGGATCTCCGTACGCAGCCCTGCCGACCTGCACGGCACCTCCGGTGTCGTCCTGGTGCTCGTCGGCATCCTCTCGCTGCTCGTCGGAGTCACCGCGGTGCTGCCGTGGGCCGTGGAACGCCTCCCCCGACTCTTCGGCGGCTTCGGCCCGGTGCCTTGGCAACTAGCGCTGCGCGGCCTGCAGTTGAACGGCGACTCCGCCACCCGCTCGGTCAACGGAATCGCGGTTGCCGTGGCAGGGGCCGTGGCCCTCCAGACCCTCCTCACCGGACTCTCCCAGAACCCGGTGGACAGCACCGCCCGAGGGGCACATGGCCCCTCCGCCTCCACACGCGTCGCTATCGCCCGCCTCGACGACGGCGGGAAGCGAGGGGCGCAGTACGCCCCGGTGCTCGCCACGACTCCTGGCGTCCAACGGGCGATTGAGTACAAGGAGTTGTCGGTGAGTCCCCTGAACGGTGGGTTCCCTCAGTCCGTCCTCATCGCCGACTGCGCTCATCTGCGCCTGCTGGCACAGTTGCCTTCCTGTTCGGACGGGGACGCCTTTCTCACCGCTCCTCCGGCCACAGACACCATGCCCGACATGACCACATGGGCCACCGGCATGAAACTGCGCATGGACATGTACGGCCCCCACTGGACAGTGCCGCACATCACCGCAACCGTCCGTGCGACCCCCGCCTGTCCGGCAGAGGTTTCCTCTGAACGGACCCTGCTGGCCACCCCCTGGGCGGCCGGGCACACCGCCATCGCACACGCCGTCAGCACGGTCGGCCTCACCTATGCGACCGGGTTCAAAGACGTGCAGGACCACATCCGCACCGCAGCAGCACGGCTCGACCCGGCCTTCAGCGTCGACTTTCCTGGAAAGTCCCAGGGCGACCCCGCCTTCGACGGAGTCAGGCGGGCTCTGCTGGCCGGGGTAACCGCCGTGCTGGTACTGATCGCAGCGAGCATGCTGCTCGGTGCGATCGAGCAGGTCCGCGAGCGTGCACGAGTCCTGTCCGTACTTGTCGCGTTCGGCACGCCCCGTCGTACGCTCGCCACATCCGTCCTCTTGCAGTCCGTACTCCCCGTCGGACTTGGTCTGCTCGTGGCGGAGTCGATCGGGACGGCCCTCGGCAGCACGCTGCTCGATCTCGCCGGAAGGCCTGTGACGCACAACTGGAGCACCCTACTGGCCATAGCCGGCATCGGGGCGGCCGTCTCCCTCGGTGCCACCTTGTTGACCCTGCCGGCATTGTGGCGTTCGACCCGGCCGCAGGGACTACGTCATGAGTGAATCGCTCCCCCGGCCGCGCCACGTGTAAGGCGACCGGCCGGAGGGTGCCTTCTGGAGTCCGAACGCCAGCCGCACCCGGACTTCAGAAGACGGCGGTGATCCTCGCTCCGGAGGACAGTCATGGCCGCAGAACGCCGGCCGCAACCACGATGCACGCTGTGGTGCGCAGAATCACGAGATGAGGAAGACAGTGGCAATGGTGGATCCGGCAAGCCCGATCAGCACGTCGAACAACGGGACACGAAGCACTGAGGCTTCGCGGGAACTTGGCGCCATGGCCTCGGTGTTCGCCAACTTCCGTCAGTACCTCATGGGATGGGGCACACAGAGCCGAGCGGGCAACACTGTCGACCAGTTCCGCAGCGGGCTTGCCACCCCGCAGTTCAACGGCGTCGTACGCGTACGGTCGGTGTCCGCGGATGGGGCGGACGTGACGGCCGTCCGCAAGGAGTTCGCGAACGTTCCCTGGTGGTGGTGGGTCGGACCCGACAGCCCCGAGGACACCGCCGATGTCCTGCGGTGCCACGGTGGACGAGAGCTCACGGCCCTCCCCGTGATGGTGCTCCCGCTCGACGAACCGGCCGACCCGGGCACAGTCCCGCACACCGCTCGCACCGGTTTGCGGGTGGAGCCGGTACAGGACGATGAACGGCTGGCCGAGTTGGTCCGGACGTACCGGGCCTCGATGGGTGTCGAGTCCCGGCTGCAGGCCGAGATGGTGCGCATCGAGTCGCGACGCGCGGACAACGCCGACATCGTCCGGCTGGCCGCCGTGCTGGACGGCCGAGTGGTCGGGACGACCGTGGTGATCACCGCCCACGGGGTGGCCGGGATCTTCCTCGTCCACGTGACCGAAGCACATCGACGGCGGGGCGTCGGTGCGGTCCTGACGGCCGCCGCGCTCCAGGTGGGGTGGGAGCGCGGGATGCGCTGCGCCGCGCTGGTGGCCAGCCCTGCGGGCGAACCGTTGTACCGACGTTTCGGCTTCACGACGACATCCGAGTACCGGCTGTTCGCCTTCCCCGCCTGAGCCGCAGCCGGCCGTATGCGGAGTACGCGGTGCCCCTCCAACCTGCACGCCGGCGCCGCCGCTCGTTTGCCCGGCCGGCGGGTCGCGCCGGGACTTCACCTGCCGGGAGGGCCGGTTGGGTTGGCGAGCTCACCGCGCTCGCCTCCCCCCCCCGACGAGGTCGCCTTCTACACCTCCGGCCGGGCATTCGGGCGCGCCTTCATCCTGCGGTTCTTCGGCTGACTCCTCGGCTGCGGCGCCGGCCAGTGGTCCAAGAGGATGTACACCATCCAGTACGGCCACCGCACGTCCCTGGTCCATGAAACTGACATGCGGGTGAAGAGGGCGCGCACGAAGCCCTGGAACGTGATCCGGCCACCGTGTCACACCGAGTGCCGACGACCGGTCTAGAGGGTTAGGACCGAGAGGAACAGAGGACACCGTGCGTGAGATCTTGATCGTGGGTGGCGGGTACGCGGGCTTCTACACCGCGTGGGGCCTGGAGAAGAGGCTGCGGCCGGGCGAGGCGCGCGTCACCGTCGTCGACCCCCGCCCGTACATGACGTACCAGCCCTTCCTGCCCGAGGTCGTGGCCGGTTCGGTGGAGGCCCGGCACGCGGCGGTCTCGCTCCGCCGTCACCTCCACTCCACGCGTCTGGTGGCGGGCTCGGTGACGGAGATCCGCCACAGCGCGCGCACGGTCACGGTCCGCCCGGAGTCCGGGCCATCCCTCGACCTGCACTACGACGTGCTGGTGGTGACGGCGGGGGCGGTCACCCGGACCTTCCCGATCCCGGGGCTGAGCGATCAGGCGTACGGACTCAAGCACGTCGAGGAGGCGGTGGCGATCCGCGACCGCCTCCTCACCTCGTTCGACCGTGCGGCCGGTCTGCCGCGCGGGCCCGAACGCACCAAACTGCTCACCGTCACCGTCGTCGGTGGCGGATTCTCCGGAGTGGAGGGATTTGGTGAGCTGCTGGCCCTGGCGACCGCGTTGCTCAAGCAGTACCCGGAGATCGGCGCGGACGAACCGGCCTTCCACCTGGTCGAGGCACGGGACCGCATCCTGCCCGAGGTCGCGGACCGGCCGGGCGCCTGGGTGGTGCGTTCACTGGAGAAACGGGGGGCGCGGATGCACCTGAACACTCAGCTGGTCTCCGCCGAGGACGGCCGGGTGCGGCTGTCGGACGGCACCGAGTACGACTCGGGCCTGCTGGTGTGGACGGCCGGCAACGCCGCCAACCCGATCGTGCACAACCACAGCGACCTGCCCGTCGACGAGCGGGGCCTGCTCACCGTACGGGCGGATCTGCGGATCACTACGGACACCGAGGTGGTGCCCGACGCCTGGGCGGCGGGGGACGACGCCTCGGTGCCCGATCTCGCGGCCGGGAGGCCGGGCGCGCACACCGTGCCCAACGCCCAGCACGCCGTCCGCCAGGGCAAGCTGCTGGCGAAGAACATCCTGGCGTCGCTGCGCGGCCGTCCGATCAAGGACTACCTGCACCGCAGTCTCGGTGTGGTGGCCACACTCGGGCTCGGCCGCGGTATCTTCCAGTACCGGGGCCTGGTCATCAAGGGGTTCCCGGCCTGGCTGATGCACCGTGGTTACCACGTTCTGGCGATACCGAGCTGGGAACGCAAGACGCGTGTGTTCGCCGTGTGGTTCACGGCCCTTCTCTACGGCCGCGACATCGTGTCGCTGGCGTCGGTGCAGCACCCGAGGGAGGCATTCGTCTCTCGCGGCGAACTGCGCCGAGGAGAGGAGCCCGCACAGCCCGGAGGCCGGCTCACGGCATGACGGCGCGGTACAGTCCGCGCCCGGCCCGCTGGACGCGCGAGGCGCCGACGAGACGGTCGAGCGTGCTGCGGACGGAGTTGATGCTGCCGCTGTCGGTGTCGCGTCCCAGAGCCGACGCGACGTCGCGGGCGCGGACCTCCGTGTCCCCGGCCTGCGCGAAGTACACCAGGATCTGCTCCGTGAGCTTGCCGTACGTCGTGCCGCCGTCGCCCGCCTCGTCGCTCCGGACTGCCGTGGCCGGGGGCTCTGCGGCGGCTTCTGCGGTTGCCGCGGCGCGCGCGGCCTCTGGCTTCGCCGGCGACGGGACGCTCACGTGGGCGGGGTCCCGCGGTGATGGGGCGGCCGCCGGGCCGGCGCCGGGCATGAGGGCCTGAAGGGCGTCGAGCGCCCGCTGCACGGAACCGAGATGGGCGGTGACCGCGGCCAGCTCTCTCTCCAGCGCCTGCTTCTGGATCTCCAGCCGAGCCAGGTTCTCCTGGAGGCTGTCGGCGGTACTCTCGATGGTGCCGGCCGTCTGGGTCACGGAGCCTATGGGTTCCTCTCGTCCTCAACCCTGTGTCCTGGCGGGACCGCTCGATGTCCCGGACCGCCCCCGGCACGGCACCGGCGGGATGCTGGCGAACATCATATGCAGCGGCCCCGTCGGCCGAGAACAGAGTGGGCGGTCCCCCGCAGAACACACCGTTGATCGGGCCGTCAGGGACGGCGGGCCGGGGACGGAGCGAGCCCCGTGGCGCTCCCTTCGTCCGCTGGCGGCGCCTCGTGGTCGCCCGCTGCGGGGGACCGTTTGATCTTCTCGGAGACCGCGTTGATCCGGGCGTCCACTTCGTCGATCGCCTCCCGGAGCACCCCGAGCCGTCCCTTCAGGACGGCGGCCTCCGCGGCGAGCAAGACGGTGACGGCGGTGGGGTCGGTCCGGCGGTCGGCGTCTCGAGTCATCCTCGTGTCCCTCCTCGGCCCGCGTCGGAAGTCCGCTGGACGGGCCCCGGGGGACCGGCGGTCGCCCGGGCGCGAGTGATGAATGTCCCTGCCATGCTCCTCCTTCGTCGCCGCGGGGCCGGGGCACGGACCGCCACGAGCCGTCGGTACCGCATTGACCGGCTAGTGGTGGGAGCTGTGACAGCCGCCGTGCGGCCGCCACGTCACGGCAGTTCGCAGCCCGGGGACGGAGCGTCCTGAGAGAAGGGGCTGCCGTGCGGCAGGACGTAGAGGACGTCCAGGACGACGTCCGTGGCTCCCCGGTTCTCGCCGATGTGCACGTGGTCCGCGCCCGACGGCTCCTTCAGGAAGCTGCCCTTTTTGTACACGCCGTCGGAGGCGCAGGAGGCGTCGAAGTGACTCAGCGTGCCCTGCTTGACGAAGGCGTAGAGCGTGCCGTCGTGGTAGTGCCACCCGGTTGCCTGGCCGGGCGGGATGGTGATCTCGCGGAGGACGTAGTCGGTGTCGCCCACGGTCCGCTGGGCCAGGACGCGGCCTCTGACGCCGGGGCCGCCAGGGGTGGCCTGGGCGGTCGTCGAGGCGAGCGAGAGCCCTACGAGGCAGGTTCCGACGACCGCGGCGCGTGCTGAAGTACGCATGATGATTCCCTTCGGTACGTGAGGGTGAACAGCGGCCCGGGGTAAGCGGCCCTCAGGGGCGGCCCGTTCACATGTAACACTGTATTGCCACTGAGTGGGTCGTGACGCCGAGGTTCGGTCCGACAGTGTGTTCGTTGCGGAGATGTCAGCGTCTCTCGCACTTCCCGCTGCGGTGGGGGGCAGCGGGCAATGTTCCGTACGACGCTACCCTGTGGGTGGGGGAGTCGGTATCGAGCACAGTCGGCGGTGCCCTGCCGCTCGCGAACTGCTCGACGAGCGGTGGCACTTGGTGGAGGTCGCGCAGTGGATGCTGGGCAGCCGGGTGACGGCCGAGCGCCTTACCGACGAGGCGTACCGGCGGTGAGCGTTCGCGCATCCCGACGCCGCGGACCTGGTTGAGCTACGTCATGGGCCGCCTCGCGCCGGCCCGGCTGGCCGCGCTCGGGCCACGGGATCGGCGAGGCGTTGCTGGGGTCGGTGGACACGTGGTCAGCCGCGCGTCGGTACCGGAGCGGGCCGATCCGGCGGTCGCGGCCCGGCACGGCCTGGGGGCCGGGGCGGCAGGAATAGTGTGCGCGGGCCGTGCGGCGGGCGTGCGCCGACGGTGATCTCGACGGTTTCCGGGCGGTGCTGGCCGACGACGTCACTGCGTACTTCGACGGCGGCGGGAGGGTCCGTGCGCCAATCGTTCCAGTCACCAGCAGCGAGCACGTGGCCCGGAGCATGCTCACCCTGCTCCGTGCCCAGCCGCGGACCACCGTGGCCACCTGGCCGGTCAACGCACGCGCCGGGTTGGTCCTCCGGCAACGGGGCCGGTCGGCACGGTGATCACCCTCGACCCGGCCCCGGTCCGCACCCGGGACGACGAGGGGCCCGTCGTGACCGTGCGCGCCCAGTTCCTCCGCGGCCTTGCCGGCGGCCAGACCGCGCCTGCGACGATCACGAACGTCTTCACATGCGACACGTTGCATCCCGTCACAGTTGGTGTGGCACACACGCGAACCGTGCTGTGGGGACGTGAGGTGCGGCGTCTCACCGGCGGCCGCGCAGCGTCACGGCCAGCAGTTCCGACGCCTCGTACCCCGGGAGCGGGGCGAATCCGTGCGCTGCCAGCTCGCGGGTCAGCTGGGCGCGCGTGGCGGGCCACATCCAGAACGTCTCGGTGTGTTCCCGCAGCACGACCTCGGCGTCCCTGACCCAGTAGTCGGCGCGGGTCCGGATGCGATAGCCGTCGGCTGACATTGTCATGCGCCCGCCGTAGACGTGCGCGCCGACCCGCTTGTCCGCGAGCAGGCGCACGACGGTGCGGGCCGGGAGCCGGGCCGGCGGCAGCTGCACGAACAGCGAGCCGCCGGGGGTGAGGGCCCTGCTGAGTGCGGGCCACAACTTCTCGCGTACGCCGGGTGGAAGGCACCCCACCATGTTGTGGCAGACGGCAACGTCCGCTACCGCCTCCAGCGCGGTCTCGTCGAGGGGGTGCGGGTGCACGGTGACCCGATCCCGCTGCTCGGGGGGCAGGGCTGCAAGCCGGGTCAGCAGCGACGTACGCATAGCCCGGGCCGGTTCGACGGCGTGCACGTCGGCCCAGGAATCGGCGAGGGCCAGTATCGTCACTCGCCCGGTACCGGCCCCGACGTCCAGCACGCCGGTGCGGGCGTCGGCGATCTGGCGTGCGTAGAGCCGGCGGACCCGGGCTTCGTCCGCGTCGGCCTGCAAGATGTCGTAGAACTCCGCGGTGACCGCGTAGGAGTTGGATTCCCGTCGGAGACCCGACGGTCCGCTGAGGAGAGTGTGCATGCCCGACATGACAACGTATGGACATAGTGTGTGACAGCGAGGACAGGCGACCGCAGCGCGGACCGTTGTCACAGAAGCACACGGTGCGCAGTCAATGGTGCGGCTCCGTCCGCGGCCTTTCGGGACGTCCAGGACCGGACCGGAGCCCCGGAAAACATCGTGAGAGCGGAGTACGTCGTCATGACCGCGCGATCCCCCCAGGTATGGCTGCCCGCGCAGTTCGGCCGCCTCGCCGATCTGCCGTCGGGCCTCGACTATGCCCGCTGGGACGGCCGTTCGGCCTTTCCCACGGACCCGGCGGAGGTCGAATTCTACGTGCCCCCGCTGACCAAAGACATCGCCGTCATTGCCCGGCCGCTGGCCCGGATGACCCGGCTGCAGGCGGTGCAGGCGCTCAGCGCCGGAACCGACGAGCTGCGGGCGGCACTGGACCGGCTGCCCCGTGAGGTGACCTTGTGCAACGCGAAGGGCGTGCCTGCTGCAGGCACGGCCGAGCTGGCCCTGACGTTGATCCTCGCCAGCCTGCGTGGCATACCTGAGTCGCTCCGCGCCCAGGACCGGGAGGAATGGGACCCGCGGACCTTCTCCACCCTGCACGAACGGTCCGTACTCATCGTCGGTCACGGCGCCGTCGGCTCCGCCCTGGGGGAGCTCCTGACGCCCTTCGGCTGCGCCGTCACCCGCGTCGGGCGCGCGGACAGGGACACGCCCCAAGGGCCGGTGCGCTCCGTGTCGCTGCTGCCCCGGCTCGTCGCGGACGCCGACGTGATCGTGCTGTGCACTCCGCTGACGGCGGCGACCCGCGGGCTCTTCGATGCCGCACTGCTGTCCCGCGTCAAAGACGGCGCCCTGCTGGTCAACGTGTCCCGGGGCGCGGTCGTTGACACCGACGCCCTGCTGAAGGAGGTGCACGGCGGCCGACTGCTGGCCGCCCTCGACGTGACCGACCCCGAACCGCTCCCGCCGGGCCACCCGCTCTGGACCGCACCCGGTGTCCTGATCACCCCGCACGTCGGCGCTTTCACTCCCGGCCTGTGGCCCCGTCTCGAAGCACTCGTGCGACGGCAGCTGGCCCGGTTCGCCGAGGGCGGGGAACTGGAGAACGTCGTCAGACGCTGACACCAGGCCGCCGTAGTGTCACACCTTTGCGTCCTCACCGGTCTTGACTGGGGCCAGGTCGTGGACGGCCCGCTCGGCAGCGCGACATTGGTGACGGTGGAGCCGAGCATCAGGACGCTCGACCCGAGCACCGTGGTGAGCAGGGTCCACCGACCGCGGGCGCCAGCGATCAGGAGGAACGGGGCGGGCACGGGGTGGCGGGGTCTGTGGCGGGGAGTGTGTCATGTCGGGTCTTGTCGTCATCGTCCGGCGGAGCGGGCACCAGGCGGCCGGGCGACGGACCCGCGTGTCCGGCCGGGCCGGAGCGGCCGGCTCAGCGGCGCGTTCCGTACCTGATGGCCCGGCGCGTCACACATGGCCCCCGGGCCGGTCTGTGGGGAGGGAAGGGCCTCCCGACCCCACCGCCCGTAAAGGACCACGCCATGAGTGACAACCTTCTCGAACGCGCCGCGCAGGAATTCGCCACCGCAACCGCGAAGCCGCCGCCGCTGTACGAACCGGGCGTCGAGGGCGCCCGCAAGCTCCTGGACGACGTCCAGTCCGGACCTATGCCCGCCGCACAGCGGCCGGTGGCGGACGCGGCGCCGGCCGAGAGCGCCTCCGCCCCCCGCCTGGCGGGACATCCCGTCCTGAGTCCTGGTGGCGACCGTGGACCCTAACATCCCGGCCCAGATACAGATCTTCATGGCCGAGCGCACGAAGGCCACGGTCGACCGTCGAGGCCTCCCACGCGGTCGCCGTCTCCCGCCCGGGCGACGTCGCCCGACTGATCGACGAGGCGGTACTGCCCACCGGCTGAACCGCCTGGGGTATTGAGACGCGGTGCCCACGGCACCGCGCCGTCCTCGCGGGCCCGGCTCCGCCACGGACGCCGGACCGCCTACTTCGGGAGCGCATTCATGAGCACGGATGAGCAGGCCGCTCGCGGGCTGGCCGACCTGGAGGCCTACCTGTACCAGGAGGCCCATCTCAGCGCCGCCCGGCTGCGCGTGGCCGCCTTCCTCGCGCAGTCGGCCGGGCTGAGCCACCGGCAGAAGAGGGACTTCGAGGAGTGGTATCTCTACGAGCAGAAGTACGTCGCCGGGACGGTGACACAGCATATCGCCGACAGCATCGCCCAGGCCCACTCGGCCCGGCACCGCAGCAACCTCCGGTGGATGCTGTGGCTGCTCATCGCCGTGACCGTCCTGACCCTGCTGACCTTCATGGGCACCGTACTCCTCGTGAGCACCCGCTCCTGACTCTCGCCGCCGCCCCGGGGGAGAGCGGGGAGGAACGGCATTTTCGAGCCAGCCGCGGCCACCCGGAACCCCGCAGCGCGAGCGCGCCGTCCTGGGACCGTCCTGCCCGCCCAAGCGCTTCCTCCCCCCAGCTCGGCACGCCGGACCCGCACTGCCAGACCCTGGTCGCTCCCACCCAGCCGCAGCGGCTCGTCATCTAGACCGTCACGCCGGGTCCTGAGAGCGACACGTACGTGCGCCTGCTCAACCTGCTCCCCGGCAAACGGACACAGCAGGCGGTCGTGCCCGGTTGTTATCGAGGAAAGAGCCCGTCGGCTCAGACCCAGGCGACGGCATCCTCGTGCGCGAGGCGCGGCATGCGGTCAAACTCCGGAGGGCCCGCAGGGTGGCCAATGTTTACGACGAGCACGGAGTGCCAGGAACTGCCAGGGAAGAACTCCTTGTCGATCCCCGCCGCGTCGAAGCCGGCCATTGGTCCGGCGGCGAGGCCGCAGGCGCGGACGGCGAGGATGAAGTAGCCCGCCTGGAGGGGGCCGTTGAAGGACGTGATGCCGTCGCGCTGGGCGGGATCGGCAGCGAAGTGCTCCCGCAGCTCGGGCTTGATCGGCAGGATGTGCGGGATGTGCTCGTGGAAGCGGTCGTCCACGGCCAGGACCGCGACGGCAGGGGCGGAGGCCGATTTAGGCCGGTTCCCCTCGTCGAGGTGCGGCAGCAGGCGTTCCTTGCCCTCGGGCGTGCGGACGTACAGGACGCGCAGGGGCTGAAGGTTCGCGGCGGTCGGGGCCCAGCGGGCCAGTTCCCAGATGCCGGTCAGTATCGCGTCGTCGACCGGCGTGTCGGTGAAGGAGTAGACGGTGCGCGCGTCGGTGAAGAGCGCGGCCCGGGCGTCGGCGCCGACCCGGGAAAGAGGGACCGAGGTGGTCACGTCGAACTCTCCTAGCTCGTAAATACGAAGTGACTTCGCCTGTCGATGTCGCTTCGAAAAACAGAGTGGCAAGGGGGAGAGTAGCACCCTCGCTATCCTGGAGACATGACGGAAGCAGCGGACCCCCGGTCGCCCCGCGCGGGCGACGCCCTCACCGGGCAGCACCATCCGGCGTCCTGCGACGGGGCCCTGACGAGGGCGTTCGGCTTTCTCGGTAAGCGGTGGAACGGCGTCATCCTGGCCACGCTGCAGCACGGGCCCCTGGGCTACGCCGATTTGCGGCGCGCGGTGGAGGGCATCAGCGACTCCGTCCTCTCGGAGCGCCTCTCCGAGCTGTCCGGCGCGGGGCTCACCGTGCGCGAGGTCGAGCCCGGACCGCCGGTCATGGTCCGCTACCGGCTCACCCCGGACGGGACGGCCCTCATGCCCATCCTCGGCGAGCTGGCCGGCTGGGCGTCCCGGCACCTGCCCGAAACACCGGCCGCCCCCCAGCGCCGCGCCAGGAACTGAACCGGACGCGCACTCCCCGGCTCAGATGAGCCGCCGCGGCGACCCGGCGTCAGCCGACACGTCCCGCATCAGGTCGGCGACATGGGTAGGCGTCGGCGGAACGGCACCCCGCCGCACCCCGGTGGCCGGGGACCACACCAGAGTGACCGTCAGTGAGATCTTTGCCGACCACGACATCAACGTCCTCATGCGGAAGCAGGTACAGGCCGGGTCGGAAGGCGGGTCATGAGTTGACCCCACGGGCTCGGCCGCGGGGTCCCCACGGGGGTGACCCACGGAAGCCCCGCTGGTCCGGGGAGCGGTCCCCAGGGGGGAGCCCCACGGGGGCCCACGGACTCCACCACGGGCAGCCAGGGGCGCGGGGCGAGGGTCCCAAGGCGAGGGTGGAGGCGCGCCCTGGACGGGCGTTCCTTCCACCACGAGGAGTTCCCCATGCCCGCGACCGGCCAGCAGACCACGACGATCGAACCCGCGCTCGTCCGGACGGCCGGGGAAGACGACATGGACGCCGCCCTTGACGCGTTCCTAGCCGAACGGACACGGCTCATCCGCATCGCCTACCGCATTCTCGGCGACGTCACCGGAGCCGAGGACGTGGTCCAGGAGGTGTGGCTGGGCTGGCAGCTCACCCAGCGCGAGGAGGTCGACAACCCGACCGCGTTCCTGGTGACGGCGACCACCCGCCTGGCCGTCAATGTCGTCCGCTCCGCCCGCCACCGCCACGAGGTCCCGGTCGAGCCTCAGTTGGCCGACCTCGGCGACCGGGCCGCCCCGGACCCCGTACTGAGCTTCGAGCGCAGCGTTGCGGTCGAGGGGGCCCTGGCACTGCTCATGGCGCGACTGACGCCGGACCGGCTGGCCGCCTACGTCCTGCGCAAGGGATTCGGCTACGCCTACGCCGAGCTCGCGTCCCTGCTGCGGATCACCGCCCCGAACGCGCGCGTGGTGGTGCACCGGGCACAGGCCCGGTTGGAGGCCGGCCGGGAGCGCCCGGTCCCCGTCGAGTCGCACCGCCGCCTCGCCGCGGCGTTCCGGACGGCCGCCCAGACCGGCGACCTGGACGGCCTGGTGAAGTTGCTTGCCCCTGCCGCGTGACGAGTCGCCGACAGTGTCACACTGTTCAATGTTTTGCCGTTGAGTGGGGCACACTATATTGAGTATGCACACCAGTGAAGACAGAAGGAACATGTGATGTCCGCAGACCTTTCCGCCTTGACCTTCGCGGGCCACGTGGCCATCGTGACCGGAGCCGGTTCCGGCATCGGCCGGGCCACGGCAGTCGCCTTCGCCGAAGCGGGCGCGCACGTGCTCGGAGTGGGACGGCGCGAGGCGCCGCTGACCGAGACCGCCGCACTTCACGCGCGCATCGGCGTCCTGGCGATCGACGTCTGCGCCGAGGGAGCCCCCGCCGAGGTGATCAGGACCGCCGTACGGCGGTGGGGACGCATTGACCACCTGGTCAACAACGCGGGTGGCACAGCGGTGATGACACTCGCCGACACCGACGAGCAGACTGTCACGAACTTGCTCGCGCTGAACGTCGTCGCGCCGAGTCTCCTCGCTCACGCCGCCCTGCCACACCTGCGCGAGACCTCCGGCACCATCGTCAACCTCTCCAGCACCTACGGGCACCGGCCTATGCCGGGCGGCGCGCACTACGCGGCCACCAAGGCCGCCGTCGAACAGCTGACCCGCAGCTGGGCACTGGAACTAGCGGAGGAGGGAGTCCGCGTCAACGCGGTCGCCCCCGGCCCCACCCGCACCGACGTCATGCTGCACGCCGGACTCACCCCCGAGGCCGCCGACGACATGTACGCCTACGAACGCGAGCGCATCCCCACCCACCGCATCGCGGGCACCGAAGAGATCGCCCACTGGGTCCTGCGGATGGCCGACCCCGCGGGACGGCACGCCACCGGCCAGGTCGTCACCGTGGACGGCGGCCTGGAACTCGTCTGACACCGTCTCGGACAGCGAAACCGATCGGTGGTGCTTCCCGCCCCCCCGTATCACACATCAGGCACCGGACCGGTCAAACCCCTCGACCGACCAGGCGTTGGGGAGGTTGATGCGCGATGAAGGTCGTGGTGTTCGACGACGGAGGACTGATGGGCGTCGGGACCGCCCTGTGGGTCAGGGACCACGGACACGAGGTGGGCATCGTCTCGGCACCCGCGAGGTTCGACGCACTCACCCCGGAAAAGGACGCCGACGCCCTGCACGGCTGTGCGGGGGTGATCGACCTCGTCCATCACCCCCCGCCATCGGCACGTTCCCCACGGAGAACGGCCCGGCCGGCGGCCTCCTGCGCGCCGCGATCGCCGCCGCGGTGCGGCATCACGTGTGCCTAGGTCGATCTGGTGGCGAGCGCTGTCCACCAGCACGACCCACGGCTGCAGATGTTTCGGTCACGGGCCTCGGCTGGTCGAAGGCGTCGGAGATCACGTACTCGAGCGAGCGGATCACCGAGGCGGGGGCCTTGACCGTTGCCCATCAAGCGGACACCACTTCCGAGGTGTCGGACCAGCGGCGCACGGGCTGGACCACTGCCGTGCGCCGCTGTCGTTCCGTTCACCCGGTCACGGCGGACATGGGTCCGGTGCCCGCTAGCGATGGATCAGTCGTGCCAGCGAGAAGTTGTCGATGTTGGCGAGCTTGACGCCGGTCGGGATCGCCTGCTCCCCGCGCACGCGGGGATGATCCCGGCGGCCCGGTTCGCAGCGTGCGCGGTGTCCTCTGCTCCCCGCGTACGCGGGGATGATCCCGACGTGGGGACGGCGCTGGTGTAGCTGTCCAGCTGCTCCCCGCGCACGCGGGGATGATCCCCAGATCTTCGCGTTCTTCGGCCGGAAGGGCTCGGGCAAGAGCTGCTCCCCGCGTACGCGGAGATGATCCCTGGGTCGGGCTGTCCGACTCTTCCGGCAAACGCTGCTCCCCGCACGCGCGGGGGATGTTCTCGATCCGGCCTGGGGTCTGGCCGCCTGATCCTCCTGCTCCCGGACCCGCAGCGATGATCCCAGCCCGGCCGGCAGGTCTATTGCGCAGGTTGCCTGGTGCCACGAGCTGGGACCGTCGCGTGTTGCGTTTGTGGAGACCCGATAACTGGGTCTGCGGTCAGCATGGTTCCCAGGGGGTGGGGATTTTCGCTCGCGCTAGGAGGAGCGGTTCGTAGGTGACTCGCGGTGCGAGGCCGAGACCGCCGAGGTCAGCGTGGCGCGTGAAGCGAGGGTGGAGCCTTCCCGGAGAACCTGACCACCTGTCAGTAAAGTCAGCATTGAGTCAGCATCAGTCCGATCAAAGCTGACTACGGCTGACGAATCCTGCACTTCGAGGGGCGGTGGAACGGGCGGTGTTACGTGGTTTTGCTCGCGCTATCTTGATGAACCGGGCGGGGCGTCTCTCGCCTCGCCCGGTGGCGCGTGTGCAGGGTCGCGAAATCCCAGCTCAGCGCACTCTTCCCCGCGGTTTCAGCGGCACCGGCGGCAGTTCGGGGGCGGGTAGAGGGGCTCCGTCGTAACCTTTCACTTCCCCAAATCGCGACCCGTTCATCCAGTCCTCGCGGGCCTGCTCGATGTCCTCCTGGGTACGCCCGACGAAGTTCCACCACATGATCAGCTCCTCCTCGAACGGCTCGCCGCCCAGGAGCATGATCGCCGCGTCCGACTCCGCGCGCAGGGGGAGTTCGGTGCGGCCGCAGCCCAGGTAGAGCATGGAGCCCGGGAGTACCGGAACGCCGTCGACGTGCACCTCGCCGGACATCGCCAGGACGCCGTACTCGAAGTCGGGCTGCAGCGGCAGGCGGAGGTCGGCGCCCTGGGCCAGGGCCAGGTCCGCGCCGACGATGGGGGTGAACGTGGTGCCCGGGGACGTCGCGCCGTCGAGGGAGCCGAGGATGACCGTGGCGGTCAGGCCGGGGGCCGTGACCGTCGGCAGGTCGGGGTGGTGCTCGAACCTCGGGTCGGTGTGGCGGTGCGAGTCCGGGAGGGCCACCCACAGCTGCGCGCCGTGCAGGTACCGGGCGTGCGACTTGGGGCTCTCCTCCGAGTGGCTGATCGCCCGGCCCGAGGTCATCAGCCCCAGCTCGCGTGGGCGGATCGTCTGGAGGCTGCCGGTCGAGTCGCGGTGCAGCACCTCGCCCTGGTGCAGCCAGCTGACCGTCTGCAGCCCGATGTGCGGGTGCGGCGGAACCTGCATCCCGGGCTCGTCGGCGATGTCGTCGGGGCCGTAGTGGTCGACGAACGCCCAGGCACCGATCATGCGGCGACCGAGGTTCGGCAGCAGCCGGCGCACCTCGGTCGACTCGCCGAGTTGCACGTGGCGGGGGCTCAGCAGCTCGCGGACGGGTTCGGCGACGACGAATCCGCGGCCGCCGCACACGCTCGGAACGGGCGCGCGGTCAAGGTTGCTCATGTCGGACAACTTAGCGGCCGAAGGTCCCCGTTGCCGAGCGGTCGGCCGGTCGTACGGAATCCGTCCCTCACGTTGTCGAAGACCGGCCGGTAGGTTAGGTGTCCCCTGTCGCGTCGGGCGGAGAGGTAGATGGCGTACTCCCGGCCGCCCTCCCTGCCGTAGCCCAGGTCGATGACGCGGAAGACGCGGGCCCGGCCCCGGAAGGTGAACTCCCAGACCGCGGCCGGCTGCCCGCGGGAGGCGGTCCGCTGCATCCGCAGCCTGCGGTAGGCCGGGTAGTCGACCCAGCGGCTCGACGGGGTCGGTGACGACGGCGTACGCGGTCTCCCTCGCGGTCTCGCGCCGGAACGGCGGCCGGCCCTCAACCGCCTGGTACTGCGTGGTCCAACGGACCACAGGTCGGAAGCCGGTCCCGGCGTCAGCCCGCGCAGCCGCTCCGGGGCCATGCAGGGGATCGAGCCGACCATCTGGCCGGTCTGGGTGAGCGTCGACGAGCCGGCGGTCAGCGCGATGCCGAGGGCGGTGAGCACGACCCGGTCGCCCGGACCGAGCAGCACGTTGCCGGGCTTGACGTCCCGGTGCAGGACCCCGGCGGCGTGCGCCGCGCGCCGATCGTGCCGAGGCCGATCCGGGCGGCCTCCTCGTGCGGGAGGGTCCGGCCGCCGTCGAGGAGGTCGGCGAGGGCGGGCGCGGGGACGTACTCCATGACGACGCAGGGGCGGCCGTGGTCGTCCACCACGTCGTGCAGGACGGCCACGTCGGGGTGGACGACCCGGGCGGCGCTGCGTTCGGATCTGCCGGCGGCCCGACCTGGGCTCCCGGGAAGGCGGGGGCGGGCCGGTCTTTTCGGTTGCGAATCGAGTGGAGAGGGCTGTGCGGGGCAACGAATGGAGGTCGTCGCCCCGCACGGGTGTGCTCGGGTTCACTGCGGCGTACGTCAGCGGGCGGTCAGTTTCCACAGGTGGTCGGCGGTGCCGTTGTCGTCCCACTGGAGGACCTGGGCACCGGAGGAGGTGCTCATGTTGGTCACCCCGAGCAGCAGCCCGCTGTTGTAGTTGGCGATCTTGTAGTAGCCGTCGCCGGACGGGATCAGCTGCCAGAGGTGGTCGGCGGTGCCGTTGTCCCCCCAGATCAGGGCGGTGCCGCCGTCACTCGTGCCCGCGTTGGTGATGCCGAGGAGCAGGCCGCTCGCCTGCTGCTGGATCTTGTAGAGGCCGTTGCCGGCGGCCAGCAGCGTCCAGTTCTGGTCGGTGCCCGTGGTGGAGGTGGCCTGGACGACGGCGGTGCCCTGGGCGGTGCCCGCGCCGCTGGTGTCGAGGGCGAGGCCGCTGTTCCTGTTGGTGATCTGGTAGCGGCCGGCCAGTGAGGTGGTCGTGCCGCTCGGGGTGATGGTCAGGTGGTAGCCGTCGGAGGCGTTCATCGTCACCGGTACGGTGATCGAGCCGCCGCTGACCGTGTAGTCGGTGTCCGAGATCGTCACCGGTCCGGAAACGGCGGTCGTCCGGCCCTTGGACGGGGTGTACTCCAGCTTGACGTGCACGGTGCTGCCGAAGGCGGAGAGCGACGACAGGCCGTTGACGGTGACGGCGCACGAACCGGTGCAGCCGCCGGTCACCACGCTGATCTGGTTGCCCGCGCCGTTGCGGGAGGCGAAGCCGTCGATGCCGGTCTGCGCCGGAGGCGTGGTGACGAGCATGTTCCCGGACATGTCGCCGTACCACTTGTAGAGCCAGTACGCGCCGTTGGGTGAGCCGCCGGTGTCGGTGAGGGTGTCACCGAGGGTGCCGTAGTGGTTCCAGAAGGCCAGTTCGGCGTCGTGCACGCCGGCCCGCTCGAACTTGGCGACATAGCTCGCGAGCGGCCCGGGGACGCCGACCTCGCTCGTGGTGCCGTACTCCTCGATGGCGATCGGGCGGGCGCTGATGCCGAGGCTGCTCTCCAGGGCGCGGTAGGCGGCGACATGGGCGGCGATGTTCTGCGAGCCCTGCAACTCGTGCCAGGAGACGATGTCGGGCACCGTGCCGCTCGCCTTGGCGTCGGTGAGGAACGTGGTCATCCAGCTCTGGTTCCACGCCGAGTAACTCGGGCCCTGGATCGGGGTGGTGGAGTCCTTGGCGCGGACCTCCTTGAACGTCGTCGCCCATCCGGAGTCGAAGCTGCCGGCCGACGAGGTGTTCCAGGTCCAGTCGGGTTCGTTCCACAACTCGTAGGCGGCGATGTTCGTGGCGCCGGAGGACTTCACCGACGCGACCTGCTTGTCCACCGCCGACAGCCAGTCGCTCCAACTCACCCATTTGTAGGGGAAGTCGGGGTACCAGTCCGGCATGCGTACGACGACCTTGGCGCCGGCCTTCGCCGCCTCGGGGGCCACGGTCAGGGCGTCACCGCCGGGGCTGGACTCGCCGTTGGGCAACTGGCTGCCGCC
Organism: Streptomyces sp. NPDC001714; assembly: GCF_042892755.1. Lineage (NCBI taxonomy): Bacteria > Bacillati > Actinomycetota > Actinomycetes > Kitasatosporales > Streptomycetaceae > Streptomyces > Streptomyces sp. NPDC001714. The sequence goes on from NZ_JBIAUL010000002.1 coordinate 42,018, forward strand.
GGGTGCCATCTGCACGAAGGTGTTCGGCCTCAGCGGTTCGACCAGGCTGTCGGCCGGCACGCTCGCCGTGTCCAGGCCGTAGAGGCTGCCCGAGGCCACGTGGGTCACCGAGCGCAGGTTCTGGTTGGCACTCACCACGAGGGTGGTGGCGGAGGTGGGGGCCGCGTGGGCGGGGGCGGCGGTGCCGAGGGCGGCCGTGAGTATCACGGCACCGAGGGCGGCTCTGCGGGGTGTGCGGCTCATGGCGTGCGTCTCCTCGAGGAGTCGGGGGGGTGTCAGTCCTTCACCGCGCCCGCGGTCACGCCCGCGGCCACATAGCGCTGGGCGAGGACAAGGAGGACGGCCGCGGGGACCGACGCGACGACGGCGGTGGCCATGATCGCGTTCCACTCCTGGTTGTTGTTGCCGATGTACTTGTAGATGCCGAGCGTGATCGGTTTCCAACTGCCGCCACCGTCGAGGGTGTTGGCGAAGACGAAGTCGGACCAGGCCCACAGGAAGCCGAACAGCGAGACGGTGACGATCGCGTTGCGGCTCAGCGGGAGGACGACCGACCGGAAGGTGCGCCAGGTGCCGGCGCCGTCGATCCGGGCGGCCGAGACGAGTTCGCCGGGGATGCCGGACATGAACGCGGTGAAGATCATGACGCCGAAGGGCACGGCGATGGTGGAGTCCGCGACGATCAGTCCCCACCAGGAGTTGAGCAGGCCGAGGTCCAGGAAGATGCCGTAGAAGCCCATCGCCATGACGATCCCCGGGATCATCTGCGCGATCAGCAGGGCCAGGCCCAGGGCCCCGCCTCCGCGGGGCCGCAGCTTCGCCAGCGCGTAGCCGGCCGGGGCGGCGATCACGAGGGTGAGGGCGACCGTGCCGACCCCGATCAGCAGACTGGTCCCGAGGTACGGGAGTTGGTCGTCGAGGACCGCCCGGTAGCCCCCGAATGTGGGGTGCAGCGGGAGCAGGTCCGGCGGGTCCTTGCGCATGTCCTGCTGCGGGGTGAGGGACACGTTGAGCATCCAGTACACCGGGAACAGCATCAGCGCGGTGAGGCAGAGGCCGATCAGGGTGTAGCCGCGCGACTTCATGCTTCCTGCCTCCTCTGGACGCGGATGTAGAGGAGGCCGAAGGCCAGGGCGATCAGGATCAGGATGTCGCCGACCGCGGCACCGGGACCGAACTTGGGCAGCAGCGTGCCGAAGCCCAGCTGGTACGACCAGGTCGCCAGGGTGGAGGAGGCGTCGCCGGGACCGCCCTTGGTCATGATCCAGATCAGGTCGAACACCTTGAGGGTGTAGACGAGCCCCAGCAGCAGGGTGATCGCCGACACCGGGCGCAGCAGCGGGAAGGTGATCCGGCGGAACTGCTGCCAGGCGCCCGCACCGTCGAGCGCCGCCGCCTCGTACAGCTCGCCCGGGATGTTCTGCAGGCCGCTGTGCAGGATGACCAGGTTGAAGGGGATGCCGATCCAGATGTTGGCGACGATCACCGAGATCAGCGCCCAGTCCGGCGAGGTCAGCCAGCCGACGGCGTCGACGCCGAGGAAGTGCAGGAAGTAGTTCACCACCCCCGACTCACTGTTGAACATCCACGACCACGTGGACGCCGACACGATCAGCGGCAGCAGCCAGGGGATCAGGAACAGTGCCCGCAGCACGGTCGAGAGTCTGAAGTGGCGGTTGAAGAAGACCGCGAGGGCGAGCCCGATGACGTACTGGAAGGCGATCGACACGAAGGTGAAGACCATGGTGTGCCGCATCGCCGGGCCGAACGTCGGATCGTCCAGCACGGTGCGGAAGTTGGCCCAGCCGGAGAACGGCGCGTCGCCCGCCACGAAGGAGCGCACGGTGTAGTCGCGCAGGCTGAGGTCGAGGTTGCGGTAGAGCGGATAGACGTAGAAGGCGGCGAGGTAGGCGAGCAAGGGGGCCACGAAGGCGAGGGCGGTCAGCCGCCGCCTGCGGCGCAGGGAGCGGGCGCCGGTGTCGCTCGCCCGCGCCGCGGCGGCCGGTGCGCGCCGCGGTCGGTCGATCCGGGCGACGGTCATGCCGGTGCTAGCCCTTCTGCGCGCTGGACTGGGCGGCCGCCAGGGCGTCCTGGGGGCTCTTGCTGCCGGAGAGCGCCGCCTGGACGGCCGTCCACAGGGGCTGCGAGATGGTCGGGTACTTGGTACCGAGTCCGCCGCTGGTCCGCCCCCGGGCCGCCGCGACCGCCGCCACCCATGGCTTCAACTCGGCGTTCTTCTTGACCTGTTCGGTCTGCACGGCGGAGGTCGGCGCCACGTACATGAGCGTGGTGTCGGTGGCCAGCAGGCTGGAGTCGCTGGTCAGGCAGTTGACGATCTTCTTGCTGACGTCGTAGCGCGAGGTGTCCTTCTGCACGGGCACGGTGACGAACTCGCCGCCCGTCGGCACCGGCGCCGAACCGCCGTTCTGCGCGGGGATGTTGATGACACCGTACGAGAACCCGGCCTTGTCGGCGTTGCCCAGCTGCCAGGTGCCGTTCTCGCTGAACGCGTAGTCGCCGGTGGCGAACTCCTGCCAGCTGGTGGTCTGGGTGTTCTGCAGCACGTCCTTCGGTGCGTACCCCGCGTCCACCCACTGCTTCCACAGCGAGAGCGCGGCGACTCCCTTGGCGGAGTCGAGCTCGGTGAGGTCGCCGCCCGCGCCCCAGAACCACGGCAGGAACTGGAAGCTGCCCTCCTCGGTGTTGATCGCCGAGAAGGTGATCCCCTTCTTCCCGGCCGCCTCGACCTTCTTCAGCGCGGCCGTGAGCGACGCCCAGTCCTTGACGGAGGCCGGGTCGACGCCGGCCGCGGAGAGGACCTTCTTGTTGTAGTAGAGCGCGAGGGTGTTGGCGCCGATCGGGACGCCGTAGGACGCGCCGTCGATCGTGCCGGCGCCGATGATGTTCTTCTGGATCGAGGAGGTGTCGAGCCCGAGGTCGCTCGTCTTGTTGAGGATCCCCGCCTCCACCAGCGTGGAGACGACCGGGTTGTCGACCAGCATCACGTCCGGCGCGTTGCCCTGCTGCGCGGCCAGCAGCGCCTTGTTGCCCAGGTCGGTGGTGTCGTACGCGGTCCGCTTGAGTTTCACCCCGGCCGCGGTCCCGCACGCGGTGACCCGCTTGCCCCAGTCGGAGGAGGCGTCGAACTGCGGGTACGGGTCCCAGAAGGTGTACGTCCCGCCGGCCGAGGACGACGATCCCGAGGAGCCGGAACCGCCACCGCAGGCGGTGAGAGGGAGAAGGGCGGCGGCCGTGGCGACGGCCATGAGAGTACGGCGGGTGGGTATCACGGGGTGACCTCGTTGTCGTAGGACGGGGGTGTCTCAGGAGGTGGGGAGCCAGACGCGCATGCTGCCGTCCTCGCGGTTGGCCCAGACGTGGTACGGGATCGCGGTCAACTCGACCGGCTCGCCCTCGGGTTCGGCAGGAACGCCGCGGGCGGGGGAGTACGGCCACCAGCCCCGGTCGGGGAGGCGGCGGCGCCGGCCCGCGGCCACCACGGTGGTGACACCGCCGAGCAGGTCCGGGCGGTGCTTCACGGCGAGCGGCCGGGAGGTGTCCAGGACGATGTCGTCAAGCCCCCCGCCCGGGTGGTCGACCTGCTCCAGGCAGTGCACGAGCGGCCCGCGTTCGATCGCCACGCAGCCGCGTACCGCGTCCACGCGTGGGTCGGCGGCGGTGAGCCGGGGCTCCATCGTGAGTTCCAGCAGCACCCGGTCGCCCGGTGCCCAGGTACGCGACAGCCGCAGCCAGCCGTCGTCCGCCTGGGAGTCGTACGTCTCCTCGCCGCACCGCACCCGGAACTCCCGGCACCATGCGGGGATGCGCAGCGACAGCGTCCAGGGGCCGTCGGACGGGCTCTCCTCGACGGTGAACGCGATCGTGCCGTGCCAGGGATAGTCCGTCTCGGCGCGCACCCGGACCCGGTCGGTCGCGTACCTCCCGGTGACGAACTGGTGGATCTGCAGGCCCTGTTCGTCGGCCGATGCCAGGTAGTGCTCCAGGCTCGCCAGCAGTCGCATCACGTTGGGCGGGCAGCAGGCGCAGCGGAACCAGCGGGTGCGGCGGGCCGACTGGTCGCCGCCGGTGTCGGTGTGGCCGTCGCGGACCTGGAGCGGGTTGACGTACAGCCATCGCTCGCCGTCCAGCGAGACCCCGGCCAGGAAGCCGTTGTAGAGGGTGCGCTCGATCAGGTCGGAGTAGCGGGCCTCGCCGGTGAGCAGGGCCATGCGCCAGCTCCACTGGACGGAGGCGATCGCGGCGCAGGTCTCGCAGTAGGCGCGCTCGTTGGGGAGTTCGAAGGGGTCGCCGAAGTCCTCCCGGTCGTGGTGCGCGCCGAGCCCGCCGGTGAGGTGGGTCTTGGTGGTCGTCATGGCGTGCCACAACCGTTCGCCCGCTGCCCGGAGTTCGGCGTCCCCGGTCTCCGCAGCCAGGTCCGCGGCCGCCGCCAGCAGGTACAACTGCCGTACGGCGTGGCCCTCGACGTTCGTCGCCGCGCGCAGCGGGACCCGGTCCTGGCAGTAGGCCTCGCCGCCGAGCAGGCCGTGGCCGTGCCGGTCGACGAAGTAGCCCGCCAGGTCGAGGTAGCGGCGCTCGCCGGTCTCCCGGTACAGCTCCACCAGGGCCGTCTCGACCTCCGGGTGGCCGTCGATGCCGTCGAGAGGCCTGCCGCTGCCGGGGAGACCGAAGACCGAGTCGATGTGGTCGGCGAACTTTCTTGCCACATCGAGGAGTTCGGGGCGCCCGGTGGAGCGGTGGTGGGCCACGGCGGCCTGGATCAGATGCCCGGCGCAGTACAACTCGTGGCCCCAGCGCAGGTCCTGGTACCGCTCACCGCCTTTGACCAGCTGGAACCAGGTGTTGAGATAGCCGTCGGGCTGCTGGGCCGCCGCCACCAGGGCGATGATCCGCGCCACGTCCGCGGCCAGTGCTTCGTCGCTTTCTTCGCCGGTGTCTCGGGCGAGGTGCCAGGAGGCCGCCTCCAGCCACTTGTAGACGTCCGTGTCGACGAAGGGATACGCGCCCTGGAACCCGCCCTCGGCGGTGCCCGCCGCCAGGCGCAGGTTGTGCAGGTTTCCGGCGGACTCCAGCAGATCCGGGCCCTGGGGGAGGGAGACGCCGGCGTTGGTCGCGCGCCGGTCGTGCCAGAAGCCGCCGTCGACGGTGACGGCCGCCGGGCGCAGCGCGGTGCGGGCATCGGGGGTGAGACGGACCGGGCCGGCGGGGGAGGGCAGGGCGGAACGGGTGCGGGGCATGGCTCTCCGGGGTGGGGAGGGGCGGGGTGCCTGGACACGTTGTCGAAATGTCGAACGCCGTTTGGAAAGTCGCGCACGGGGCGGCGGGGAAGGCGGCGAGGAACCGGTGTGCGCAACCGTTTTCTCGCCGAGAAGTACAGGGCAGCCGGAGGGAGGGGTCAAGACGCCTGGCGCAGTTTTTTCAAGTTGTCCGGCAGGGCTGGCACTTCAGGTGGGCGGCTGCGACGATGTGGGGCGGCTCTGCCGTCGGGAGGCCGACGGCGGCGCCGAGGATCCGTCTAGGAAAAGGTTTGCCCGTGACCTCTGTTCCAGGCTCTCCGCCCACCGGCCGGGCCAGGCTCGCCGATGTCGCCGCGCTCGCCGGTGTCAGCGTCGGGACCGCGTCCAAGGCGTTGAACGGCGCCGGCCGGATGCGCCCCGAGATCCGGCAGCGGGTTCTGGACGCGGTGGCGGCGCTCGGGTTCCGGCCCAACCAGCACGCGCAGAGCCTGCACAGCGGCCGCAGCTGGACGGTCGGCCTGATGACGACGGACGGCATCGGGCGCTTCAGCACCCCGGTGCTGCTGGGCGCCGAGGACGCGCTGGGTGCCGGGAAGATCTCCGTCCTGCTCTGCGACACCCGCGGCGACGCCATCCGTGAGCAGCACCATCTGCGCACCCTCACCGACCGCCGGGTCGACGGCATCATCGTCGCCGGCCGCCGTACCGATCCCCGCCCGCCCCTGACCGGCATCGACCCGGCGATCCCGGTCGTCTACGCCCTCTCCCCGTCGACCGACCCGGCCGACACCTCCGTCGTCACCGACGACCGCGGCGGGGCCCGGCTCGCCGTGGAGCACCTGCTCGCCACAGGTCGTACCCGCATCGCCCATGTCACCGGGCCCGAGCACCACCAGGCCGCCCGCGACCGGGCCCGGCACGCCGTCGAGCACCTGGCCGAGGCAGGCCTCGAACTCGCCGCCGGGCGTGTGCACTTCGGGGAGTGGAGCGAGGCCTGGGGGCGGCGCGCCGCCGACGCGGTGCTGCGGACGGCCCCCGACACGGACGCCGTCTTCTGCGGGAACGACCAGATCGCCCGGGGGGTCGCGGACACGCTCCGTGAGCGGGGCAAGGACGTGCCGGGAGACATCGCCGTGGTCGGCTACGACAACTGGGACACCATGGCCCTCGCCTGCCGTCCGCCGCTCACCACGGTCGACATGAACCTGGCCGAGATCGGGCGGATCGCCGCGCTGCGGCTGCTCCAGGCCATCGACGCGGAGCCGCAGCCCGGGGTGCACACGGTGCCGTGCCGGCTGGTGGTGCGCGAGTCGAGCTGACGCCGGACGTGCGGCGAATCTTCACCGTCCGCACGCGAATCGTGGTTGCTTAAGTCAATCAATTGACTTACATTCGGGAGGGTCGTGCAGACCCCAGCGGCCCTACGGAGGCCCGACCATGTCCCATGCACAGCCCCGGCCGGAAGTCGCCGGGGACTCCGCCGCGCCGCGGACCGACGTCGTCGTCGCGGTGCTGGCCTTCGGCGGGATCGTGGTCTCGCTGATGCAGACCCTGGTGATCCCCATCGTGCCCGAACTGCCGAAGCTGCTCAACGCCTCGGCGTCCAACGCGGCCTGGGCCGTCACCGCCACCCTCCTCGCGGCCGCCGTCGCCACCCCCGTGATGGGGCGGCTCGGCGACATGTACGGCAAGCGGCTGATGCTGCTGACCAGCGTGGTCATGCTGGTCGCCGGCTCGGTCACCGCCGCGCTGAGCGACACCCTGGTGCCGATGATCGTCGGGCGGGCCCTGCAGGGGCTGGCCTCCGGCGTGATCCCGCTCGGCATCAGCATCATGCGCGACGAACTCCCCGCCGAACGGCTCGGCTCCGCCACGGCGTTGATGAGCGCCTCCCTCGGCGTCGGCGGCGCCCTCGGCCTGCCGGCCGCCGCGCTGATCGCCGACCACTTCGACTGGCACATGCTGTTCTGGACCTCGGCCGCGCTCGGCGTCGTCGCCGCGCTGCTCGTGCTGGTCCTCGTGCCGGAGTCGAAGGTGCGCACCGGCGGCCGCTTCGACCTGCTCGGCGCTCTCGGCATGGCGGCGGGCCTGGTCTGTCTGCTGCTCGGCATCTCCAAGGGTGCCGACTGGGGCTGGTCCAGCGGCACCACGCTCGGCCTGTTCGGCGCCGCCGTGGTGATCCTGCTCGCCTGGGGGTTCTACGAACTCCGCACCCGGGAACCGCTGGTCGACCTGCGCACCACGGCCCGCCGGCAGGTCCTCGTCACGAACCTCGCCTCGATCGCCTTCGGGTTCTCGATGTTCGCGATGTCCCTGGTGCTTCCGCAGCTCCTGCAGTTGCCTGAGGCGACCGGCTACGGCCTGGGCAAGTCGCTGCTCGACGCCGGCCTGGTGATGGCCCCGACCGGCCTGGTGATGATGGCGATGGCGCCCCTGTCCGCCCTCATCTCCAAGAACTTCGGCCCGAAGACCACCCTGATGTGCGGAGCGGTCATCGTGGCCGCCGGATACGGGCTCAACATCGTGCTGATGGACGCCGTCTGGCAGCTCGTGCTGGTCTCCTGCATCATCGGGGCCGGCATCGGCTTCGCCTACGGCGCGATGCCCGCGCTCATCATGGGCGCCGTCGACCCGCACGAGACGGCCGCCGCGAACAGTCTCAACACCCTGATGCGGTCCATCGGCACGTCGACCGCGAGCGCCGTCGCCGGGGTGATCCTGGCCCAGATGACCACCGTCCTCGGCACGTCGACCGTTCCCTCCGAGAACGGCTTCAAGGTGGTCATGGCGGCGGGCTCGGGCGCGGCGGTCCTCGCGCTGCTCGTGGCCGCGTTCATCCCGCGCCGGAAGCCGGCCTCGGAGGCGGGCGGGGCGCCGCCGGCCGTGGCGGAGCCGGTGCCCGCGGTGCCGGCGAACGCGGAAGAGGCCCCGGAGGGCGCGGAAGGGGCTCCGGCGTACGTCCCCGTCGTCGGCGACGGCATCCAGGTGCACGGCCGGGTGCGCGGCGCCGACGGAACCGGGGTCGGCCGGGCCGCCGTCACCCTGATCTCCCCCGGCGGCCGCCAGCTCGGCCGCGTGGTCGCGGACGCCGACGGCGGCTACGCGGTGGCGGCACCGGGCGAGGGGACGTATGTCCTGATCGCCTCCGCCGACGGCTGCCGGCCACAGGCCACCACCCTCGTCGTGAGCTCCGCGGCGGTCGCCTACGACGTGCTGCTCAGCGGCGCCGGCGGCGTGGCCGGGGTGGTGCGGGCCGCGGACAGCGGGGCGCCGGTCGCCGGGGCGACGGTGATCGTCACGGATGTGCGCGGGGACGTGCTCGCCACCCAGCAGACCGACGGACTCGGCGAGTTCACGGTCGGCGACCTGGCGCCGGGCACCGTGACCCTCGCGGTCAGCTCGCCCAAGCACCGGCCGCTCGCCCTCCCCGTCGAGGTGGCCGGGACCGGGACCACCCGGGTCGACGTGGAGCTGCGGCCCGGCGCCCATGTGCGGGGCACCGTCCGCGGAGCGGGGGGCCCGCTGGGCGACGCCCGGGTCACGCTGGTGGACGCCGCAGGCAACGTCGTCGGCACGACCACCACCGGCGACGACGGCGCGTACGCCTTCTCCGACCTGGACAGCGGCCAGTACACGGTCGTCGCCACCGGCTACCCGCCGCACGCCGCCGGAGTGGCCGTCTCCGGCGCCGACATCCACGACCACGACATCGAACTCGCCCATCCCGGGGCGTAGTTCGCAGGAGCTGCCCAGCGGGTCCGGCGAAGTGCGCTGCGGTTCGGCACGCCCCGAAGGGGCACCGGGGGTACCTCCGGCCGAAGGCTGGGGGCGGAACCGCGCGACCAGCCACGACGGCGCCGCAGTCGGCTGACGACTCGTCGCGGCACTTGCAGCGGAGCACTCAGCCGTGCTCGGGTCGCCGGGCCGCCCACAGGCCGCGGACGTGGCCGAGGTGGCGGGTCATGACCTCGCGCACGGCCTGCTCGTCGCGGGCCAGCAGGGCGTCGAGGAGCTCCAGGTGCTCCTCGGCGGAGGCCTTCAGACGCCCCGCCTCCACCAGCGCCGTCAGCCCGTACAGCCGCGAACGGCGGCGCAGGTCCCGTACCACCTCGACGAGATGGTCGTTGCCCGCCAGCGCCAGCAATCCCAGATGGAAGGCCAGGTCGGCCTCGACGTAGGCGATCAGGTCGCCCTTCACGGCCGAGGTGACGATCTCCAGGGCGACCGGCCGCAGCGCCTCGAGGTCACCGGGGTCGGCGGTGGCCGCGAGGGCGACGGTCGTCGGGATCTCGATCAGGGACCGTACGTGCGTGTACTCGTCGAGCTGCTGCTCGGAGAGGGCGGTGACCCGGAACCCCTTGTTCGGGACGATCTCGACCATGCCCTCCTTCACCAGCTCCAGCATGGCCTCGCGCACCGGGGTCGCGGAGACGCCCAGGCGGGGAGCGAGCCCCGGCGCCGAGTACACCTCGCCGGGGCGCAGCTCACCGGCGATCAGCGCGGCACGCAGGACGTCCACGACCCGCTCCCGGAAGTTCGGCCTCCGGCCGCCGAGCGACGGAATGGCGGGCTCGACGGCGCTGGGCCTGCTGATGGGCCGGTCGGCCATGGAGGAACTCCTGAAGGGTCGTCGCTGGAGGATCGTCAGGGGAATCAGAGTACGAACCCGGCCGGGAACGGGTCCGTCGGGTCCAGCAGATACTGGGCGGTGCCGGTGATCCAGGCCCGGCCGGTGAAGCTGGGCAGGACCGCGGGGCGCCCGGCGACCTCGGTGGTGCCGAGCAGCCGGCCGGTGAACCGGGTGCCGATGAAGGACTCGTTCACGAACTCGGTGTCCAGCGGGAGTTCGCCGCGGGCGTGCAGCTGGGCCATCCGCGCACTGGTGCCGGTGCCGCATGGGGAGCGGTCGAACCAGCCGGGGTGGATGGCCATCGCGTGCCGGGAGTGCCGGGCCGTGGCCCCGGGAGCGACCAGGTGGACGTGGTGACAGCCGCGGATGGACGGGTCCTCGGGGTGGACGGGCTCCGCCTCGGCGTTGATCGCCGCCATGAGGGAGAGGCCGGCCCGGAGGATGTCGTCCTTCCGGGTCCGGTCGAAGGGGAGGTCGAACTCGTCGAGGGGGAGGATGGCGTAGAAGTTGCCGCCGTAGGCCATGTCATAGGTCACCGACCGGCCGTCGGCGAGCACGATCTTCCGGTTCAGCGCGACCGAGAAGGACGGCACGTTCCGCAGCGTGACGTTCTTCGCCGCGCCGTCCTCCACCGCCACCTCGGCGACGACCAGACCGGCCGGGGTGTCCAGCCGGATGGTGGTGACCGGCTCCACGACCTCCACCATCCCGGTCTCCACGAGCACCGTCGCCACGCCGATCGTGCCGTGCCCGCACATCGGCAGATAGCCCGAGACCTCGATGTACACCACACCCCAGTCGCAGTCGGGCCGGGTCGGCGGCTGCAGGACCGCCCCGCTCATCGCGGAGTGCCCGCGCGGCTCGTTCATCAGCAACTGCTTGATGTCGTCGCGGTGTTCACGGAAGTACAGCCGCCGCTCGTTCATGGTCGCGCCGGGGATGGTGCCGATCCCGCCGGTGATCACGCGGGTGGGCATGCCCTCGGTGTGCGAGTCGACGGCGTGCAGGACGAGTTTGCTGCGCATGACGCTCCGCTCTGGGAGGGTGGGCGGGTTCGGTTACGCCAGGCCGGCCGCGACGGCCTTCTCGGTGGCCGCGCGGACCGCGGCCTCCTGCTCGGGCAGCAGCGGCACGCGCGGCGGGCGGCAGGCACCACCGTGCCGGCCGACGATGTCCATGGACACCTTGATGGCCTGCACGAACTCGACCCTGGAGTCCCAGCGCAGCAGCGGATGCAGCTGCCCGTACAGCCGCTTGGCGGTGTCCAGGTCCCCGCCCACCGCGGCGCGGTACAGCTCGACCGTCGCGGCCGGCAGCGCGTTGGGGTAACCGGCCACCCAGCCCTTGGCGCCCGCGATGGCCAGCTCCAGCAGGACGTCGTCGGCGCCGATCAACAGGTCCAGCTCCGGGGCGAGTTCGGCCAGCCGGTAGGCGCGCCGGACATCGCCGGAGAACTCCTTGACGGCGTGGATGTGCCCCTCGCCGTGCAGCTTGGCGAGGAGTTCCGGAACCAGGTCGACCTTGGTGTCGATGGGGTTGTTGTACGCCACCACCGGCACCGCCGCCTTCGCGACCTCCGCGTAGTGCGCCAGCACCGAACGCTCGTCGGCGCGGTAGGCGTTGGGCGGCAGCAGCATCACGGCCGCGCAGCCGGCGTCCCGGGCCTGCTCGGCCCAGCGGCGGGCCTCGGCCGAGCCGTAGGCGGCGACCCCGGGCATCACCCGTGCCCCGCCGACCGCGGCCACCGCGGTCTCGACGACCCTGGCGCGCTCCTCGGGCGTGAGCACCTGGTACTCACCGAGAGAGCCGTTCGGCACGACGCCGTCGCAGCCGTTCTCCACCAGCCAGGTGCAGTGCTCGGCGTACCGGTCGTAGTCGACGGAGAGGTCGTCGCGCAGGGGGAGGGCGGTGGCTACGAGGACTCCGCGCCAGGGGCGGGGGTGGGGGGTGGTCATCAGGGCTCCTCCGAGTGGTCCGGGTGATCCGGGTGGAATGTGACACAGCACTGTTCGTCATCGGTGCCGCCGGCCCGCGCGAGCACCCCGAGCGGTACCGGCCGGGCGAACGGCCTGCGTGCCGCCGTCTCCGGGCATCCGGCGAGCCCGGCGACCGCCGGCCCGCACATCCGCCCCTGGCACCAGCCCATTCCGGCCCGCGTGAGCAGTTTGACGGTCCGTACGTCTCCGGCGCCCAGCTCGGTCACGGCCCGCCGGACCGCCCCGCCGGTGACCTCCTCGCAGCGGCAGACGACCGTGTCGTCCGTGACCTGCTCGGTCCAGTGCGCGGGCGGTGCGTAGGCGTCGTCCATCGCCGCGGCGAACCGGCGCAGTCCCGCACGGGTCCGGGCGGCTCCCGCCCACCCGCGCGGGTCGGGCTCCCGGCCCGACAGCCGTTCGGCGGCCGACCGGCCCGCGATGTGCCCCTCCGCGAGGGCGAGGACCGCGCCGCCGACGCCGGTGGCCTCGCCCGCCGCCCACACCCCCGGCACGTCGGTGCGCTGCTCGTCGTCCACGCGCACCGCGAGCCCGTCGATCCGGCAGCCCAGGCCCTCGGCGAGGTCGGTGTGCGGGAGCATGCCGTGCCCGACGGCGAGGGTGTCGCAGGTGATGCGCCGCCGGGTGTCCGGCCGTACCCGGCCCGCGGTGTCCAGTGCGGCGACGGTGACGGCTTCGAGCCCCTGGTCGCCGTGTGCCTCGACGACGGTGTGGTGGACCAGGGTTCGGACGCCGTGCCGGAACAACCGGATCGCGTAGTGGGCGCCTTCGGCGAGCTTGGCCGGCTGGGCGGCCAGTGCGGGGGAGCGCCGTACGAAGCCCCGTGGGCCGGCGGACTCCACCAGGGCCGCGACCCGGGCGCCGGCTGCCGCGAGGCCGGTCGCGACCGGCAGCAGCAGCGGTCCGGTGCCGGCGACGACCGCCGTACGGCCCGGCAGCACCAGTCCGCCCTTCAGCATGGCCTGCGCCCCGCCCGCCGTGACCACCCCGGGGAGCGTCCAGCCGGGGAAGGGCAGCACCTTCTCGTAGCCGCCGGTCGCGAGCAGTACCGCGTCCGCGTGCACCTCGACGGGCCGCTCCTGCTCGGGGCCGAGGAGGGCGTGCACGGTGAAGCCGGACCGCCGCCGCGTCACGCACCACACGTGATGATCGCGCAGATGCGTCACCAGCCCGGTCGCGATGTGCCGGTCGAGGCCGTCGCGCAGCAGCTCCCAGCTGCGCCACCGGTGGTGCAGCGCCTGCGGGCGGCGGGCGCCGAGCCCGGCGGCGGGCTGCCGGTAGAACTGGCCGCCCGCCTCGGGCGCCGCGTCGATCAGGGCGACGCGCAGGCCGTGCCGGGCGGCGGCCAGGGTGGCGGCGAGGCCGGCCGGGCCGGCGCCGATCACGGCGAGCCGGGGTGCCGTCCCCGGCCGGCGCGTGTCAGTCATGGTGCCCCGTCCCCTCCTGCGTACCGATCGCGTCTCCCGGGTGCACGGGCACCAGACAAGCCCGTTGATTGGGGCGGCCGTTGACGGTGACCAGGCAGTCGAAGCAGACGCCGATCCCGCAGAAGACCCCGCGTGGCCGGCCCTCGCCGCGGGTGGTCCGCCAGGACGTGACACCGGACGCCCAGAGCGCGGCCGCGACCGTCTGGCCGGGCAGCGCCATGATCTCGCGCCCGTCGAAGGTGACGGTGAAGGCCGGGCCCGGCCGGGCCTTCACCAACTCCAGGGGGTTCACGCGCTCTCCTCGCCGAAACGCTCGGGACGGAACGGGGTCAGGTCCAGCTCGGATGCCTTGCCGCTGAGCACCTGGGCGATCAACTGCCCGGTACCGGTGGCCAGTCCGATGCCCGCGCCCTCGTGCCCGCAGGCGTGGAAGAGGCCGGGTGCCCGGGGGTCGGGACCGATCGCGGGGAGATGGTCGGGCAGGTACGGGCGGAAACCCAGGTAGGTGCGCATCGCCCGGACCCGGGACAGGAACGGGAACAGCCGGATCGCGCCCGCCGCCAGCGCCCGCACGGCCGGCAGCGACAGCGACCGGTCGAAGCCGACGCGCTCCCGGCTCGCGCCGATCAGGACCGGCCCGGCCGCCGTGCCCTCGACGACCGGCGAGGTCTGCAGGGCGGCCGAGTCGCTGGCCACGTCGGCGACATAGTCGGCCGCGTACACCTTGTGCCGCACCCGGCGCGGCAACGGCTCGGTGACCAGGACGAAGCCCCGCCGGGGCAGGACGGGCAGGTGCACACCCGCGAGCGCGGCCACCTCGCCGCCCCAGGTGCCGGCCGCGTTCACCACGGCCGGGGCGTGGACGTCGCCGCGGTCGGTACGGACACCGCGTACGGCACCGTCGGCGCCGCGCAGCACCTCCGTCACCGTGCGGCCGGTCGACAGACGGGCGCCCGAGGCCCGTAGGAGATGCGCGGCGGCCAGGGTCGGCATGACCTGGGCGTCCTGCGGGTAGAGCACCCCGCCCGCCAGGCCGGGTGCCAAGTGCGGCTCGAGGTCGAGGAGTTGATCCGCGTCGACGTTCTCCGCCGTCACCCCGGCGGCCCGTTGCCCGGTCGCGAACCTTTCCAGGGCGGCCAGCCCTTCGGGTTCGGCGGCGACGACCACCCCGCCCTTGGGCTCGAACTCGATCCGGTCACCCAGCTCCTCGGCCAGGCCGGTCCACAACCGGCCGGACAGCAGGGCGAGTTCGAGCTCGGGCCCCGGCTCCTTGTCGGACACCAGCAGATTGCCCTCACCCGCCCCCGTCGTGCCGCCGGCCACCGGGCCGCGGTCCACCACGATGACGTCCAGACCCGCCCGGGACGCGTACAGGGCACAGGCGGCGCCCGCCATGCCCGCCCCGATCACTACGACGTCGCAGGTCAGTCGCATGCTCACGGCAGTAATATGTCACATGGCACAGGGCGAGGGAAGACCGCGGACATCGGGCGGGGCGTACGCCGTGCGAGAGTGGGCCCGGCGTGGCGTTCGCCCGCGGACCCGCCGCGAAGAGGCTGACCTTGAACGGTCGTCGCGTTCGCCACCGGCATGAGCTGGGAGTTCACCTACGCCTTCGTGCGGCCGGCGGACGGGGCGCTGCGCTGGATCACCTGGTCCGGTTCGCCTTCGACCTCGCCATCGGCTACCCGGTGGTCCGCTACGGCCGGACCGAATTCCCTTGCCCGGCACGGGCGTTGCACCTGCCCTCGCCGGCGGCCCTGCTCGTCCTCGCCTTCCTTGTCCTGGACCACGTCTCTCTCCGGTTCGACGAAGGGGAGGGCGTCCACACGTCGTTCGGCGGCAACCTGGCGATGTCCGCGCTGTTCCTGTCGATGCTCGCCGCCCGCCGCAGCACCCGGGCCGGTCCCTGGGCATCGCCGCGCGCAAGATGATCGGCACCGCCTGCGCCGCCCTCTTCGTGATCAGTGCCCTGCACGTCGTACCGCTCTCGGACGCCGCCTCGCACCTGCACCCGCGGTACGACAGCGCCTTCGTGTACTGCCTGTACACCGACTGCTTCCTGCTCGATCTCGCTTCTGCGTACGCGGTGTTCGCCGCCGGCCGCGCCGAACGGGCGGCCGCGGCCGGCGGCGAGCCGGCGGTCATGACCGCTCTGCCGAGCCGATCCACACCCTTGAATGGCGCTCCCGAGTTGACAGGAAGACGATGGAGTGGTGGACGGGAGTTCGAAGGGAGGACACCGTCATGCTGGAGATCAAGACGGTCGACAAGCCGGACGAGCGGCGCGACTTCCCCCGCGGCCACCTGGAGGCCGTGCACCTGACCGGCCTCGACTTCGCCATCGGCACCTTCGAGCCGGGCTGGCGCTGGTCGGAGTCGGTGGCGCCGATCGCGGGCACCGAGAGCTGCATGGTTCACCACAACGGGTATGTGGTGCAGGGCAGGATGCACCTCGTCATGGACGACGGCGGTGAGGGCGAGATCGGCCCCGGCGACGTCTTCGTCCTGCCGGCGGGACACGACGCCTGGGTCGTGGGGGACGAGCAGGTCATCGTGTACGACTTCGCCGGCGGTATGGCAACGGACTACGCGAAGGCCGAGGGGAGCTGAGAACGGCCGCCGGGTGCCGTCACCTTCCGTAGGTGACGGCACCCGGTGTGTCACACCGGCAGCAGCCGCGCGATCAGCCCGCCGAGCTGGCGGGCGGTGCGGCACTCGTGCATCTCCACCCGCTCCGCGTAGTCCGGCGCGGCCGAGTCACCGGTGCCCCACAGGGAGAGCGGCTCGGGGTTCAGCCAGTAGACGCGCCGGGCCTGTCCGGCGATCCTGCGGACGGCGGCGAGGTTCGGGTCGAGGTTGTTGGTGCGGGCGTCGCCGAGCACGAAGACCGTGGTGCGCGGGCCCACCGCGGCGCCGTACCGCTCCGCGAACTCGCCGAGCGCGACGCCGTAGTCGCTGCTGCCGTGCCAGCCGGTGAGCGTCGCCTCGGCGCGGATCCGGGCGCCCAGCCCCTCCGGATCGGCCCGGCCGTGCTCCAGGAGGCCGGTCACCTCGTCGATCCGGTTGACGAAGGCGAACACCCGGACCTTGCTGAACTGGTCGTGCAGCGCCTGCACCAGCAGCATCGTGAAGTCGGAGAACCCCGACACCGAGCCGGAGACGTCACACAGCAGCACCAGCTCGGGACGGACCGGCCGGCGCCTGCGCAGCACCGGCCGCATCGGCACCCCGCCCGTCGACAGCGAGCCGCGCAGGGTGCGCCGCAGGTCGATGGAGCCCCGCGCGGCCCGGCGGCGGCGCGCGGCCAGCCGGGTGGCCAGCTTCCGTGCCAGCGGCTGTACGGTCCTGCGCAGCTCGGTGAGCTGCTCCCGCCCGGCGGAGAGGAAGTCCACCCGGTCGGCGGTCGGCGCCACCGCCCGCCGGGCGATCTGATCCCGGCCGCGCCGCTCGGCCACCCGGCGCCGGGCCTCCGCCGCGACCATGCCCCGGAAGTCCTCGATCCGCCGCCGGATCTCGTCGTCGAGCAGCCGGTCCGCGAACCCCGTGCCGCCGCCCCGCGCCCTGACGTCCGCTCGCACCCGCGCGAGCAGCGTCTGCGGCCGCAGCCGGTCCAGGGTCTGGTACGACGACCAGCCGTCCGAGCCGGGCGAACTCCCGTATCCGCCCAGGCCGTCCACGGCCTCGGCCGCCAACTGCCGCAGCAGCGCGGTGTCGTCGTCGGCCAGCGCGGCCGCGAGCCGCTCCCGCAGCTCCTCCCGGTCACCGGACCCGCCGCCGGGCCCGCCCACCCCGCGCGGGAAGTAGAGGTCGAAGACCTGGTCGAACACGGCCCGTTGGCCGGTGCCGTGCAGCAGGGTCGCGGCCAGCCCCTCGCGCAGCAGGTCCCGGTCGTCCAGGCCCAGCGCCGCCACCGCCAGGCCCGCGTCCACGGTCTCCCCGGTGCCGATCCGCACCCCGTGCGCCCGCAACGCGCCGACCAGCCCCGTCAACCGGCCGGCGAGGTCGGCCGGAGCGTCGGTCGGTGCGTCGGCCGGGGTGCTCACAGCGCGTCCAGGTCCAGCTTGGCGGCCGCCTTCTGGATGTCGTCCTGGTGCTTGAGGATCACGCCCAGGGAATCCCGTACGACCTGCTCGTCCAGCGTGTCGGCGCCCAGGGCCAGCAGGGTGCGCGCCCAGTCGATGGTCTCCGCCACGGACGGGACCTTGCGCAGGTCCATCGCCCGCAGCGCCCCGACCACCCGGACGACGGACTCGGTGAGCGCCTCGGTGAGCCCCGGCACCTTCAGCCGTACGATCCTGCGCTCCAGCTCCTCCTCCGGGAAGCCGATGTGCAGGAACAGGCACCGGCGGCGCAGTGCCTCGGACAGCTCACGGCTGGCATTGGAGGTGAGGACGACGAAGGGGCGGCGGGTCGCGGTGACCGTGCCCAGCTCGGGGACGGTCACCTGGAAGTCGCTGAGCACCTCCAGGAGCAGGCCCTCCACCTCGACGTCGGCCTTGTCGGTCTCGTCGATCAGCAGCACCTTCGGGTCGTCGCCCCGGATCGCGGTGAGCAGGGGGCGGGGGAGCAGGAACTCCTCGCTGAAGATGTCGGTGCGGGCCTCGTCCCAGGTCTCGTCCCGGCCGGCGCTGATCCGCAGCAGCTGCTTGGCGTGGTTCCACTCGTACAGCGCCCGGGACTCGTCCACGCCCTCGTAGCACTGGAGCCGCACGAGCCGGGCCCCGGCCACCGCGGCCACGGCCTTCGCCAGCTCGGTCTTGCCGACCCCGGCTGGGCCCTCGACGAGGAGCGGTTTGCCCAGCCGGTCGGCCAGGAAGACGGTGGTGGCGACGGCGGGGGAGGCGAGGTAGCCGGTCTCCGCGAGGCGCGCGGAGACGTCGTCGACGGAAGTGAACAACGGGGCCTCCGGCTGATCAGGGTCGTGCAACGCACAGGGCGAACAGGTCCAGGTTCCTATCTAAGCGCTTGTTCACCTCCTGGGCCAGCCTGTATACCGATCGGTTTCCTGGCGGCGCCCCGCGCGGTAACCTCGGCGGTATGGCCACCACAGACAAGGCGTCTCCCCGCGACCGGCTCCTCGATGCCGCGGCCGAACTCTTCTACCGCGACGGCGTCTCGATCGGTGTCGAGGCGCTGTGCAGGTCCGCCGGGGTCTCGAAGCGGTCGATGTACCAGCTCTTCGACAGCAAGGACGAGGTGCTGGCAGCCAGCCTGGAGCGCCGCGGGCCCTGGTACGAGGCTCAGCTCAGGTCCCCGGACGCCGAGACGGCCACCCCTCGCGAACGGATCGGGTACGTGTTCCGGCGGGTGGAGGAGAACGCGGCGGCCCCCGGCTACCGCGGCTGCCCGTACCTCGCCGTCCTGGTCGAACTGAAGGACGGCGAGCATCCCGCGAGCGTGGTGGCCCGCGCCGCCAAGGAACTGCTGCAGGGCTACTTCGAGGAGCAGGCCGAACAGGGCGGCGCGGCGGATCCGGCCCTGCTCGCCCGGCAGCTCATGCTGATCTTCGACGGGGCCAGCGCCCGGGCCGGCGCCCGGATCGAGCACCTCGACGACGGGCTGGTCACCCGGACCGTGACCACACTGCTGGACGCGGCCGGCCTGAAGTAGCCGCCCGGACGGATCACCACAACGCGCCGGGCCGGTCGCCCACCCGATGCAATGGAGGCGTGACCGCGCCCCCGAACGACTGCCTCGCGCGCAACGAGTGGATCTGCGGCGCCTATCTGACCAGCCGCCGTCAGATCCTGCTCGACGCGGTCGGCCAGCACCTCCGGCTGACCGTGGTCTCGGTGCTCGTCGGACTCGTCGTCGCCCTTCCGCTCGCCGTGCTGGCCCGCCGCCTGCGCTGGTCGGCCGGACCCGTCCTCGGCATCACCACCGTCCTCTACACCATCCCGTCCCTGGCGATGTTCTCCCTGCTCCTGCCCCTGTACGGCCTCTCGGCCGCCCTCGTGGTCGTCGGCCTGGCGCTCTACTCGCTCACCCTGCTCGTCCGCAACATCCTCGCGGGCCTGCGCGCCGTCCCCGAGGAGACCCGGCAGGCCGCCCGCGGCCTGGGCTACGGCCCGGTCCGCCTCCTGCTCACCGTCGAACTGCCCCTCGCCCTGCCCGCCGCGATGGCCGGCCTGCGCATCGCCACCGTCTCCGCGGTCTCCCTG
The DNA here is from genome assembly GCF_042892755.1 of Streptomyces sp. NPDC001714. Classification (NCBI taxonomy): domain Bacteria; kingdom Bacillati; phylum Actinomycetota; class Actinomycetes; order Kitasatosporales; family Streptomycetaceae; genus Streptomyces; species Streptomyces sp. NPDC001714. The sequence continues at coordinate 61,488 of NZ_JBIAUL010000002.1, forward strand.
GTCACCGTCGGCGCGATCGTCGGCTTCGGTGGACTCGGCAACCTGATCTACGCCGGCATGAACACCTACTTCAAGGCCCAGGTGCTCACCGCCTCCGTGCTCTGCGTACTGATCGCCGTCGCCGCCGACCTGCTGCTGCTCGGGGTGCAGCGACTGCTCACCCCGTGGATGCGGGCGGCCCGCGCGTGAAGACGCTCACCGACGCCTGGGCCTGGCTCACCGACTCCGCGCACTGGGCCGGCGACGACGGCATCGGGCACCGGCTGCTCCAGCACCTCGCCCTCACCGCCGCCTGCCTCGTCATCAGCTGCCTGATGGCGCTCCCGGTCGCACTGGTCCTCGGCCACCTCGGCAAGGGCGGCGCGCTCGCCGTGAACATCTCCAACGTCGGCCGGGCCGTCCCCACCTTCGCCGTCCTGGTGCTGCTCCTCCTCACCCCGATCGGCAGGTGGGGTGAGGGCCCCACCGTGGTCGCCCTGGTGCTGTTCGCCGTACCGCCCCTGCTCACCAACGCCTACGTCGGCATGCGCGAGGTCGACCGGAGCATCGTGCAGGCCGCGCGGGGGATGGGGATGACCGGACGGCAGATGTTGTTTCACGTCGAACTGCCCCTCTCGCTCCCCCTGGTCCTCACGGGGGTGCGGATCGCCGCCGTCCAACTCGTCGCCACCGCCACCATCGCCGCCCTCGCCGGCGGCGGCGGACTCGGCCGGATCATCACCGCCGGATTCAACCTGGCCAGCACGCCCATGGTGGTCGCCGGGGCGATCCTGGTCGCCGCGTTCGCCCTGGTCGTCGAGGGCGCCTTCGAACTCGCCGAGCGGCTCGTGCCGGTCCGGCCGCGGGGCCCGCGATGAGACTCCGTACGGTGGCCGGTGCCGTACTCCTCGGCCTCACCGCCTGCACCACCGGCCCCTCCCTGGAGAACCGCGGCGAGGTCACCGCACCGCCGGGCGACAGCAAGCACCTGACCATCGGCTCCGCCGGCTTCACCGAGAGCGACCTGCTCGCCCAGATGTACGCGCAACTCCTGAACCAGGCCGGATACAAGACCTCCCTCATCACCGTCGCCAACCGCGAACTCTACGAACCCGCCCTGGAATCCGGGCAGATCGACGTCGTCCCCGAATACGCGGCCACCTTCGCCGACTGGCTCAACGCCAAGACCGACGGCCCCGACGCACCACCCGTGGGCTCCCCGGACCTCGCCACCACGATGCGGGCACTGCGCCGCCTCGCCACCCCGCGTGGCCTCACCGTCCTCGACCCGGGACGGGCGGTCGACCAGAACGCCTTCGCGGTCACCGGCGCCTATGCCCGGCAGCACCACCTGAAGACGCTCAGCGACCTCGGCGCCTCGGGACTGAAGGTACGGCTCGCGGCCGGTGACGAATGCGTGCAACGGCCGTACTGCGAGCCGGGGCTGAAGAAGGTCTACGGCATCGACATCACCGGCGTCGACCCCAAGGGCGTCGGCACCACCCAGGCCAAGCGGGCCGTGCAGAGCGGGCAGGACCAGATGGTGCTGACCACGACCACCGACGCGACCCTCGACCAGTTCGGCCTGGTCCTCCTCGCCGACGACAGGCATCTGCAGAACGCCGACTACGTCGTCCCGGTCGTCAACCGCGCGCGGGCCGGCAGCGAGCGGGTGACCAAGGCGCTCGGCAAGCTCAACGAGGTCCTCACGACGGCCGACCTGGCCTCGATGAACCAGCAGGTCGACAGCTGGCGGCGGCTGGCCCAGGACGTGGCCCGGACCTATCTGGGGGACAAGGGCCTGCTGAAGTGAACGGCCGGAGACGTGACGACCGGTCTCGTTGTCAGTGGCGGGCGGTACGTTCGGGGCATGGGGATCTATCTGGTGAGTGTCGGTGCGCAGGAGTGGCTCGACGGGGACGAGGACGAGGGCGGCAAGGGCGCTCTCGCCGCGGCCCTCGACGCGGAGTTGCGGCGGCGCGGGCTGGCGCCCTACGAGTCGGTGCCCGAGGCGGCCGCCTTCGTGCGCGGCTCGGGGCTGTCGTTCGAGGAGAAGCTGGTACCGGCCATGGACGGGTTCGGCGCGCTGTGCCGAGAGCACCTGTCCCCCAGGGAGGAGGAGCTGCTGCTGGGCTGGTCGGTGCTGGTGCCCTTCCCGCTCGACGAGGAGATCCGGCTGCCCCTCGCATCCGCCTACACCGACGAGACGGTGGTCGCCGGCGCACCCGAGGTGCTCGCCCTCGCGCAGCGGCTGGCCGCGGTCATCGGGCTTCCTGTCGAGGCGATACCGGAGGCCTGCGACAACCTCGATCTGACCATGTGGTTCCTGGAGGGTCCGGCCAAGGAAACGGCCGGGTCCCGGCCCGGCCCGTGGGGCGAGGACCTGGACGCCGCCTTCTACGTCGCGCTCTACCTGCGGGCCGCCCAGCACTCGCTGCGCCGTGGCTGCCCGATGACGTACTGCTGACGGATCACCGGGCTCCGTCGGTCAGGCGCCGGAGACCGAGTCGAACGGCACCTGGTCTCGCGAGACGCCGCGCGCGTCGGCGTCCACCGAGCGGCGCAGCGCCTCGTGCAGCTTGGCCGGGGTGAGTACGCCGAGGAAGCGCGAACCGTCCAGTACGGCGACCCACCCGGCGTCGTACTGGAGCATCACGCCGAACGCCTGCTTCAGCGGGGTGCCCACCGGTACCCACGCGGTCATCCGGTGGACGAGTCCGTCGATCGTGCCGCCCGCCGCCAGCTCGTCCCGGCCCACCCAGCCGTGCAGGTCGCCGTGGGTGTCCAGGACCACCGCCCACCGGGCGCCCTCCGCCCGGAGCCGTGCCGCGGCGCTCTCGGCGGACTCGCCCGGGCGGACGACCGGCGGTTGCTCCAGGTCGTCGGGCTCGATGTCGGTCACCGACAGCCGCTTCAGCCCGCGGTCCGCGCCCACGAACCCGGCCACGTAGGGCGTGGCCGGTCTGCCCAGCACCGCACCCGGGGTGTCGAACTGCTCGATGCGCCCCTGTCCGTACACCGCGATCCGGTCGCCGAGCCGCACCGCCTCCTCGATGTCGTGCGTGACCAGCAGCACGGTCTTGCGCACGGCGGCCTGCATCCGGAGGAACTCGTCCTGCAGCTGCTCCCGCACCACGGGGTCGACCGCGCCGAACGGCTCGTCCATCAGCAGCACCGGGGGATCGGCGGCGAGCGCCCGGGCCACGCCGACGCGCTGCCGCTGGCCGCCGGAGAGCTGGTCCGGGTAGCGCGGCCCGTACGTCTTCGGGTCCAGGCCGACGAGGTCCAGCAGTTCGGCGGCGCGGGCCCGGGCCCTGGCCCGCTTCCAGCCGAGCAGGGCCGGGACGGTCGCGGTGTTGTCGAGGACCGTGCGGTGCGGGAACAGGCCGACCTGCTGGATGACGTAGCCGATCCGGCGCCGCAGCCGCACCGGGTCGACCCCCGCGACGTCCTCGCCGTCGAGGAGGATCCGGCCCGAGGTCGGTTCGATGAGCCGGTTGACCATCATCATCGTCGTGGTCTTGCCGCAGCCGGAGGGGCCGACGAGCGTGACGAGTTCACCCTCGGCCACCTCGAAGGAGAGCCCGTCCACCGCGGTCGTCCCGTCCGCGTACCGCTTGGTGACCTGCTCGAACCGGATCATTCCCTCACGTTAGCCGCGCCCGTCACGCATCGCCCGAGTTGGCCTCGGCGTCCGGCCGGTCGCCGCCGACGAGCACCACCTCCAGGGTGCGGGGACCGTGCACCCCCTCGACCCGGTCCAGTTCGATGTCGCTGGTGGCCGAAGGGCCGGAGATCCAGGTCAACGGGCGAGTCGGGTCGAGTCGTTCGAGGGCCTGGGGCACGGAGGAAACGACCTGGTCCGGGACCCGTACGACGCAGATGTGGTGGTCGGGGACGAGGGTGATCCGGCGGCGGCCCTGATCGGGACCGCCGTCCAGCACGATCGTGCCGGTCTCGGCGATCGCCACCGCGCAGCCGGTGACCACGCTCTCCACCTTGTCCAGCTCATGAGGTGTGCTCACCGCACGGTCGTGGACCCGGGTGGGGTCCGCGGCCGACATCCAGGCGGGCGGCAGCCCCGGGGGTACCAGCACGTACTGCGGCCCGCGCTCGGCGAGCAACCGCATGATGACGTAGGGCAGTTCCTCGTCGGTGGTGCGGTGCACGACGGCCCGGTAGTCCGCCAGGTTCTCGGCGAGCAGGTCCACCGTCTCCGCGACGCTCCGCTGCCCGTGCTCGCGCAGATACGAGCGCTCGACGGGCCCGTCCTCGCCGTGCACGTCGGCCAGTGCGCGCCGCACCCGGCCGAGGATCCGTTCCCTGCTGCTGCTCACTTCGCACCGCCCTTTCCGCCGCCGGTCCGCTGCCACCAGTCCCTGAACGGCTCGGCCGGTACGGCCGGCAGGTCCCGGGTTTCGCTCCACGCCCGGCCGGGACCCGGCAGCGTACGGGGATGCAGACGGCGGCTGCGGGAGGCGAGGCGCTGGCCGGTGCGCAGGGCGCCGGGGTGGGAGAACGCCCAGCGGGCCGCACGCATCGCCGCCCGCTCGGCCGCGTGCCCCTTGGCCGGTTTGAGCAGCACCTTGTTGCCGCCGCGGACCGCCTCGCCGCCCTCGACGACCCGTTCGCGCAGATGTACCAGTACCTCGGGGATGTCGATGGCGACCGGGCAGACCTCGTAGCAGGCCCCGCACAGCGACGAGGCGTACGGCAGGGAGGCGTCGATCTCGCTCGCGGTGCCCCTGAGCTGGGGGCTGAGGATGGCGCCGATCGGGCCCGGGTAGACCGAGCCGTAGGCGTGGCCGCCGGCCCGCTCGTAGACCGGGCAGACGTTCAGGCAGGCGGAGCAGCGGATGCAGCGCAGGGCCTGGCGGCCGACCTCGTCGGCGAGGGTGTCGGTGCGGCCGTTGTCCAGCAGCACCAGGTGGAAGGTGCTCGGGCCGTCGCCGTCCGTGGTGCCGGTCCACGTCGACGTGTACGGGTTCATGCGCTCGGCGGTGGAGGAGCGGGGCAGGGTCTGCAGGAAGACCTCCAGGTCCCGCCAGGTCGGCACGATCTTCTCGATGCCGACGACCGAGATCAGCGTCTCCGGGAGGGTCAGGCACATCCGCCCGTTGCCCTCGGACTCGACCACGACCAGGGTGCCGGTCTCGGCGACCATGAAGTTGGCGCCGGAGATGCCGACCTTCGCGCGCAGGAACTTCTCGCGGAGGTGGAGCCGTGCCGCCTCGGCGAGTTCGGCCGGGGTGTCGGTGAGGCCCTCGGGTGCGGGGCGCCCCCACTCGCCCATCTCCCTGCGGAAGATGTCCCTGATCTCGCCCCGGTTGCGGTGGATGGCGGGGACGAGGATGTGCGAGGGCCGGTCGTGGCCCAACTGCACGATCAGCTCGGCGAGATCGGTCTCGTAGGCCCGGATGCCCTCGGCCTCCAGGGCCTCGTTCAGACCGATCTCCTGCGTGGCCATCGACTTGACCTTCACGACCTCCGACTCGCCGGTCTCCTTGACCAGTTCGGCGACGATCCGGTTCGCCTCGTCGGCGTCGGCGGCCCAGTGGACGATGCCGCCCGCCGCGGTCACCGCCTCCTCCAACTGGACCAGATAGCGGTCGAGATGACGGAGCGTGTGGTCCTTGATCTGTTTGCCCGCCTCGCGCAGCGCGGCCCAGTCGGACACCTCGGCGACCGCCCTGGCCCGCTTGGCGCGGATGGTGTGCGTGGCGTGGCGCAGGTTCCCGCGCAGGGTCGGGTTGCTGACGGCCTCGTGCGCGGCCTTCGGGAAGGCCGGCATCCCCAGATACGTCCCGCTCATGCGGCCGGGTCCTCCTCCGTGCTCGCCAGGATCTCCGCGATGTGCACCGGCCGCATCCCGCTGCCGAGCCGGGTCATGGTGCCGCCGATGTGCATCAGGCAGGAGTTGTCGGCCGCGCACAGCACCTGAGCCCCGGTCGACTCGGCGTTGCGCACCTTGTCCGTGCCCATCGCCGCCGAGACGTCGGGGTTCTTCACCGCGAACGTGCCGCCGAAACCGCAGCACTCCTCGGCGCCCGGCAGCTCGGCCAACTCCAGGCCCTTGACGGCCTGGAGGAGGCGACGGGGGCGGTCGCCCAGTCCCAGACTCCGCAACCCGTGGCAGGTCGGGTGGTATGTGACATAGTGCGGATAATATGCCCCGACGTCCGTCACCCCCAGGACGTCCACCAGGAACTCCGTCAGCTCGTACGTCTTCGGCACCACCGGCGCCAGCGCCGCGGCCAGCCCGCTCCCGCGCCCCTCCGCCCGCGCCCGCTCGCCCATCCGCGGATACAGCTCCCGCACCATCGCGCCGCAGGACCCGGACGGGGTCACGATCGCCTCGTACTCGCCGAAGACATCGGAGAAATGCCGGGCCAGCGGCTCCGCCTCATGGCGGTAGCCGGTGTTGTAGTGGGCCTGCCCGCAGCAGGTCTGCGCCATCGGGAAATCGACCTCGACGCCAAGCCTGGTCAGGAGTTTCACCACGGCGCGGCCGGTGTCCGGATAGAGCGTGTCGTTGACGCAGGTCAGGAAGAGGGCGACACGCATCGCGGCTCCTAGAGGTCGATCATCGGATGAGTGCAGGGTAATGGGCCGGTGCGATCAGCGGGAGACCCGGTATCGGTGTGGCGGGTCGGAGGCCGGCCCCGACCGACCGGTGACGCCTCGTCACCGGGTGGCCAGCCGCGCCTCGGCCGCCTCCCAGCGGGCGGTGCCGCCGCACGGCGTGTACCGGGTCAGCGGCTGGGTGCGGGCGAGCAGCCGCCGCATGTCGGCGAGGTCGCCGACGAGACCGTGCGCACGGGCCTGGACCAGCACGTTCCCGAGGGCCGCCGCCTCCGTCGGCCCCGCCACCACCGGCAGCCCGCAGGCGTCGGCGGTGAGCTGGCAGAGCAGCGCGTTGCGGGTACCCCCGCCCACCACGTACACCGCGTCCACCGGGTGGTCGGCGAGCCGCTGCGCCTGAGCGACCGCCCGCCGGTGGGCGAGTGCCAGCGAGTCGAGAATGCACCGGGTGATCTCACCGGGCGTCCGCGGCACCGGCTGCCCGGACGCCCGGCACGCCTCGGCGATCCGCTCCGGCATCCGCCCGGGCGCCAGGAACCCGGCATCCCCCGCGTCCACCACCGACCGCAGCGCCGGCACGCCGGCCGCCTCCCGCAGCAACTCGCCCAGATCCGGTTCGCCCCAGGCCCGTACGCACTCCTGGAGCAGCCACAGGCCCATGATGTTGCGCAGGTAGCGGACCGTGCCGTCGAGCCCCAGTTCGTTGGTGAAGTTGGCGGCCCGGCTCTCCTCGGTCAGCACCGGGGCGGTGAGTTCGAGCCCGGCCAGCGACCAGGTGCCGGTGCAGACGTAGGCGAACCGCCCGCCCGTCGCCGGTACGGCGGCCACCGCGGACGCGGTGTCGTGCGAGCCGACGGCGGTCACCGGCACCGGCCCGGTCAGCCCCGTCTCCTCAAGGACCTCGGGGCGCAGCACACCGGCGGGGTCACCCGGCTGCCGCAGCGGCGCGAACAGCCCGAGGTCGATCCCCAGCCGGTCCGCGACCTCGTACGACCAGTCGCGCGTCCGGGGGTCGATCAGCTGGGTGGTGGAGGCATTGGTCAGCTCGGTGCCCTGCTCGCCGGTCAGCCAGTACGACAGCAGGTCGGGCATGAGCAACAGCCGCCCGGCGTGCGCGAACTGGGCACTCGATCGCGCGGCCACCAGCTGGTAGAGGGTGTTGAAGGGCGCGTACTGGAGGCCGGTGCGGGCGTACAGCTCCGCGGCCGGCAGGGTCGCCCACACCTTCTCGGCGACACCCTCGGTCCGCGCGTCCCGGTAGTGCACCGGGTTGCCGAGCAGCGCCCCGTCCGCGTCCAGCAGCCCGTGGTCCACGGCCCAGCTGTCGATGCCGACGGAGTCCACCTGCCCGGCGGCCCGCAGGCCGTCCAGCACCCCGGCGTACAGGGCGAGTACGTCCCACCGCAGCCCCTCGGGCACCCGCACCGGCCGGTTCGCGAACCGGTGCGCCTCGGCCAGCTCCAGCGAGTCCGGGCCCACCCGCCCGACCATGACCCGCCCGCTGGACGCACCCAGGTCGACCGCCGCGTACGACCTCGGCGAGCTCATCGCAGGAACGCGGCCGCCACGCCCGCGTCGACGGGCACGTGCAGCCCGGTGGTGTGGGTGAGCTCGCCACCCGTCAGCGCGAACACCGCGTTCGCCACGTGCTCGGGCAGCACCTCACGTTTGAGGATGGTCCGCTGCGCGTAGAACTCGCCCAGCTTCGCCTCCTCCACCCCGTACACGGCGGCCCGCTGAGCCCCCCACCCGCCGGCGAAGATCCCCGACCCGCGCACCACACCGTCGGGGTTCACCCCGTTGACCCGGATGCCGTGCTCGCCCAGCTCGGCGGCGAGCAGCCGCACCTGGTGCGCCTGGTCGGCCTTGGTCGCGGAGTACGCGATGTTGTTGGGCCCGGCGAACACGGCGTTCTTGGAGGCGATGTAGACGATGTCCCCGCCCAGCCCCTGGGCGATCATCACCCGCGCGGCCTCCCGCGACACGAGGAAGGAACCGCGGGCCATGATGTCGTGCTGGAGGTCCCAGTCCTTGGCGGAGGTCTCCAGGAGCGGCTTGGAGATGGAGATACCCGCGTTGTTGACGACGAGATCCACCCCGCCGAAGGCGAGCGCGGCGGCCCGGAACGCCTCCGCGATCTGATCCTCGGACGTCACGTCCACGGTGACCGCGACGGCCTTGTCGGCCCCGCCCAGCTCCTCGGCCACCGCGGCCGCGCCCTCGGGGTTGAGATCGGCGACGACGACACACGCCCCCTCGGCCACCAGCCGGTGCGCGATCGCCTTCCCGATCCCGCTGCCGGCCCCGGTCACCAGCGCCACCCGGGTGGCCAGCGCCTTCGGTTTCGGCATCCGCTGGAGTTTGGCCTCCTCGAGGGCCCAGTACTCGATCCGGAACTTCTCCGACTCCTCGATCGGCGCATAGGAGGACACCGCCTCGGCCCCGCGCATCACGTTGATCGCGTTGACGTAGAACTCGCCCGCGACCCGGGCGGTCTGCTTGTCCTTGCCGAAGCTGAACATGCCGACGCCCGGCACGAGCACGATCGCCGGGTCGGCACCGCGCATGGCGGGCGAGTCCGCCACGGCGTGCCGCCGGTAGTAGGCGGCGTACTCCTCGCGGTACTCGGCGTGCAGCTCGCGCAGCCGTGCCACGGCTTCCTCCACCGGTGCGGCCGGCGGAAGGTCCAGCACCAGCGGTCGTACCTTTGTGCGCAGGAAGTGGTCCGGGCAGGACGTGCCCAGCGCGCCGAGCCGCGGATGCTCGGTCCGCGCCAGGAAGTCGAGAACGACGTCGGAGTCGGTGAAGTGGCCGACCAGCGCCTTGTCCTGGGAGGCGAGCGCCCGGACGTACGGCGCGAGCGCGGCCGCGCGCTTCCGCCGCTCGGCCTCCGGCAGCGCGCCGTATCCCTCGATCACGGGCCCGAACGGCTCGGCCTTCCCGCGTTCCTCCAGGAACTTCTCTGCGGTGCGGATGATGTGCAGCGAGTTGCGCTCGCACTCCTCGGAGCTGTCGCCCCAGGCGGTGATCCCGTGCCCGCCGAGCACACACCCGATCGCCTGCGGGTTGGCTGTCTTGATCGCGGCGATGTCCAGCCCGAGCTGGAACCCCGGCCGCCGCCAGGGCACCCACACCACACGGTCCCCGAAACACTCGGCGGTGAGTTTCTCCCCGTCGGCGGCGCAGGCGAGCGCGATCCCGGAGTCCGGGTGCAGATGATCGACGTGCGGGGCGTCGACGAGCCCGTGCATGGCGGTGTCGATGGAGGGAGCGGCCCCGCCCTTGCCGTGCAGGCAGTAGTCGAAGGCGGCGACCATCTCGTCCTCGCGCTCGACCCCCGGATACACCCCGGCCAGCGCCCGCAACCGGTCCAGCCGCAACACGGCGAGCCCGCCCTCGGCGAGCGTGCCGAGGTCACCACCGGACCCCTTCACCCACATAAGCTCGACATCACCACCGGTGACGGGGTCGGTGGCGGAGCCCTTGGCGGACGTGTTGCCGCCGGCGTAGTTCGTGTTGCGGGGATCGGCACCGAGCCGATGGGACCGGGACAGAAGGGCGGCTGCTTCGGGATGGGTGGTCACAAGAATTCCTGATTCGTTGAAGGAGCGGGACTGCAACGCGCCCCGTCAGGGGTGCTGGGGGCGCCTCCGGCCGAAGGCTGGGGGAGGAACTGCGCGACCAGCCACATTCGGCCCGCAGTCCGCGGCGCAACAGATCAAGGCAGACGCTTACGCACCCCACCCTGCCTGCTGACCACCAACCCGCTCGGCGACAATCCTCTCGGCCCACCCGGAACGGGCGTACGCCGCAAGCGGATCGGGGTCCAACCCCATCTCGTCCCGCACGTCCCGGAGCAACGGCCGTACATCCGTGTTGTAGGCATCCATGACCACGGCATTCGCGCCCAGCACGTCCCCGGCGGCCTGCGCCTGAGCCAGCGCCCCCCGGTCCACCAGCAACGCCTTCGCCGTGGCCTCCTGCACGTTCATCACCGACCGGATGATCGCCGGGATCTTCGCCTCGAGGTTGTGGCACTGGTCGAGCATGAAGGCCACCTCGGCAGTGAACCCGCCGCCCCGCACCACCTCGTACATGATCCGGAACAGCTGGAACGGATCCGCGGCCCCCACCATGAGATCGTCGTCCGCGTAGAACCGCGAGTTGAAGTCGAACCCGCCGAGCTTCCCCTCCCGCAGCAGCGTGGCGACGATGAACTCGATGTTGGTGCCCGGCGCGTGGTGGCCCGTGTCCACCACGACCTGCGCCTTCGGCCCCAGCTTCAGGCAGTGGGCGTAGGCCGTCCCCCAGTCCGGAACGTCGGTCGTGTAGAAGGACGGCTCGAAGAGCTTGTACTCCAGCAGCATCCGCTGCCCGTCACCCAGCCGCGCGTACACCTCGGCCAGCCCCTCGGCCAGCCGGTCCTGCCGCGCCCGGATGTCGTCCTGCCCCGGATAGTTCGTGCCGTCGGCGAACCAGAGCTTGAGGTCCTTCGACCCCGTCGCGTCCATGATGCCGACGCACTCCAGCAGGTGATCGACGGCCTTGCGGCGCACCGCCGCGTCCGGGTGGCAGATGCTGCCCAGCTTGTAGTCGTCGTCCTGGAAGGTGTTGGAGTTGATCGCCCCCAGCCGCAGCCCCCGCTCCTCGGCGTGCTTGGCCAGGTCCGCATAGTCGTCCACCCTGTCCCAGGGGATGTGCAACGCCACCGTCGGCGCCACCCCGGTCACGGCGTGGACCTGCGCGGCGTCGTCCAGCTTCTCCTTCGGCGAGCGCGGCACCCCCTGCTGGGCGAACACCTTGAAACGGGTCCCCGAGTTTCCGTACGCCCACGACGGCGTTTCGACGGCCTGGGTCTTCAGCGCGGCCTTCACCGCGGCGAGGTCGGTCACTTCGGGGCTCCTGAGGGATCGGAACAACGGGGTGATGAAACGATTCAGAACCGCAAAGTATGAGGCCCGCCCGGGAGTGTCAAGCGTTCCGGCCAACCCCGTTCTCCGTGACTCCGCCGTGACCTTGGCTATCGAAATCTTTTCGACACGGACCCATTGACGTGACATGCCCGTGGTGTCTACGGTCCCGGCAATCCAGTTGAAACCTTTCACGACGCCGTGGGGTCAGGTGCCCACCGTCTCGCCGGTGTCGTCGAGGAGCCCCCATGACCCACCCGTCCGACACGGGACCGGCCCCGGTGCTTGCGCTGAAGGACGTCTCCAAGTCCTTCGGTGCCGTACGCGCCCTGCGGGACGTCTCCCTGGAGCTGTTCCCCGGCGAGGTGCACGCCCTGGCCGGGGAGAACGGCGCGGGCAAGTCGACGCTGATCAAGACCCTCGCCGGAGTGCACCGGCCGGACGCCGGGCAGCTGCTGCTCGACGGCGGGCCCGTCGTCTTCCACGGCCCCGGCGACGCCCGCGACGCCGGCATCGCCGTGATCTACCAGGAACCCACGCTCTTCCCCGACCTGTCGATCGCCGAGAACATCTTCATGGGCCGCCAGCCCCGGCGCGCGCTCGGCCGGATCGACCACAAGGCCACCCGCGCGGCCACGGCCGCCCTGATGAAGCGGCTCGGCGTCGCCCTCGACCCCGACCGCCCCGCCCGCGGCCTGTCCATCGCCGACCAGCAGATCGTCGAGATCGCCAAGGCGCTCTCCTTCGACGCCCGGGTCCTGATCATGGACGAGCCGACGGCGGCCCTCACCGGCAGCGAGGTCGCCCGCCTCTTCGGCGTCGTCCGCACCCTGCGCGACCAGGGTGCCGCCGTCCTGTTCATCTCGCACCGCCTGGAGGAGATCTTCCAGATCTGCCGGCGGGTCACCACCCTGCGGGACGGCGCCTGGATCGCCAGCGAGTTCGTCGACGGCATGACCGAGGACGACCTCGTCCGCCGGATGGTCGGCCGGGACCTGGACGAGCTGTATCCCAAACAGGACGTCCCCGCCGGCGACGTCGCCCTGAGCGTACGGCGCCTGACCCGCGAGGGCGTCTTCACCGACGTCTCCTTCGAGGTGCGGTCCGGCGAGATCGTCGGCCTCGCCGGACTGGTCGGCGCCGGCCGGACCGAGGTCGCCCGGGCCGTGTTCGGCATCGACCGCTGGGACGCCGGCGAAGTCGAGGTCAGGGGACGGAGACTGGCCAACGGCGCGCCCTCCGTCGCGATGTCCGCCGGCCTCGCCCTCGTCCCCGAGGACCGGCGTGCCCAGGGCCTCGTGATGGACATGTCCATCGAGCGGAACATCGGCCTGACCGGACTGCGTACGACCGTGCGGGCGGGCCTCGTCGACCGGGGCGCCGAACGCAGCCGCTCCCTCGACTGGGCGGTCCGGCTCCAGGTGAAGTACGCCCGGATCGCGGACGCCGTCTCCACCCTCTCCGGCGGCAACCAACAGAAGGTCGTCCTCGCCAAATGGCTCGCGACCGGGCCGAAGGTGCTGATCGTCGACGAGCCGACCCGTGGCATCGACGTCGGCACTAAAGCCGAAGTCCACCGGCTCCTGGGTGAGTTGGCCGCCGACGGGGTGGCCGTTCTGATGATCTCCTCCGACCTGCCCGAGATCCTCGGCATGGCCGACCGTGTGCTGGTGATGCACGAGGGCCGGATCACCGCCGAGATCCCGCGCTCCGAAGCCAGCGAGGAAACCGTGATGGCCGCAGCCACGGGGAGGGCCGCCGCATGACGGTGACCACCTCCGAACAGACCCCCGTCGCCGAGGCGCCCGAGTCCAGTGGGACCCGGCTCGTCGACCGCGTCTTCAAGATGCGCGAACTCGCCATCCTCGCCGTCTTCCTGGTGATGATCGGCGTCACCCAGGCCGGCAACAGCGAGTTCCTCTCCGCACAGGGCATCAAGGACCTGCTGCTCAACGCCACCATCCTGGTGCTGGTCGCCACCGGCCAGTCCCTGGTGGTGATCACCCGGAACGTCGACCTGTCCGTCGGCTCCACCCTCGGCATCACGGCCTTCGCCGCCGGTGACTACCTGCACGGCGGTGGCAACCCGGTCGTCGCGATCCTGCTCGCGGTGCTCCTCGGCATCGGCTGCGGACTGCTCAACGGCCTGCTGGTGAGCCTCGGCCAGGTGCCCGCGCTCGTCGTCACCCTGGGAACGCTGTACATCATCCGGGGCGTCGACTCCATCTGGGTCGGCTCCCGGCAGATCACGGCCGCCGACCTCCCCGGCTCCTTCGTCGACTTCGGCTCCGGCGGCCTGTCGGCGATCCCGTGGCTGGCCCTGATCGCCCTCGCGGTCCTGGTCGCCACCGCCTACTACCTCAAACACTTCGGCAGCGGACGGGAGTTGTACGCGCTCGGCTCCAACCCCGAGGCCGCCCGGCTGGCCGGCATCCCGGTCCGCAAGCGGATCCTCACCGCCTACACCTTCTGCGGCGCCCTCGCGGGGCTCGCCGGGGCCATGTACCTGGCCCGGTTCGGGAACGTCGACTCGGGCACCGGCAACGGCTACGAACTCACCGTCGTGAGCGCCGTGGTGGTCGGCGGCGTGGTCTTCACCGGCGGCTCCGGGAGCGTGTATGGCGCCGCGCTCGGCGCGCTGCTGCTCACCTCCATCAACAGCGTGCTGCCGGCCCTCGGGGTCAGCTCCGTGTGGGTGCTCGCCATCAACGGCGTCCTGCTGCTGCTCGCCATCGCCGTCGACCGGATCGTCGCGTCGCGGGTGGCCTCCGCCCTGAAGAAGAGGAACGCCCGCCATGCCTGACTCCCTGACACGCGCGGTCCGCTGGGACACGGTCGTCGGCGCGCTGCTGATCGTCCTCCTGCTGCTGTCGTTCGGTTTCGTCGACGGCTTCGGGAACTCGCTCAACCTGTCGTTCCTGATCGGCAACACGCTTCCCATCGCCCTGGTCGCCCTGCCGATGACCCTGCTGGTCGTCGCCGGCGAGATCGACCTCTCGGTCGCGTCGACCGCCGGGCTCTCGGGAGCCGTCATGGGCAAGCTCTGGAACGAGGGGATGGCGATCGAGACGATCATCCCGTTGTGCCTGCTGCTCGGTGTGGTGTGCGGGCTGGTCAACGGGCTGTTGGTGACCCGCCTCGGGCTGCCCTCCCTCGCCGTCACCATCGGCACGCTCGCGGCCTACCGGGGCATCGCGCAGATCGTCCTCGGCTCCGACGCGGTGACCGACTTCCCCACGCAGTACCTGAACTTCGCGGCGGGGCGGCTCGGCGACACGTTCCTGCCGCGGGCCTTCCTGCCGTTCCTGGTGCTGCTCGTCATCGCCGTGGTGGTCCTGCACGCCACGCCGTTCGGGCGGTCGCTGTTCGCCGTGGGCGCCAGTGAGGAGGCGGCCCGGTTCGCCGGTATCCGCGTCAAGCGCAACAAGCTGATCCTGTTCGTCGCCACCGGCTTCATGGCCTCGCTCACCGGGATCTTCTGGGCGCTGCACTACGCCAGTGCGCGGTACGACAACGCGACCGGACTCGAACTGAGCGTCGTGGCCGCGGTGTTGCTCGGCGGCATCGACTTCGACGGGGGCCGCGGAACGCTCGGTGGGGCCGTTGCGGGGGTGTTCCTGCTCGGGGCGCTGCAGAACGTGATGAGTCTGCTGAACGTGTCGGCACAGTCCCAGATTGTGGTGACCGGTGTGTTGCTCGTTGTCTCGGTGCTCGGGCCGAGGGTTGCCCGGCAGATCTCCCTGGCCAGGCACAGGGGTGCGAAGGCCGTCTGAACACCGCGGGTTGTGTGTGGTTGATCGCGCAGTTCCTCCCCCGGCCTGCGGCCGGGGGTACCCCCAGCGCCCCTGAAACAAGGGGCGCTTCCAGAGCCGTTACGTCAAAAGGAACCGTCATGCGTAAGTCATCTCTCCGGCGTGCCTGTGTGGCCCTCGCCGCGGTGTCGTCCCTCGCCCTTGCCGCCACCGCCTGCGGCGGTACAACCAAGAACAACTCCGGCAGCGACGAGTCGGCGGCCGTCACCTCCACCGCCAAGGCCGACCCGAACGCCGCGCTCAAGAAGGGGCTCACCGTCGGGTTCCTGCCCAAGCAGGTCAACAACCCCTACTTCACCTCCGCCGACAAGGGCGGCGAGAAGGCGCTCACCGAGCTGGGCAGCAAGTACAAGGAGGTCGGGCCGTCCAGTGCGACCGACACCTCCGGGCAGGTCAGCTACGTCAACACGCTGACCCAGCAGCGGGTCGACGCCATGGCCGTGTCCGCGCAGGACCCCGGTGCCCTGTGCACCGCGCTCAAGCAGGCCATGAGCAACAACATCAAGGTGGTCACCTACGACTCCGACACCAACGCCGGCTGCCGCAACGCCTTCGTCTCGCAGGCCAGTGCCGAGGACCTCGGCCGTACCGAGGTGCAGCTGCTCGCCGAGCAGATCGGGTACAAGGGCGAGATCGCGGTCCTGAGCGCCGCGCAGACCGCGACCAACCAGAACACCTGGATCGGCTTCATGAAGGAGGAGCTGAAGGACCCCAAGTACAAGAACGTCAAGCTCGTCAAGATCGCCTACGGCAACGACGACGCCCAGCAGTCCTTCCAGCAGACCCAGGGCCTGCTCCAGCAGTACCCGAACCTCAAGGGGATCATCTCCCCGACCACCGTCGGCATCAAGGCGGCCGCCCAGTACCTGTCCGGCTCCAAGTACAAGGGCAAGGTCAAGCTGACCGGCCTCGGCACGCCCAACGACATGCGCCAGTACGTCAAGAACGGCACCGTCGACGCCTTCGAGCTGTGGGACCCGGCCAAGCTCGGCGACCTCGCCGCCCGCACCGCCGTCGCCCTGGCCTCCGGGCAGATCACCGGCAAGGAGGGCGAGACCTTCAAGGCCGGCGACACCACCTACACCATCGGCAAGGACGGCGTGATCAACCTCGGCAAGCCGACCGTCTTCGACGCGAAGAACATCGACCAGTTCAACTTCTAGTGCGGGAGCGGTACTTCATGCAGCGCGTCTGTTTCCTCCTCAAGGTCCGGCAGGACCGACTCGCCGAGTACCGCGAACGCCACGCCGCCGTGTGGCCGGAGATGCGCGCAGCGCTCTCCGCCACCGGCTGGCACAACTACTCCCTCTTCCTGCGCGACGACGGCCTGCTGGTCGGCTATCTGGAGACCGAGGACTTCGAGGCCGCCCGCGCCGGCATGGAGGCCACCGAGGTCAACGCCCGCTGGCAGGCCGAGATGGGCCCCTTCTTCGAAGCCCTCGACGGCGCCCGTCCCGACGAGGCGATGAAACCGCTCACCGAAGTGTTCCACCTCGCCTGAACCACGACAGGAGCCGTTCGTGAAGAGACGTACCGTGCTCGGTGCCGCCCTCGTCGGCGCCGTGGCCACCCCCGCCCTCGCCGCCGGCACCGCCCGCGCGGCCGGCCCCGGACCGTCGGTGACCAAGCAGCAGACCACCCAGCTCGACGAAGAGGCCGTCTTCTTCGTCTCCTACGACGGCCTGGTCAACAACAACTCGTTCCAGAAGAACGGCCTGTTCACCTACCAGGGCTACCAGTACGCCGGCTGGTACACCTCCACCGGCTCCGCGGTCATCGGCCGCCGGGTGCTCGGCGGGTCGTCCTGGTCGACCGTCACCCTCGCCCACCAGCTCAAGTCCAGCGACTCGCACAACGTCATCTCGATGGGCGTCTCGAAGACCGACGGCCGGCTCCACATCAACATGGACTCGCACAGCGACGGCTTCTTCTACGTGAAGTCGGTGGCCGGGCTGCTCGACAACCCCGGCTCCACCGCCTGGACCTCGGCCGTCTTCGGTGCCGTACAGACGTCCCTCGACGGCGTGTCGCTCACCTCCCAGTTCACCTACCCGCAGTTCATCTCCACACCGGAGGGCAAGCTCCAGCTCAGCTACCGGGTGGGGATCTCCGGGAACGGCCGCAACGCCCTGGCGGAGTACGACGGTTCGAGCTGGACCGCACTGGGGGAGTGGACCAGCTCGACGGGGACGTACACCAGCTCGCACGGGTCCAGCACCGCCCGCAACATGTATCTGCACGGCATCGACTACGACGTCGACGGGCGGCTGCACGCCTTCTTCACCTGGCGTGAGCAGTCGGCGTCCGTCATGTGCAACAGCGGGGGCATCACCAACCACGACACCGGCTACGTCTACTCCACCGACCGCGGCCGCACCTGGCGCAACGACGCCGGCGCCCTGGTCGCCACCACCGGCAGCTCGGACACCGTCGCCGTCACCGACTCCGGGCTGGTCGTCGACTCCCTCGCCCCCGACCACTCCCTGATGAACCAGGAGAGCCAGTGGACCGACTCCGCCGGCCTCCCGCACGCGATCATCAGCTACGTCCCCGGCCGCTTCGGTCAGTGCACCACGAACTACGTCGGCGACCGCACCGCGAACGGCCGTGCCTTCCACCTCCGCAAGAACTCCGCCGGCACCTGGCAGAAGACCGAGATCCCGGTCGCCCTGAACTCCAGCCAGCGCACCAAGCTGGTCCTGGACAAGTACGACAACGCCTACGCGGTGTTTCCCTACGGCCGGATCGCCGGCGCGTCGAAGGCCTCCGGTCACTCCGACTGGGCGCTGCTGTACGACGGCGGTGACCTGAACGCCTTCGGCGAGGTCGTCATCGACGAGCTGCGGGTCAAGGCGGACCACGTGCTGTCGTTCATGTACCAGGAGACGTCGAGCGGTACGACACCCTCCGCGCTCCATGTCGTCGACTTCGCCCTGCCCGGCTGACCCGGACCGGTGTGCGAGTCATGTCGTAATGTGAAGCCCTTCGTGATGTGCCCTTCCGTGCTGTGAAGGCGCCGTCCATGTCTCCTGGAGGTCTCGGCCGATGGCCCAGTCGGTGGGTATCAAGGACGTCGCCCGCGCGGCCGGCGTCTCGGTGGGCACGGTCTCGAACGTCATCAACCGCCCGGACACCGTCGCCGGCGAGACCCGGGCGCGGGTGCAGTCGGCGATCGACCGGCTCGGCTACGTCCGCAGCGAGTCCGCACGCCAGCTGCGCGCGGGCCGCAGCCGGATCATGGGCCTGCTCGTCCTCGACATGGGCAACCCCTTCTTCGTGGACGTGGCCCGGGGCGCCGAGCGGGCCGCCCGGGACGCCGGGCTCGGTGTGATGGTCTGCAACAGCGCGCAGAACGCCGGCGAGGAGGCCGAGTACCTCTCGCTCTTCGCCGAGCAGCGGGTGCGGGGCGTCCTGCTCACCCCGGCGGACGCCACCGGCCGCAACATCGAGACCTTCCGCCGGCACGGCATCCCCTTCGTACTGGTCGACCGGGTCGCCGAGGGCACCACCGAGTGCTCGGTCAGCGTCGACGACGTGGCGGGCGGGGCGCTGGCCGTCCGCCACCTCGTCGACGCGGGGCACCGGTCCAT
Organism: Streptomyces sp. NPDC001714; assembly: GCF_042892755.1. Classification (NCBI taxonomy): domain Bacteria; kingdom Bacillati; phylum Actinomycetota; class Actinomycetes; order Kitasatosporales; family Streptomycetaceae; genus Streptomyces; species Streptomyces sp. NPDC001714. Next base: position 80,361 of record NZ_JBIAUL010000002.1, read on the forward strand.
CGCCTACGTCAGCGGACCGCCCGGCTTCAACCAGGTCCGCGACCGGCGCACCGGCGCTCTGAACGCCCTCGCCGAGGCCGGGCTCGGCCCCGACGCGCTGCGCGAACTGCCGACCGAGCGTCTCGACGTGGCCGCCGGACGGGACGCGGGCGCCCGCCTGCTCGGCCTCGCCGACCGGCCCACCGCCGTCTTCTGCGCCAACGACCTGCTCGCCCTCGGCGTCCTGCAGGCCATGTACGCGGCCGGAGTGGTCGTCCCGGACGACCTCGCGATCGTCGGCTACGACGACATCGAGTTCGCCGCCGCCGCCGCCGTACCGCTGACCTCCGTCCGCCAGCCCGCGGTGACCATGGGGGCGATGGCCGCGGAACTCCTCCTGGAGGAGACCGAGGAGCGGGAGGGACAGGCTGCGCACGAACACCGGCGGGTGGTGCTCCAGCCGGAACTGGTGGTGCGGCGCTCCAGCCTCGCCACCCGCTGATCGGCTGTTCAGTAACGATTTCATGATCCCGGGGATGGATCCGCTCCGGACATGTGCTGAACTGGGACGCGACCGTCCATCCGTCCCGGGAGAAACGTTGAGCCTCAGCTACCGCCAGCCCGGCGTCATCCTCACCGACCGCCACTTCACCGTCCCCCTCGACCACGCGGACCCGGACGGCGAGACCATCGAGCTGTATGCCCGGGAGGCGGTCGCGAGCGACAAGGCGGACCAGGAGCTGCCCTGGCTGCTGTACCTCCAGGGCGGCCCGGGCTTCGGAGCGAATCGTTTCGTCGGGCGGCAGGCCTGGCTCGACCGGGCCCTGCGGGACTACCGCGTCCTCCTCCTCGACCAGCGCGGCACCGGCCGCTCCACCCCGGTCAACCGGCAGACCCTCCCGCTGCGCGGCGGCCCGGCCGCCCAGGCCGACTACCTGGCCCGCTTCCGCGCCGACTCGATCGTCCGGGACTGCGAGGCGATCCGCCCGCAGCTCACCGGCGGCGCCCCGTGGACCACCCTCGGCCAGAGCTTCGGCGGCTTCTGCACGGTCACGTACCTGTCGTTCTTCCCCGAGGGCCTGAAGACCTCCGTGATCACCGGCGGCCTGCCGTCCCTGGACGCGCACGCCGACGACGTCTACCGCGCCGCCTACCCGCGCATCGAGCGCAAGGTCACCGCGCACTACGCCCGCTATCCGATGGACGTCGAGCGGGTCCGGCGGATCGCCGAGTACCTCCTGGAGCACGAGACCCCGCTGCCGAACGGCTACCGGCTCACCGTCGAGGCCTTCCAGTCCCTCGGCCTGATGCTGGGCATGAGCGACGGCAGCCACCGCCTGCACTTCCTCCTGGAGGACGCCTTCGTCCGCACCCCGTCCGGCCCCGAACTCTCCGACGCCTTCCAGGAACAGGTCCAGGGCCTGCTGTCGTACGCGGGCAACCCGCTGTACGCCCTGGTCCACGAGCCGGTCTACGGCCAGGACGCGCGCCCCACCGCGTGGGCGGCCGAGCGGGTCCGCGCCGAGTTCCCGCAGTTCGACGCGGCCAAGGCGCTCGCGGGCGACGCCCCCGTGCTGTTCACCGGGGAGACCGTGCACCCCTGGATGTTCGAGACCGACCCGGCCCTGCGGCCCCTGAAGGCGACGGCCGACCTGCTCGCCGCCCGCACCGACTGGCAGCCGCTGTACGACCCGGCCCGCCTGGCCGTCAACGAGGTCCCGGTCGCCGCCGCCGTCTACCACGACGACATGTACGTCGACGCCGGGCACTCGCTGGCGACCGCCCGGGCCGTCCGGGGCCTGCGCACCTGGGTCACCGACGAGTTCGAGCACGACGGCCTGCGCACCGGTGCCCCCAGGGTCCTGGACCGGCTCCTCGCCCTCGTCCGCGACGAGGTGTGAGCCCCGCCGGCAAAAGAGGTTGCGGGCGTCACGGGTCCGCATAGTCTGCGGCCGTGGAGAAACGGGGGGACAGGACCATGGACACGGAACTGCTGGCCGACCGCTTCGAGGAACACCGCGGCCAACTGCGCGCGGTGGCCTACCGGATGCTCGGCTCGCTCACCGAGGCCGAGGACGCCGTCCAGGAGTCCTGGCTCAGGCTCGGGCGGGCCGACGCGGACGAGATCAGGAACCTGGGCGGCTGGCTGACCACGGTGGTCGGCCGGGTCTGCCTGGACATGCTGCGCTCCCGTACGGCGCGCCGCGAGCAGCCCATCGACGAGACCTTCGTCCCCGACCCGGTCATCAGGCCGCTGTCGAGCATCGACCCCGAACAGGAGGTGCTGGAGGCGGACTCCGTCGGGCTCGCCCTCCTCATCGTCCTGGAGACGCTGGAGCCCGCCGAGCGGCTGGCGTTCGTCCTGCACGACCTGTTCGCGGTCCCCTTCGACGACATCGCGCCCATCGTGGAGCGCAGTTCTGCGGCCACCCGCCAGCTGGCCAGCCGGGCCCGCCGCCGGGTGCAGGGGGCCACGCCCACCGGCGACCCCGACCTCGGGCGCCAGCGTCAGGTGCTGGAGGCCTTCCTGGCGGCTTCCCGGGGCGGCGACTTCGAGGCGCTGGTCGCCGTGCTCCACCCGGATGTGGTGCTGCGCGTCGACTCGGGGGCGCTGGTGCGCGGAGCGGCCGCGTCCAAGGTGCTGCGCGGCGCCCGGGCGGTGGCCGAAGGGGCCTTCACGTTCCGGCAGTTCGCGGGCTGGGCGCGGCTCGCGCTGGTCAACGGTACCGTCGGCATGGTCACCGCGCCCGAGGGACGCCCGCTCTCCGTCATGGCGGTCACCGTCGCCGACGGCCGGATCACCGAGATGTACATCCTGGCCGACCCCGAGCGGCTGGACCGCCTGGACTTCGGCGCCGGGGACGACTGACCGTCACTCAGACGGCGGCGGCCGGGGGGCGACGGGGGCTCACGGTCCGTCCGTCGGGCAGGAGCTCACCGGTGTCGTCGAAGACGATCGTGCCGTCGCACAGCAGGCTCCAGCCCTGTTCGGGATGGGCCGAGACGACGACGGCCGAGTGGTCGTCGGGGTGGTCGGCGGCGCCGGGGCGTGGGGGCTGATGCCTGCACATGGTCCGTCTCCTGTCCTGCGGGTTCCTGCCTCTGTGGTAGCCGAGCTTGTTTTCCGCCGGATGAAGAGGACCCCCACGAGGCCGGAAACTCCACGGTGAGTTTCCGGTCCGCGGCAGACTCCCGATCAGTAGCGGACGGTGCTCGCCAGCAGGGGCGGGTACACCGCGCTCGACGCCCCGTCGACCGTGGCGCCGGCGTACTTGAGCATGGTGCCGACGCGGTGGTTGAGGTCATGGGGGAAGTTGAGGGCCGGGGCGGACACCTCGTCGAGGCGGGCCGTCTGTTCCGGTGCGAGGCGGACGTCGAGGGCGGCCACGTTGGCCTCCAGGTGGGCGTGGGTGCGCGGGCCGATCAGGGTGGAGGTGACACCGGGGCGGTTCTGCACCCAGGAGAGGGCGACGGCGGCCGGGCTCGCGCCGGTCTCCTCAGCGACCGCGGCGAGCGCCTCGATCACGGTGAACTGCTCCTCGGTCGGCTGCCCGAGAACGGCCGCCCGCTTCGCGTCGGCGGGTGCGGACCGGTCCCTGCGGTACTTCCCGGAGAGGAAGCCGCTCTTGAGCGGGGACCAGGGCAGCATCCCCATCCCGGCGTCCTGCGCGAGCGGGATCAGCTCGCCCTCGATGGTGCGCTCCAGCAGCGAGTACTCCATCTGCAGCGCCGTCACCGGTGTCCAGCCGCGCAGCAGCGCCATGGTGTGGGCCTTGGCGGTGAACCAGGCCGGGGTGTCGGAGAAGCCGACGTACCGGATCTTGCCGGCCGTCACCAGGTCGTCCAGGGTGCGCAGGGTCTCCTCGACGGGCGTGGACCGGTCGTGGTTGTGCAGCCAGTACAGGTCGACGTAGTCGGTGCGCAGGCGGCGCAGCGAGTCCTCCAGCTGGCCGACGATCGCCTTGCGGCCGGCGCCGCCGCCGTTGGGGTCGCCGAGGTGCAGGTTGCCGAAGAACTTGGTGGCCAGCACCAGGCGGTCGCGGCGGCCGGGGCGGGCGGCGAGGAAGTCGCCGAGGATCGCCTCGGAGTGGCCGTTGGTGTAGAAGTTGGCGGTGTCGACGAAGTTGCCGCCGAGGTCGAGATAGGTCTGGAGGATCTTCTCCGACTCCTCGACCGAGCAGCCGAAGCCGCCGTCCTCGCCGAAGTTCATCGCGCCGAGACAGAAGGGGCTCACCTTGAGTCCGGACCGGCCGAGACCGACGTACGAGTCGAGTGCCATGAAATGCTCCCTGGAAGACGCGTGGGGAATGCGACTCCTCGAGCAAACCAGGCTGAGCTGCGGGAACGTTAGGGCGATCGCACCGGTGGCTTGCACGATCCTGTCGCCTTTCCGGGGGAGGGCGTTGCGGTCGTCCCCCGGCCGGCGTTTGAATCGGGAGCGTGTCCCTCGACGAACTGCGCTCGCTGATCGACCGGCACGCCCCGCGCGACGCCGACGTCGTTCCCGCCATCGACGGCCTCATGCTGACCCGCGCCGAACGGCCCACGGGTCCGCGCTCGGGCATCGCGGACCCCGTCCTCGCCCTGGTCGCCCAGGGCGCCAAACGGCTGACGCTGGGCGGCCGGATCTACGACTACGGGGTGGGCCAGTACCTGGTCGTCTCGGTCGACCTGCCGGTCAGCGGGCAGTGCACCCGGGCCAGTCGCGAGACGCCCTTCCTGGGTTTCGGCTTCCGGCTGCGGCCCGCGCGCATCGCCGCGCTGCTCCTGGAGACCGGCACCGACCGGCACGCGGGCGGGGTGCGCCGCCGCACCGGGCTGCCCGCGCTCGCGGTCGGCGAGGCGCCCGCCGACCTGGTCGACGCCGCCCTCCGGATGGTCCGGCTGCTCGACCGGCCCGCCGACATCCCGGTGCTCGCCCCGATGATCGAGCGGGAGATCCTGTGGCGGCTGATCACCGGCGAGCAGGGCGCGCTGGTCCGGCAGATCGGGCTCGCCGACAGCAGGCTCACCCAGATCGGCCGGGCCGTCCGCCACATCCGCGAGCACTACACCGACGCCCTGCGCGTCGAGGACCTGGCCCGGCTCTCCGGCATGAGCGCCTCCCCCTTCCACCGGTACTTCCGCGCGGTCACCGCGATGACCCCGATCCAGTACCAGAAGCACATCCGGCTCCAGGAGGCCCGGCTGCGCCTGATGAGCAGCACCGACGACGTGGCCGACGTGGGGTACGCGGTCGGGTACGACAGCGCCTCCCAGTTCAGCCGCGAGTACCGGCGGCAGTTCGGCCGGTCGCCGGGGGCGGACGCGGCCCGGCTGAGAAATGCGGACGAGGAGGTCCTCACCGCTCAGTAGGCTGGCCGGATGCCAGAACACATATCCGAACGGGCCCGGCTGAGCGGTGACTGCGCCCGCTGTTTCGGGCTGTGCTGTGTCGCCCTGCCGTTCGCCGCGTCGGCGGACTTCGCGGTCGACAAGGCCGCCGGAAAGCCCTGCCGCAACCTGGGCGGCGACCACCGCTGCGGCATCCACGCCGAGCTGCGGCAGCGCGGGTTCGCCGGCTGCACGGTCTACGACTGCTTCGGCGCCGGGCAGAAGGTCTCGCAGGTCACCTTCGGCGGCCGGGACTGGCGTGGCCGGTCCGGGGAGGACGCCCGCCGGATGTTCGAGACGTTCCCGGTCGTACGGCAGCTGCACGAACTGCTCTGGTACCTCACCGAGGCGCTGGGCCTGGCCGCCGCCCGCCCCGTCCACGCCGATCTGCGTGCCGCGCTGCGGAAGACCGAGGAACTGAGCCTGGGCACGCCCGAGGAACTGGCCGCCCTGGACGTGGCCGCCCATCGGCAGGAGGTCAACGTGCTGCTGCTGCGGACCAGCGAGCTGGCCCGGGCAGGGGTGCGCGGCAGGAAGAAGGACCGGCGGGGCGCCGACCTGATGGGCGCCCGGCTCAGGGGCGCCGACCTGCGCGGGGCGAGTCTGCGCGGCGCCTACCTCATCGCCGCCGACCTCAGCGGGGCCGATCTGCGGGAGGCGGACCTGATCGGCGCCGACCTGCGGGACGCCGACCTGAGCGACGCGGACCTCACGGGTGCCTTCTTCCTGACCCAGCCCCAGCTCGACGCGGCCCGGGGCAACGCGGGCACGCGCCTGCCGGTGTCAGTCACCCGCCCCGTGCACTGGGCAGCCGCCGCCGCTCTCTGACGCGGGCGCCTCCGGCACGGTCACCGGCGCCGGGGCGGGGATGCGCCGCTCAAGCCGCAGCCGCAGGCCGTCCGGCATCAGCGTCAGCCGCTCGGTCACCCGCAGGCGGTAGCCCGGGTCGGCGCCGAGGCCGTAGCGGCGCAGCAGCAGGCCGAGGACCAGGGTGGCCTCGTGCAGGGCGAACTGGCGGCCGATGCAGGCGCGCGCCCCCGTGCCGAACGGCTTGAAGGTGTGCGGGGCCCGCCCCCGTGCCGCCTTCGCCTCGAACCGGTCCGGGTCGAAGCTCTCGGCGTCGGGACCCCACACCTCGGGGTCCCGGTGCAGCATCGGCGTCAGGACCAGCGCCCAGGCACCCCGGCGCATCGGGTGCCGCCCGGCCAGCACGGTGTCCTGGCGGGCCTCGCGGGCGAAGGCGGGGGCGGTCGGCCACAGCCGCAGCGACTCGTCCAACACCCGGCGCACGTAGCGGAGTTTCGCCACCTGGTCGTAGCCCGGCGCGGGCGTGTCGCCCCACACGCGGTCCACCTCGGCGGCCGCCCGCGCGGCGACCTCCGGGTGCCGGGCCAGGTAGTGCAGCGCGAAGGAGAGCGCGCCCGAGGTGGTCTCGTGGCCGGCCACCAGGAAGGTGATCACCTGCCGGCGTACGTTCTCGGCGGACAGCCGCTCACCGGTCTCCGGATGGGCCGTCTCCAGCATCCGGTCGAGCAGGTCGCCCTCACCGCGGCCGGCCCTGCGCCGCTCGGCGACGAGGTCGTCGACGGTGCGGTTGAGGTACTCGATGTCCGCGGCGTTGCGCCGGGCGGCCTGCCGCAGCATCAGCGGGGCCAGCGGGCCGGGCACGCTGTTCAGGCGCTGCGCGTAGGTGAGCGTGCCGATCATCGCGGTCACGAAGGGGTGCGGCCGGTCCCGCTCGAACGAGCCGAAGTCGTGGCCGAACCCGGTGCGGGCGATCGTCTCCAGGGTCAGCTTGGTCATGTCGCCGGGCACGTCCACCCAGCGGCCGGCCGCCAGCTCACGGTCCCAGTGGTCGGTCAGCCGCCCGGCCACGGCCAGCATCATCGCGTGGTAGCCCTCCATGGCGTCCCGGCTGAAGCCCGGGGCCAGGACGTCGTGTGCCAGCTGCCAGTTCGGCTCGTGGTTGTACGCCGTGAACAGGCCGTCCCCGGCGACCGGACGGAGATTGGCCACCCCGAGCCCCACGTGCTTGGCGAACCGCGACTCGTCGGCCATGTCGGCGGCCAGTTCGGCCCCCCACACGAACACGAACTCGTTGCCGAACGCCCTGCGCCGGAAGATCGGGCCCAGCTGCCCGCCGATCCGCATCGAGTCCTGGAGCGGGGTGCGCCGGTCGACGCCCAGGACGTCGCCGAGGAGCGGCAGCCGGCGCGGCGGGTGCGGGATGCGGTGCAGCTCCGGCCAGCCCTGCTCGGCGCCCCGGAACCCCTTCGGCAGCGGGCCGTCCGTCCCCGTCCCCGGCTGCGTGGCCGTCTCCGCCATGACGCGATCTCCCTTGATGCTGCGGCACGTCGATCCAGTTGTACGTGGGTTCAATAAGCGGTTTCAGTCTCGACCCGTTGTTGAACCCACGTCAAGTAAAGTGCGGGCATGGTCCCGAACCAGGGCGAGCGCAGCCGCCGCAGACTCAGTACGGCGGAGCGTCGTGAGCAGCTCCTCTCGGTCGGGGCCAGGCTCTTCTCGGAGAGCCCGTACGACGACGTGTGGATCGAGCAGGTCGCCGAGATCGCGGGTGTCTCCCGGGGCCTGCTGTACCACTATTTTCCGACGAAACGCGATTTCTTCGCGGCGGTGGTGGCGCGGGAGAGCGAGCGGATGCTGCGGATGACGGCCGCCGAGCCCGGCGTACCGGCCCGCGAGCAGCTCACCGCGGCCCTCGACGTCTACCTCGACTACGTCCACACCCACGCGCACGGCTTCCGCGCCTTCCATCGTGCGGAGGCCTCCGGCGACCAGGCCGTACGCCGCGTCTACCGGCAGGCCCAGTCGGCCCAGGAACGCCAGATCCTCGCCGCCCTCGCCGCCGACCCCGAGTTCGGCCCCGCCCTCGAGCGGCGCCCCGACACCCGCCTCGCGGTGCGCGGCTGGCTCGCCTTCACCACGCATGTCTGCCTGGAGTGGCTGCGCACCGAGGAGCTGACGCGGGAACAGGTGCGGGACCTGTGCGCACGGGCCCTGCTGGGCGTCATCTCCTGACCGTCCCGGTCCCTTTCCCGGTCCTGTTCTTCCCGTGCGTGACGCACGCCGTGCTTGGCGTACACCTCGATCTTCGATAGGTTAGGTGAGGCTTACCTAAGGAGGTTTCGGGATGGGTGACGAACAGGCAGCCTGGGCCGCCGGACCCGGTGCGGCGGAGCAGGCCAGGTCCCTGCTGGCCGTCGCGTGGTCGTGCACGGTGACCGCGGACGGCGGCCGCGAGGAGTACGTCGGCGCGCACGCCGTCGCCGACGACGGCCGGGTGCTGCTGCACGTGCCCGAGGACAGCGCCCTGCTCACGGCCGCGATCTGCGCCCCGCGCGGCGAGCCGTCCGCGATGCTGGAGTTCGCCGACGTCGCGCCCGTCCCGGTGCGCAGCCGGATCCGGGCCCGGCTCTGGATGGCCGGCTGGTTCGCCCCCGCCGACGAGCACCTCGTCTTCCGGCCCACCCGCGTGGTGCTGCGCCGGCCCTCCGGTGCGGCGGTCGTCGACCTCGACGAGTTCGCCGCCGCCCGGCCCGACCCGCTGGCCGGTGCCGAGGCCGGGCTGCTCACCCATCTCGCCGACGCCCACCCGGACGCCGTCGAGCGGCTCACCCGGCTCGTCGAGCCCGAGAGCCTGCACGCCGCGACCCGCGTCCAGCCCCTCGCCGTGGACCGGCACGGACTGACCCTGCGCATCGAACGCACCCGCGCCCACGGCGACGTACGGCTCGCCTTCCATGCGCCCGCCGACGACATCTCGGAGCTCACCGAGCGCATGCACTCCCTGCTGGCCCGGGCGAGCGCGGCCGCCTCCTGCCCGCGGGCGCTACAGCGGCAGCGCGCAGACCGCGACCGGTGAGGCGAACGGCTCGCCCGCGAGCCGGAGTTCGCCGCTGTCCGGGTCGACGGTGAAGACGCTCACGGTGCCGGACCGCTGGTTGGCCGCGAACAGCAGCCGGCCGTCGGGGGAGAAGGCGATCTGGCGGGGGAAGTCCCCGTGCACCGGCACCGTGTCCAGCAGCCGCAGCCGGGCCCCGGCGGCCTCGATCGCGTACCGCGCGAGCGTGTTGTCGCCCCGGTTGGCCAGATAGGCGTAGGCGCCGTCCGCGGTGACCAGGAACTGAGCCGGGTAGTTGGTGGTGCCGGCGGCGCTGCCCGTGGACTGCGGCTCGCCGATCGTCAGCCGGCCGGTGGCCGGGTCGTAGCCGCAGACCGCGACCGTGTCGCCCACCTCGTCGGCCAGGTACGCGTACCGTCCGCCCGGGTGGAAGGTCAGGTGGCGCGGGCCCGCCCCCGGCTTCGTGTGCGCCTGGGCGACCTCGGTGAGGGTGCCCCGCGCGGTGTCGAGGCGGTAGCTGTAGACCGTGTCGGTGCCGAGGTCCACGGCGAGGACATGGCCGCCGTCCGGGCTGGTGATGAACTGGTGGGCGTGCGGGCCCTGTTGGCCGGGTCCGGGAGCCGGACTGGTGTGCGTGACCAGGGCGGTGCGCTCGCCGAGGGCGCCCGTGGCGTCGATCGGGTGCACGGCGACACTGCCCGAGGTGTAGTTGGCGCTCAGCAGCCAGCGGCCGGTGGGATGGACCGAGAGATGGCACGGGCCCGCCCCGCCGGTGCTCCGGCTGCCCAGGATCTTCCGGTCCGCCAGGCGTACGGCGGTCACGCTCCCGTCCGCGCGCTCGTTCACCGCGTACAGCGTGCGGCCGTCCGGGTGGACGGTGAGGTACGACGGGTCGGCGACCCCCGTGAGCGTGCCGGTCCCGGTGATCTCGCCGGTCGCCGGGTCGTAGCCGGCGAGTCCGATGCCGGTGCCGCCGCCCGCCACGGAGGTGTAGGTGCCGAGGTAGAGCGGGCGGAGCGTCGAGGGCGTCTTCGCCGGGGCGTCGGCCGCCGGGTGCGCCGCCCGGCGCGGCCGCTCCGCGGGCGGTGCCGCCGGTGCCGGGACCGCGACCACCGCGGCCGCGCCCGCCAGCGCGCCGACGAACCGGCGCCTGCTCCAGCCGCCGCGTGTCCCTTCCGTACCACTGCCCATGCCACGCACCTCAGGTCGTGTGTCACCCCGGACGTGACACACCTTGACGTGGACCGAAGGGGCAGCGCAAGAAGAGCAACGCCCGTTGCATCCAGTGCAATGGCGTTACCAGTCGCCGTCCTCCACCGGCTTTCCCTGCGCGTCCTTCAGGGGAACCACCTGCCCCGGGGACGGCTGCTGCCAGGGCTCCAGGTCGTCGCCGAGCCAGTCGCCGACCGGCTTGACCGCCTCCAGGGTGTCCGTGGGGGCGAGATCCCGGGCGTCCTCGTCGTAGTAGTCGTACCAGGGCAGCCCCGCGCGGGTGTACGCCGCCCGGTCCACCGGCGACGGCGGAGGCGCCTCGCCCGTGATGCGGTACCACTGCGGAGGCGTGACCAGGTGCACGAAGACGCGTCCGGCCGGGGTCTCGGCCCAGTCCCGCAGTGGACGCTCGTCCAGGTACACCTCCTGGCGCATCGAGCCGCCGACACCCAGCCCCATCGCCGCAGGGGCCGACTTCCGCCCCCGGGTCACCGGAGCCGCCCCCGGCGCGGCTGCCGCCATGGGCGGTGCCGCACCGAAGGCGCCGGCCGACCGACTGCTGCGCGTCCGCTCCCGGCCCAGCCGCTCCCGCCGCAGCCGCTCCTGACGGTGGTACTCGGCGAGCGCCTCCTCGGACAGCGGGAAGGACTGGAGTTGCACCCCGCCCCACACCTCCTCGCCGGTGACCTGCCCCTCCACCGTCGCACCCAGACCGAGCGGAACCGCCACGAACTGGCGCACCGTGCCCTTCCCGGAGTTGATCCCGTCCAGCCATGGCTGCCGGGGGAGTACCAGGTAGTTCTGCGGTTTCCGGGACAGCCGGTCGCGCCACGGCTCGCCGGACACCGCGCACACCTTGCCGACGCCGACCTGGAGCGCCGCCGGTTCCGTCGTGCCCGCGAAGCTCAGCCACATCGCCTCGCGCAGGTACACCGGCAGCATCACCCCGCCCCGCGCCCGCCACTCGTCCGGAACGGTGTCCGGGTAGTCGCCGATCCGCCGGACCGGGAACTCACCCAGCCCCGGCGGCAGCGGATGCGTGCCCGTCTCCGGCAGCCGCAGCGTACGCACGAACCGCACCGCCACCCCGCCCGGCAGCCGCAGTGTGTTCCCGTCGATCCGTACCGCCGTGTCCGTCATCGGCGTGCCCCCTTCTCCGTCCGTGACGGAGAACGCCCCGCACCACCGCCCTGGTTCCGCCGCAGCCGCTCCGGTACGCCCACCCGCTCCCGCAGCCAGGTCAGCCAGGGCCGCTTGGCGCGCTGCTCGCCGGAGACCCGGTCCAGTTCCTCCAGCAGACGGCGGGTGCGGTGCTCGGTGTCCAGCTCGTCGAGGAGCCGGTTCACCTCGGTCAGGACGGCGCCGAGCAGCTGCCAGTTCCGGTCGTCGCGGTGGATCTCCTGCTGGAGCAGGTCGGCGAGCTTGTCGCGGGTGCCGGTCGCGGTGTGCAGCTCGGCGGCGAGCCTGGCCTCCGCCGACTCGGCGTTCTCGCTGATGCTGGTGGTCACCAGGACGGCGAAGCTGACCACGGCGTCGGCGATCTGGGACAGCAGCTGTTCCACGGCCGCGCCCGCGTCGGACGCGAACAGCGGTTCGGGCTCGCGGGCCTTGGCCAGGTCGGTGAAGGTCCGGGCCAGCACGCGCAGCACGACCGTGCAGATCTCCAGGGTGTCCAGGCCGGTGCGCAGCACCACCCGGTGCAGCAGTCCCTCCCGGACCCGTGGATTGAGCCGCAGGCTGTCCTCCGCCTGCCGCAGCGCCGCGTCCACCTCGACGATGGCGTGGTCCAGGCGGCGGGCCTCGTGCAGCCGTGCGGCGGCCTGCTGCCAGGGCATGATCTCGGCCGCCTCCTCGCCCATCCGCAGCATCAGCTGCCGCAGCCGGCGGGCCAGGCCCTCGATCGACTCCCCGGCCTCGTCCACCCACACCGGGGGCGGGAGCAGGAGGTTGCAGCCCATGCCGACGACCGCGCCGATCAGGGTTTCCACGATCCGCGCCCACGCGGTACTGCTGATGGTGGTGACCCCGAGCACCAGCATGGCGCTGATCGCCACCTCGGGGACGTACTCGTCGACGCGCACCAGGTGCCCCACCGCCAGTGAGGCCACGATCAGCAGGGCCAGGCTCCACCAGGTCAGGCCCACCAGCTGGCTGAAGGCGATGGCGACCAGCACCCCGGCCACCACCGAGTTGACCCGGCGGAAACCGTTGGTCAGCGTCGCGTACAGGGTCACCTGGACGACGAGGAGTGCGGTCAGCGGGGCGGTGAGCGGAGCCGGCTCCGGGCTCAGGTGGAGCGCGACGACGTAGGCGATCGTGGCCGCGGTGGCCGACCGCAGCGTCTGGACGACCACCGGGTCCCGGTGCCGGCGCAGCAGTCGCGACAGACCCTCGGCCCACTTCCGTACGTTGTGCATCCCTTGGCCTGTTCCCACTCGCGTGTCACGTCGAACGTATTGTCCACAGATCACTCGCGCGCGCTAGTGGCTGATTGACCAGAGTTGATTACGGAGGGTTCTCGAGGCGGCGCCTCCCGACTCGGAAACCGAACGCCAGGCCGACGCGTCCTCTGTACCCGAGGTGCTGAACGGTCGGACGGGACGGAAGGGTTGGGGCATTGAACTTCGGCGCTGTGCTGTGCACGGTGGCAGGCCTGGGGCTGCTCGTGGCCGCGGTGCACGAGGGCACGGTGGTACACCGCCTGCGGCGGCACGGGGTGCACACCTGGGGGTCCGTCGTGGACAACGTGCGCACCCGGGACAGTGACGGACCGAAGTGGGTCCCGGTCATCGCCTTCACGGACCGCTCGGGCTACCGGGTGGAGTTCTCGCCGCGGGTGCAGGGGTCCGGTATGGGGCTGGCGACGGGACGGCAGGTGGCGGTCGTGTATCTGGCGCAGAACCCGCAGATCGCCCGGGTGCGCATGTGGCGGCACGTCGTGGGGCCGGTGGTGTTCCTGGTGTTCGGCGGGCTGGTCTTCCTGGGCGCCGGGGTGCTCATCGCCGTGACGAGCTGATCCCGGAGCGAAACGGCCGCGACCGGGCCGAGGGTGATCGGCTAAGGTCGGCAGGCATCGGACCGGCCACAGGGGGACCCGGGTGGAGCTCACGGACGCCGACACGGCGCGGGGCGCGGCGGCGCTGCGCCATGTGGCCGCGCTGTCCTCGGGGCCGCCTGTCGACCCCGGCCTGCGCATCACCCTCAACTTCCACCCCGACCGCCTCTCCGGCGGCCTGCCGATCCTGGAGGCGCTCGCCCGGGACGGCATCTACCACTCCCAGTTCGTCACCGGCACCGGCAACGGCGGGCTCACCGCCCACCCCGGCGGCGACCGGTGGCGCTGGGAGAGCCGGATCTTCGGCGGAGCCTACGACGACGCCCACCCGGCCGAGCGGCCGGTGTACGGCGCGCTGGACTTCCGCCGCCAAGTGGTCGGCGCGGCCCCGCGGTTCGGTTCCGCACACCTGCGCCTGACCGGACCGGCACTCCACCGCACCACCTTCTGCTACCCCGACAGCGCGGCCGAGCCGACGGACTTCGGGGTGGCCGCCGGTACCCACCTGCTCGCGCTGGCCGACGCCGATCAGCGGGACGCCCTCAACGACTACGTCGAGGCACAGGTGCACGGCGGGGTACGGCTCGACCGGGACGTCGAGGCCCTGGTGCTGGACGCCTGCTACCGGGACACGCCCGTGGCGGTGGCGGCCGGACGGCTGCCCTTCCCGGTCGAATGGCATCCGGGCTACCGGCTCACCGTGCCCGACCTGCGCCGGCACGCCGACTACCGGGGTCCTGAGTACGCCGAACTCGGCGCCGCGATCGCCGAGAAGGGTGTCGTCGACCCCCGGATCATCGGTGCCGCGGCCCGCACCGGCCGGTACGAGATCCAGGACCTCAAGATGGTCTGGCACACGCTGGCCCGCTTCGGCGCCCCGGAAGGCGCCGGCACCGCCTACTCGGCCGGGGCGGTCGGCCGGACGCCCGGTCCGAGCACGCCCAAGGCGTAGGCGCGGGCTACCAGTTCGGTGCGGTTCGCCGCGTCCCGGCGGGCCGAGAGGCGGCGCAGACGGTAGGTGACGCCGTCCCTGGTCAGGCCCAGGTCGCGGGCGGCCCGCTCCGTGGTGGCGCCCCCGGCCGGCAGGGCCGGCACCCGCCCCCGGCCACCGACCCCCGCCACGCCGACCTGATGATCTCCCTCCTCGAGGCCCCCGCCAGGTCCGGCAAGGGCACCTACCGGGGCACCGGCTCCGGCCACCTGGCCGCCCTGCGCCCGGGCGACACGTCGTACGCCCGCGTCCAGCCCTGCCGGGAGGCCTTCCGCGTCGACGGCGGCGCCCCGGTCGTGATGATCGCCGCGGGCACCGGCCCGGCCCCTTCCGCGGCGCCGTCGCCGACGCCGACTACCTGCACGCCGAGGAGCTGCACCCGGCCGAGGCCACCCGCGCCGTCTGCCTGCGCCCGGTCTTCGGCACCGCCGGCACCTTCGTCCAGCACCGCATCGCGGCCGAGGCCGACGAGGTGTGGCAGCTGCTGGAAGCGGGCGCCCGGGGGTACGTCTGCGGCGACGGCAGCAGGACGGCGCCGGGGGTGCGGGAGGCGTTCCGTAGGATGTTCCAGGATCGCAATCCCGGCGGGAACGCGGACGATTGGCTGAACTCCCTGGTGGCGGAGGGCCGTTACGTGGAGGATGTCTACGCGGCGAGCTGATGGGTGCCGTGAGGCGGAGCGCCCCGACAGGGGCGCGGGGCTGTACCGGCATGCGGCTCCACCGCGTGGGCGCGGGCAACCACGACGCACCCGCAGTCCGCACGCACCCCGCACCCCTGCGGTGCACCCCGCTCTCCAGACCCCTTCACTCACAGCGTGAACTAAGGGTTGGGGAAATATCGCTTCCGGCCCCCCGAAGGAGTATGTTGCAGGTCGGGCAGGGTTCGTGAAGGGAGCCACATGGCGGGGCGGAACGGGCGCACGGTGCGCGACCTCAGAAGGGCCAACCGCACGGCCGTGCTGCAGCGGCTCTACTTCGACGGCCCCCTCAGCCGCTTCGAGCTGGGCCCGGCCACGGGCCTGAGCTCCGGCTCGGTGAGCAACGTGGTCGCCGACCTGGTCGCCGACGGCCTGGTCGAGGAGGCCGGCAGCGTCGACTCCGACGGCGGGCGCCCGCGCACCCTGCTGCGCGTCGCCCCGCACAGCGGTCACATGATCGGCGTGGACGTCGGCGAGACCCGGGTCCGCGTCGAGCTGTTCGACCTCAACCTCACCGAACTGGCCCGCGTCGAGCGCCCCTTGGAGCAGCAGGGCTACGACGTCGAGGTGATCGTCGGCCACATCCGGGACGGCATCGACGAGGTCCTCGCCACCGAGGGCGCCTCGCCCGAACTGCTCCTGGGCGTCGGCGTCGGCGTCCCCGGCATCATCGAGCACACCGACGACCGGGGTGCCGTCGTGCACGGCCAGACCATCGGCTGGGACGCCGTCCCGCTGGAGGCACTGCTCCGCTCCGGCTGCCGGCTGCCGGACTCCGTGCGGTACTTCATCGACAACGGCGCCAAGACCCTGGGCCAGGCCGAGATGTGGTTCGGCGCCGGGCGCGGCGCGGACAACGCGGTCGTGGTGCTGTTCGGCTCCGGCGTCGGCGCCTGCCTGGTCACCGCCGAGGTGGAGCACGGCCGGGCCGTCGAATGGGGACATCTGACCGTACGGGTGCGGGGCCGCCGCTGCCGCTGCGGCGCACTCGGCTGCCTGGAGGCGTACGCCGGCGCCGAGTCGTTGCTCGCCCGCTGGCGCGAGGAGGGCGGCCGGCCGGACGAGGGCCTCGACGAGGAGACCGCGCTCACCGCGATGCTCGCCGCCGCCTACCCGTCCGAGGGCACCGAGCCCGACCCGGTCGCGCTCGCCGTCCTCGAGGAGACCGCCGAGTACCTGGGCGCCGGCCTCTCCGACCTGATCAACCTCTTCCAGCCCGAGCGGATCCTGATCGGCGGCTGGGCAGGCCTCCAGCTCGGCGCCCGCTTCCTGCCCGCCGTACGCCGGTACGCGACCACGTACGCGCTGCGCCACCCCGCCGAGCGAGTCACCATCGACCTCGGCCGGCTCGGCCCGGACGCGGTCACCGTCGGCGCCGCGATCCTGCCCCTCGCGGACTTCTTCAGCCGCGGCGGCCGCCGTGCGGAACCGGCGACCGAAAACCGGCTCCCCGCCTGGCACGCGGCCCTGGAGGAACGCAGCCCGCGCTGACCCCACGCACCTCGCCGGCCCCCGCACCGGCCCCGCGTTTCGCCCGGTTCCGCCGAGGTACTCGCCTGACGGTCGGAACGCGGCCTCGGAACGACGCGAGGGGAGTACGCCGTGGGCGACAAGCAGGACGGCAAGCCGGTACCCCGGGACCTCCCGGACCAGCAGGCCGGGCCCGGCCAGGACCCGTGGGAGGCGGCGGAGGGCCGACGGCCGCAGAATAGCCGTGACGACGGCGACCTCCCCGACCCCGACGAGGCCGGCGCGGGCCCTGACGGCGCACCACGCTCGGGGTCGGTGCACCCCGAGAACCCGGTGCCCGACGAGCCGTCGGCCTGAGCCGGGAGGAACGCGTATGACCCTCGCCGACCGATTCCGCTCCTGGCCCGTCTACCGCCAGCTCACCGGCCCCGACCGCACCGGCCGGGGCGCGGCCGCCAAGTCGGCGTACACCGGGAATCTGCGCCCCCGCACCGAGACCGCCGAGCGTGTCGTGCAGTCGGTGTGCCCGTACTGCGCGGTCGGCTGCGGCCAGCAGGTCTACGTCCGGGACGAGAAGGTCGTCCAGATCGAGGGCGACCCGGCCTCCCCGGTCAGCCGCGGCCGCCTCTGCCCCAAGGGCTCGGCCACCCTCCAGCTCACCACCGGACCCGCCCGCGAACACCGGGTCCTCCACCGACGGCCGCACGGCACCGAGTGGGAGCCCCTCGACCTGGACACGGCCATGGACATGGTCGCCGAGCGCGTGATCCGCACCCGGCGCGAGACCTGGGAGTGGGAGTACGAGGGCATGCGCACCGCCCGCACCATGGGCATCGCCAGTCTCGGCGGCGCGACCCTCGACAACGAGGAGAACTACCTCATCAAGAAGCTGCTGACCGGCCTCGGCGTGGTCCAGGTGGAGAACCAGGCCCGGGTCTGCCACAGCTCCACCGTCGCCGGGCTCGGCACCTCCTTCGGGCGCGGTGGCGCCACCACCTTCATGCAGGACCTCCAGCACGCCGACTGCATCGTCATCGAGGGCTCCAACTTCGCCGAGTGCCACCCGGTCGGCTTCCAGTGGGTGATGGAGGCCAAGCTGCGCGGCGCCACGATCATCGACGTCGACCCGCGCTTCAACCGCACCAGCGCCCTCGCCGACCTGTACGTCCCGATCCGCGCGGGCACCGACATCGCCTTCCTCGGCGGGATCGTCAACCACGTCCTGACCGAGGAGAAGGACTTCCGCGAGTACGTCCTGAAGTACACCAACGCGGCCACTCTGGTCAGCGAGGACTTCCGGGACACCGAGGACCTGGACGGCGTCTTCTCCGGCCTCGACGAGGAGAAGGCCCACTACGATCCGCACAGCTGGCAGTACGAGGGCGTCGAGGTGCAGCAGCCGACGGGCGAGGCCGACGAGCTGTACGAGGACCGCACCAGCAAGTCCGCGGGCGCCGAGGTACACGGCTCCGGCGGGGCCCGGACGGGCCACCGCGCCCCCACCGACGAGACCCTCCGGCACCCGCGCTGCGTGTACCAGATCCTCAAGCGCCACTACGCCCGCTACACCCCCGAGATGGTCGAGGACGTCTGCGGCATCCCCCGCGAGACCTTCCGCGAGGTCTGCGACGCGCTGACCGCGAACTCCGGCCCGGACCGCACCAGCGCCTTCTGCTACGCCGTCGGCTGGACCCAGCACTCCACCGGCAGCCAGTTCATCCGCGCCGCGTGCGTCCTCCAGCTGCTGCTCGGCAACATCGGCCGCACCGGCGGCGGCATCCAGGCGCTGCGCGGCCACGCCTCCATCCAGGGCTCCAGCGACATCCCCACCCTCTTCAACCTGCTGCCCGGCTACATCCCGATGCCGCACGCCCACGACGACATGAACCTGGACAACTTCATCGAGGCGAATCGCACGGTGAAGGGTTTCTGGTCGAACATGCGGGCGTACACGGTGAGTCTCCTCAAGGCGTACTACGGCGACGCCGCCACCGCCGACAACGACTTCTGCTTCGACCACATACCGCGCCTGACCGGCCCGCACTCCACCTACGACACGGTGATGGCCCAGCTCGACGGTGACTGCAAGGGCTACTTCCTGCTCGGCGAGAACCCGGCCGTCGGCTCCGCCAACACCCGTCTCCAGCGCCTCGGCATGGCCAACCTGGAGTGGCTGGTGGTTCGGGACTTCTCCCTGATCGAGTCGGCGACCTGGTGGCAGGACGGCCCCGAGATCGAGACCGGCGAACTGCGCACCGAGGACATCGGCACCGAGGTGTTCTTCTTCCCGGCCGCCGCCCACACCGAGAAGTCCGGCTCCTTCACCAACACCAACCGGTGGGTGCAGTGGCACCACGCGGCCGTCGAACCCGAGGGCGACGCTCGCAGCGACCTGTGGTTCATGTACCACCTCGGCCGCCGGATCCGGGAGAAGCTGGCCGGCTCCACCGACCCCATGGACCGGCCGATCCTCGACCTGACCTGGGACTACCCGGTCAGCGGCGAGCTGGACGAACCGGTCGCCGACGCCGTGCTCGCCGAGATCAACGGCCACGGCCCCGACGGCGCGCCGCTGAGCGCCTACACCGAGCTCGAGGAGGACGGCTCCACCCGCTGCGGCTGCTGGATCTACTGCGGTGTCTACGCGGACGGCGTCAACCAGGCCGCCCGCAAGAAGCCCGAGTGGGAGCAGGACTGGGTGGCCGCCGAATGGGCCTGGGCCTGGCCCGCCAACCGCCGCATCCTCTACAACCGCGCCTCCGCCGCCCCCGACGGCACCCCCTGGAGTGAACGCAAGAAGTACGTCTGGTGGGACCCGGAGGAGGGAAGGTGGACCGGCCGGGACGTCCCGGACTTCGTGCCCGACCGCGCCCCCGGCTACGAACCCGGCGAGGACGCCGAGGGCGTGGCGGCGCTGCGCGGCGACGACCCGTTCATCATGCAGGCCGACGGCAAGGGCTGGCTCTACACCCCGGCCGGCCTGGAGGACGGCCCGCTGCCCACCCACTACGAGCCCCAGGACTCCCCGTTCCCCAACGCCCTGTACCCGTCCACCCCGCGCAGCCCGGTGCGCCGGCTGCTGCCCCGCGAGGGCAACCGCTACCACCCGAGCGGAGACGAGAAGGGGGCTGAGGTCTACCCGTACGTCGTCACCACGCACCGGCTCACCGAGCACTTCACGGCGGGCGGCATGAGCCGCTGGTCGGAGTACCTCTCCGAACTGCAGCCGGAGTTCTTCTGCGAGGTCTCGCCGGCCCTGGCCCGCGAACGCGGCCTGGAGAACGGCGGCTGGGCGACCATCGTCACCGCCCGCAACGCAGTCGAGGCCCGGGTCCTGGTCACGGACCGCATCCGGCCGCTGCGCGTCCAGGGCCGCACCGTCCACCAGATCGGCCTGCCCTTCCACTGGGGGCCGAACGGAGTGGCGAAGGGCGACGCGGCCAACGAGCTGATGGCCATCGCCCTCGACCCCAACGCCCACATCCAGGAGGACAAGGCGCTCTCCGCCGACATCCTGGCCGGCCGCCGCCCCCGCGGTCCCGACCTGCCCAGGCTGGTCGCCGAGTACCGCAGGCGGGCCGGCATCACCGCGGCCACCGGAACGGAGGTGCGCAAGTGAGCGAGGAACGCGTCGGCTTCTTCACCGACACCTCCGTCTGCATCGGCTGCAAGGCCTGCGAGGTGGCCTGCAAGGAGTGGAACGCCATCCCCGAGGACGGCCTCTCCCTGACCGGCATGTCCTACGACAACACCGGGGCGCTCGGCGCCTCCACCTGGCGGCACGTGGCCTTCATCGAACAGCCGCGCCCGGACGGCCGTACCGAACTCCCGCTGGTGGCCGGCGAGTCGGCTGACGGCGACGGCGGCGGTGAGCTGCGGTGGCTGATGTCCTCCGACGTCTGCAAGCACTGCACCAGCGCCGCCTGCCTCGACGTCTGCCCCACCGGCTCGCTGTTCCGCACCGAGTTCGGGACGGTCGTCGTCCAGGAGGACATCTGCAACGGCTGCGGCTACTGCGTGCCCGCCTGCCCGTACGGCGTCATCGAGCAACGGCCCGCCGACGGACGGGTGTTCAAGTGCACCCTGTGCTACGACCGGCTCGGCGCGGGACAGGAGCCGGCCTGTGCCAAGGCCTGCCCGACCGAGTCCATCCAGTTCGGTCCCCTCGACGAACTCCGCGAGCGGGCCGCCCTGCGCGTCGACCAGCTGCACGAACAGGGTGTCCCCGACGCCCGGCTGTACGGTCACGACCCGCAGGACGGGGTCGACGGCGACGGCGCGTTCTTCCTGCTGCTGGACGAACCCGAGGTGTACGGGCTGCCCCCGGCCCCCGTGGTCACCACCCGGGACCTGCCCGCCATGTGGAAGCACGCCGGTGTGGCCGCGCTGTCCCTGCTGGGCGGTCTGGCGGCCTGCTTCGCGGCCACGGCAGGAGCACGAGGGAGCCGGCGATGAGCGTACCGGAGCGCGGCGGGCGCAGGCGGCGCGGCCGGGGCGGCCGGGGTGAGCAACCCGTCGTTCCGCGGGCCGAGTTCGAGTCCTACTACGGCCGCCCGGTCATCAAGCCGCCGTCCTGGGCCGCCCCCGACATCGCCGGGTACTTCTTCCTCGGCGGGCTGGCGGGCGCAGGATCGGTCCTCGCGGCCGGCGCGCACCTGACCGGCCGTACGACGACCGCCACCGCGCTGAAGGTGTCGTCGCTGGCCGCCGTCTCCCTGTCGGCCGCCGCACTCATTCACGACCTGGGCCGGCCGGGCCGGTTCGCGAACATGCTGCGGGTGTTCAAGCCCACCTCACCGATGAGCATGGGTTCCTGGCTGCTCGGTGCCTACGGGCCCGCGGCGGGTGCGGCCGCCGCGAGCGCCGTCAGCGGCCGGCTGCCGCGGCTCGGGGGCGCGGCAACCGGCGCGGCGGGGCTGCTCGGGCCGGTCGTCGCCACGTACACCGCGGTCCTGGCCGCCGACACCGCCGTACCGGCCTGGCACGACGCCCACCGTGAACTGCCCTACCTGTTCGCCGCCTCGGCCACGGCCGCGGCGGCCGGCATGGCCCTGGTGACCGGGCCCGCCCGGGAGACCGCACCCGCGCGCTGTGCCGCCGGGCTGGCGGCGCTGGCCGACGTGGCGGTGGAGCGGGCCGCCGAGCGGCGGCTGGGCCTGGTCGCCGAGACCTGGAGGGAAGGGCGCGCCGGGACCCTGCTGCGGGCCGCGCGGTACCTCACCGCGGGCGGCGCGCTGGGAGCCGTCCTGCTCGGCGGCCGCCGGGTGCCCGCGGCCGCCTCCGGGCTCGCGCTGCTGGCCGGTTCGGCGTGCACGCGCTTCGGCGTGTTCGCGGCCGGCGTGGCGTCGGCCAAGGACCCGAAGTACACGGTGGTCCCGCAGCGGGAGCGCGCCCGAGCCGGGACGGCGGCAGGGCCGCGGTAGGGCTCAGGCGAACGCGTTCACGCCCGTCAGCTCCGCCGACAGGTCCCACAGCCGGGAGGCCTGCTCCGGGTCGACCGCCCAGGCCTTCACGCCGGTCGGTTCGCCCTCCACCGCGGGCTCGGCGATGTCGCAGTCCTCGAGGTACACCCCACCCATGTCCGCCAGTTGCGCCGAGGTGGCCGCCCAGGTCTGGGTGGCGGCACCCTGCTCGGGTGTCTTCAGACCCGCGACCTCCAGCACGTTGCCCTGCTCGTCCACCCAGCCGCGCTCGATCTTCTCCGCCAGGGGGATGTGCCGCTGGAGCGGGGTCATGATGCCGCCGGGGTGCAGGGCGAAGGCCCGCACCCCGGAGTCCCGGCCGAGCCGGTCGAGGTGCACGGCGAACAGCACGTTCGCCGTCTTGGCCTGGCCGTACGCCTGCCACTTGTCGTAGCCGTGCCGCCACTGGACGTCGTCCCAGCGCATCCCGGAGAAGTGGTGGGCGCGCGAGGAGACCGACACGATCCGGGCGCCGCCGGGTTCCACGGCCGGCCAGAGCCGGTTGACGAGGGCGAAGTGCCCGAGGTGGTTGGTGGCGAACTGGGCCTCCCAGCCGGGCCCGACCCGGGTCTCCGGGCAGGCCATGATCCCCGCGCTGTCGATCATGAAGTCGACGGTCCGCCCGGAGGCCAGGAACCGCTCGGCGAAGCCGCGTACGCTCTCCAGGTCACCGAGGTCCAGCTCGTCCACCTCGACCCCGTCGAGGCCGGCCAGCGCCTCGCGGCCGGCCTCTACGCGCCGTGCGGGGACGACGACGTGGGCGCCGGCCTTGGTGAGGGCCCTGGTGGTCTCCAGTCCGATCCCGGAGTAGCCGCCGGTGACGATCGCGAGGCGCCCGCCGAGGTCGAGGCCGGCCAGGACCTCGTCGGCCGTGCTGTCCGCGCCGAAGCCGGAACCGATCTTGTGCTGAGGTGTCGTAGCGCTCATGACCCGAACGCTACGAATTGGAGTGCGCTCGAAGTCAAGCGCGTGCCTCCGGGGGCCCGCAGCGGCCCGGAACAGGGGAAAGCCCCGGTCGCGACGGGGGATTCGCGGCCGGGGCGGCCAGGTGGTGGGCACGGATGGCGGTCGCCTCTCGGCGAAACGCTCCACAGGGCTTCAGCCGAACGATCGTCCCTGTGGGCAAAAGGTGAGGCCCGGGGACACTGTCCCATCCGCACCCACGGCTGGTTCAACGGACACCCACCCCGGGGTGTTCCGGGCCCGTACGTGACGCGTGTCACCCCGGGGACAGCGGGCTGTCCGCCAGCGAGTCGAGCAGGTCCGCGGGGTCTGCGTAGATCTCCTCCGCCCCGGCCGCCACCAGGTCCGAGCGCGGGATCCCGCCGCACAGCAGCCCCACACAGCGCACCCCGGCCTTGGTGCCCGCCCGCATGTCCCACACGGTGTCCCCGACGAACACCGCGTGGTCCGCCGGCACCCCCGCCAGCTCCAGGGCGTGTTCCACCGGCTCCGGCGCCGGTTTGCCCCGGGTCACGTCGTCCGCGCTCGCGGTGGCCGCGATGGCGTCGTCGGCGTCGATCGCGCGGCGCAGCGCGGCCAGCTCGGGGCCGCTCGCCGACGTGGCCAGCACCACCCGCCAGCCGTCCCGGTGCAGGCGCCGCAGCAGCTCGGCGGCGCCCGGCAGCGGTGCGAGCCGGTCGAAGAACTGCCCGTACAGCGCCGTGTGCGTCGTGTTCAGCTGATCGTCCTGGCTCTTGTCGCGGTCCTCGCCCAGGAGGTGCCCGACCAGGTCGTCGGAGCCGAGCCCCAAGGAGTGGTGCACGGCGTGCATGGTGACCGAGTGGCCCGCCTGACGGAAGGCCTCCCACCAGGTCGTGACGTGCAGGTGGTTGGTGTCGACGAGGGTCCCGTCGACGTCGAACACGGCCGCCCGGTCCATGGCTCGGCGCCCCTTCCTGTCGTAAGGCCCCAGTCCTGTCGTAAGGCCCCGGGTGTCCGGGTACCGCGTCACGCGCCTCTCACGCGCGCCGGCACCCGTCCCTCGTGGGTCCAGGCCAGCAGCTCCTGCGCGGACCAGGTGGTCACCACCCGGTCCGCGGGCACCGCGCACTCCTCGGCCCGGGCGCAGCCGAGGATCTGCCAGTCCAGCTGGCCCGGGGCGTGGGCGTCGGTGTCGATCGAGAACAGCACCCCGGCGTCGACGGCCCGGCGCAGCAGCCGGCGGGGCGGGTCGAGCCGCTCCGGGCGGCTGTTGATCTCCACGGCCGTACCGGACTCGGCGCAGGCGGCGAACACCTCGTCCGCGTCGAACTCGGACTCCGGCCGCCCCCGCCCGGTGACCAGGCGGCCCGTGCAGTGGCCGAGGACGTCGGCGTGCGGATCGCGGACGGCCGTCACCATGCGCCGGGTCATCGAGCGGGCGTCCATCCGCAGCTTGGAGTGGACCGAGACGACGACCACGTCGAGCCGCTCCAGCAGCTCCGGCTCCTGGTCCAGTGAGCCGTCCTCCAGGATGTCGCACTCGATGCCGGTGAGCAGCCGGAACGGCGCCCAGGAGGCGTTGAGCCGCGCCACCTCGGCCAGCTGCTCACGCAGCCGCTCCGGGGACAGCCCGCGCGCCACGGTGAGCCTGGGGGAGTGGTCGGTGAGCACGGCCCAGTCGTGTCCGAGGGCGGCCGCGGTGCGGCCCATCTCCTCGATCGGGCTGCCGCCGTCGGACCAGTCCGAGTGCAGATGGCAGTCGCCGCGCAGGAGCTCCCGCAGCCCGGACCCGGGACCGGTCGGGGGCTTGCCCGTGTCTTCCTCAAGCATGCGCAAATATCCGGGCAAATCTCCGGCCAGTGCCTCGTGGACCACCTGGGCCGTCTTCGGGCCCACGCCCCGCAGCGACTCCAGGGTCCCGGCGCGCGCCCGCGCGGCGACCTCGCCGGCGGGCAGTGCGGCCAGGACCCTTGCGGCGGTGCGGAAGGCGCGGACCCGGTAGGTGGGCGCCAGGGACCGTTCCAGCAGGAAGGCGATGCGTTCCAGCGCCTCGACGGGGTCCATGGCCACCTCCACCGTCAGGGTGACTCAGGCCGGTCACTTCCGCCCGGGGAGATCTACCCTCGATTGCATGACCGAGATAGCGAGCCCGTACATCTCCCAGCCGCGGATCCTGGTGCTCGGGGTCATGACCGGCAAGCCCGGCACCCCGCCCTTCCGCATCGTGGAGATCGACGGTGAGGTGGTCTGCCAGGCGCGCACCATCACGGACGTGCTGGAGGTCGCCGCGTCCTACGGCATCAAGGTCCACGACCTTGACGACCCGGACGTGGTCTGCTGGGTGGGCGGGGACAAGTTCACCTGGACGCCCCGCCCGTCACGCCGCTAGCAGGCGCGCACTGCTCTCAGCCGACCGTCCACTTCTGGTTGGCGCCGCCCGAGCAGGTCCAGATCTGCAGCCGGGTGCCGTTGGCCGAGTTGTTGCCGGTGACGTCCAGGCACTTGTTCGCCTGTGGGTTCACGATGTCGTGCGCCGAGGAGACGGCCCACTTCTGGGCGGCGGTGCCGTTGCAGTCGTAGAGCTGGACCGTCGTGCCGTCCGCCGTGCCGCCGCCGGTGACGTCCAGGCACTTGCCCAGCGCGCGGATGGTGCCGTCGCTGCCCACGGTCCACTGCTGGGCGGCGGTGCCGTTGCAGTCGTAGAGGTCGACGGGTGTGCCGTTGGCGGTGTTCGCGCCGGCCACGTCCACGCACTTGCCGGCCAGGCCCTTGATCGCGACCCCGGTCGCGCTGTCACTGGTCGTCACCGACACCGAGTCCACGACGAGCTGCGCCGGGAAGGCGGTCGAGCCGTCCGGGTCGCCCGGCCAGTAGCCGCCCACGGCCAGGTTCAGGATCAGGAAGAAGGGCTTGTTGAACGCCCAGGTGTTGCCGCCCACGTCGGCGGGCGTGCGGGTCTCGTAGACGACGCCGTCGACCGACCACTTGATCGAGTTGGGCGCCCAGTCGACGGCGAACGTGTGGAAGGCGTCCGCGAAGGCCTGTCCGTTCGACAGCGAGTAGGCCGCGCCTATCCCGTTGGAGCCGGAGTAGCCGGGGCCGTGGATGGTGCCGTGCACGGTCGAGGGCTCGTAGCCGACGTTCTCCATCACGTCGATCTCACCGGAGTTCGGCCAGCCGACCGACCCGATGTCGGTGCCGAGCATCCAGAAGGCCGGCCACATGCCCTGCCCGCGCGGGATCTTCATCCGGGCCTCGACGTGCCCGTACTGGGCGCTGAACTTCCCGGACGTGTTCATCCGGGCCGAGGTGTACTGGCAGGTGCCGTACCAGCACTGGTAGTTGGCGGGGTTCTCCTTCCTGGCCGTGATGACCAGGTGCCCCTGGCCGTCGAGGGCCGCGTTGTTGGTGCCCGAGGTGTAGTACTCGCGCTCGTGGTTGTTGACGTTGTCGCCGGTCTCCAGCGTCCATTTCGAGGAGTCGACCGGCGAACCGGCGGCCCCGTCGAAGGTGTCGGAGAAGGTCACGGCGGCCGCACTCGCGTCGGCCGCCTCGGCCCGGTGCACCGGACCGACCGCGACGGACCCGACCAGGGCGGCGGACAGGGCGGCGGCGAACAGACATCTGCGGAGCAGTCGTGGGGAGGCCATGGCTCTCCCTTCCGTACGGCGGCCGGGCGCGGGGAGGCATCCGGCCGGGGTGGGGGGTAAGGGCGACGCCTCTTGATTTAAGGAGTGAGATAAGTGGTGCGTCAATACCTTGGTACGGACCAGTCCAGGACGATCCGGTGGCCGGTTCCGGACGCCCGGCCGGCCGTCAGGCCTTGCGCCTGCGGGCGTGCACCGCGCGACCGAGCCGGCGGCCCAGCAGCAGCCAACCGACCAGCGCCCCGGTGGTGTTGAGGATGACGTCGTCCACGTCGAACGCCCGGCCCGTGACCAGCGCACCCTGTGCCATCTCCACCAGCAGCATCACGATCGCGGTGAGCAGCAGCACCCGCAGGACGCCGCGGGCGCGGGGCGCGAGCACCGGCACCAGGATTCCGAACGGGACGCCGAGCAGGACGTTCCCGCCGATCTGCTTCACGGCGTCGCGGAACGCGGGCTGGTCCAGATAGATCCTCAGCGTGGCGCCGGGGTGCAGATTGGTGTGGGCGATCGACACCGACGCGGGCGAGGGATCGAGCGTCAGCTTGGCCAGGACGACCGCGAACGCCACCATCGCGGCGAAGGCGCACGTCATGGCCAGCAGCCGCAGGGGGAGGGGCAGCGGACGGCGCTCGGTGGCGTCGGCCTTGGCGGAGGCTTTGGCGGCGGTTTTGGTGGAGGCTTTGCCGGGCGCCTTTCCCGGGGCGGGCTTCTTGCCGAAGCCGCGCACCCTGCCGGTGGCGCGCTTCTTCCCGGTGGCACCCTTCTTTCCGGTGGCACCCTTCTTTCCGGTGGCGCCCGTCCTTCCGGTGCCCGCGGGCTTCGCGGTGCCGCCCTTGTCCGTGGTGGCCCCCGCCGCGGCGCGGCGGACCCTGACCAGGCGTGCGGCCTTGCTGAAGAGTCCGGAGCTCCTGTCGGGGCCCCCGTCCTTCCTCGTCTCCTCGTTCTTGTCGCCCTTGGCGGTGCGCAGGCGCGAGGCGGCGCTGGCCATGAGGTCCTCCACTCGTGAACTTGGCGGCGTGGTAACGCTGTTACCCGCGAAGCGCCCCGAGATGCCGAAGTCCCGGCGGCGGCCGGAGCGCACCGCCGGTTTCCGTCCGCGCTCCCTGGGCACTCCGGCTGCGTTCCCGCGTGCCGCCGCCCCCGGCGGCATACGGGGTGCTTGGATGCCGGAAGCGACGAAACGGACATCTCGCCAGGCGGCGGCGGAAGGAGGCGGCGTATGACCAGGCGTACTGCGGTCGTCGCCGCGGCCGAACTGCTGGCCTGGTGGGCCGGACTGGCCCTGCTCTGGCTGGTGTTCATCAGCACCGTCGACACCCTGGAGCGGATCGTCGGCGCGAGCGCGGCGGCCGTCGGCGCCCTCGTGGCCCGCGCCGGACGGCGGGCGGTGACCTGGCGGTGAACGGCTGGATCCTGACGGCGACCGTACTGCTGGCCGGGGGCGGGGGCGCGGCCCTGTGGGGAGTGGCCACCGGCCCGCTGAGCCGGCGCGTGATCGCCCAGAACCTCTCCACGACGGTGGTCTGCCCCAGCCTGCTGCTCCTCTCCCAGGGCTACGGGCGAACCTCCTACGTCGACCTCGCGCTGCTGCTGGCCCTGCTGGGACCGGTCGGCACCCTGGTCTTCGCCCGGCTGCTCGCCGACGACCTGGCGGCGGACCGGCCCGCCGCCTGGGGGCTGACCTGGACGGCGGCCGGCGTGGGCGCGGTCGTCGTCCTCGTCCTGTGCGCGGTGACCGGACCGAGCCGGGCGATGGTGAAACTCCTGGTGATCGGGGCGCTGCTGATCGGCGGGAACGTGGTCGCCTCCCGGGCGCTGTCGGGCGGCTTCCGGGGGGTGCGCGGTGGCTGACGCGGTGATCGTCGTCGCGCTGCTGCTGACCGCGGCCTCGGCGACCGCGGCCGTCGCGACCCGCGATCCGGCCCGCCAGGCCCTGGTCCTCGCCGTCCTCGGGCTGCTGCTCGGCGTGGTGTTCACCGTGCTCCAGGCCCCCGACGTCGGCCTGTCGCAGCTCGCCGTCGGCTCGGCGCTCACCCCGCTGCTGATCATGCTGTCGGTCCGCAAGGTGAAACGGCGCGGGAAGGAGGGCGACAAGTGAACCGGCGGCTGAGGCTCTGGCTGCTCGGGGTAGGCGGCGCGGGACTCGGCGCCCTGCTGGTCGCCGCCTGCCTCGACCTGCCCGCCTTCGGCCGGCGCAGCCACCCGTACGGCGAACGCGCGGTCCGTGCCTCCCTCGCCCGGCACACCGCCAACGTCATCTCCTCCGTCAACTTCGACCAGCGGGCCTACGACACCCTCGGCGAGATGAGCATCCTGTTCGCCGCCGTCCTCGGCTGCGTGGTCCTGCTGCGCCAGGCCAGGGACGAGCACCGCTCCGACCCGCGTCCCGCCGAAGTCGCCCTGCCGGTACGCCGGTACGCCCTCCTGGTCGTGCCCGTCGCCCTGGTCACCGGGCTGTACGTGATCGCGCACGGCCAGCTCAGCCCTGGCGGCGGCTTCCAGGGCGGGGTCGTCGCCGCGACCGCACTGCACCTGCTGTACCTCGGCGCCGACTACCGCGCCCTGGAGCGCGTCCGCCCGATCGGCGTCTTCGAGGTCACCGACTCCCTCGCCGCCTGCTCCTATGTGGTCCTGGGCCTCGCCGGGGTGCTGGCCGGCACCGCCTTCCTCGCCAACACCCTGCTGCCGTACGGCACGTTCAACACGCTGTCCTCCGGCGGCCTGGTCCCCCTGCTGAACGCGGCCATCGGCATGGAGGTGGCGAGCGCGGTCGTCGTCCTGCTGGCCCGCTTCCTCGACCAGGCCGTCGAGATCGAGGAGGAGAACGGGAGTTGAGTCCGCAGTGATGCACGTCTTCCCCTATCTGGTCGCCGTCTGGATCTTCCTGACGGGCTGTTACGGCCTCGCCACCAGCCGCAACCTGATCCACGCCGTCGGCTGTCTCGCCGTCTGCCAGTCGTCGACGTACGTCCTGCTGCTCGCGGTCGGCTACCGCGACGGCGGCACCGCACCCGTCTTCTCGGATCTCAGGCCCGGCACCCGGCCGCTGGTCGACCCGGTCGTGCAGGCCCTCGCCCTGACCGACGTGGTGGTCGGCGCGACCGTCACCGCGCTGCTGCTGGCGCTGGTCCTGCAGATCGCCAAGCGGCACGGCACGGTCGACCCCGACGAACTGACGGAGCTGCGCGGCTGATGCACCACCTGCTGCCGCTGCTCGTGGCCGACCCGCTGCTCGGCGCCACCCTGCTGGTGGCCGGCGGCCGCCGGCTGCCCCGGCTCGTGGCCGAGACCTTCGCCTGCCTGGTCTCCGCGGCGACCTGCGCACTCGCCCTGATCCTGCTGCTGAACTCCGCTCCGCCGCTGACCGAGTGGGTGGGCGGCTGGCGGCCGGTCGGCGGCGAGAGCGTCGGGATCGTCCTGATCGGCGACGGCCCGGCCCTCGGGATGGCCGCCCTGGTCTCCCTGCTGACGCTGGCCGCCCTGGCGTACTCCTGGCGCTACTTCGCGGAGCCGCCGCACCGGCACGCGGGTTCGTACCCGGCCCTGATGCTGGTCTTCCAGGCCGGGATGTGCGGGTTCGCGATCGCGGGCGACCTGTTCAACGCCTTCGTGTTCTTCGAGCTGATGAGCGTCGTCGCCTACGCGCTGACCGGCTACCGCATCGACGAGGCGAAGGCCGTGCAGGGCGCGCTCACCTTCGGCGTGGTCAACTCCCTGGGCGCGTACGGCATGCTGACGGGCATCGGGCTGCTGTACGCCCGCACCGGCGAGCTGTCCATGACGAAGATCGGCAGCGGTCTGGACGCGCACGGCCGCCCGGACGCCCTGGTCCTCGCCGCCTTCGTCCTGGTGCTCACCGCGCTGCTGGTCAAGGCGGCCGCCGCCCCCTTCCACTTCTGGCTCCCCGACGCCCACGCGGTCGCACCCACCCCGGTGTGCATGCTGCTGTCCGGGGTCATGGTCGAGCTCGGCGCCTACGGCGTCTGGCGGGTGTACGGCACGGTCTTCGCCGGACCCGGCGGCATCCCGGCGGCCGACCTGGAGCGGGCGCTGGTCGTCCTCGGGGTGGGCACGGCCGCGCTCGGCGCGTTCATGTGCTGGCACCAGCGGCACATCAAGCGGCTGCTCGCCTTCTCCACGATCGCCCACACCGGCCTGTTCCTGGTCGGCCTGGGCGTCCTCACCCCGGAGGGCGACACCGGCATCGCCCTGTACCTCCTCGGGCACGCCGGGGTGAAGGCCGCCCTGTTCGCCTGTGCGGGCATCCTCCTGGACCGCTACGGCACCGTCGACGAACGCGTGCTCCACGGCCGGGCCCGCGAACTGCGCACGGTGGGCGTGCTGTTCGGGCTGGGCGGGCTGGCGCTCGCGGGACTGCCGCCGTTCGGCACCGCGCTCGGCAAGTCGGTCGCCGAGGAGGCGGTGGGCGGCCCGCTGACGGTGCTGTACGTCGTCGTGTCGGCGGTGACGGCGGGTGCGGTGCTGCGTGTCGCGGCCCGGGTGTTCCTCGGCCTCGGGACCAGGCCGCCGCGGGGTGACGCCTATGAGACCACCGGGTCCGGGGAGGAGCCCGAGACCGAGGGCCGGCTCGGCCGGATCCCGGACACCATGACCGTCGTCCCCGCGGTGCTGCTGGCCGGGGCCCTCACCGTCGGCCTCGCCCCGCGCTTCGCCGGGGTGGTGGGCCGCGCCGTCGCCGGGGCCGGTTCGGGCGGTGCCCCGGCCGCCGCCGTGCACTGGACGGCGACCGGGGTGCTGCTGGGCTGTCTCTCCACCCTCCTGGCCCTCGGCCTGGCCGCCCTCGCGGTCACCCGGCCCGGCCTGCTCGTGGCGAAGGGCTGGGCGCTGCCGGTGCGCCGCCTGCAGTCCGGGCACGTCGGGGACTACGTGGCCTGGCTGCTGGTCGGCGCCGCCGCGCTCGGTGCACTGGCGGCGCCGGGGGTGCTGGGCGGCTGATCAGCCGGCGTCGATCCGGCTGATCAGCCCGTGCGATCCGGCTGATCATCCGGTGTCGATCAGACCGTCCCGTAGGACACGTGCACCTCCGTGAAGCCGAGGGAGTGCAGCAGGCCCTCCAGCATGTCGGTGGTGTTGGTCTCGGCCCGGGTGGTCAGCCCGCTGTCCTTGGCCGCGGTGTCGATGTGCTTCACGGCCAGCTTCTGCACCGCCTGCTCGCTGTTGGGGTTGTCGGAGAACAGGTCGCCGAGCCGGTCGAGGAGGCCGCGCTGCTTGGACACGGCGTAGGAGTGGTCCGGGTCCAGGGTCGCCTTGCCGAGTTGGGCGTGCGGCAACCGGATGGTGGCCTCGGTCCGGTCGCCGTTGACCGTCACGTCCTTCTGGGAGATCTTGCCGAGGTCGACGTAGGAGTCGACGTTGCCCGCCCCCACGTACAGGGTGCGGGTGCCGCGGATCGCGCTGGGCAGGTACTTGGCGTCCTTCTCCAGGTCCACGACGACCTGGAAGTTGCCGGAGGCCGCGTCGTAACGGCTCATGTCCTGGATGGACTTGAGCAGCGCCGGGCCGGTGTTGTCGCGGGTCTCCGTGCCGAACAGGTCCTTGATCCCGGGCAGCACCGCCAGTTTGATCCCGGCGAACAGCACCACGAGCACCAGCACCAACGCGGTGACCAGTTTCGCCCAGCCGGGCATGCGCCGGGGCCGGGCCGTGACGGGAGCCTCCTGAGTGGAGCTCGCCTTGCTCTCCTTGGTGGAACTCGCCATGTGACGGTCCTCCTTTCCAACGACACGCATGCCCGCCAACAGCCTTGTCAGACCGCGTTGTCGGCCGATTGAGACAGCTGAGGCAGGACTGATACACGCGCTGCCGAAACGTGTCCGGCGACCACCTGCCGGCGGCGCGTCCGGAAGGCCGGTCAGGCCCTCCCGGCCAGCTCCGCGATCCGGCGCGCCGACGCCGAACCCCGGTCCGCGGTGACGAGGACGACCTCCTGGTCGTCCTCCGGCACCAGCAGGACGTCGCAGTTCAGCCGCAGCCGCCCCAGCTCCGGATGGTCGAGGACCTTGGTGCGGTGTCCGGGGGCGTGCACCGGATGGGCCGCCCAGATCCGCCGGAAGTCCTCGCTGCCCGCCCGCAACTCGTCCAGCAGGGCGCCGAGCTGTGCGTCGTGCGGATAGCGCTCGGCGGCCCGCCGCAGCCGGGCCACCACGATGTGCCCGCTCTCCTCGGCGCTGGAGCTCTGGTACATCCGCCCCTCGCCGAGGAAGCGCCGACGGGCCACGTTGGTCGTGCCGTGCCCGAGATCGCCGCCGAACAGCAGCTGGGCGAGGGGGTTCCAGGCCACCAGGCCGTAGGCCGCGTCGGTGACGATCGCGGCGGTGTCGGGAAGCCGCTCCAGCAGGCGGGCCACGTGCGGTCGCACCCGCCGTACCGCCGCGGCGCCGGGCGGCGGCGCGGCCGAGCCGGCCAGCCGGAAGAGGTGGCTGCGCTCGGCGGGGGCCAGCCGGAGCGCCCCGGCCAGGGCGTCCAGGACGCGCGGGGAGGGGCGGGGGCCGCGGGCCTGCTCCAGGCGGATGTAGTAGTCGACCGACATGTGGGCCAGCTCGGCGACCTCCTCGCGGCGCAACCCCGGAGTGCGCCGGTCGGTGCCCGGCGGCAGCCCCACCGCCTGCGGGCGCAGCCCCGTCCTGCGCTCACGCAGGAAGCGGGCCAGTTCCTGCCTCGCCATGCCGACGTCGCCTCCCCGGTCCGCCTGGTACAGACGGTCCCTGGCAGGGCGGACGCGGCCGGGGGACCGTGGCTGACATGAACGATCGCACAGCACTTGTCACCGGTGCCAACAAGGGCATCGGCTTCCACATCGCCAGGCTGCTGGCCGAGGCGGGTTTCCAGGTCCACGTCGGGTCCCGGGACGCCGAGCGCGGCGAGCGGGCCGTGGCGGAGATCGGCGCCGGCGCGCGGCTCCTGGTGCTCGACGTCACGGACCCCGGCAGCGTCGAGCGGGCCGCTGCCGGCGTCGGCCGCCTCGACGTCCTGGTCAACAACGCGGGCGTGCAACCGGTGACCGGCACCCCGTCGGAGACCGGCGTCGAGGACTTCCGGAAGACGTACGAGACCAACGTCTTCGGCGTCGTCGCCGTCACCAACGCCTTCCTGCCCACCCTGCGCCGCTCCGCCCACCCGCGCGTCGTGAACGTCTCCAGCGGTACCGCGTCCCTCACCTGGAGCACCCGGCCCAATCCGCAGTTCGCCGAGGGCGTCCCCAGGTCCGCCGCCTACCGCTCCTCCAAGGCCGCGCTGAACGCGCTGACCGTCCTGTACGCCCAGGAGCTGGCCGAGGCCGGGATCAAGGTGAACGCCCTGGCCCCGGGGCGGCGGGCCACCGGCCTCGTGCCCGGCGCGGCCGTCGGGGGCGGCGATCCGGCCGAGGGCGCGCGGGGTGCCGTACGGCTGGCGCTGCTGCCCGACGACGGCCCTACCGGCGGGTTCTTCTCCTGGGACGGCACACCCGTGCCGTGGTGAGAGCGGCACGGTCCGTAGCATGAGCCCGTAACCCGTATTGATCATGCGAGGAGCGGATCGTGCGAGACATCGCCGTCTTCAGCGGCAGCGCCCACCCCGACCTGGCCGAGGAGGTCTGCGCGCACCTGGGGGTGCCGCTCAGCCCGACGCGGGTCAGCCGGTTCGCCAACGACTGCCTGGAGGTGCAGCTCCAGGCCAACTGCCGGGAGCGGGACGTCTTCCTGATCCAGCCGCTGGTCCGGCCGGTGCAGGAGCACCTGGTGGAGCTGCTGCTGATGTGCGACGCGGCGCGCGGCGCCTCCGCGGGCCGGATCACCGTCGTCATGCCGCACTACTCCTACGCCCGCTCCGACAAGAAGGACGCCCCGCGTATCTCGCTCGGCGGCCGGCTGGTCGCCGACCTGCTGGTGGCCGCCGGCGCGAGCCGGGTCCTCGCCATGACCCTGCACGCCCCGCAGGTGCACGGCTTCTTCTCGGTGCCGGTGGACCACCTGCACGCGCTGCGCGAGTTGGCGGCACACTTTCGGCGGTACGACCTGTCGCGCACCACCGTCGTCTCGCCCGACCTCGGCAACGCCAAGGAGGCCGCCGCCTTCGCCCGGCTGATCGGCGCCCAGGTGGCGGCCGGTGCCAAGCAGCGATACCCGGACGACCGGGTCACCATCAGTTCGGTGATCGGTGAGGTGGCCGACCGGGACGTCATCGTGCTCGACGACGAGATCGCCAAGGGCAGCACGGTCGTCGAACTCCTCGAAAGAATCAGGGAGCTGGGTCCGCCGCGGTCGATCCGGATCGCCTGTACGCACGGGTTGTTCGCGGCCGGGGCGCTCAAGCGGCTCAGCGAACAGCCCGACGTGCTCGAGATCGTCTGCACCAACACCGTGCCGGTGCCCGTCGAGGAGCACACGGACAAGCTGCGGATCCTGTCCATCGCCCCGGCGCTGGCGGAGGCCGTACGCCGTATTCACAACGGTGAGTCCGTGAGCGCCCTGTTCGACGAGCCGCGCGACCTCTAGACAGGAAGGAGGAGTTGTAGCGCTGAACCGCGCTCGGCGGCACCGACGCGATCAGGAGGCCCCCAGTGGCGAAGGCCAGGTTCGAGCGGACGAAACCCCATGTGAACATCGGCACCATCGGGCACATCGACCACGGCAAGACGACACTCACCGCGGCCATCACCAAGGTGCTGCACGACAAGTTCCCCCAGCTCAACCCCTTCACGCCGTTCGACCAGATCGACAAGGCGCCCGAGGAGCGGCAGCGCGGCATCACCATCTCCATCGCGCACGTCGAGTACCAGACCGAGCGCCGGCACTACGCGCACGTCGACTGTCCCGGCCACGCCGACTACATCAAGAACATGATCACCGGGGCCGCCCAGATGGACGGCGCGATCCTGGTGGTCGCCGCCACCGACGGGCCGATGCCGCAGACCAAGGAACACGTGCTGCTGGCCCGCCAGGTGGGAGTCCCGTACATCGTCGTCGCGCTCAACAAGACCGACATGGTCGACGACGAGGAGATCCTGGAACTGGTGGAGCTGGAGGTGCGCGAGCTGCTCACCGAGTACGAGTTCCCCGGCGACGACGTCCCGGTGGTCAGGGTCTCCGCGCTCAGGGCCCTGGAGGGCGACCCCGAGTGGACCGCGGCCCTGCTCGAACTCCTCGACGCCGTAGACGAGTTCGTGCCCGAGCCGGTGCGGGACGTGGACCGGCCGTTCCTGATGCCGATCGAGGACGTCTTCACCATCACCGGCCGCGGGACCGTCGTCACCGGCCGGATCGAGCGCGGTGTGCTGCGGGTCAACAGCGAGGTCGAGATCATCGGCATCCACCCGCAGAAGACGCGGACCACGGTCACCGGCGTCGAGATGTTCAGGAAGCTGCTCGACGAGGGGCGGGCCGGGGAGAACGTCGGGCTGCTGCTGCGCGGGGTCAAGCGGGACGACGTGGAGCGCGGCCAGGTCGTCATCAGGCCCGGATCGGTCACCCCGCACACGGAGTTCGAGGCGCGGGCGTACATCCTCTCCAAGGACGAGGGCGGCCGGCACACGCCGTTCTTCCAGAACTACCGCCCCCAGTTCTACTTCCGCACCACCGACGTGACCGGCGTCGTCACCCTGCCCCCGGGCACCGAGATGGTGATGCCGGGCGACAACACCACCGTGCACGTCCAGCTGATCCAGCCCATCGCGATGGAGGAGGGCCTGAAGTTCGCGATCCGGGAGGGCGGCCGGACCGTCGGCGCCGGCCAGGTCACGCGGATCCTCAAGTGACCCTTGTGGCAACGGTGTCACAGGGTGCCGGACGTGGCCTCGGGCTGGCCCAGGGCCGCGTCCAGCGTCGCCCTGGGCGGCAGCAGCCGGGACAGCCCGGTCACCTGCAGCACCCGTAAGGTCAGCGGATGGGCGCAGACCAGCTGGAGCTGTCCGCCACGCTCCAGCACCCGGCTGCGCGCTCGGTACAGCAGCCGCAGCCCCGAGCAGTCGAAGAACTCGACGGGCAGCAGGTCGATCACCACCCGG
Source organism: Streptomyces sp. NPDC001714 (assembly GCF_042892755.1). Classification (NCBI taxonomy): domain Bacteria; kingdom Bacillati; phylum Actinomycetota; class Actinomycetes; order Kitasatosporales; family Streptomycetaceae; genus Streptomyces; species Streptomyces sp. NPDC001714. The sequence goes on from NZ_JBIAUL010000002.1 coordinate 117,042, forward strand.
GCATTCTCGTGGGCGGTCACCCGGTCCAGGAAGGGCGCGATCTCCGTCGCCGCCGCGATGTCGATCTCGCCCCGCAGCTCCAGCACCGTGTGGCCGCGGTCCTGGTGGATGCGCAGGTGCCGGGAGAGCGGCGCGGGATCCTGCCGGGGTTCCTGGCGCATGACGGCATCACCTCCCACCCCTGCCGGTCAATTCCGTTCCCCGCCCTGCAAGTTACCCTCGATGGAGGGAATTTGAGCATGTTCGATTGACATATGTCTGCTGCTTCGGCTCGCCATTTTCTGTGGCGTGCGCGACAGTCCGGGAACGTGCACGTGGGAGCGGTGCCACTCGGCGGGGGGAACGGGCCGGGCGGGCGAGCCAGGACAGTGCGCGGGCGAGTCAGGACAGCGCGTGCCACGCCTTGCTCAGCGCCTGGCGGAACTGCTCCTCCTGGTGTGCGGTGAGCTCGCGGACCATTCGCTCCTCCAGCTCCCGCACCGGTCCGGCGACCTCGGCGAGCAGCTCGCGCGCGGCGTCGGTCAGCAGGATCAGCAGCTCCCGCCGGTTGCGCGGATTGCGCTCCCGCCGGATCAGTCCACGCGTCTCCAGCGACCGTACGAGGTCGGCCATCGACTGGGCGGTCACGAACGAGTCCCGCGCCAGCTGGGCCGCGGACAGGCCGTCATGGCGCTCCAGGACGGTCAGGGCCGTGTACTGCAGCGCGGTGATCCCGGCGGGCTTCACCAGCTCGTCGAGGTGTGAGCGCACCACCAGCTCCACCTGCTTGACCATGTACAGCAGCGAGGGGCGTGTCTTTGTACCGACCATGCGTTCACCCTAGACCATTGACAGGAATCCTGTCTGTAATGAGACTGCGGACCAACAGGAAACCTGTTTGTTGAAGGCTTAGCGATCGACGCTGGGAGTGGGCAATGACGACCACCTTCGAGACCGGACCCGGGCAGCTGTTCATCGGCGGACAGTGGCGGGAGGCCGCCGACGGAGCCCGGACGGAGGTGACCGACCCGGCCACCGGCCAGGTGATCACCACCGTCGCGGAGGCCGGGGCCGCCGACGTCGACGCCGCCGTGCGCGCCGCCCGCGAGACCTTCGACTCGGGGGAGTGGTCGGGTCTCAGCGGCCGCGAGCGCGGCCGCGTGCTGCACCGCGTCGCCGACCTGATCCGGGAGAACGCCGAGGACATAGCCGCCCTGGAGAGCCTGGACGTCGGCAAGCCCATCACCCTCGCCGGAGCCGTCGACGTCACCAACGCGGCCAACGACTACGAGCACTTCGCGGCCCTCGCCCACTCCCTGGACGGCGCCGTCCGTGACGTGCCGATGAACGCCCTCGCCTACACCCGGCGCGAGGCGATCGGCGTGGTCGCGGCCATCACCCCGTTCAACTTCCCGCTCATCCTGGCCGGTTCGAAGATCGGTCCGGCCCTCGCCGCCGGCAACACGGTCGTCCACAAGCCCGCCGACGAGACCCCGCTCAGCGCCCTCTACATGGCCCGCCTGTTCAAGAAGGCGGGCCTGCCCGACGGGGTGCTGAACGTCGTCACCGGCGCCGGACCGGTCGCGGGCGAGGCCCTGCTGCGCCACCCGGGCGTCGACAAGGTCGCCTTCACCGGCTCCACGGCCATCGGGCGGCACGTCGCGAGCACCGCCGGGGAGGCGCTCAAGCCGGTCACCATGGAACTCGGCGGCAACGCGGCCCACCTGGTCTTCGAGGACGCCGACCTGGAGAAGGCCGTCGGCGCGGTCATCAAGGCCTTCGTCTTCAACACCGGCCAGTTCTGCATGGGCGGTCCCCGCCTCCTGGTCGCCCGCCCGGTCTACGCCACCCTGCTCGGCATCCTCGCCGAGGCCGTCCCCGGCGTCCCGGTGGGCGACCCGCGCGACCCGGCCACCGTGGTCGGCCCGATGGCGGGGGAGAAGCACCTGCGCAAGGTCGAGGAGTACGTCGACCTCGCCCGCAAGGAGGGCGGCCGTGTCGTCTGCGGCGGCGAACGCCTGGACCTCGACGGCGGCTTCTACTACCGGCCGACCGTCGTCGCCGATCTGCCCAACGACTCCAGGGTGATCCAGGACGAGATCTTCGGCCCGGTCCTCACCGTGCAGCCCTTCGACTCCGAGGACGAGGCCGTCGCCCTCGCCAACTCCACGCCGTACGGCCTCGCCGCCGGCATCCAGACCGGCAGCCTGGCCCGCGCCCACCGGGTCGCCGCCCGCCTCCAGGCAGGCATCGTCTGGGTCAACGACTGGGCGATGCTCGACCCCGCCGTCCCCTTCGGCGGCGTCAAGGCCTCCGGCTTCGGGCGCGAGTACGGCCCCGAGTCCCTCGCCTCCTACACCAAGGTCAAGTCCGTCGTCGTCTCGCTCGACTGAGCCCCGCAGACCAGGAGTTCCAACGATGTCCCTCACCACCCGAGCCGCCGTGGTCGAGTCCGGCGGCGCCCCCTTCACCCTCGGCGACGTCGAACTCGACGCGCCGGGGCCGTACGAGGCGCTCGTCCGCATGGTGGCCACCGGTCTGTGTCACACCGACCTCAGCGTGGCGAGCGGCGGACTGCCCTTCCCGCTGCCCGGAGTCCTGGGCCACGAGGGCGCCGGCGTCGTCGAGGCCGTCGGCTCCGCCGTCACCGGCGTGGCCCCCGGTGACCACGTCGTGCTGTCCTTCACCTCCTGCGGCAGCTGCCGCAACTGCCACGGCGGCCACCCCGCCTACTGCGCCACCTGGCTGCCGCTCAACCTGATCGGCGGCCGGCGCGCCGACGGCACAGCCACCGTCAGCCGGGACGGCGAGCCGCTCGGCGGCCACTTCTTCGGCCAGTCCTCCTTCGCCGAGCGGGCGTTGGTGGACGAGCGCAGCCTGGTCAAGGTCGACCCGGACGTCCCGCTGGAGTCGATCGCCCCGCTCGGCTGCGGGGTGCAGACCGGGGTCGGCGCCGTGTGGAACGTCCTGGAACCGGGCTCCGGCAGCACGATCGTCGTCCTCGGCGCCGGAGCGGTGGGACTGTCGGCCGTCATGGCCGCCGCGCTCAGCCCCGCCACCACGATCGTCGCCGTCGACCGGGTGGCCGAACGCCTGGATCTGGCACGGGAGGTGGGCGCCACCCACACCGTCGACGCGACCCGGGAGGACGTGCCCGAGACCCTGCGGCGCATCTCGAACGGGGCCGGTGCCGACGGCATCGTGGAGACGACCGGCAACGTCGCCGTCCTCCGCCAGGGCGTCGACGCGCTCGCCGCCCGCGGCACCCTGGTCGTCGTCGGCGCCCCGCCCTTCGGCACCGAAGTCCCCCTGGACGTCAACGGGTTGCTGTCGGGCAAGCGGGTCGTCGGCCTCACCCTCGGCGACAGCGAGACCCAGGCCTTCATCCCGGCCCTGGTCCGGCTGGTCCGCGAGGGGCGGCTGCCCCTGCACCGGCTGATCAGCACCTACCCGTTCGCCGAGATCGACCGGGCGGTGCGGGACATGAGCACGGGCAAGGCGATCAAGCCCGTGCTCACCTTCTGACCGCGCCGGTCAGTCCATCACCAGGACCAGCTTCCCGGTGGTCCGGCCGGTGCCGCCCAGCTCGTGCGCCTTGGCGGCATCGGCCGGCGGGAAGGTCCCGGCGACGGTCGCGCGCAGCTTCCCCGCCTCCACCAGCTCCGCGACCGCCTGCATGCCCGCCCGGTCCGCGTCCACCAGCATCCGCACCGCGCGTACGCCCAGCCGCTCGGCCTCCTCGTACAGCGCGGGCGAGCCCACCGGCAGGATGGACACCAGGATCCCGCCCGGCCGCAGCACCCGCAGCGAAGCGACCGAGGTGTCCCCGCCGACGGTGTCGAGCACGACGTCGACGTCCCGCACCGCCTCCGTGACGTCCACGGACCGGTAGTCCACCGGCTCGTCCACGCCGATCTCCCGCAGGAAGTCGTGCTTGCCGGCGCTCGCCGTGCCGATCACGTACGCCCCGCGCGCCTTGGCGATCTGCACCGCCACATGCCCGACCCCGCCGGCCGCCGCGTGGACCAGCACCCGCTGCCCCGGCTGTACGTCGGCGTTCTCCACGAGCGCCTGCCAGGCGGTCAGCGACACCAGCGGCAGCGCGCCCGCCTGGACGTGGTCGATCGCGGCGGGCTTCGGCACCAGGGCGCGGGCCGGGACGGTCACGTAGTCGGCGTGCGTGCCGTGCCCGAACGGGTAGGGCACCATGCCGAAGACCTCGTCACCGGGCCGGAAGGCGGCGACACCGATCCCGGTCTCCTCGACCGTGCCGGAGACGTCCCAGCCGAGGACGAAGGGCGGCTTGCCCAGGAAGCCGCCAGTCTCCCGGTGCTTCCAGTCGGTCGGGTTGAGACCGGCGGCCCGTACCCGGACCAGCACCTCGTTGGGGCGCGGCTTCGGCCGCACCACCTCGATCACCTTCAGCACCTCGGGGCCGCCGAGGACGTCCTGGCTGATCGCGCGCATCGTGTTCACGTCGTTCATGGTCACCCAGCCTGCCGGGGCGCGCCCGGCGGGGAAATGGCGCGATGGTCAACCTTCGATAGGATCGTGCCAGCCGCGCGCTCCCGGCGGACATGAACGTTCCGGCCCGCTCAGCCGTCCAAGGACGGCAACGGTGGCGAGCGGCAGGGGTGGGCATGCGCAGAGGGCTGGCGGCGGCGACGGTACTGGTGGCGGCCACGGCGGTGGGCTGCGACGGCGCGAGCGGGCCGGACGTCGTCGTCGAGGGGACGCCGCCGGCGACGCCGTACCGCGGGTCGCTGGACATCCCCACGAAGGAAGTCGACGAGAGCACTTCGCAGGCCGTGCGCACCGCCTCCGGCGCGGCAGGCCGCGCGCTGGAGTGCGACGGGGAGATCTACTGGGGCACCGGGCCCGACGGCTGGAACGAGAGCGACGGCGGCCACTCGCCCGAGGACGGCCTGCGGCTCTTCTTCGACATGTTCGACCCGGAGGTGCCGCGCAGCGGCTACCGAGTGGAGCGCCGGGAAGCGGACCGGGTGCTCTACTCCTACGACGTCGGCGGGCGCACGAAAGTGGCCGTCGTGGTCGCCAGGGACCAGAAGGACAGGCCGGGTTGGGGGCCGGAGACCAACGCCTCCTGCGATCCCTCCGAGCTCCCGGCGAGCGTGACGTCGGGCCAGGGATGGCACGAGATCTGGACCGACGCCCGCGGTCGCCGGGTACCGGTCTCGAAGATCACCAGCTCCGCCGGCGCCGAGCACTGCGGCTGGCAGTCGGCGCACTTCCTGACGCTCGGCGGCAGGACCTACGTCCGCGACCCGCACGGCGTGTTCGCCGAGGACGACGTGCTCGCCGGGCGCTACGACGGCGACACCACGATGCCCGCCGGCGCGCGCGACACCGGATACCGCTTCCGTGACTGGCGGCTGTGGCTGACGGACGGCGGGGACACGGCGTACGTCCGCACCTCGAAGGGTGTGGAGGCCTGGCCCGCGGAGCGGCGCGGTTTCGCCTGTGCCTGACCGCTCAGCGGCTCATGTGCAGGGCGACCAGCAACTGCCAGACCTGGTCCGCCACTTCGTCCGGGCCGGCGTCGAGCAGGCCGTGCAGCCAGTCGGCCAGTACCCCGGCGAAGGTGGCGGCCACCGCCGAGGCCACCAGCGGGGCGTCCGCCGCGCCCACCAGCTCCCGCTCGGCCAGGCTGCGCGCCCGCAGGTCCCGGTGCAGCACCCGGCCCAGCGGACCCCCGCCGCCCGGCGCGAGCAACTCGCGGTGAAGAGCCGCGTGCGGGACGAGTCCGGCGAAGAACTCCCGGAGCGCCGGCGGCGCGTGCACCGGGTCCGGCCGGCCGCGCCAGGCGTGCAGCGCGTCCACGGCCTCCCGTACGACGTCCGCGCAGGCGTCGACCGCCAGCGCCTCCAGGCCGTCGTAGTGGACGTAGAACGTGGCCCGGCCGACCCCGGCCCGGCGCACCACCGCGGCCACCCCGGCCTCGGCGAGCGGCCGTTCGGCACACTCCTCGAGCAGGGCCGCCCGCAGCCGCGCCCGGGTGCGGGCGGCCCGTGGGTCCTCGGCGGCCGGGCGGCCGGTCATCGGGCGGCGAGGACGGCGGCCAGGGCGAGCGCGCCGGGCAGCGCCTGTGCGAACAGGATCCGCCGGTTGGCGGTGACCGCGCCGTACACCCCCGCCACCACCACGCACGACAGGAAGAACACCTGGGCCCGGAAACCGGTCGGGTCTGCCGCGACCAGCCCCCACACCAGGCCGGCCGCGAGGAAACCGTTGTAGAGACCCTGGTTGGCGGCGAGCGGCGCGGTCCGCCGGGCCAGTTCCGCGTCGAAGCCGTGGAAACGCATCCCGGGGCTCTTCTGCCACAGGAACATCTCCATCACCAGGATGTACGCGTGCAGCGCGGCCACCAGCCCGACCAGCACGTTCGCCAGGATTTCCATGATCGGCGGATCCTCCCCAAGTCTTGAACAGGTGTCCACTATAGCTGGACAGGTGTCCATGAGTCATCGAGGCGGTGCCGGACCCGGTCGTGGGACACATGTCGGGAAGTCGCGGGCGGCAATGGGTATTTGTTGATTTGCCGCCAACTGGCGGAGCGTGACGGAACCCTCACTTCCTCTGCTCCCCGAGGTTGATCCTTTCGGGTTCAAACCCGATAAGCTCCCTTCCGTCACAGCGAGTTGACGCACCCCAGGGTGGGTCCGTCCCGCCGTGTGTACTCATGAGTGCGGCCTTCGCACACTGCCCCTGTTCGCTGTTGTTCGATCGTGTTGCTTCGAGGGATGCAGATGGAACTCGCCACTCCGCCGCCGGCGGCGCGGGCCCCTGTCGCCTGGTACAGCTGGTGGCTGATGCCACTGGCCTTAGGGGGAGGGACGGTCGCCGCCACGTTCATGAGCTCGGAGCGAATAACCGCGGCCGTAGCCGGCGCCGCGGCCACCGTCGCGAGCTCGGTGTGCGTGCGGCTCCTGATCCGTTCGCAGCGCCAACTGCGCGGCGCCGAAGGGTCGTTCCGCAGCGCGCAGGCCGAGCACTCCCAGCAGTGGCAGCAGCATGTCTCGGGCCTGGAGCGCAAGTTCTCCGCCGAGCGCGCCACGCTGGAGGGCCGGCTCAACGAGCAGTCGGCCGCGTTCGACGCCGAGCTCGGTGAGCAGACGTCCGCCTTCGAGGCCCGGCTGGCCGACCGCATCGCCCACTACGACGCCCAACTGGCGGAGCAGGCCCGGGCGTACGAGGAGCGGCTCGCCGACCAGCTGAAGTCCTCCGAGGCGCAGCTCGCCGACCAGGCCGAGGTCTGGCAGGACCAGGTCACGCACCAGCGGTCCGCGATCTCCCGGCTCGCCGACGAGCAGCTGCCCGAGGCGCTGAAGCGGCTGCGCGAGGGCGAGGCCATCGACGACCTGCTGCCCGTCACCGAGCAGTGCGCCAAGGTCGACAAGGACCTCCAGGCCGACCTGCGCCGCATCCTGCGGACCTCGCTGATCGGCGTGGAGGAGGAGTTCAACCGCTCCACCTCCGCCGAGCAGGCCGTGATCAGCATCGGCAACCGCATCCACGTCCTGACCAGCAAGCTGCGCGGCCGGCTGCACGAGATGCAGGGCGAGCACGGTCGGCTGCCGGCCGTGGCCCGCGGTCTCATGGAGCTCGACCAGGAGCTCGGCCCCGCCGACTCGCTCGCCGCCAGCATCGGCGTGCTGGGCGGCTCGGACCGCCCCGGCCGGCAGTGGCAGGAACCCCAGCGCCTGCTCAGCGTGGTGCGCGGCGGCATCGGCCGGATCAAGGACTTCCATCGCGTCGAGGTCCGGCATCTGCCCGAACTCGGCGTCGACGGCGGCCTGGTGGACCACCTCACGCTGATCTTCTCCCACCTGCTCGACAACGCGGCCCGCTACTCGCCGCCCACCGAGCCGGTCGTCGTCTCCGGCAAGGAGGTACCCAACGGCGTCGGCATCGAGATCCAGGACTCCGGCAAGGGCCTGAGCGAGGAGAAGAAGCGCGAGGCCGAGCACTCCCTGGCGGGCACCGAGGCCGGACCGGGCATCGGGGGCATCTCCGAGGACGCCAACATCGGCCTGCGGGTGGTCGGCATCCTCGCCCGCCGCTACGGCATCCGGGTCACCTTCGCGGACTCGCCCTGGCTCGGCACCTCGGTGGTCGTCGTGGTCCCGCACAAGTTCTTCAGCCCGCTGCCCGCGGCCCCCACCGCTCCGGTTCCCGTGACGGCCGCCCCCGCCGCCGCGTCGCCGGTGCAGGCGCACGGCCCGGTCGCCGTCGAAACCGTCACTCAGCCGGAGTCCGGCGAGGCCGTGGACACCACTCCGGGCGGACTGCCCCGGCGGCGCAGCCGGCGCCGCGACGAGGAGCAGCCCGAGGAGCGCGCCCCGCGCACGGAGGGCACCGCGTTCCCCGCGGTCCCGCCCGAGGAGTCCTTCACGGGCCTGGCCGCCTTCGCCACCGCGGGCCGCGCGCCCGCGGCGGACGAAGCCGCGGACAGCGAGGCCGAGTTGACCGGAGACGAAGACGACCCGGCACCCGCGAGCCCGGCCGGCGTCGATGACGCCGCCGCCGGACGCGAGTCCGCCGAGCACCGCACTGAAGAGAGCGACTAGTCCACATGACGCAACAGGGAACCGACGTGAGCTGGGCGCTCCGTGATCTGGTGGAGAGCATCCCGGAGATCCGTTTCGCCCTCGTGGCCTCCAGCGACGGCAAGGCCATCACCTCCTTTGGTGCCGAGGACCCCGACGACGTGGACCGCTTCGCGGCCGTGGTGGCAGGGCTCCAGGCCCTGGCCCAGCCGGTCGCCGAGCAGTTCCCCAAGTACGCGGGGCAGCTGCGACTGGCGATGATCGAGGTCGACGGCGGTCACCTCTTCGTCGTAAGGGCCGGTGTGGAGACGTATCTCGGAGTCCTCGCCCGCGAAGGACTCGACCAGGGGCTGCTCGGCCATCAGATGAGGGATCTTTCCCGGCGGATGGGCGAGCTGCTCGGCACCTCTCCGCGCCTGGAGGAGCACTCTGGATGAGTGCTCCCCGCCGACCGTCGGATCCGTCCGGTCTCGAACGTTATTACGTCCTCACCGGGGGGCGCAGTGGACCGGGCGGGTCGGCGTCGAGCCTCGACGTGGCAACCCTCGTCGTCTCCCGCACCGCCCCCGTCCCGGGGATGCAGCACGAGTACGAGGAGATAATCCGGCGCTGCCGTGATCCGCTGTCGGTGGCCGAACTCACCGCCCATCTCGGATTGCCCTTCAACATTCTCGCGGTGCTGTTGGCGGATCTGCTGGACGCAGGCCGTATTGAAGCCCGTGATCCCATTCCGGCGCATCACGCCGGACGCGGGCCTGACCTCGCGCTCCTCCAGGAGGTACTCAGTGGACTTGAAAGGCTTTGACCATCCCGGCGACCCCGGTGCCGGGGGGACCCGCTCGGTCAAGGTGATGATCGCCGGGGGGTTCGGCACCGGGAAGACCACCATGGTCCGCTCCGTCAGCGACATCAAGCCGCTCACCACCGAGGAGACACTCACCCAGGCCACCGTCGGTGTCGACAACCTCATCGGCGTCGCGGACAAGGCCGAGACCACGGTCAGCCTCGACTTCGGCAAGATCAGCATCAACGAGAACCTGATGCTGTACCTGTTCGGCACCCCCGGACAGGAGCGGTTCTGGTTCCTGTGGAACGGCCTGTTCAAGGGTGCGCTCGGTGCGATCGTCCTGGTGGACACACGCCGGCTGGCCTCCAGCTTCCGGGCGATCGAGGAGATGGAGCGGCAGAACGTACCCTTCGTCATCGCCCTGAACGTCTTCCCGGACTGCAAGGAGCACCCCATCGAGGAGATCCGGGACGCCCTCGACATCTCCCCGCACACCCCGATCGTGGCCTGCGACGCCCGGGACCGGGCCTCCAGCCGTGACGTACTGATCGCCCTGATACGTCATTTGAAGGAACGCTCCGCCGTCGCACTGGAGCCCCGATGAACGAGCAGAACGCCGAAAGCCCCGACGCCCCGCGCGGCTGCCCGGTCGCGCACGGTTCGGCCGAACTGACCCGGTTGTACGGGCCCGAGGCGGCGACCGACCCGTTCGGCATCTACGAACGGCTGCGCAAGGAGCACGGCTCCGTCGCGCCGGTGCTCCTGGAGGGCGACATCAACGCCTGGCTGGTGCTGGGCTACCGGGACGGCCGGCGGGTGCTCGACAATCCCCGCCAGTTCGCCCGGGACGCGCGGATCTGGCGGGACTGGCGGGAGGGCCGGGTCGCGGAGAACCATCCGCTGGTTCCGATGGTCGCCTGGCGCCCCGACTGCGTGTCCCAGGACGGCGAGGCGCACCGCCGACTGCGCGGTGCCGTCAACGACGGGCTCCACGCCGCCGTGAGCCGCGGCATCCGGCGCCACGCCACGTACTTCGCCAACAAGCAGATCGACGCGTTCGCGGCCGCCGGTCGCGCCGACCTGGTGGCGGACTACGCCGGCTACCTGCCGATGCTGATCCTCACCCGCATCCTCGGCCTCACCGAGGCGGAGGGGCGCAGGCTCGTCGAATCCAGTGCCCGGCTGTTCCAGGGCGGCGAGGACGCGATCCTGCACGACGGCATCATCAAGGAGATCCTCGGCGGACTCGTCGACCGCAAGCGGGCCGAGCCCGGCTCCGACTTCACCACCGGCCTGCTGGAGCATCACGCGGCCCTCGACCACGACGAGGTCGTGAGCCATCTGCGTCTGGTGCTGGTGGCCGGGCACAGCACCACCAGCAATCTGCTGGCCCGGGTGCTGCAGCTCGTCCTCACGGACGCCTCGCGGCTCTCCGGCCTGACCAGCGGTCAGGTGACCATCACCGCGCTGGTGGAGGAGGTCATGTGGAACTCTCCGCCGCTGTCCGTCCTGCCGGGGCGCTTCGCCGTCAGCGACGTCGAACTGGGCGGGCACCGCATCGAGGAGGGCGACCTGCTCATCCTCGGTCTCGCACCGGGCAACCTCGACCCCGAGGTCCGGCCCGACCCGGACGTCTCGGTGCAGGGCAACGAATCGCACCTGGCCTTCAGCGCCGGCCCGCACGAGTGCCCCGGGCAGAGCATCGGGATGTCCATCATCCAGATCGCGGTGGACGTCCTGCTGCACCGGCTGCCGGGCCTGCGCCTGGCCGTGCCGGCGGAAGAGCTCACCTCGACCGCGTCCACATGGATGTCCGTGCTGGACAGCCTGCCGGTCGAGTTCGCAGCGTAGGCCCGGACACACCGTTGCCCGGTCGGGTCACCCGACCGGGCAACGGGAGTTGAGGCGTCAGCCGTCGAGCCAGTCGCCCGCCACGCCCGTGGGCCGGTAGCCCGTGGCGTTCCAGAGGAAATGCGGGTGCGCGCACCCGAACATGTAGGCGAGCAGTGTGGTGTCCTCCCGCCCGGTCAGCGGGTCGTGCAGGGCGTGAAACCTTTCGGATCCCACCACACCGGCGTCCTGCTGGACCTGACGGGCGAGGTCCGGGGACGGCGCGGCGCTGGACGCCTCCACGGCGGCGATGTAGGTGCGGCGCAGGATCTCCCAGGTGCTGTCGGTGTCGCCGTACCAGGGGCCGTGCACGGCTTCGAAGGCATGGAGCTCGGCGTCGAAGAGGGGCCATGCCCCGGGGTGCTGGGACCGGCAGCGTGCGGACAGCTCGGCGGTCCTGGGGCTCAGTGCCGGTGCGGTGGGCCGCGGCGCGATGGTGAGGGTCGTGCCGTGGGTGAGGATGCCGGTGCACGCGTTGGGCTGCAGGTCGCACAGCGGGCACCCCTCGGCCGGGGGGAGGCCCTCGGTGATGCCGTCGAACCACAGGGCGTGCCGTCCCGTGAGCCCCATCCAGACGATGGTGGTGGTCAGCAGCCAGGTGTTCCACATCGGGCGATGCGCCTCGGGCGTGCAGCCGTACTTGACGAGGGCTATCGCGCAGGCAGCGTAGAAGGCCTTGGTGTGGGTGGGCATCTCGGCGAGCCAGAAGTTGCTGATCTCGCCGGTGAGGGCGTCGGCCCGGACGTCGGCCATGTCGTCGATGACGCGGCACAGCAGCAGGGAGGCGAGGTTCTCCTCCTGCCAGAGTTCGGTGTCGGGTGCGACGTGCCAGAACAGGCAGTCCAGCATCTGCAGCGCCGAGTAGGAGCTGTGGCCGAGTGGGTTGGTCTGGGAGAGGGTGACGCTGCCCGCCTCGTGCTGCTGGAGCCAGTACTCGTCGACGGATCGCTTGTGGGCCGCGAAGAGTCCGGAGACGAGGGCCCGTGCGCTGTTGGTGCTGAAGCTCGCGGCCAGGCGGTCTTCGACGTGTTGGGTGAGGCGCGTGGTGTCGATGGTGTCGATCACGCGCTTGTACTCGTGGAAGACGAGGATGTCGTCCTCGAAGCGGTGGCGGTGGCCGAGGTCTCGTTCGAGGTCGTTCATCTGACGGGTCCAGGACCATCCACCGGTCAGGACGCTGTCGAGTTCCCGGCGGTACGGCCAGGTCTTGACGGTGAGGGGGCGGCCTGCGCTCTGCCGCCAGCGGTAGTCGTCCAGCGTGCGGGCGGGGGGCGTGGGCAGGTGACGGCAGAGCGGGCAGGCGCAGTCGGTCTCCTGCTCCTCCGCGCGCGGCGGGGTGAGTGCCCGGCTCCGCCAGGCCCCTTCCAGCATTGTGCAGGTCAGCCGGCAGACCTCGATATCGGTGCTGACTTCGGGGAAGGCCGCCTCGATCATGCGCAGGCTGGTGTCGAGGCGCCTCAACCTGGCGTAGCCCTCTTCGTCGGGCGGGAGGAACTCGCGCGGCGCCTGATGGAGGGCTCCCGCCAGATGCAGTGTGGTGCCGGAGTGGCGGGAGCCGAGCGCCTCCAGTCGCTGCTGAGCGGCGTTCTGGAAGGTCCGGTACTGATCCGTGCTCCCGTGTATGCGTTTCACGAAGAGGCGGGCCAGGGTGTTCCCCGCCTCCGTGGGCCGGAACTGTGCGCTCGACTGCGCCGGGAGCAGGCTGTCGGCGGACGCCTTCGGAACAGCACCTACGCCTCGGGAATTCACACCGGTCTCCTTAAAGCTGTGGTCATGACAAAGGAATGGGCCGACTGCGGTCGTCGGCAGTCGGGTCGGAGAAACGTCGGCCCTTCCGCGAAGGCCTCGCCGGGCAGCCGGACTCGCGCGACCGGATCCGGCTCCTGCCGCGAACGACCGCGAGGGGCACGACTTCTGCGTTGACGACCGGGGAAGCGGGGCGGGCCGCCCAGCGGGGCGGTCGTGCGCGGCGGATGCATCCTCGGCACCGCCGGCCTGCCGTGAACGGCCCGTCCTCGCCGAAGCACTCCTGCTACAGGACGAGGACCTGGGGCGCTGCCTCAGCCGTGGTGATGAGGCTGCGCACCAGGTCCATGTCCCGGAGCCGGCGCGGATGACGGGTGCGCGGACTCCGGATGCTCACTGCCGGGGGTGTCGAAGGGCAGGTCGAAGGTGACGTCCTGAGGCATGTGTTTCCTTTCGGGCGACAGTGCGCAGAGTCCCCCCGTCCCTGCGAACGGGCGGCCTGTCAGCCACCCGTGCACTCGAACTGGCCTTCGTGGCTCGAAAGTTGAGCCGTGAAGCGCTACGAGGCTGCCCAGAGCGTAAATGATCTACGCGTGACCTGGCCGTGACGTGTGTTACTGCTCATGCCTCCTGAGCTGAGTACACTCGCGCGCCCCCGACGTATGTGTACGCGACGCGTGTGTCCGCGATGCGCTCGGGGGGCCCGGTGAACGGGTCGCGGTCCAGGACCACCAGATCCGCGAGCGCGCCGACGGCCACCCGCCCGGTGTCGTCGAGGTGGTTCACGTACGCCGAACCGGCCGTGTACGCCCTGATCGCCGCCGCGAGTCCCAGCCGTTCCTCCGGCAGGAACACCGGCGCGTCGCCGTCCGGTTCGACCCGGTTCACCGCGACATGGATGCCCTGGAGCGGGTCGGGGCTGCTCACCGGCCAGTCGCTGCCTGCCGCGAGCCGTGCCCCGGACCGCAGCAGCGCCCCGAACGGGTACTGCCACCCGGCTCGTTCGGACCCCAGGAAGGGGATCGTCAGCTCGTCCATCTGCGGCTCGTGCGCGGCCCACAGCGGCTGGATGTTGGCGGTGGCGCCGAGCCGGGCGAAACGCGGTACGTCGGCGGGGTGCACGACCTGGAGATGCGCCAGGTGGGGCCGCGTGTCACTTCTCCCGTTGGCCGCCCGTGCCGCCTCGACCGCGTCCAGCGCGTCCCGTACGGCCCGGTCGCCGAGGGCGTGGAAGTGGCACTGGAAGCCGAGCGCATCCAACTCGGCGACATAGGCCGGAAGTTGCCCTGGATCGATGAAGCTCTTGCCCCGATTGCGCGTCGCGCAGCCGCACCGGTCCAGATAGGGGTCGAGCAGCGCCGCGGTGCCGTTCTCGGCGACGCCGTCCAGCATCAGCTTCACCGTGCCCGCCCGGAACCGGCCGTGGCTCAACGCCGCCCGCTTCTCGACGAGTTCGGGGATCTGCTCGGCCCCGCGCTCCCGGTCCCACCACAGCGCGCCGACCACCCGCGCGGTCAGCGAACCGTCCCGGGCCGCCGCCAGATACGCCTGAGACGGGTCGTCCATGCCGAGGAAGTCCCCGATCAGCGCGTCCTGCCAGGCCGTGACGCCGAGCGCGTGCAGATGCCGCTGGGCGTGCAGCAGCGCCGCGAGCCGGTCCGCCGGGCCGGCCGGCGGGGCGAGCCGGCCGACCAGCTGCATCGCCCCCTCCTGGAGCGTGCCGCTCGGCGCACCGGAGGCGTCACGCTCGATCCGCCCGTCGGCCGGGTCGGGCGTGTCGCGGCCGATCCCGGCCAGCTCCAGCGCCCGGCTGTTGACCCACGCCCCGTGATGGTCCCGGTTGGGCAGGTACACCGGCCGGTCCGGTACGACGGCGTCCAGCAGCTCCTTCGTCGGCGTGCCGCCCTCGAACGCCTCCATGGACCAGCCGCCGCCCAGGATCCACGCCCGCTCCGGATGCGCCCCGGCGTAGACGCGTACGGCGGCCACGGTCTCCTCGGCGGTCCGCAGCCCGGTCAGATCGCACTGGGCCAGTTCGAGGCCGGCCGGGACCGGATGGACGTGCGCGTCCTGGAACCCGGGCAGCAGCAGCCGCCCGGCGAGGTCGACCACCTCGGTGCGCGGCCCGGCGAGCTCCCGCAGCTCCCCGGCGGGTCCGACGGCGGTGATGCGCTCACCGGTGACGGCGACGGCAGTGGCCGTGGCACCCTCGGGGGTGAGGACGGGGCCACCGGTGAAGAGCAGATCTGCGTGCATGTTTCCTGTTCCTAGCGGGGGGTCGTGAGCAGCTGGGGTGCGTCGGCGTCCGTGCCCTCGCCGGTGCGGAAGTACGGCGACCTGCGCACGTACTTCGCCCACCCGGCCGCGACGAATCCGGACACGATCATCGCCAGCGGGGTGGCCAGCAGGAACCACCCGTTGTCCGCGCTGACCTCGAAGTGGTCGGCGGAGGTGTAGAAGGACCAGCCGAGGTAGCCGCCGAGACCCAGCAGGGCGAGCGCGCTGAGCGCCGGAAGGACCACGGCCCGCACCCCCTGCCGCCAGTCCTCGCGCAGCAGGGAGCGGAAGCGCGCGGCGGCGGCGAGCGCGG
Source organism: Streptomyces sp. NPDC001714 (assembly GCF_042892755.1). Classification (NCBI taxonomy): domain Bacteria; kingdom Bacillati; phylum Actinomycetota; class Actinomycetes; order Kitasatosporales; family Streptomycetaceae; genus Streptomyces; species Streptomyces sp. NPDC001714. The sequence continues at coordinate 132,601 of NZ_JBIAUL010000002.1, forward strand.
TCAGCGCGTACGACAGGGCGACGACGATGCCGACGGCGTTCACCGTCGCCATGATCATGTCGGCGAGCCGCGGGATCACCAGGGCGAGCCCGGCGACCGCCGCGGCCAGCGCGCCGATCAGCAGCGTGCCGGCCACCGGAGTGCCGTACCGGGTGCTGACCCTGGACCACACCGGCCCGAGGGTACGGTCCCGGCTCATCGCGAACATGCCGCGGGCCGTCGGGATCACCCCGGCCTGGAGCGAGGCCACCGCCGAGAACATCAGGGCCACCAGCGGCAGCGCGGCCCACGGCTGCGCGGCCAGCCGGTCGCCGAAGAACGCCAGCCCCTCGGCCCCGTGTCCGGCCAGCTCCTTCTCCGACAGCACCCGCTGGAAGGCCACCGAGCCGAGCACGAACAGGCCCAGCATGGTCACCAGGGTGATCAGCCCGGCCCGGGAGGCGTCCCGGGGGTCGCGGACCTCCTCGTTCACGCTGAACGCGGCCTCGAAACCCCAGTAGCAGAACACCGAAAGGAGCAGGCCCTGGGCGAGAGCGGTGGCCGACGGGATCGCGAACGGGTCGAACCAGCTCAGGCTGAAGGGGTGTGGTCCTTTGACGATGCCGTAGCCGCAGAACCCGAGCAGGACCACGTACTCGAAGACCAGCAGCCCGGTCTGCAGGCGGGCTGCGGTGCGGATGCCGGTCACGGCGGTGAGGGTGACGGCGACCAGGGCCACGATCCCGAGGGCAGTGGTCTGCGCCGTCGAACCAGGGTCCAGGGCGAGCCCGCCGACGCGGTGCACTCCGGCCTCGCCGGCCAGTTGGAGGAGGGCCGAGCCGGTGACCGCCGTGGTGTACGCGAGGAAGGCCACCGTCGCCACGATGTTCACCCAGCCGACCATGAAGCCGAGCCACGGATTGAGCGAACGGCCCACCCACACATAGCCGTTGCCCGCGTTCGGCTCCACCCGGTTCAGCCGGGAGTAGGCGCCCGCGATGCCGAGGACCGGCAGGAACGCCAGCAGCATGATGGCCGGCAGATGCAGCCCGACCACCCCGGCCGTCACCCCCAGGCCGATGCCGATGCTGGTCGTGGCGGCCGTACTGGACGCGGCGACCGCGACGCCGTCGAGGACGCCGAGGGATCTGCGCAACTCAGGGGGGTCCGCTGTGTAGGGCTGGTCGGTCATGGCCGGCACACTCCGCTCGCACCTGGGGGCCGGACTGGTCGGCCCCGGTGACGGGACATGAAACTGCCGGTGCCCTTCACAGGTCAACGGTGTTGTCATAAGGTGCCCGCACGTCCTGAGGAGGTCCGTTGAGTGAACGTGTCGTCCCGGCCGCCGCCCGGCAGCGCCGGCGCCCCACCAAACACGGCGTGGTCCTCTCCGAGGCCCTGATCGTGGAGACCGCACTGCGGCTGATCGAGGAGCACGGCGCCGACGCCCTGTCCGTGCGCCGCCTCGGCCGCGCCCTGGGCGCCGATCCCAGCTCCCTCTACCGCTACTTCCGGCACACCGACGACCTGATGCTCGCCATCGCCGACGAGCTGATCGGCCGTACCCTGCGCGTCTGGCGGCCCACCGGCGCCTGGCGCGCCGACCTGCGCGACCTCGGCCTGCGGATGCACGCCGGCGCCCTCGCCCACCCCCGGGCGGCGGTGCTCAGCGCCCACCGGGTGACCGGGCGGACGTACGAGATCCAGGCCGTCGAGACCATCCTCGGGATACTCCGCGACGCCGGCTTCCCGGACGCCGAGGCGGTCCGCGTCTACCACGCCTTCGTCGACCAGGCCCTCGCGTACGGCGCCCTCGACTCCGCCAACACCGCCCTGCCGCGGTCCGCCCGGGACGCCGAGGCGGACGTGTGGCGGGCGATCTACGCCCGGCTGCCGGCCGCCGGCCACCCGAACATCGCGGCCACCGCCGGCCATCTCGTGGCCTCGATGGGGGGCAGCTCCTATCCGGCCGCCCTGGACCTGCTGCTGACGGCGGCCGAGGCCCGGCTGGCCCAACTGGGCACCGGTAAGCGGCTGGTGGGCGACTGAATCGGCTGATCGGGGACAGACGTGTGCCGGGAGAACCTGCCGAGGGAGGAAACATGGCACTGGTGACCGCGGCAGTCGTGGTGCTCGACTGCGCAGAACCCGAGAAGCTCGCCGAGTTCTACCGGGAGCTCCTGGACGGCGAGGACGGCGAGGCCTCGGCCAACCTGGTCGAGATCCGGGCCGCCGGCGGCTTCCGGATCGCCTTCCGGCGCGACGTCAACGCGACCCCGCCGAGCTGGCCGCGGCCCGAGAACTCGCTCCAGGCCCATCTCGACTTCCTGGTCGAGGACCTCGACGAGGCCGAGCGCCGGGTGGTCGGCCTCGGCGGGCGGCCGATCGAGACGAAGGACCCGGCCGGGCCGTACGAGGAACGCGGGTACGCCGACCCGGCCGGACACTCCTTCACCCTGCGCCTGGTGCCGCCCTCGGCGCCCAAGCAGGGCTGAGACCGCTCAGTCCCGGCCGCCCTTGCCGGCCGTCGGCCACACCCCGGTGGAGCGCTCTATGGCCGTCGCGCCGGTGCGGTCCACGGCGCTGCGCACCACCGCGAAGACCGCGCCCTGGACCGCCGCGGCCAGCAGCACCTCGCCCCAGCCGCGGTTTTGGTCCAGGGCGTCCGGCGCGTCCTCCTCGCCGCGCAGCGCCTTCCAGGTGCGGCGGAAGGCCAGCGCCCCCAGCGCCCCGCCGGCCCAGCTCAGTACGAACCCGACGGGTGCGTAGACGAGCGGGAGCTTCAGCTTCTTCCTGCCCTTGGCCATGCCTGCCTCCGCGTTCTCAGGGCCGCCCCGCGACCGCGACCTCCTCGGCCGCCCGCACCGGGCCGGGCGGCGTTCCGTCCCCGAAGGGCCGGCCGCCGAGCTCCTCCCGGTGATGGGGCGTCAGCCACCCGGCGAGATCCGGGCCGAGGGGCACGATACGGGTCGGGTTGATCCCGGTGTGGACCTGGTAGTAGTGGCGCTTGATGTGGTCGAAGTCGACGGTGTCACCGAATCCCGGCGTCTGGTAGAGGTCCCTGGCGTACGCCCACAGCACCGGGTTCTCCGTGAGCTTGAAGCGGTTGCACTTGAAGTGGCCGTGGTAGACGGCGTCGAACCGCACCAGCGTGGTGAACAGCCGGATGTCGGCCTCGGTGATCGTGTCCCCGACCAGGTAGCGCCGGCCGGCCAGCCGCTCCGCGAGCAGCTCCAGCCGCCGGAACACGCCGGCGCACGCCTCCTCGTACTTCTTCTGCTCGTGCGCGAACCCGGCGCGGTAGACCCCGTTGTTGACGTCCTCGTACACCCCCGCCATCACCGCGTCGATCTCGTCCCGGTGCCGTGCCGGGTAGAGGTCCGGCGCGCCGTCCCGATGCAGTGCCGTCCACTCGGTGGCCAGGTCCAGGGTCAGTTGCTGGTAGTCGTTGGTGACCAGCTGCCCGCTCGGCACGTCCACGACGGCCGGCACGCTCACCCCGCCCGGGTAGCCGGTCTCCCGCCGGTCGTAGGCCTCGCTGAGGTACCGGATGCCGAGCACCGGGTCACGGCCGCCGGGGTCGAGGGTGAAGCGCCAGCTGCGGTCGTCCTGGATCGGGTCGGTGACGGCGAGCGAGAGGGCGTCCTCCAGGCCGAGCAGCCGCCGGGAGATCACCGCCCGGCTCGCCCACGGGCAGGCGCGGCTGGCCACCAGCCGGTAGCGTCCGGCCGCCACCGGCCAGCCGTCCCGTCCGTCCGCGGTGATCCGGTCCGTGAAGTGACTGGGGGACCGGCTGAATGCCTTGTGTCCCAGCGCGCTGTTGCCGTCGCCGCTGCTCATGCGTCCTCCTTGCCCGGGGGCCGCCCTACCGTCGACGGGGAGCCCTGAGGGAATGCGTTCCCCTATTTCCGCCTCTCGCACGGAGTGATCAGCCCGCGTCGGGGCAGTCGGCGGTGGTGAGCAGGACGCCGTCGCAGAAGCATGTGGACCAGGAGCACCCGGAGCAGGAGCGTTCGGAGGAGGCGCGTCGGGACGAGGCGAGTTCGGAGGAGGCGCGTCGGGAGGAGGCGAGTTCGGCGCTGCCGAAGGCCGACCGCCGGACCCGCGTGACCGTCTTCGTGGCGCTCGCCGCCAATCTGGTGATCGCGGTCGCCAAGGCCGTCGGCGGAGTCGTCGCCGGCTCGCCCGCGCTGCTGTCGGAGGCCGCGCACTCCGTCGCCGACAGCCTGAACGAGGTGTTCCTGCTGGCCGCCCTGCGCCGCAGCCGCCGCCCGCCCGACGCCCGGCACCCCTTCGGCTACGGCAAGGAGCGCTTTTTCTGGGCGCTGCTCGCGGCCGTCGGGATCTTCGTCATGGGCGGCTGCTTCTCCGTCTTCCAGGGGGTCGAGGCGCTGCGCAACGGCGCGGACGAAAAGCTCAGCGGCTATGTGGCGGGACTGATCGTGCTGGGCGTCGCCCTGCTCGCCGAGGGCGCGTCCCTGATCCGGGCGCTGCACCAGGCCCGCCGGGAGGACCGGGGGCTGCGGGATCCGGCGCTGCGCACGGTGATCGCCGAGGACGGCACCGCGGTGCTCGGCGTCTGCCTCGCGATCGTCGGCATGGTCCTGCACATGGTCACCGGCCAGGTCGCCTGGGAGGCGTCGGCCTCACTGGCAATCGGTGTCCTGCTGGTGTTCGTCGCCTACCGGCTGGGGGCCGACGCCCGTGCCCAGCTGATCGGGGAGGCCGCGGATCCGGAGCTCAGCGGCAGGATCCGGGAGCAGCTGGAGGCCCAGCCCGAGATCGACAGCGTGGAGGCGCTCTTCACGATGCGGATGGGCCTCGAATCGACCCTGGTCGCGGCCCGGGTCGACCTGGTGCCCGGACTCGACAGCGAGGACGTCGAGGAGGTCCTGGTGCGCATCAAAGGGGCGCTCGCCGAGACGTTCCACGAGGCCGATCAGATCTTCCTGGACGTGACCGACCGCTCCGCGCGGGAGGCACGGGAAAGCCCCGCCGCGACGGGGGAACGCGGCGGGGCCTGACATTCGGCTGCCCGGCCCGAAGCCGGTTCATGCCTCCCGGAAACAGATTTTTCTAAATTCCGCCGGTCCCCGGCCGGAATGGATTCCCGGAATCGTCAGTTCCCTCTACTTCGGTCGAGGCTGCTTCGGCTCCGGTTACGTCGGTTCCGGTTACGTCGGTTCCGGTTACTTCGGTTCCAGCACGAACACCGGGATCTCCCGGCTGGTCTTCTCCTGGTACTCGGCGTACGGCGGGTACGCCGCGACGGCCCGCTCCCACCACTCGGCCTTCTCCGCACCGGTGACCTCGCGAGCGGTCATGTCCTGCTTGACCGGCCCGTCCTGGAGCTCGACGACCGGGTGCGACTTGATGTTGAAGTACCAGACCGGATGCTTGGGCGCCCCGCCCTGCGAGGCGACCACGGCGTACCTGCCGTCGTGCTCCACCCGCATCAGCGGCGTCTTGCGGATCTTCCCGCTCTTCGCACCCAGGGTGGTGAGCAGGATGACGGGCATCCCCGTGTCCATCAGGGTCGTGCCCTCCTTCCCGCCCGAGCTCTCGTACAACTCGACCTGCTCGCGCACCCACGCGGTCGGGCTGGGCTCGTACTCGCCCTCAAGAGGCATGAGGTCCGTCCCCTCGTCGTTTCCATCACTGACGTGTCGATTCAACACTCGAAGTGCCCGGGATCATCCGTACGACACCGGTCCTGCGACGGGATCCCGCCCGCACCGCGCGTGCCCGCGCCGTCAGCCCGGCGACAGCACCATCCGGGCCGCCAGCCCCAGCATCACGCAGCTCGACAGCAGCGCCGTGACCAGGCGGCCCCGGTGGCCGGTCAGGCCGCGGCCGAGGAGCGCGCCGCCGCCCGCCAGCAGGAGCTGCCAGCTCGCGGACGCGGCGAAGGCCGCGAGGACGAAGACACCCTGCTCCAGCGGCCGTACCGCCTCGGCGGAACGCGTGCCGACCACCAGGGCGGCGAAGTAGATCACCGTCGTGGGGTTGAGCAGCGTGATCCCGAGGAGGCCGAGATACGCCCGTCCGGGGCCGGGTACCGGCCGCTCGGCCCGGGTCGCGAGCCGCCGCTCCCGGTATTGGCGCAGCGCGACCACCGCACCGCGCACGGCGAGCGCCACCAGCACCAGGGCCGAGGCCCAGCGCAGCGGCCCCAGCACCGGCAGCAGCGCCGTGGCCAGTGCGGCACCGCCGACCGCGGCGAGCAGGGCGTACAGGCCGTCGGCGCTCGCCACGCCGAGCGCGGCGCAGGCGCCGGTCCGCAGTGACGTGCGAGCCGTGAGGGACACTAGATATGTGCCGACCGCGCCGACCGGGACGGCGATCCCGTACCCGGCGAGCAGGCCGGCGACGAGCGCGGCCGTCACGCGCGTGCGGGCTCGGGCCTCCAGGGACGCCCCGGCTGCTGCTGGACCCGCACCCGACGGACGGTGGCGGTGGTCAGCGGCACGAAGGCGTCAGGAGAGTTCATGCGCAGATCCTGGGGCCCGCGTCGCCGCACCGGCAAGTGAATTTCGGCGCGGAATCGTCCCCCGGCCGGACGCGGTTCGGCCAGATCACACGATGCGGCGATCTGGCCGAACTTCCGGTCGCCCCATAGGTGCCCCGAGCATCTAATGAAGATCGGCACGACGTACGACACTCGTCTGCGAGGTCTTCCATGAACGAACCGACGGACCTGACGGAACCCATCCCTCCCGCCGGCCAGGCCGACCCCGTGGCCTGGCCACAGGACCGCACGTGCCCCTACCACCCGCCCACCGGCTACGACCCGCTGCGGGACGGAACCCCGCTGTCCCGTATCCGTCTCTACGACGGCCGTACCGCCTGGGCCGTCACCGGCCACGGCGCGGCCCGGGCGCTGCTCTCCGACCCCCGGCTCTCCAGCGACCGCCGGCGGGAGGACTTCCCGATGCCGCACGCCCGGTTCGCGGTGGCCCGGGAGCGCCGCCAGGTCGCCCTGCTCGGCCTCGACGACCCCGAGCACCAGACCCAGCGCCGCATGCTGATCCCGGACTTCACCCTCAAACGAGCGACCGGGATGCGGCCCGCCATCCAGCGGATCGTCGACGAACTGCTCGACACGATGATCGCCTCGGGACCACCCGCCGACCTGGTGAGCTCCTTCGCGCTGCCGGTGCCGTCCATGGTCATCTGCGACCTGCTCGGTGTGCCGTACGCCGACCACGAGTTCTTCGAGGCGCAGTCCCGGCGGCTGCTGCGCGGCCCGGCGCCCGCCGACTCGCTGGACGCGCGCGAGCAGCTGGAGACCTATCTGGGCGACCTGGCCGACCGCAAGAGCCGGGACGAGGTGCCCGGCGACGGCGTCCTCGACGACCTCGTCCACCAGCGGCTGCGGGACGGCGCCCTGGACCGCGCCGAAGTCGTCTCGCTGGCCCTCATCCTGCTGGTCGCCGGGCACGAGACCACCGCCAACATGATCTCGCTCGGCACCTTCACCCTGCTCCAGCAGCCCGAGCGGCTCGCCGAGCTGCGCGCCGACCCCGCGCTGGTGCCGGCCGCCGTCGAGGAACTGATGCGGATGCTGTCCATCGCCGACGGGCTGCTGCGCGTCGCCCGGGAGGACATCGAGGTGGACGGCACCACCATCCGCGAGGGCGACGGGGTGCTCTTCGCGACCTCGGTCATCAACCGCGACGAGTCCGTGTACGACGACCCCGACACCCTCGACTGGCACCGCCCGACCCGCCACCACGTGGCCTTCGGCTTCGGCATCCACCAGTGCCTGGGCCAGAACCTGGCCCGTACCGAGCTGGAGATCGCCCTGCGCACGCTGTGGGAGCGGCTTCCGGACCTGCGGCTCGCCGCACCGCCGGAGGAGATTCCCTTCAAACCCGGCGACACGATCCAGGGGATGCTGGAACTCCCCGTGACCTGGTAAGAGGCTCCTGCCATGCACATCGAGATCGACAGCGACGTCTGTATCGGCGCGGGCCAGTGCGCCCTGACCGCCCCGAACGTCTTCACCCAGGACGACGACGGCTTCAGCGCCCTGCTTCCGGGCATGGAGGACGGCGGCGGCGACCCGCTGGTCCGGGAGGCGGCCCGGGCGTGCCCGGTGCACGCCATCACGGTCGAGGAACCGACGGGTTAGGCAGCCGTCGGCACATCGAGCACCGCCAGCTCCAGCCCGCGCAGCCGCACCGGGTCGGCGACGACCTCGTACGCCGCCACCCGGTCGCCCTCCACGGTGACCCGCAGGACGTACCGCAGCCGTCCGCGCGGAGCGACCACGAGGCCGACCCGCCCGTCGACCAGGGCCGGTACGGCGAACCGGGCCCGCTCGCGCAGCAGCACCGTGCCCTCCGCGACCGCCCGCGCGCCCCGCAGCTCCGTCGCCATGCCCGGCGGCAGGATCGCGGGGTCGGCGTGCCGGACCACGTCAGGGGCGAGCAGGCCGAGCAGCGCGCCCAGGTCACCGCCCCGGGCGGCGGCCAGGAACGCCTCCACGACCCCACGGTGCCGGTCCTGCTCGGCGGCCGGCAGCGCGGGCGTGCCCCGGACCTTGTGCCGGGCCCGGCTGGCGAGCTTCTTCGCGGCCGGCAGCGAGCGGTCGGTGATCGCCGCGATCCGCTCGAACGGCACTCCGAACAGATCGTGCAGCACGAACGCCACCCGCTCGGCCGGGCTCAGTATCTCCAGGACCACCAGCAGGGCGAGCCCCACCGACTCGGCCAGCACGGCCTCCTCCTCGGGGCCGCCGCCGGCCGCGTGCTCCGGGAGGTCCTCGCCGTACGGCTCCTCGCGGTGGGCGGCGCGGGCGCGCAGCAGGTCCAGGCAGATGCGGGAGACCACCGTCGTCAGCCAGGCGGTGAGGTTGCCGATGTCGGCGCCGCCCGCGCGGCTCAGCCGCAGCCAGGCCTCCTGGACCACGTCCTCGGCGTCCCCGGCCGAGCCCAGCATGCGGTACGCGATCGCCCGCAGCCGCCCGCGTCGCACCTCGAACTCCGCCGCCAGCTCGTCGTGCCGGTCCATGGGGTCACCTTTCCGTTCCGCACTCCGTCACCCCGTCGACGTATCCGGACCGACCGAGGTGACCACCGCATGCTGCTGCACATCGACTCCAGCGCCGACGCGACCGCCGACTCCGTGACCAGGCGCCTCACCGCGGACTTCGCCCGCGCCTGGCGCGCCGGGCATCCGGCGGGGGAGTACCGCCACCGCGACCTGACCGCCACGCCGGTGCCCCCGCTCGGCGGTGCCTACACCACCCTGGGCCGCCGGGTGGAGCGCGAGGGCTTCGTGCCGCCCGCCAAGGTGCCCGCGCTGATCGAGAGCCCGGCCGAGGCCCGCGAGTGGGAACTGACCCTGCCCCTGATCACCGAGCTGGCCGCGGCGGACACGGTGCTGCTCGGCGTCCCCATGTACAACTTCGCGGTGCCGGCGGCCCTGAAGGCGTGGATCGACCGGGTGACCTTTCCCGGTGCCTTCGTTCATCCCGACACAGGCGAGAGCCTGCTGTCCGGGACGCGGGTGGTGGCCGTCCTGGCGCGCGGCGGGGCCTACGGCCCGGACACCGGCCGGACGGCCTTCGATTTCCAGACCCCGTACCTGAGAGCCTGGACGGGCCGGCTGGGCGTCCGGCCCGAGCACCTCCACCCGGTCGCCGCCGAGCTGACCCGCGTCGACGTGCTGCCGATCCTGGCCGGCCAGGAGGAAGCGGCCGCCGCCTCCCTCACCGAGGCCCGCGCCACCCTCGCCCGGCTCGCCGCCGTGCGCTGACCTCACCCGGCGCGCAGCAGCACCCGGGCCGCCGTGCGGGCCTCCGCCGCGGGCTCCGCGCTCCCGGTGACGCCCGCGGTGACCATCGCCCCCTCGGCGAGCAGGAACAGCGGCCCGGTGAGCGCGGCGTCCAGCCCGGCGTCGGCCACCAGCTCCGCGAGGTAGTCACGGAACGCCCGCTTGTGGCCCCGCACCTGGGCCACCACGCCGGGCGAGGTGGCGCCGAGCTCGCCGTACGCGTTGATCCAGGCGCACCCCCGGAAGTCCGCCTCCCCGAACCACCCCTCCAGCCAGTCGAAGACCGCGAGCAGCCGCTCCCGGGGGTCCTCGTGCCGCCGGACGTGTTCGGCGAGCCGCTGCCGCCAGCGCACGTCCCGCCGCTCCAGATAGGCCTCCACGAGCTGGTCCTTCGCGGGGAAGAGCTGGTAGAGCCGTTTGAGGGAGACCCCGGAGGCGCCGCGTATGTCGTCCATCCCGACGGACTGCACCCCGCGCCCGTAGAACAGCCGCTCGGCGGCGTCCAGAGCCTGCTCACGCGCGACCGCGCTGTCCATGGGCCACTCCTTGACGAGAGAACGTGCGTTCTCCTACGGTAGCAGCGACCCGGAGAACGCACGTTCTCCCATCGATCAGGAGGAGACCATGGCCGACCGACCGCCCCTGCCGCCCTTCACCCGCGAGACCGCCGTCAAGAAGGTCCAGGCCGCCGAGGACGCCTGGAACACCCGCGATCCCGAGCGGGTGGCGCTCGCCTACTCCGAGGACTCGGTCTGGCGCAACCGCGGCACCTTCGTCACCGGCCGCGCGGCGATCGTCGAGTTCCTCACCGCGAAATGGGACCGCGAACTCGACTACGCGCTCCGCAAGGACCTGTGGGCCTTCGACGGCGACCGCATCGCGGTCCGCTTCCAGTACGAGTGCCGTGACGCGGACGGCCAGTGGTGGCGCTCGTACGGCAACGAGCTGTGGGAGTTCGACGGGCACGGACTCATGACCCGGCGCGAGGCCAGCATCAACGACGTCCGGATCGAGGAGCACGAGCGCCGGATCCACGGTCCGCGCCCGGAGTCCGAGCGGGGTCTGTCCTTCCCGCTCCGATAGCGCCCGCATAGGGTTCCCGGATGACCGATGAGCCCCGCAAGCCCTTCCTCTACCTCGTCGTCTGCGCCGCCGGCATCGCCGCGGGTGTCGGCAAGCTGATCACCGCGGCCCAGGAACGCGGCTGGGAGGTCGGGGTCATCGCCACGCCCGTGGCCATGAACGGCTTCTTCGACACCGCGGAGGCGGAGGCGCGCACCGGCCGTCCGATCCGGTCGGCCTGGCGCCGCCCCTCCGATCCGCGTCCCTTCCCCGCGCCGGACGCCGTCGTCGTCGCCCCCGCCACCTTCAACACCGTCAACAAGTGGGCCGCCGGGCTCGCCGACACGCTCGCCGTCGGCACCCTGTGCGAGGCCCTGGGACTCGACGTCCCGATCGCGGTCCTGCCCTGCGTCGCCGGCGCGCTCGCCGCACACCCCGCCTACCAGGAGAGCCTGGCCCGGCTGGGCGCGCTGGGCGTCCGCTTCGGTGACCCCTACGCCGGCGAGCCCGAAGCGGACGGCGGGCGCCCCGAGTTCGCCTGGGGGCAGGCGCTCGACCTGCTGGAGCGGGACTGACGACGTCCGATAACCACCGCCACGACAGGAGGCCGGACGGCCCGCCGACGTACGCTCGCCTGTGTACGACGTGATCTCGACGGTGGGAGACAACGATGGAGTACGTGAAGCTCGGCCGTACCGGTATGGACGTGTCCCGGATCTGCCTCGGCTGCATGACCTACGGCCTGCCCGACCGCGGCACCCACGAGTGGACCCTCGGCGAGGAGGCGACCCGCCCGCTGATCCGGCAGGCGCTGGATGCGGGCATCAACTTCTTCGACACCGCCAACGTCTACTCCGACGGCACCAGCGAGGAGATCGTCGGCAGGGCGCTGCGCGACTTCGCCCGGCGCGACGAGATCGTCCTCGCCACCAAGGTGCACGGCCGGATGCGCCCCGGCCCCAACGGCGGCGGGCTGTCCCGCAAGGCGATCCTCACCGAGATCGACCACAGCCTCGGCCGCCTGGGCACCGACTACGTCGACCTTTACCAGATCCACCGCTACGACCACGCCACGCCCGTCGAGGAGACGATGGAGGCGCTGCACGACGTCGTCAAGGCGGGCAAGGCCCGCTACATCGGGGCGAGTTCGATGTACGCCTGGGAGTTCTCCAAGGCCCAGTACACGGCCGAGCTGGGCGGCTGGACCAAGTTCGTGTCCATGCAGAACCACTACAACCTCCTCTACCGCGAGGAGGAACGCGAGATGCTGCCGCTCTGCGCCGACCAGGGCGTGGGCGTGCTGCCGTGGAGCCCGCTGGCCCGTGGCCGCCTCACCCGCGACTGGGGCACGGTCACCGAGCGCAGTGCGAACGACAACTTCGGCAACCGCCTCTACCAGGAGGGCGACCGCGCGATCGTGGAGGCGGTCACCCGCATCGCCGGCGACCGGGGCGTCCCGCGCGCCCAGGTGGCCCTGTCCTGGCTCCTCCACCAGAACACGGTGACCGCCCCGATCATCGGCGCGTCAAAACCGAACCACCTTAAGGACGCGGTGGCCGCAGTGGAACTCGAGCTCAGCGACAAGGAACTGGAAGAGCTGGAGCAGCCCTACGGCCCCCATCCCATCTCCGGCCACTGAGGCGCGCGCCTGCCTTTTGCTTTCAGGGGCGCGGGGCTGTGTCAATGGGCGGCTCCGCCGCGTGGGCGCGGCCGGCCCCCACCCACCGGCACCCGCATCACCACCGCTCCGTCCCGCACGGACCACCCCCTTCGCTCGCCGGCAAAGGAACCGGTTCCCCTCCCATGGACAACGTCCGGTAGTACCCCCCGATCCGCTCCGCCGACCGCCCCACATAGTGCCCGACGAACGACCGTCGGCTGCGCCCAGCGGAGCGATTGGGCTGTGACCCGTGCACCAGACTCCCGTTGAAGAACAGCACATCCCCCGGCCCCATGTCGACCGGCACCGCCGCGAGCCCCTCCGGCGGTGCCACGTACTCCCGCGCGAACGACAGCTCCGCATCCGACTCCTCCGGGCAGAACAGGTCCATCCGGTGCGTCCCCGGCACCACTTCGAGCCCGCCGTTCTCCCGGTCGATCGCCTCGCAGGCGACCCACGCGGCGACACACGTCCCCGGCTCCACCCGCAGATAGAAGTTGTCCTGATGCAGGGCCTGCCCCCGGGCCCCCGGCGGCTTGAAGTAGAACATGCTCTGTGCGGCCAGCACCTCCTCCCCGAACAGCGCCTCCAGAACCACCCGCAGCCGCGCGTCCAGCAGGAACCGCCGCGCGAGTGCACTGATCTCGTGGGGCTGCATCACCCGCGGATACCGCTGCAGCGGATCCCCCGTCGGCCTCGGCTCGAAGTGCCCCGGCACGACCCGCCCCGCCGTGTGCAGCGCCGCGAACTCCGCGCACAGACGGTCGATCTCGTCGTACCCGAACAACCCCCGTACGACGGTGAACCCGTCCTCCTCGAACTGCCGCAAGACGGTGGTGCCGATGCCCGTCGCTGTCATGCCCGCCCTCCTCGGTCCGGTGCCCTGGACCTGTCACGCTAGGCCGACACACGAGCGGAGAGGATGCCCGTGAGCGCTGCGGAGTTGCCCGGCACTGCTGTCCCTGCCCCGCCGCCGGGCATGGTCGTCACCGGCCGCTACGACGAAGGACCCGGCTACCGGGTCAACCGCCCCGAGGGGTCGAGCAGTTGGCTGCTCACCTGGACCACGGACGGCGGTGGCCTGCTCCGGCAGGGGGCGGTGGAGACCCCCGCGCGCCCCGGCGACCTCGTCGTCCTCGCACCCGGCGTCCCGCACAGCTACGCCGTCGGGCCCGGAGCGCGCCGCTGGCGGTTCTGGTGGACCCACTGCCAGGTCCGCCCGCACTGGACCCCGTGGCTGAGTTCTCGCGCCCTCGGCGACGGCGTGTACGCCGTCGCCGCCCCGGACGGCACCCACGCCCGGATCGAGGCGGCCTTCCACCGGGTGCTCGCCGACTCCCGCTGGACCGGCACCGGCGCGCCGCCCGCCCCGGCAGCCGGCGACGACCCCGTCGCCGTCGCCCACGGCAGCGCCGCACGCGAACTCGCCCTGTGCGCGCTGGAGGAGGTCGTCCTGCTCGCGACCGCCGGCGCGCACCCGGCGCCGCCCGGCCGGGACGCCGGGGACGCGCGGGTGCGCCACGCGGAGGAGCTGATCGCCGCCGACCCGGGCGCCCCGCACACGGTCCGCTCGCTCGCCGGGCGTGTCGCGCTGTCCCCGTCCCGGTTCACCCACCTCTTCACCCAACGGACCGGCGTGCCGCCGATGCGCGCGTTGCGCGAGGCGAGGCTGCGACACGCCGCCCGGCTGCTGGAGAGCACCGACCTGACCGTCGAGCGGGTCGGCGCCGCGTCCGGATTTCCCAGCCCGTTCCACTTCAACCGGGTTTTCCGAGAAAGATACGGTGTCCCGCCCGGCGCCTACCGATCCGGTGAACGTCGGTAATGCGCCCGGTCATTGGTTCACGGGCGCGCCCGGCCGGGCGGATTGTGCAGGTCGGGCCGTGGTCCAATGGTTGGTGTCGATACCGGGGCGGTCGGCCCTGAATCCCCGCGCCAATTGCGATGTCGATACGGAGACAAAGCACGAGCTCGGTCATTGACGTTTCGTCAAATTAGCCCGCCCGCCGGGGAATGCGCAAAACCCCGAGATCTCTTGTTCTGCCCTGCTGGCCTGTGCAAAGGTGTGGCGTGTCGGCATGCGGACAATTAATTTCGACCGCCGCATGCGCGAGGCCGCTCCCCGCGTGCCGAACCCCCCAACAAGCCCATCCGACCTGGACGTCGGCCGGGCCGCATACCGGTCACATACCAGGCGGTATGGGCCGGATCCCGCGTTGCGTCTGGAAGGAATGCAGCCGTGAATGACGCAGGCCTGGGGAATTCCCCTACCCCCGCCCGGCCGTTCGACGTCACCGACGAGCAGCTCAGCGCCGAGCTCAAGCAGTGGACGGGCACCGCACCCGCCCTGCACCCCGTCGGTGAACTGCTCGACCGGCACTGGGAAGCGGCCTTCGCCTACGCCCGTCTGTGCACCGACGGGACGCGCGGCGCGGGAATGCTCACCACCGCCGCATTCACCCGGCTCTTCGGTGAATCCCTCCGACAGGCCGGGCCGACTGCCGCCTGGCGCCCCCAACTCCTTGTCACCGTCCGCCGGATCGCCGCCGAATGGGACAACGACGGCCGCGGCGAACTGCTCCACCCCCAGCTGCGCGCCGGCAAGGGCGAGCGGGCCGCCTCCCGGCTGCTCCCGCCCGCGAACCGCCGGCTGCTCTCCCGCGCCTTCCAGCGGCTCACCCCGTCCTCGCGGACCGTGCTGTGGCACACCGAGGTCGAGTCGGAGCCGCTGACGGCCCCCGCCGCGCTGCTGGGCCTGGACGAGCAGGACGCTGAGGTCGAACTGCGCCGGGCCCGCGAGCGGATGCGCGAGGAGTGCCTCCAGGTGCACCGCGAACTCGCCCACGAGGACGAGTGCCAGCGCTACGTCCGGATGATCGACGTGACCTTCCGGCGCGGCGGGATCGACGTCGACCGGGACCTCCAGCAGCACCTGAACGGCTGCAAGCACTGCCGGTACACCGCCGACCAGCTCCACCAGTTCAACGGCGGGCTCGGCATCGCCCTCGCGGAGGCCGTGCTCGGCTGGGGCGCCCGCGCCTACATGGAGTCCCGGGCCGGACTGGCCGAGCAGCCCGACGAGTTTGCCGCCGTACCCGCCGGAGGGTTCGCCGGCGGCGAGGCCTTCGTGCCACCGGCCGCCCCGGGCAAGGACCTGGTCGTCCACCCCGCCGCCTCCCGCCGTGCCAAGCAGCGGGCCGCCCGCCGGGCCCGGCGCCGCAACCTCACCGTGGCCGTGGGCACCGTGAGCGGTCTGGTCGTGCTCCCGCTGGTGCTGTGGTCGGTGCTCGGCTCCGGCGACGACAGCACCTCGGCCACCGCCAAGCCGTCCGCCACGCCGGCCGGCACCGCCACCTCGGGCCCGTCCTGGATCGGCACCAGCCGGACCACCCAGGGCACCCTGCGCGGCCGGCTGCACAACATCGCCTCCGGCCTGTGCATCGGTGTGGTCGGGAAGAAGGCCGTCAGGGGCGCCGAGACCGAACTCGCCAAGTGCTCCTCCACCGCCAGCCAGCAGTGGACGTACGACGGCGACGGACTGCTGCGCAACGCCGCCGCCCCCGACCTGTGCCTCGACTCGCACCTCGGCTACTCCGTCCAGCTCGCCCCGTGCTCGGCCGCGGCCGGGACCAAGGCCAAGAGCGTCCACTACGACTTCACCCTCCAGGGCGCGCTGGTGCCCCGCTGGGACCAGGACCTGGCCCTCGCCCCGGCAGCCACCGACGGCGGTGGCGCGCTGGTGGTCAAGAACCGGACGGACACCGGCGCACAGCGCTGGGTGATGGACACCTCCCAGCCCGACCTGCAGATGCAGATCGTCAACTGGGACGCCGACACCACCCCGTCCCCGACCGCGTCCGCCACCCCGACCACCAAGGCCGCGAAGCCCGCCACGCCCACGCCCACCCCGTCGGCGTCGAGGACGACCGCGCAGCCGGCGCCGTCGAGCACCCCTGGCTACAACCCGTGCGCCGAGTATCCGGGCTACTGCTACGGATCCGGGGACGGTCAGTACGGCGGCGGCTGGGGCGGCGGCGGTTACGGAGGTGGCTACGGCGGCGGCTACGGCGGCGGGGGCTACGGCTACGGCGGCGGGGGCTACCAGGGGCACTGAGCCGGTGCGGGCTCAGGGGTGCGGCGGCGGGGGCGGCATCGTCGTCAGGTCCGGCGCGCCCTCCGGCCACACCAGCAGCACCGGGCAGGGCGCGTGGTCGACGACGAACCGCGCCGCCTTGCCCAGGCTGTGCGGCCCGAGCCGGGACCGGTCGCCGTCCCGGGCCAGGATCAGCAGGTCGGCGTCGTCGGCGGCGGCCACCACCTCCCGCTCGACCCGGCCGACCCGCTCCAGCCGGGTGCACGGCCGCCCGAGCCGGGCCTCGGCCGCGTCCAGCAGCTCCGCCGCCGACGTCCCGCCGAGCTCCACCAGCCGCTGCTCCGGGTCGGGTTCCGAGCCGGCCCGGCCCAGCAGCCCCGCGAAGGCGCCGTGCGCGAGTCCGGCCACCCCCGGCTCGGCCACGTGCAGCAGCACCACCTCGGACGCGTCCCGCGCATGACCGCGCGCCGCGTCCACACAGGCGGGCCAGGTCCCCTCGACCAGCCAGACGATCACCCGCATGTCCATGGCCTCCCAGCTAGATTCCGTCCAAGCGCTCCGCTGGAACGTGCCGCGATCTGCCGTCGGCCGACCGCGGCGCCGTCGTGGCTGGTCGCGCAGTTCCTCCCCCGGCCTTCGGCCGGGGGTACCCCCAGCGCCCCGTACGGGGCGCTGCCGGACCGCAGCGGATTTCGCCGGACGCCTTTACGTCCCGATCACCTGGAGCGCCCCCCACAGTGCCACCACCGCCGCACACAGCGCGGTCGGCACGGCGAGCAGCCCCAGCCGGGTGAACTCCCCGAGGTCCACCCCGTGATCGTGCTGGTGCACGATCCTGCGCCACAGCAGCGTCGCGAGCGACCCGGCGTAGGTGAGGTTCGGGCCGATGTTCACCCCGAGCAGCACCGCCAGCACCGCGCCCGGCCCGGCCGGCGCGGCCAGCGGCAGCAGCACCAGCACCGCCGGCAGGTTGTTGACGATGTTCGCGAGGACGGCGGCGAGCGCGGCGACGCCGAGCAGCGCCGGCAGCCCGGTCCCGCCCGGCAGCACCTGCCCGAGCGCGTCCGCGAGCCCGTTGTCGACGACCGCCCGCACCACGATCCCGAGCGCCAGCACGAACGCCAGGAACGCGGGCGCGGCCGCCTTCACCACGGTGAGCGGAGTCGCCCGCCGCCGTACCAGCGCCCGCCCGGCCAGTACCAGCGCACCCGCGCACGCCGCCCACGCCGGGTCGATGCCGACCGCCGAGGTGAGCACGAACCCGGCGAGCGTGCAGGCCACCGTCACCAGCGCGAACAGCGGCAGCCGGGGCGGCTCGCCGGGGTCCTGGGAGCCCGGGGCCGCCGAGGACAGGTCACGGGCGAAGAACCGCCGGAACACCAGGTACTCGGCGCCGATCGCCACCAGCCAGGGCAGCACCATCAGTGCCGCGAACCGGGTGAAGCTCAGCCCGCTGGCCGCGAACGCCAGCAGGTTCGTCAGGTTGGACACCGGCAGCAGCAGTGAGGCGGTGTTGGACAGGTGCGTACAGGCGTAGACGTGCGGTTTCGCCCGCACCCCGGACCGGGCCGCCGTCGCGAACACCACCGGCGTCAGCAGCACCACCGTCGCGTCCAGGCTGAGCACGGCCGTGATCACCGACGCCAGCGCGAACACCGCGGTCAGCAGCCGCACCGGCCGCCCGCCCGACCACCGGGCCATCCATGCCCCGCAGGCCTGGAACAGGCCCTCCACGTCGCAGAAGTGGGCCAGTACCAGGACCGCGGCGAGGAATCCGACCACCGGCCCCAGCTGCTCGGCCTCCGCCCGCGCGTGGTCGAGGGAGATCGCCCCGGTGGCGACGACGAGCCCCGCCGCCGGTACGGCGAGCACCGCCTCCGGCCAGCCGCGCGGCCGGATCACGGCCCAGGCCAGGACGGCGGCGAGCAGGAGGACGGACAGCGTCTCGGCGAGCGGGGTGTTCAGAGCGTGTTCCTCGGAGGCGTGATCAAGTACGGCCCGTCCATGAAAGCAGATGAAAGCAGACGGACCCGGTCACGAGGACGGGGTGCCCGCCGCGCCCAGGAACTCCCCCCAGCCGCCCGTGGGCTCCTGGCCCGGGTTCAGCGTGCGCAGCGTCCGCAGCACCGCGGGGTCCTGCGCCTCCAGCCACGCCACCAGCTGCTTGAAGGACACGAAGCGCACGTCGTCGTACTGGGCCATCCGGCCGATCGCCTCCTCGACGGCGTCCATGTAGATGCCGCCGTTCCAGCGCTCGAAGTGGTTGCCTATGAAGAACGGCGCCCGGTTGGTGGTGTACGCCCGCTCGAAGCCCGCCACGTAGCTGTCTCGGGCCTGGGTGCGCCACGCGTCGTACTGGGACTTGTCGCCCAGCGGATTGCCGGCCGACTGGTTGTACATCATGTTGTAGTCCATCGACAGGACCTGGAAGGAGTGCCCGGGGAACGGTATGGACTGCAGGGGGAAGTCCCAGATGCGGTTGCCCTGCACCTTGCCCGGCCAGATCTGCAGGCCGCCGGGGGAGGAGGCGTCGTACTTCCAGCCGAGCGCGGCCGCGGTCGGCAGCAGGTTGGCCTGGCCCTCCAGGCACGGGGTGCGGCCGCCGATCAGCTCCTTGCGGTAGTCGAAGGGCAGCGGCTCCAGGTCGGTGAAGCCGGTGTTCGTCTTCCACTTGGTGACGAAGTCCATGGCCTGGTCGATCTCGCTGCGCCACTCGGCCGGGGACCAGTTGCGCACGCCGTCGCTGCCGCAGAAGTGCCCGTTGAAGTGGGTGCCGATCTCGTGGCCCTCCAGCCAGGCCGCGCGCACCTGCTGGAGCGTGTTGTGGATGTGCCCGTCGGAGAGGTAGCCGATCGCGGAGGCGCCGACAGGGTGCTGCGGGGGACGGTAGAGGTCCTTCTTCGACTCGGGCAGGGTGTAGATGCCGGAGAGGAAGAACGTCATCTTCGCGCCGTGGTCCGCGGCCACCTTGCGGAAGCGGGAGAACAGCTTGTTGCTGAGCTCGCCCGCGCCGTCCCAGGAGAACACCACGAACTGCGGCGGCTTGGTGCCGGGTGCCATCCGGGTCGCCTTCGGCTGGTGGGGCTGCGCGCCGGTGTCGGCGGTGGAGCCGTCGCCGATGAGCTTCAGCGGCTTGGCCGGCGCGCCGCCGTCGGTGCCGCCGTCCTTGACGCCGTCGGCCGAACTGCTGCCGCCCAGCGTCCAGTTGCCGTTCGAGCACGCGGAGAGGGCGCCGAGGGCCCCCGCCGTCGCGCCCGCCGTCAGCACCCGCCTGCGAGAGATGCCGCTCATGTCCGTCCCCGATTCCGTCGTCCCGGCCCCTCGCGGAGCCCCGCTGCTGTGTGGTCGACGGGTTCGATGGGCGGTCCGGCGAAAAAGATCGGAGTCGGCTGTGCGTGTTGCACGCCTGTGACAGTTGTGGCCCGGGCATGACGAACCCCGCTGCCCGGGGGAGTGGGCAGCGGGGTCCGGTCAGGGGACGGTCAGACGCCGGTACCGGCGCTGAACACGTTCAGGCGCACCGAGGAGGCGTTCCCGGACACCGGGACCGCGCCGTTCTTCCAGGTGACCTTGAGCGAGTCCTTCTCGTCGGGCGGGGTGACGAGCAGCGCGGCCGGCGTCGCCGTCTTCGCGCCGCTGATCTCCGGGTTGGAGAAGGTCAGACCCGCCCAGGCGCTCTGGCCCGGCTTGAGCGTGACCGTCGCGGCGGTGCTGCCGGACTCGCGCTGCGGGTCGGGGCCGAGCTGGGTGCCGGCGGCGTTCACGAAGGCGGCGCCCGGGTAGCCGCGCACGGTGCAGGTGCGGCCCGACTTGTTGGTGAGCACGATCGGGAAGTTCTCCTGACCGGCCCCCGGGTTGTTGCTGCCCACCGAGGCGGTCAGCTCCGAGGTGTGGCAGCGGGCGCCGCCGGCGGTGGTGTTGCCGGTCGTGGTGCCCCCGGTCGACGAACCGCCGCCCGTCGCCGAACCTCCGGTCTGCGCCGCCGACGAGGATCCGGTGCCGGAAGGGACGGCGGAGGTGCCCGAGCCGTCCGTGCTCGACGCGTTTCCGGTCGCGGGTGCCGCCGTGCCCGACACCGACTCCGGGGACTTGCCCTGACCGCCGTTGCCGCAGGCGGTCAGCAGGCCCAGGGCGGCGACCGTGCTCGCGAGCAGGGCCGCCCCGCGCCGCAAGGACTGGGACGAGTGCGCCATGTGTCTCACCACTCCTGGATGTGTCGTGGCACGTCCGAAGGCGTGCCGGAGGCGCTCCGTGCGCCGTCACTCCCATCCGATGCGAGAAACGGCGGAAAAGTTCGGGGGCACGCCGGGATTCCCCGAGTCAGGTGACCCGAAGGGACCGGAGTATGCCGTCCGTGGCGGACTTGTCGACGGCGCCCTTCTGCCGCACCTGCACATACACCTGGGGTTGGCTGTCCCCGCCGGCCGGGCGCAGGGCCGCCTCCTGGATCGAGCCGCCCGCGCCGGAACAGCCGCTCCAGCTCCGGACGCGGCCCTTCCAGTCGGTGCCGGTGAAGGCGCGGCTGCCGTCGTAGTGGCAGCCGGAGTGGGAGAGGGCGTTCACCTTGGCGGTGACGTCCCCGTGCTCGCTCACGCCGATGAAGACGCCGTTGACCGCGGTCGTCAGGTCCTGCCACTCCGCCACGTCGTCGGCGACCTCCAGTCCCGGCTCGTGCCCGGAGGCCAGCCCCAGGGCCTGCGGGTTCCAGCCGGAGTTCCGCAGTTCGCCCGCCCACCCGGACGGCACCTGGGCCACCACCCGCCCGGTGGAGTCGGCGACCCGCGTCTCGTCGCCCGCCGACCCGTTCCGGTCGATCATCGTGACCGCGAGCGCCGTCCCCCCGGCCGCGAGGACCGCGGCGACGGTCAGCGTGACCGCGTTGAGCCGCCTGCGGACACCGTCCAGACGCCGGGGCCGGCGTGCCGCCACGGCCGCCGCCAGCCGGTCCAGCTCGTCCGCGAAGGCCTGTGCGGACGGCCAGCGCCGCTGCCGGTCCGGCTCCAGGGCCCGCATCAGCGCCCGCTGCACGTCCTCCCCGAGGTCGGGCCGCAGCCGCTCCGGCCGGATCACCCTCCCGGGCGCCGCCGGCACCGTCCCGGTGACCAGTTCGTAGCCGACCGCGCCCAGCGCGTAGACGTCGGCGCGGGCGTCGATGCCCTCGCCGGGCTCGGCCTGCTCCGGCGGCTGGTACCCCGCCGAACCGGCGGCCAGGGTCAGCCCCGACGCCTGTGCCAGGCTCTTCGCCAGTCCCAGGTCGGCGAGCAGCACCCGCCGGGTGCCGTCCTGCGCGGTGCGCAGCAGCACGTTGGTCGGCTTGATGTCCCGGTGCACGATCCCCGCCCCGTGCAGGTCCGCCGCGCCGCGCGCCGCCAGCGCGGTCAGCCGCAGCGCGTCGGGGATCGGGAGCGGGCCGCCGCCCAGCAGGTCGGCGAGGGTGCCCGCGTCGGCGTACTCCATCACGAAGTACGGCCGCCCGTCCGGGAGTTCGCCGATGTCGTAGACCTGCACCACCCGCTTCGAGTCGGCCCGCCGCAGCAGCCGCGCCTCGGACAGGAAGCGGTCGTGGATGTCGAGGCGATGGGACCAGTTGTCGGCGAGCACCTTCACCGCGACCGGGGCGTCCAGCTGGTCGTCGTGGGCGAGCCAGACCGTCCCGAAGGCACCGGTGCCCAGGCGCTGTTCGAGGCGATAGCGGCCGATCCGCTCCAGGGGTTGCATACGACTATCATGCCTGTCCTGAGATCGACTTCGAGGGGGACCTCCCGTGCCGGACGCCGCGCTGACCGAAGACCTCGCCCGGCGGGCCGCCGCCGGCGACCAGGTGGCCCTGAACCGGCTGCTGTCCGAGGTCTGGCCCGACGTCGTCCGTCGCTGCGGGCGGTTCCTGCCGTGCCGGGAGGACGCCGAGGAGGCGGCCCAGGACGTGCTGCTCCAGATCTCCCGGAAGATCTCCACGTTCGAGGGCCGCAGCCGCTTCAGCACCTGGCTGTACACGGTCGTCGCCAACTGCTCCCGGCAGAAGTACCGGGACCTCAAGCGGCGGGCGGCGGAGCAGCCGGCGACCATCGAACCCACCGAGCACGTCGACCCGCGTACGACGAGCGTGATCGCCGGGTCCCGGATCGATCTGCTGGAGGCGCTGGACCGGCTGGAGCGGGAGCATCCGCAGCTGGTCGCGCCGCTCGTCTACCGGGACATCTGCCAGCTGGACTACGCCGAGGTCGCCGAGCGGGTGGGGATCCCGCTGGGCACCCTGAAGTCCCGGCTGCACGAGGCCCGCAAGCAGGTCCGGCCCTGGCTGAGCGCGCCGTGACGGCCACGAGGGTCCCGAGGAGGGTCCCGTGACAGCAGAACGGGCCGCACATCGGCGGCCCGGAGGAAACACAGGGCGAGGAGTTCTTCTCCTTGCCCTTCTTAACGTATAGCGCACCGGGGGGCTTGCGGCAAGGCCCCCCACGTCCCGCAGAATCGCAGGCCGAAGCCAGGAACCGCGGTATTTGGGGGATGCGCGACATGCGTGTGCTGTTGATGGGATATGGGTCGCGCGGCGACGTCGAACCGCTGGCGGGACTCGCCGTGGCGCTGCGGGAGCTCGGCGCCGAGGCGCGGGTGTGCGCCCCGCCGGACGAGGAGTTCGCGGAGCTGCTGGCCCGTGCGGGCGTACCGCACGTGCCGTTCGGGCCGTCGGTGCGCGCGCTGGTGACCCGGCCGAATCCGTCACCTCAGGACGCGTTCAAGCTCGCGCCCGAGCTGGTGGCCGCGCACTTCGACACGGTCGCCCCGGCGGCCGAGGGATGCGACGTGCTGGTGGCGAGCGGCCTGATGCCGGCCGGCGCGCGGTCGGTGGCCGAGAAGCTGGGCATCCGCTACGTGCTGGCCTGCTACCACACCGCCGGGCTGCCGTCCTCGCGCTTCCCGCCGGCGGGCCGGCCGGGCCGCCCGGCCCCGGCCGACGCCGACCTGCCGACGCTGTGGAAGGTGGACGCCGAGCGGGTGAACGCCCTGTACGGGGAGGCGCTCAACACCCACCGGGCCGCGCTCGGCCTGTCCCCGGTGGACAACGTCCGTGACCACGTCCTCACCGACCGGCCGTGGCTGGCGGCCGACCCGGGGCTGGCCCCGTGGCAGGAGATGACGGATCTCGACCTCGTCCAGACCGGTGCGTGGCTGCTGCCGGACGCACGCCCGCTGCCGGCCGACCTGGTGGCGTTCCTGGAGGCCGGCGCGCCGCCGGTGTACGTCGGCTTCGGCAGCATGGCCATGCGCGGTGCGCCGGACACCGCCCGGGTGGCCGTCGAGGCGGTGCGCGCCCAGGGCCGTCGCGTGCTGGTCGGCCGGGGCTGGGCGGACCTCGCCCCGGTCACCGACGGCGAGGACTGGTTCGCCGTCGGCGAGGCCAACCACCAGGCGCTGTTCCGCCGGGTCGCCGCCGTCGTCCACCACGGGGGCGCGGGCACCACGACGACGGCCGCCGTGGCCGGTGTGCCCCAGGTGGTCGTCCCCCAGCTCGTGGACCAGCCGCACTGGGCCGCCCGGGTGGCCGCACTGGGCATCGGCGCGGCCCACGACGGTCCGGTGCCGACCGTCGACTCGCTCTCGGCCGCGCTCGCGACCGCCCTCACCCCCGATACCCGCGCCCGTGCGGCCGCCGTGGCCGGCACGATGCGCACCGACGGGGCGACCGTGGCCGCGCGGCTGCTTCTCGAGGGCGCCTGAGCGGTACAGACGGCCACCGTGGCGCCCGCGCACGGGCGCGGGCCCGTGCCGAGGTGCTGCCCCGCCGCGTGCGCGCGACCGCCACGACGGCCCCGCAGTCCCTCACACCGCAACCCGCCACCAACCCTGGACGACGGTCGCCGTCCCCCCGTGTTCGCCTGTTCGTCCCGTCCCTCCGGACGCCCTGCCGTATGCGCCCGCGGCCTTACGGCCTCCCCACGGAGCTGATGCTTTGAACCCCCTGACCACCAGCGCCTTCGACCTGCCCGAACGGCTCTCCGCCAAGGCCGACCCGGCCCTGATCGCCGACGACGAGCGGCACCTGGCCGCGATCGCCGAGTGCCTGGCACAGTCGATCGCCGAGCTGTCCGACCGCCTCGACGCCGAACTCAGGGCGCCGGGCGGCACCGGCAGGGCCGCGATGGACCGGGACATCGAGGTCCACCGGCTGACCGGACGGCTGCGGACCCTGCGCCGCTTCGGCCTCGACCTCTGCCTGGGCCGCATCGTCGGCGTGGACGACCCCGAGCCCGTGTACATCGGCCGCCTCGGTCTCACCGACAGCACGGGCCGCCGGCTGCTGATCGACTGGCGGTCGCCCGCCGCCGAGCCCTTCTTCGCGGCGACCCACGCCGACCCGGCGGGGCTGCGCAGCCGCCGCAGGTACCGCTGGACGGACGGCCGGATCAGCGACTACTGGGACGAGGTGTTCACCGCCGACGGGCTCGACGGGCACGCCGCGCTCGACGACCAGTCCGCGTTCATCGCCAGCCTGGGCGCCGACCGGTCGGAGCGGATGCGGGACGTGCTCGCCACCATCCAGGCCGACCAGGACGCGATCATCCGCGCGGGTTCCCGCGGCGCCCTCGTCGTCGACGGTGGCCCGGGCACCGGCAAGACGGTGGTCGCCCTGCACCGCACCGCCCACCTCCTGTACTCCGACCCGCGTCTCGGCCACCGCCGGGGCGGGGTGCTGTTCGTCGGCCCGCACCGGCCCTACCTGAACTACGTCTCCGACGTCCTCCCGAGCCTCGGTGAGGAGGGCGTGCAGACCTGCGTCCTGCGGGACCTCGTCGACGAGGGGGCCGCCGCTGCCGTCGAGACCGACCCGGAGGCGGCCCGGCTGAAGTCCGCCGCGGACATGGTGCGGGCGGTGGAGACGGCCGTCCGGTTCTACGAGGAGCCCCCGGCCCAGGGGATGACGGTCACCACCGACTGGGGCGACCTGCGGCTCACCGCCGAGGACTGGGCCGACGCGTTCCGGGCACCGGCTCCCGGTACCCCGCACAACGAGGCACGCGACCAGATCTGGGAGGAACTGGCCGCCATCCTGCTGGACAAGTACCGCGGCGACGACGTGGCGCCCGAGGAGTTCCGCAGGTCGCTGCGGCAGGACCGGGACCTGGTCGACACCCTCGACCGCGCCTGGCCGCTGCTGGAGCCGACCGACCTGGTCGGGGACCTCTGGTCGGTCCCCGCCTACCTGCGGCTGTGCGCCCCCTGGCTCGGCCGGGACGACGTCCGCAGGCTGCAGCGCGCCGACGCCCAGGCCTGGACGGTGTCCGACCTGCCGCTCCTGGACGCGGCCCGGCAGCGGCTCGGCGACCCGGAGGCGGCCCGGCGCAAGCGGCGGCAGGAGGCCGTGCTCGCCGCCCAGCGCGAGCGCATGGCCCAGGTCGTCGACAACCTGATCGGGGCCGCCGCCGACTCCGGCGCCGACGGCGACGACGGCGAGGGCCTGGTGAGGATGCTCCGCGGCGAGGACGCCAAGGTCAGCCTGGTCGACGAGTCCGAACTGGCCGTCCTCGCCCCCGACCTGCTGGCCGGCCCGTTCGCGCACATCGTCGTCGACGAGGCCCAGGAACTCACCGACGCGGAGTGGCAGATGCTGCTGCTGCGCTGCCCGTCCCGGAGCTTCACCATCGTCGGGGACCGCGCCCAGGCCCGGCACGGGTTCACGGAGACCTGGCAGGAACGTCTGACCCGGGTCGGGTTCGACCGGATCGAACTGGCCTCGCTCAGCATCAACTACCGCACCCCGGAAGAGGTCATGGCGGAGGCCGAGCCGGTCATCCGGGCCGTGCTCCCGGACGCCAACGTGCCGACCTCGATCCGCGGCGGCGGCCTGCCCGTGGTCCACGCATCGGTGTCCGAGCGGGACGAGATCCTCGGCACCTGGCTCGCCGCCCACGCCGAGGGCGTCGCCTGCGTGATCGGCGACCCCCGCTTCACACCGACGCCCCGGGTCGCCTCGCTCACTCCCGAACTGTCGAAGGGGCTCGAATTCGACCTGGTCGTCCTCGTCGACCCGGCGGACTTCGGCAGGGGCGTGACGGGCGGTGTCGACCGCTACGTCGCGATGACCCGCGCGACCCGGCAGCTGGTGGTCCTGACGAGCGACTGAGCGGGTCCGGTGACGTCCGCCGCGGTTCGCCAGCGCCCGGAAGGGGCGCTGGGGGTGCCCCCGGCCGACGGCTGGGGGAGGAACTGCGCGACCAGCCACGACGGCGCGGCAGTCGGCGAACGACATATCGCTGCAGCCGCCCCGGGGGTCAGGCCACGCCGAGTTCGGTCGCCGCACGCACGGCGAACCAGACCTCGGTGAAGGCGGCCGTCGTCGACAGGTCCCGGCCGGTCACCTCGCCGAAGCGGCGCAGCCGGTAGGCGAGGGTGTTGGGGTGGATGTGCAGGGCCGCGGCGGCGTCCTCGGTACGGCGGTCGCGTTCCATCCAGGTGCGGACGGAGACCAGCAGCTGCGACCCGTGCGCCTCGTCGTAGCGCAGTACCTCGCCGAGGACCTGCTCGACGAGCGCCGACAGCAGCCGGCGGTCCTCGGGCAGCCAGCGTCCGGTGGCGTCCTCGCCGTAGTGGAGGAGCGGCTTGCCCGCCTCCTCCGCGCGGCCTGCCGCCCATTCCGCCTCCTGCAGGGCGACCCGCAGCGGCTCGCCGACGGTGACGGGCCGGCTCACCCCGCACACCGCGCCCGGCAGGTCGGCGAGGGCCTCGGTGAAGCCCGGTTCGGCCAGGACCAGCCGGTCCTCGCCGCGGCGCAGGGTGAGGTGCGGGTGGTCGGACAGGGCGCCGTCCAGCTGCTCGTCCTGGGTGCGCCGGAGCACCGCGAGGACGACGGGCCGCAGGGTGTCCAGGCCGTGGTGGGCCAGTCGGCGCTGGGCGCCGGCCGGGTCGAGGGTGTCCTGGAGCATCTCGGCGAGGGTCTCCGCCCCCTCCCGCCGCAGCACCTCGCGCTCCTGGCGCACCATGGCCAGCCGCAGGGCGGCGACGGTCGCCAGGTGCTGGACGACGGCCAGCCCGGCCGGGCGGGCGCCGGCCTGTTCCAGCGCGACCAGGTAGCCGGCCGCGCCGCCCGGGCCGAGGACGGGAAGAACGAAGCCGCCGGGCACGGTCGGCGGGGCGTCCGGGTCCGCCGGGAGCACTGAGAGGTCCTCCGGCGCCGGGACGCCGGGCAGCAGCGGCCGCCCCTGCGGGGTGCACAGGAAGATGCGGTAGCCGCTGAGCTGCTCCAGGCGGTCGAAGAGCGCGGGGATGTCGAGGTTCTCCTCGGCCATCCAGCGCAGCGCGCCGAAGACCTGGAGCTGGGCGCCGAGCCGTTCGGCGGACTTCTCGCTGACCGCCGCGGCGACCTCCTGGGCGATGGTGACGAAGGGTACGGTGAGCGGCACCTCGAGGACCGGGAAGCCGCGCTCCTCGGCTGCGGCGAGGAACGCCTGCCGCAGCGGCGGGGTCCGCAGCTGGGTGCTGAGCACCAGCGCCGCGACGCCCGCGTCGTCCAGCCGCTCCAGATAGCGCCGCTGCGCCTCGCCGCCACGCGGCACGGCGAGGCCCACGGTCATGAGGACCTCCGAGCCCTGGAGCCACGGCGTGGGGTCCTCCAGTTCGCTGACGTGCGCCCAGGAGACCGTGCGGCCCAGGCCGCCGCCGCCCGCGAGCAGGCGCATCTGCAGCGCCGGGAACGACAGCAGGTCGCCGACGGTGAGCACGGAACGCGGCGTGGCTTTGTGGTCAGACACAAGTCCACTGTAGTTCTTCGTTCCGTCAACAATTGACCCTGTCGGTCGGCCGTCCGCACACTGAGGCATCCCCCGCTACCGGAACCACCAGCTCCGGTCCTGGGTCCGCCCACCCGGCGGTGTACGCCCAAGGCTCGACAGGAAGGTGCCCCATGACGACCGAGCCCCGTGGACCCGTGGACTCCTCCCGGATCCCCCGCTACGCGGGACCCGCGACCTTCGCCCGGCTGCCGCGCCTCGACGAGGTGCCCCGCGCGGACATCGCCGTCGTCGGCGTGCCCTTCGACACCGGTGTCTCCTACCGGCCCGGCGCCCGGTTCGCCCCGGCCGCCGTGCGCGAGGCGTCCCGGCTGCTGCGCCCGTACCACCCGGCCCTGGACGTGTCCCCGTTCGCGACGGCCCAGGTCGCCGACGCCGGTGACATCCCGGTGAACCCCTTCGACATCAACGAGGCGATCGAGACCGTCGAGCACGAGGCCTCCCGCCTCCAGTCCGACGGCACGAAGCTGGTGACCATCGGCGGCGACCACACCATCGCGCTGCCCCTGCTGCGCGCGGTCGCCAAGCGCCACGGACCCGTCGCCGTCCTCCACTTCGACGCCCACCTCGACACCTGGGACACCTACTTCGGCGCCGAGTACACCCACGGCACCCCGTTCCGGCGCGCCGTCGAGGAGGGCATCGTCGACACCGAGGCGCTCAGCCACGTCGGCACCCGCGGCCCCCTGTACGGCAAGCGGGACCTGGAGGAGGACCGCCGGCTCGGCTTCGGCATCGTCACCTCCTCCGACGTGCTGCGCCGCGGCGTCGACGAGACGGTGGACGCGCTGCGGCAGCGCATCGGCGACCGGCCGCTGTACGTCTCCGTCGACATCGACGTCCTCGACCCCGCCCACGCCCCCGGCACCGGAACCCCGGAGGCCGGCGGCATGACCTCGCGTGAGCTGCTGGAGATCCTGCGCGGCCTCGCCGGGCTCAACCTCGTCGGCGGCGACGTCGTCGAGGTGGCCCCCGCCTACGACCACGCCGACATCACCTCCGTCGCCGCGTCGCACGTCGCCTACGACCTGATCAGCCTGTTCACCCTGGACTCCGACGGCCCTCGCGAGGAGCAGACATGACCACCAGCCCCCAAGCGGAGCAGCACGACGCCCCGTCGCTGACCGAGATCGAGACGTACGGGGTGGAGCGCATCCCGGACGCCGACCGCACCGCCCGTCCCCTCGACCTGTTCCGGGTCGCCTTCGGTGGCGCGAACACCTTCGCCACCTGTGTCCTCGGCGCCTTCCCGATCCTGTTCGGGCTCTCCTTCTGGCAGGGCCTGGCGGCCACCGGCCTCGGGCTCGCCGTCGGCGCGCTGATCCTCGCGCCGCTCGCCGTGTTCGGCCCGCTGAACGGCACCAACAACTCGGTCTCCTCCTCCGCCCACCTGGGCGTGCACGGCCGGGTCGTCGGCTCCTTCCTCTCCCTGCTGACCGCGGTCGCGTTCTTCTCGATCTCCGTGTGGTCCTCCGGCGACGCCCTGGTCGGCGGCGCGCACCGGATGTTCCGCCTGCCGACCAACGAGGGCGTGTACGCGCTGGCGTACGGGCTGTTCGCCGCGCTGGTGCTGACGGTGTGCATCTACGGCTTCCGGTTCATGCTCTTCGTGAACAAGATCGCGGTGGCCGCCGCCTCCGTGCTCTTCGTCCTCGGTCTCTTCGCCTTCGGGGGCGACTTCGACCCCGGCTACCAGGGCAGCTTCCACTCGCTGAGCACCCCCGGCTTCTGGCCGGCGTTCATCGGCTCCGCGCTGATCGTGCTCTCCAACCCGGTCTCCTTCGGGGCCTTCCTCGGCGACTGGGCGCGCTACATCCCCGCCGACACCCCGCGCCGCCGGGTCATGGGCGCGGCCTTCCTCTCCCAGATCGCGACGATCCTGCCGTTCTTCTTCGGCCTCGCGACCGCCTCGATCATCGCCGCGAAGGCCGGGAACTTCCTCGACCCGAACGCCCCGGACTACGTCGGCGGCCTGCTGGCCGTCTCGCCGTCCTGGTACTTCCTGCCGGTCTGCCTGCTCGCACTGATCGGCGGCATGTCCACCGGCACCACCTCGCTCTACGGCACCGGCCTCGACTTCGCCAGCGTCTTCCCGAGGTTCAGCCGGGTGCAGGCCACCGTGTTCATCGGCGTCCTGTCGATCTCCTTCATCTTCGTCGGCCGGTTCGCCGCCAACCTGACCCAGTCCATCTCGACCTTCGCGACGCTGATCATCGTCTGCACCGCGCCGTGGATGGTCATCATGACCCTGGGTTTCCTCACCCGCCGCGGCTGGTACGACCCCGACTCGCTGCAGGTCTTCAACCGCCGCCAGCGGGGCGGACGTTACTGGTTCACGCACGGCTGGAACTGGCGCGGCATGGCCGCCTGGCTGGCCGCCGCCCTGCTCGCGGTCCAGTTCGTCAACCTCCCCGGCCAGTTCGTCGGCGCCCTGGGCGACCTCGCGGGCGGTGTGGACATCTCCCTGCCCGTCGGACTGGGTCTCGCCGCGATCCTCTACCTGGCCCTGCTGTGGCTCTTCCCCGAACCCCGCGCCGTCTTCGGTCCCGAGGGCCCGCGCCTGGTGCGCGCCGTGGACACCCCGGTGCCGCCGATCACCGCCGCCGACGGCGCCCCCGTCGCCGTCCCCGAGCCTGCGGAGGTGTGAGCGGGATGCGCCTGATCGACCTGTCCGTGCCGCTGCGCACCGGCATGCCGGTCTACCCCGGCGACCCCGAGGTGGACATCAGGCCCGCGCTCACCGCGGCCCAGGACGGCGTCAACGTCCTTCAGGTGCACATGGGTTCGCAGTCCGGCACGCACGTGGACGCCCCCTCCCACATCGAGGACGGCCTGCCCGCGCTTGACCAGCTGCCCCTGGACCGTTTCGACGGCCCCGCGCACGTCGTCGACGCCCGGGGCCTTCCGCCCCGGGCGGCCATCGGGGCGGACCTGCTCGCCCGCGTCCCGGCGGGCCGCATCGTGCTGATCGCCACCGGCTGGTCCGCGCACTGGGGCACCGACGCCTACCACGACCACCCCTACCTGACCGAGGAAGCGGCCGCCCTCCTCGTCGCCCGCGGTGTGTACACCGTCGGCATCGACGCCCTCAGTGTCGACCCGACCCCCGGCGAGACCCTGCCCGCCCACCGCATCCTGTGCGGCGCCGAGGCCGTCATCGCCGAGAATCTCACCAGCCTCGCCGAGGTCCTCGACGCCCAGCACACCGGCCACGACGTCCACGTCAGCCTCTTCCCCCTGCACCTGCCCGGCGCGGACGGCGCACCCGTCCGCGCCGTGGCCCGGATCTCGGAGCCGAAGCCTTGAGCAACGACCACGACACCGCCCTCGCCGCGGCGGACGCCCTGATCGCCGCGTTCGCCGAGGGCCGCACCGACGACTACTTCGCCGCCTTCGCGGCAGACGCCACGTTCGTCTTCCACACCACCGGCCGGCGGCTGGAATCCACCCAGGAGTACCGCGACCTGTGGCAGCGGTGGAGCGAGGAGGACGGCTTCCGCGTCCTGTCCTGCGACTCGGACGACCGCCGCCTCCAGCTCTTCGGCGACACGGCCGTGTTCACCCACGCGGTGACCACCCGTGTCTCCACCACGGCCGGCGAGGAGGTCCTCCACGAACGCGAGACCATCGTCCTCCACCGCGCCGACGGCGAGGACTGGCGGGCGGTCCACGAGCACCTGTCCGCCGCGACCGAATGAAGCCTGCGGTTCTGCAGCGCGCCCCCTGAGGGGCGCTGGGGGTACCCCCGGCCGAAGGCTGGGGGAGGAACTGCGCGACCAGCCACGACGGCGCCGCAGACGACCACGACACGGCACCCCCCAGCGGAGCACTCAGCCGAACTCGTCCTCGAAGAGGGAAAGCTCCGCCCAGATCGTCTTGCCCTCCGCGGTGTGCCTGGTGCCCCACCGCTGCGTCAGCTGGGCCACCAGCAGAAGGCCGCGGCCGCCCTCGTCCCAGGTCTTGGCCCGGCGCAGGTGCGGGGCCGTGTGGCTGGTGTCGGAGACCTCGCAGATCAGGGTGGCCGTGTCGTGGATCAGACGGAGCCCGATGGGGTGGGCGCCGTAGCGGATGGCGTTGGTGACCAGCTCGCTGACCACCAGCTCAGCGGTGAAGGCGGCCATGCTCAGGTTCCACACGTCGAGCTGCTCCACCACCTGCTTGCGGATCGGAGCCACCAGGGCGGGGTCGACGGGGATGTCCCAGGACGCCACCCGGGTCGACGGCAGGCTCTGGGTGCGGGCCAGCAGCAGGGCCACGTCGTCGGCCGCGCCGCCCGACGGCAGCAGGGCGTGCAGGATCCGGTCGCAGGTCTCGTCGAGGGAGTCGCTGTACGCCGCCAGCGCCTCGTGGAGGAGCCGGCGGCCGGTGTCCGGGTCCCGGTGCCGGGAGGTGATGAGCCCGTCCGTGAACATCGCCAGCACCGTGCCCTCGGGCAGCGTCACCTCCGCCGACTCGAACGGCAGCCCGCCCAGGCCCAGTGGCGGACCGGCGGGCAGCTCCAGCAGATGGGGACGGTGGCCCGGGCGCAGCACGACGGGCGGCGGGTGCCCGGCGCGGGCCAGTGTGCAGCGCCGCGACACCGGGTCGTAGACGGCGTACAGGCAGGTCGCGCCGACCTCGCCGGGGCTGCCCTCGCCGCCCTGCTCCTCCGAGAGCCGGAGCACCAGGTCGTCGAGGTGGGTCAGCAGCTCGTCCGGGGCCAGGTCGATGTCGGCCAGGGTGCGCACGGCGGTCCGCAGCCGGCCCATGGTCGCCGAGGCCTGCACACCGTGGCCGACGACGTCCCCGACGACCATGGCGACCCGCAGCCCGGACAGCGGGATCACGTCGAACCAGTCGCCGCCCACCCCGGTCCGTGCCGCCGGCAGATAGCGGGAGGCGGCCTGCAGGGCGGCGGTGCGCGGAAGCGTCCGGGGCAGCAGACTGCGCTGCAGGGCCAGGGCGGTCTCGCGCTCGCGCGAGTACCGGCGGGCGTTGTCGATGCAGACGGCGGCCCGCGCCGTGATCTCCTCGGCGAGGAGCACGTCGTCCGGACCGAACGGGTCGAGCCGCCGGTGCCGTCTGAACACCGCGACCCCCAGGGTGGTGCCGCGGGCCTGGATCGGCACCGACATCGAGGAGTGCACGCCGAACTCGCGGACCCGCTCCCCACGGGCCTTGTTCCAGGACAGCCACTGGTCCAGCGCCCCGGCCGCCACCGAGGCCACGATCGTGTGCCCCGCGGTCAGTGAGTCGGCCTGCGGCGAGGAGGCCGGGTAGACCTCGGACTGCCCGGGCTTGAGGACCGCCTCGGGGACGCCGGGGAGCACGGACTGGTGCGCGATGCGGCGCAGGGTGACCGGCGAGCTGAGCCGGGCCGGCAGGTCGCCGCCGTCCTCCGGCGGGTCCAGCAGGTCGACGGTGACGAGGTCGGCGAGTGCCGGGACGCAGACGTCCGCCAGCTCCTGGGCCGTTCGGATGACGTCGAGGGTGCTGCCGATCCGCACGCTCGCCGCGTTGACCAGCTGGAGCCGCTCCCGGGCCAGGTAGTTCTCGGTGAAGTCGTGGGCGGCCAGACTCACGCCCCGCACCCGCCCGGCGGCGTCGGTGACCGGCGCCATCCGGGCCAGCCAGGCGTGCGCCCGGTCCTCGCCGCCGGTCCGCATATGGGTCTGGACGTCCAGCGCCCGGCCCGAGGCCAGCACCCGGAGCATGTTCCGCTCCAGGTCCGCGCTCTCCGGCTTGCCGCCGATCTCGGTGACCCTGAGCCCCTGGACCCGCTCCTCGGCCAGCCCGATGACCTCGGCCATCGCGTCGTTCATCCGGCGCAGCCTGAGCTGGTCGTCGTAGACCGCGATGGCGCACGGTGACTGCGTCAGCGCGGCCGTCGCCAGCGGATCGCCCGGAGTGCGCGGTCCGCCGCCGTCCAGCGGGGAGACCACCAGCCAGTGGCCGGGCCGTTCGTCGTGTGCCGGGTTGTGGTGGGCGAGCAGCCAGACCGGGATCGTCCGGCCGTCCCGGTGGCGGAGCCCCAGGGTGCCGTCCCAGCGGGCGCCGACGGGCGCGCGCGGTGCGACGTCCCCGGCGAGCAGCAGCGCCGCGGACCTGCCCACGACCTCCTCGGCAGGGTGGCCGAGGAGCCGTCGCGCACCCTCGCTCCACTCGGTCAGTGTGCCGTCCTCGTCGATGACAGCCCGGGCCGTCGCCGCCTCGTCGAAGGGATAGACCCGGCTCATCTCGCCACTCCCAAGCGCACACTCACAGTCAACAGGTGCACCACTCGTGTTCAGGGTAGTGCTTCGGACCCTCCCACGACCGGCAAGCGGCGGCGGCCGGTCGGTCGGGGCCGGGGTCTGTCCGGGGTGCCGAACGGGGATTGGCCGATGGGACGAAAGGGGCGGCCGGAGGTTTCCGGACCCTTGACGGACACAAGTGCCACCCCGTCAGAATCTGTTTGTTCACGATCAGTTGTGAGTAGTTCTGGGCCCTGATGAGGGAGAGCCGCACCATGACGGTCACACGCAGATCGGTTCTGGCAGCCGCCACGGCAGCCCCGACGGCCGGCGTCCTGCTGGGCGCCCCGGGCGCCGGTACGTCCTCGCAGGTCACCGGCCGCCACACGGTCGCCCTGCGGGACGGCTGGCGGTTCGCGCTGGTCAACCCGGGCGGGATCACCGACCCGACCGGCGCCTACGCGGACGCCGCCGACCCCGGGTACGACGACTCGGCCTGGCGGCAGGTCGCCGTACCGCACGACTGGAGCATCGAGCAGACCCCCACCACCGACCACGGCACCACCAGCGGCACCGGCTTCTTCCCGGGCGGCCTCGGCTGGTACCGGCTCGCCTTCACTTTGCCGCCCGGCTACGCCGGCAAGCGCATCGCGGTGGAGTTCGACGGCGTCTACATGGACTCGTATGTGTTCTGCAACGGCACCCAGGCCGGCCGTCACCCCTACGGCTACACCGGCTTCGCCTTCGACCTCACCGACCTGCTGCACACCGACGGCAGCACCGAGAACGTCCTCGCGGTCAAGGTGCAGAACCAGCTGCCCAGCAGCCGCTGGTACTCGGGCAGCGGCATCTACCGCGAGGCCCGCCTGGTGGTCACCGACCCCGTGCACGTGGCGCGCTGGGGGACGTACGTCACCACCCCGGACATCACCGCCGGGCGGGCGGTGGTGCGGGTGCGCACGGCGGTCGTCGACGAGTCCGGCGCGGGAGCGGACGTGACGGTGCTGTCCCGGATCGCCGACCCCGACGGCCGCACGGTCGCCCGCACCTCCTCCACGGTCACCGTGACCGGCTCCGGCGGGACCACCGCGACCCATGAACTGACCGTTGAGCAACCGAAGTTGTGGACCATCGAGGCCCCGCACCGCTACACCCTGCACACCGAACTCCGGGTCGGAGGCACCACCACCGACACCTACCGCACGGTCTTCGGTGTCCGCAGCTACCGCTTCGACCCCGACGAGGGCTTCTCCCTCAACGGGGTGTCCACCAAGATCAAGGGCGTCGACCTCCACCACGACCAGGGCGCCCTCGGCGCGGCGATCAGCGCCGACGCGGTGCGCAGGCAGATGACCATCATGAAGTCGATGGGCGTCAACGCCTTCCGCACCTCGCACAACCCGCCCTCGCCGCAGATGATCGAGGTCTGCGAGGAACTGGGCATCGTGATGATGGTGGAGGCCTTCGACTGCTGGAGGACCGGCAAGACCACGTACGACTACGGCCGGTTCTTCGACGAGTGGTGCGAGGCCGACGCCACCGAGATGGTCCTCGCCGCCCGCAACTCGCCCGCCGTCGTCCTGTGGTCCATCGGCAACGAGATCCCCGACTCCACCTCCACCGCCGGCCTCGCCATGGCCGACCGGATCATCGCCGTCATCAAGGCCGCCGATGACACCCGCCCGGTCGTGATCGGTTCGAACAAGTACCACGGCGTACCGGCCAAGGGTTCCGCCGCCGACCTCATGCTCGCCAGACTCGACGGACTGGGCCTGAACTACAACACGGCCAAGTCGGTGGACGCCCTGCACGCCGCCTACCCGCACCTGTTCCTCTTCGAGTCGGAGTCCTCCTCGGAGACCTCGACCCGCGGCACGTACCAGGAGCCGGAGCACCTCAACACCGGGGAGAACCACACCCCCGGCCGCCGCGCGACCTCCTCCTACGACAACAACCTGGCCTCCTGGACGATGAGCGGCGAGTACGGCCACAAGAAGGACCGGGACCGGAAGTGGTTCGCGGGCCAGTTCCTGTGGTCGGGCATCGACTACATCGGCGAGCCGACGCCGTACGACGTGTTCCCGGTGAAGTCGTCCTTCTTCGGCGCGGTCGACACGGCCGGTTTCCCGAAGGACATGTACCACCTCTTCCGCAGCCAGTGGGTGAGCGAGCCGATGGTGCATCTGCTGCCGATGAGCTGGAACCACGAGGAGGGGGAGACGGTCGAGGTGTGGGCGTACGCCAACGTGTCCTCCGTCGAGCTGTTCCTGAACGGAACGTCCCTGGGGGTGCGGGAGTTCGACACCAAGAAGACCACCGACGGCCGCACCTACCTGGAGACCACCGAGGCCACCGGCGACGACAAGACCTTCACCACCGGCCCCTACCCGGGCAGTTACACCAGCCCCAACGGCAGCGCGGGCAAACTGCACCTGACCTGGAAAGTGCCCTACCGGCCGGGCGAGTTGAAGGCGGTGGCCCGGCGCGACGGCAAGGTGGTCGCGACCGACGTCCTGCGCACCGCCGGCGCTCCGCACGCCGTCCGTCTCACCCCTGACCGCACCTCCCTGGCCGCCGACGGGCGTTCGCTGGTCTTCGTCACCGCCGAGATCGTCGACGCGCACGGCGTGCTGGTGCCCGACGCCGAGCACCTCATCTCCTTCGCCGTGACCGGAGGTTCGCTCGCCGGGCTCGACAACGGCCGCGAGGAGAGCGCCGAACGCTACCAGGCCGTCACCCGGACCGCCTTCCACGGCAAGGCACTCGCCGTCGTGCGCTCCGGCACGAAGCCCGGGGGCCTCAAGGTGACCGCCCGGGTGGACGGCCTGCGCAAGGGCGCCGTCACCGTGCACACCACCCCCGCCCGGACCGTGGCGAGCACCCCCGCCCCCGCCTTCGGCCCGGACCACCCGGCCCCGCCCGACTACCCGCACGCGGACGCCAGTTACTCCGGCCGTCCGGACACCCTCCCGGCCGCCGTGCTCGACGGCGACCCGGCCACCGGCTGGTCCAACGCCTTCGCCAAGTCGGCCACCGCCCTGCTGCCCGCGTTCGGCGGCGCCAGGACCGCGGACTGGGTGTCGGTCGACCACGGGCGCACCCGCACCTTCGACCGGGTGGAGGTCTCCTTCACCGTGGACGCCACCCACGCCCTCCCGGCGTCGGTCGAGGTGGCCGTCTGGGACGGCACGGCGTACCGGGCGGTGCAGGACACGGCGGTGGACTGGGCGACAGCCTCGGACACCCCGACCGTCATCACGTTCACCGCGGCACGCGGCTCCCGGATCCGGTTGTCGCTGACCAGCGCCCACCCGGGGAAGACCTCCGGCGCGGTACGGATCAGCCGCCTCGACACCTGAGGCGGTGTGTGACCTCGGCTAGGCCGCGTCGTGGAAGACCAGTCCCAGGGTGCGGCGGCGGCCGGAGCGGACCGTGCTCACACCGTGCCGCATCGCCCCGGCCGACCAGCCGCGCCTGGTGCGCACCGGGTGGTCGCGGGTGGTGAACACCAACCCGTGGCCCTGCCTCAGGGGCGTCGCGGTACCCCGGGACTGGGCGCGCGGGCGCTGTTCGACCATCAGGAACTCGCCGCCCGTGTAGTCCTCGCCGTACACGTCCAGCGCGACGACCACCTGGAGCGGGAAGACCAGGTCGCCGAAGACGTCCCGGTGCAGGGCGTTCCAGTCGCCGGGGCCGTAGCTCAGCAGGATCTGGGCGGAGCGGTCCTGGCCGGCCGCGTGGCAGCGCTCCAGCCACTCGTCCAGCGAGTCGGGCCAGGGGGCCGGGCGGTCCAGGCGGGCCGCCCAGTCCCGGGCGACGGGCAGCAGCCGCGGATAGAGCGCGGTGCGCAGCGCGGCCACCGCCGCGGGCAGCTGGTGGGTGAAGTAGCGGTACTCGCCGGAGCCGAACCGGTGCCGGGCGAGGTCGACCGTGGTGCGGAACAGCTCCGGCTTCTCGTACAGAGCGGCCAGTTCGCGGCACTCCGCCGGGGTGAGCAGGGGAGCGGTCGGGGCGCTGTCGAGCTCGTCAAGACCGGCGGCCACCGCCGCCCAGTCGGTGCCGGCCACGCGCCCGCGGGCCTCGGTGCGGGTGAGAGTCATGGCGGCTCCTTCCTCGTTCCTCTTTCCTCGACGTCGTCCTCAGCCGAGCATCGGCTGCAGCGCGCCCTCGTGCGTGAGCAGCCGTACCTTGTTCTCGACCCCGCCCGCGTACCCGCGCATCGAGCCGTCGGCTCCGATCACGCGATGGCAGGGCCGGACCAGCAGCAGGGGGTTGGCGCCGACCGCCGCGCCCACCGCCCTGATCTCGGTGCGGGGCACACCCAGCCGTGCGGTCAGTTCGCCGTACGTCGTCGTGGTGCCGTACGGGATGTCGTCGAGCGCCCGCCACACCCGCTGCTGGAACTCCGTGCCCCGGGCGGCGCAGGGCAGGTCGAACCGGGTGCCCCGGCCGCCGAAGTAGGCGTCCAGCTGACGCACGGCCTCGGCGAACGGGCGGTCGGCGTGGACGGCCTCGGCGTGGCGCCGCCCCGGCAGGGACAGTGACGTGAGGACGAAACCGTCGGCCGACTCCGCGCCGGTCAGGCGCAGCTCGCCGAGCGGGCTGTCGTACCCGGTGTACACGTCCATCGGACTTCCTCACTCTCGGGAGACCCCGCGGGATCCCATGTGGTCGTGACACCGAGTCTGTCGCCGCGGCGCCCCGCTGACCGGCGGAAAACGGACATGGCTCTCAGGCTCCGTAGGTACCGTGGTGGGTCCGTCTTGACCTGCGGGTATTTACGGTGGAGTACCCGCGCGGTACCGTGAAGGGCATGCCAGCTCTCAACGTGGAGTTCAGCGACCGCGAACTTGAGGACCTCAGGCAGATAGCCAAGGAGCGCGGTACGTCGATGAAGGCCCTCGTCCGTGAGGCGGCCGCCGCCGACATCGCCCGGCACCGGGCCCTGCAGGAAGGGGCGGAGGAGTTCCGCCGTTTCTTCGCGGCCCACGCCGCCGAGTTCGCCGCGGCGTTCCCGGACGACGAACAGCCGCCCGCGAAGGGCGAGGCCGCCTGACCCATGTCGCCGGTCATCCACATCGACGTGCCCTGGCTGCTCCAGCGCCACGAGGAAGTCATGCCGGAGCAGCCCACCATCAACGACTTCTCCGCGCTGGTCGCCGCCGTCGCCCGGCACCGGGTCGACCCGCCGCGGCTCGGCGTGGACTCCGATGCCGCCTGGCGGGCCGCGGCCCTGCTGCACACCCTCGCTCTGCTCAAGCCGTTGCCCTCGGCCAACGCCCGGTTCGCCTGCGCGACCGCCGTGGCCTACATGTACGTCAGCGATGTCGGCATCGACCCGCCCTACGGCGCCCTCGTCGACCTCGCCCGGGACCTGATGAGCGGTAAGGCCGACGTCTACGCCGCGGCGGACCGGCTCCGTTCCTGGCAGCTCTGACACCTGCCCGGACGTGCAGGGAGAGCCGCCCCCGCGGCCCTCGGGGCCGCCGGCCGAGGGCGGGAGGAACGGGGCCGGCGGCCTGTTTCGCGTGGAAGAGCCGCCGTTCCGCGCGGGGCCTCGTGAGGAGGGCCGGTCATCAGTGGACCACCCGTGCGGGCGGGCCGGGAGCGTGCGCGCGGGTCCGGCGCGGGCGTACGGTTCACACGGGGTGCGCGGAATGGTGAATGCGGCCATGAAGGGGCAATAGCCACCGCCGCCTTTCTGACTTTCTGTCAATGCTGTCGATGTTGTACGGGTACCTTGTTGCTTGTGTGAGACTTGTGCGAGGGTGAATACCCGCGCGGGGTAATGTCCCGGTCCAATTCGGCAGTTGAGGAACGCGACCGACACCGTACCGACACCGCGTCGGCGAATTCCCGCTCCCCGGCGCACCGACGAGGTACGCACCACCGCACCAAAGGAATCCGCTCCGTGCCCACCCCCCACCCGCCTCGCCCTTCCTATCCGCCGCCCGGCGGTGGTGCGGGGGAGTCCGACGAGTCCCTCGCCGCCCCGCTGCGAGCCGGATCGGACATCGAGGCCTCCCGGTCCGCCGCGCTGCTCATGGCCCGGCACTGGCGGCCCGTTCAGGAATACGCGGTCATCTGCCTGGCCGCCTCCGGTCCCGTCGCGCACATGGTCGCGGCCGCAGCCTTCCACCAGGTGCTCGACCGGGTGGCCCTCGGCGAGACGGCCGACGCGATCCGGCCGCGCCTGCTGGTCTCCGTCCGCGACACCGTCGCCAACTGGGCCGTGGAGGACCGAATAGCGGAGGTTCTTCCGGACCTCGGGAAACCGGCCGGCGGCCGCGGTATGCGCGCCACGAAGTCCATGACACCGGAAAACCGCACCCTCGCGGAGCGCTCATTCCTGGGCCTCCCGGCGCTCGCCCAGAGCCTGCTCTGGCATGCCGAGGTGGAGGCCGAACCGATAACCGTACCGGCCGGTCTGTTGGGCATGGACACGGCAACCGCATCGGCGGCTCTGGATGACGCCCGGGAGAAATTCCGCGAGGGCTGTGTCCGCGCCCACCGCGAACTCGCGCCGTCCCAGGAGTGCCGCTACTACAACCGGCTGCTGGACGTGCCGCTCCGCCGCGGCGGCGCCCTGCTGCCGGACGTCCAGGAGCATCTGGCGCAGTGCCCGTACTGCAGGGCCGCCGCCGAACAACTCGGCCATGTCGAGGGCGGACTGGGCGTGCTGCTGGTCGAGGCGGTGCTCGGCTGGGGAGCCCGCCGCTACCTCGACTCGCGCCCGGGACGCAAGGGCGGCGAGGACGTTCCCCGCACCCGCGCGGCGGCCCGGCGCGCCGGAGGAGGCGGGCGACGGCGTGCGTCCGCGGGGACCCGGATCCTCGCCCGCATCCCCGTGGCGGTGCGCCGCCCGCCCGGCTCCTGGTCGTCGAAGACGCTGCTGACCAGCGTCGGCGTGGCCGGTGCGGGACTGCTCGCCTCCGTCCTCGCGGTGAGCACGCTGTCCGGCGGTGGCGACAGCAGTGACGCCGTCGCCACCGCGGGCCTGGTGCCCGGCGACTCCGAGCCCGAGGCGACACCCACCTCCGGCACGGCCGGGCTGCCCTCCGCCGACCACACCACCCGGTTGCGCAACGCCGCCGCCCAGCTCTGCCTGGACATCGACGGCGAGCCGAAGGCCGGGGCGAGCGTCGTGCTCGCGGTGTGCTCCACGGCCTCGAGCCAGCAGTGGACGTACGAGAGCGACGGCGAACTGCGCAGCGCGGCCGGCCATGACCTGTGCCTGGACTCGCACGCGGACGCCGGGGTGGTCATCCTCGGCACCTGTGCGGAGGAGGGGGCCGGGCGCGGCAAGGACGTGCGCTACGACCTCACGGTCCAGGGCGAGTTGCTGCCCCGCTGGGACGAGACCCTCGCGCTCGCGACGGGCGGGGTGGACCCCGGCTCGGACATCGTGGTCAAGGTCCGCGACCACACCAGCGGCCAGCACTGGCTGACCGACGCCCCGGTACCGTCCCAGAGCCACGGCTCACTCTCCATCGCCGGAACGGGGGGCCCGTCGGCGCAGCCGGCGGAACTGGCCGGCCACTAGGCGCTCCGCGGGGGCGCCGTGGGTCGTCCGCGGCGCCGTCGCGGCTGGGCGCGCAGTTCCTCCCCCAGCCTTCGGCCGGGGGTACCCCCAGCGCCTCTTCGGGGCGCGCTGCCGAGCGGCCGGTTCAGTCCTGGGCGGCGTCCGGGCCCTGGGCGCGGACGCGCTCCACGTGCTCCAGGGATTCGCGCAGTTCGGTCAGCCAGTCGTCGGTGTGCCGTTGGACCAGCCGCACGCACCAGGCCAGCGCCTCGCTGCGGCTGCGCGCCACGCCGCCCGCGATCAGGGTGTCCAGCACCTCGCGCTCGGGCTGGCGCAGCCGGGTCATCACCGGCGCAGCCACATGCGTGAACAGCGCCCGCTGCCCGGCACACTCCACGCCCCAGGAGACCTTGCGCCGGAACTGGTGCTCCGCCTCCTTGGCCACGGCCATCCGGCTCTCCCGGGTGCGCTCCCGGAACTCCTGGAT
The DNA here is from genome assembly GCF_042892755.1 of Streptomyces sp. NPDC001714. Classification (NCBI taxonomy): domain Bacteria; kingdom Bacillati; phylum Actinomycetota; class Actinomycetes; order Kitasatosporales; family Streptomycetaceae; genus Streptomyces; species Streptomyces sp. NPDC001714. The sequence continues at coordinate 175,179 of NZ_JBIAUL010000002.1, forward strand.
CCGGCCCTGTACGGCCGCCTCCCGCTCGGCGTCCGACGCGCCGTCCTGCAGCTTGGGTCCGGGGATGCGCCCGATGACGGTGACCTCCTCGCGGTCGACCGTCACCTCCACCAGTTCCTCGAAGAGGTCGTCGGGCAGGCGGCCGGCGAACCAGCCGCGGAGCTTGTCTCGTTGCTCTTGAGTAATCATGTAATGACGATTACTCCGTTGCAGACCAAAGGCAAGGGCTTGCCCGGAAGTCCGCCGACAGCGGAAGCGGAATGTTTCAGGACGATTAACGAGGCGATGAGATCAGGCCATCTGGCCGCTTCGGGCGATCAAGAACCGCTCCGTTGAGCGGTCGACGCGTTCGAATTCCGTGACTTCACGCCACTGTTTCAATACGCAAGGTTACTGAAACCTGTGGGTTCGATGTGTGTTTCGGCGACGGACTCGGCAGAGTGGCGCCCGCCGCCCCGGCACCCACCGGGCCGAGGGCGGCACCCGTCGAATCGAGCGGAAGGATGCACACAATGCGAACCACCGCGCGCTGGGCAGCGACCCTCGGCCTTACGGCCGTCGCCGTCTGCGGACCCCTGACGGGGGCCGCCGTCGCCGCCCCGAGCTCGCTCTACGCCCCCTCGGCCCTGGTGCTCACCACCGGCCACGGCACAGACGCGGCCACCGCCACGCCCGAGCGCGCCGTCACCCTGAACTGCGCCCCCAGCGCCTCCGGGACCCACCCGGCGGCCGCCCAGGCCTGCGCCGAACTGCGCGGCGCCGGCGGTGACTTCGACGCCCTGGCGCCCAGGAACGATGTGTGGTGTACCAAGCTCTACGACCCCGTCGTGGTCACGGTCGAGGGCGTCTGGCAGGGCAAGCGCGTCTCCTACGAGCGCACCTTCGGCAACCAGTGCATGAGGGACGCCTACGGGGCGAGCGTCTTCGCCTTCTGAGCCCGGGATCGCACGGTCCTCGTGACTGCCGGACAGGTCCGTAACTGGGGAGTGCGGCCCCTGGAGCGGGAACCTGCGATCTCGCGAGGGGGTCGGACGGGCGGAGTGGGGCCGCCCGCCGACCCCCGGTGTCACCGCCGCTCCGCGGCGTTCCCGTCCCGGGGAATGCCGGGGAGCGGCGGGAAACGTCCCAGCAGTCCCGAGGCCCGTAACAGCCGCGGAATCCGGGGCCCTTCGCACACCAGCCGCAGCCGCCCGCCCCGCTCCCTGGCCCGCGCCTCGGCCCGGCACAGCACCCGCAGCCCCGAACAGTCGAGAAAGTCCAGCCGCCGCAGATCGACGAGCACATCCGGCTCGGCGCCGGCGGTCGCGGCCAGCAGATGCTCGGCAAGCAGCTCCTCGGTGGCGATGTCGACCTCGCCGTAGACCTCCACGACGAGCTGTGCCCCGCTACGGCGGGTCCGCGCACAGGAGTTGGCGGTGGGCAGCCCGGGGCCGTCGTTTTCCGGGGTCATCTCGGAGCTCCACCTCGCCGGGGCGGATATGGGCCGAGTTGTTACCCGCTGGGAGCGCCCGTCATCCCTGATACAGGCGGCGCAAGATCAGGTTCACCCGACAGTGTGAACTTCTATGGATGGGCTTGACCTGGCTCCCCTTTGGGAGCGCTGGGGGGGACCCCGGCCCAAGGCCGGGGGAGGAACTGCGCGAACGGCCCCCACCTGCCCGCAGACGACGAACGGCGAGGGGCCACCGTCTCCCTGCTGACGGCGACCCCTCGGTCCCTGCGGCTCCGCGGAACTCACATATGGACGACGGGCGCCGCGTCCGCGTCCAGCTCCGGCACCCCGCGCCGGAACAGCAGGAAGGCGATCACCGCGCCCGCCGCGAACATCCCGGCCGACCACCAGAACGCGGTCGTGTAGCTCTCGATCGTGGCCTGCGCCTGCACCAGCTTGCTGGTCGCGTCCTTCCCGGCCAGGTAGTCCGTCGCCGCGCTCGCCGCGAGCGTGTTGAGCAGCGCCGTACCGATCGAACCGCCCACCTGCTGCATGGCGTTGACCGTCGCCGACGCGACACCCGCCTCGTCGGCCGTCACCCCGCTCGTTCCCAGCTGCATGGCCGCCGGCATGACCAGGCCCAGGCCGAGGCCGGTGATGATCAGCTGCGGCAGCACCGCGCTGACGTAGCTGGAGCCGACGCCGATCCCGGTCAGCCAGGCCATGCCGGCCGCGGAGACCGCGAAGCCCAGCGGGATCACCACCTTCGGGCCGAGCCGCGGAACCAGGGCCTGGGTGCCGATCTGTGCCGTCACCATCAGGCCGCCGATCATCGGCAGGAACGCCACGCCGGTCTTCGTCGGGCTGAAGCCGAGGTTCAGCTGCAGGTAGTAGGTGAGGAAGAGGAACACGCCGAACATGCCGCCGGCGGAGATCAGCACGGTCAGGAGCGAGGCCGCCCGGTTGCGGTCCATCAGGATGCCCAGCGGCAGCAGCGGGTGCTCGGCCTTGGTCTGCCACCAGGCGAAGGCCGCGAGGAGCACGACGCCGGCGATCAGGAAGCCCCAGGTCAGCGGCGAGCCCCAGTCGTGGGTCTCGGCGTTGGAGAAGCCGTAGACCAGCGAGAACAGACCGGCCGCGACCAGGACTGTGCCGAGCACGTCGAGCTTGGAGTTACCGGCGTCCCGGTGGTTGTGCAGCAGGGCCATGCCGCCCGCGAAGGCGACGAAGGCGATCGCGACGTTCACGTACAGGGTCGAGCGCCAGTCGAACGTGTCGGTGAGGACACCGCCGAGCAGCAGGCCCACCGCACCGCCGGCACCGGCGATGGCACCGTAGACACTGAACGCCCGGGCCCGCTCACGGGCGTCGGTGAACGTGGTGTTGAGCAGCGAGAGCGCGGTCGGGGCGAGCAGCGCGCCGAAGGCACCCTGCAGGGCGCGCGCGGTGACCAGCATCCCGAAGCCGTTCGCGGCACCGCCCAGCGCCGACACGGCGGCGAAACCGACGACGCCTATGAGGAAGGCGGTCTTGCGACCGAACAGGTCGGCGATCCGTCCGCCGAGCAGCAGCAGGGAGGCGAAGCTGAGGGCGTACGCGGTGACGATCCACTGCCGGTTGCCGTCGGAGAACCCGAGGTCGGCCTGGGCGGACGGGAGGGCGATGTTCACGATGGTGGCGTCGAGGACCACCATCAGCTGGGCGACGGCGATGACCGCGAGGATCCACCACCGCTTCGGGGAGGCGGCGGCCGGAGGGGCCTCCGCGGCACCCACGCGGGCGTCGTCGGTCAGAGTCTTCTCAGACATGGGGGAACCACTCCAGGGAAGTCGTTCGGGATTTACGGAGCCGCGAACGAAACGGTTTCGTACACATCGAGCCTAGACCACTTTCAGCGAAACGGCAACGTTTCGCTGGGGAGGAGGACGATCATGGCCGAAGGGATGCTCGCGGTGGACGGCGCGCGGCTCCACTGTGAGGTGCGGGGTACCGGTCCGGCCCTGTTGATGATCAGCGGCGCGGGCGGCGACGCCGGCTACTACTCGGCGATCGCCGGGGACCTCGCGGACGCGTTCACGGTGATCACCTACGACCGCCGGGGCAACTCCCGCAGTACCGGCCGTGACGGCACCCCGACGACCCTCGCCGAACAGGCCGCGGACGCCCGCGCGGTCGTCGACGGCCTCGCCGGCGGCCGTGCCCTGGTGTTCGGCAGCAGTGCGGGTGCGATCATCGGGCTCACCCTGGCCGCCCGGCATCCGGAAGTGGTGTCGGGGCTCATCGCGCACGAACCTCCGGCCGTGAACGTCCTGCCCGACGGCGACCCGGCCCGCGACTTCTTCCCGGAACTGGCCGCGGTGTACGCCGAGGGCGGGGCGCCGGCCGCGGGCCGCCGCTTCGCGCAGGGGGTCCGCGGTGAAGGCACGTACCGCTGGCCGGACGACCTCTGGAAGAGGTTCCTCGGCAACCAGGACCACCTCTTCGCCGCCGAGTGGCCCGCCCTGGCGTCTTTCCTCCCTGACGAGGAGGCCCTGCGCTCGGCCCCCTTTCCGGTCGTGCTGGGGGCGGGCAGTGAGGACCGCGGCACGTACTACGCCCGCCCGTCGGCCGAGATCGCCCGCCGTATCGGAGCGCGGTGGGCGGAGTTCCCGGGGATCCACATGGAGTACCTGCGCGATCCGGCGAGGTTCGCGGCGGCGGTGCGGGTGCTGGCCACGCTCCTTCGCGGGAGAGGTGTGCCCGCCTAGGGGTGCGGGGCCGTGCGGACGTGCGGCTACGCCGCGTGGGCGCGACCGGCCGCCTCAGGTGTTCTTGGCGACCGTCGGCACATATATTCCTTGACGGGAATATAACCGTGCGGGCATATTAAGCCCATGTCCGCCGACACTCTCTGGACCGCCCTGGCCGACCCCCACCGACGTGCCATAGTCGGCCTCCTCCTCACCCGCCCACGCCCCGTCGGCGAGATCGTGGACGCATGCGGCCTCAGCCAGCCGAGCACCTCCAAGCACCTCAAGGTGCTGCGCGAGGCGGGCCTGGTCCGGGTGCGGCAGGACGCGCAGCGCCGCGTCTACGCCCTCGACCCGGCCCCGATCGCCGAGCTCGACGCCTGGCTGGCCCCGTACCGCCGGTTGTGGAACCGCAGCCTGGACCAGCTGGGCCGCCGCCTGGACGAGACGGCGGACGACCCGGAAGCCCCCTCCTCGAAGGACTGATCCCCATGCCCGCCGAACTCACCGGCACCTACCTCACCCTGGACGACGGCCGCCCCGCCGTCCGCTTCAGCCGGGTCTACGGCCACCCCGTCGACCGCGTCTGGCACTTCGTCACCGACCCCGACGAGCTCGCCGGGTGGTTCCCCTCCCGCGCCGAGTTCGACCTGCGCCCGGGCGGCGCCGTCAAGTTCACCGGCGACCCGAACATGCCCGAGTCGCACGGCACCGTGCTCGCCGTCGACCCGCCCCGGAACCTGACCTTCGACTGGGGCGGCGACGAGATCCGCTTCGACCTGGAGGACGCCGGGCCCGACGGGACCCGCTTCACTCTCACACACGTCCTGGGCGAGGAGAACACCGCCGCCCGCAACAGCGCAGGCTGGGAGGTCTGCCTCGCCGCCCTCGACGCCAAGGCCCGCGGCGAGCGCTTCCAGGGCCCGCACGCCGGCGTCACCGCGCCCTGGAAGGAGTACTACCAGGGCTATCTCGACGCCGGCCTGCCCTCCGGCGCCCCCGTCCCCGGCGCCTGACCCGTCAGGCGAGCTGCCGTCGTACCAGCTCGTGCAGCCGTCCGCCGGTGTCGGCGAGCAACTGGGCCGGCGGGCCCTGCTGGGCGACCTTGCCGTCCTCCATCACGATCACCCGGTCCGCGTCCATGACGGTGGACAGCCGGTGGGCGATGACGATCCGGGTGGCGTTCAGCTTGCGGGTGCTCTCGATGACCGTGCGCTGGGTGTCGTTGTCCAGGGCGCTGGTCGCCTCGTCGAAGAACAGGATGCGGGGCCGCCGGATCAGCGCCTGGGCGATCATCAGCCGCTGCCGCTGGCCGCCCGAGATCGCGCCGCTCCCGGCGACGATCGTGTGCAGCCCCATCGGCATCCGCTTGATGTCCTCCGCGAGCCCGGCCATCTCGGCCGCCGCCATCGCCTCCTCGGGGGTGTACGGCTCGGTGCCGCAGATGACGTCCAGGATCGAGCCGGTGAACGGCTGCGCGTGCTGGAGCACCACCCCGCACTGGCGGCGGACCGCCGACTGGTCGAGGGCGCCCAGGTCCTGGCCGTCGTACAGCACGCTCCCCGAGACCGGCTTGTCGAAGCCGATCAGCAGCCGCAGCAACGTCGACTTGCCGCAGCCGCTGGGGCCGACGACCGCCACGAACTCGCCCGGGCGGATGTCGAAGGAGACGTCGTCCAGGACCAGGGGACCGTCGTCGGTGTACCGGAAGGAGAGGCGGCGGGCCTCGACGGCACCGGACAGCGGGCCGGGGCGGGTGCTGGCGGTGCGCACCTCGGGGGCGGCCTCCAGGACCGGCTTGATCTCCTCGAGGAGGGGGAGCGCGGCCACCGCCGACACGAAGGAACCGGTCAGCGAGGTGACCGCGGTGAGCAGCATCGTCACCGACGTGTTGAAGGTGAGGAAGGCCGCCGCGTCCATGGCACCCCTCGCCGGGCCCGCGAGCAGCATGAACATCAGCAGCGTGCAGACCGGGAGGTAGACCGAGCCCAGCACACTGGTGAGGTTCTTGATCCGGCCCACCTTCTGCTGGAGTTCCCGGCTGCGCGCGAACTCGCCCGCCCAGGCCGCGTACGCGTAGTTCTCGGCCGCCGCCACCCGCAGCTTCGGCAGGCCCCGCAGGGTCTGGAAGGCCTGGTTGTTCAGCTTGTTGCCGAGCACCACGAGCTTGCGCTGCCAGCGCACCTGCCACAGCCCGAGCCCGAGGAACAGCGCGGCGATGACGACGAGCATGGCAAGGGCCGCCAGCGCCATCGGCACGCTGTACCAGAACAGCAGGCCCAGGTTCATCGCCCCGACGGTCACCGACTGGGCGACCACCGGGCCGACCCCCGCCAGCAGCCGGCGGATCGCGCTGACGCCCATCGCCGCACTGGCCAGCTCACCGGTCGAGCGCTGGGTGAAGAACTTGGTCGGCAGCCGCAGCAGCCGGTCCCAGACGGCCGGTTGGAGGGTCGCCTCGATACGGCCCTCCAGACGGAGGATGGTCAGGTTCTCCAGGAGCGTGAACGCGGCCGAGACCACCGCGCTGATCATCACCGCCAGGCAGACCTGCACGATCAGGTTCGTCTGGGCCTTCGGCACGTAGTCGCCCAGCACCTTGCCGGTGGCGATCGGTACAAGGGACCCGATCGCCACCGTCACCAGTCCGGCGAGCAGCAGACTGCCCAGGTCGCCGCGGGTGCCGCGCAGACTGAAGCGGAGCAGGCCGAGCGGGCTGAGCGCCTTGTCGGGCAGCGGCCGGTAGAACATCACCGCGCGCGGCTCGAACTCCGCCGCGTTCGCCTTCTCGACCGGGGTCTCGCGGCCGGTCGCCGGATGGACGGCCACGTAGCCGCCGCGCCGCCACAGCAGCGCGACGGGAGCCCCGGACAGGGCCCGGTGTCCGACCAGCGGGCCGACGTTGTCCCGCCACCAACGGCCGTCGAGCCGTACCGCCCGGGTCCGCACCCGGGAGGCGAGGGCCACCCGCTCGACCGGGTCGATGCGGTCGCTCTCGGTGCCGCTCTGCGCGGGCTCCGAGAGTGTGATGCCCGCGGCCTCGGCGACCAGTCTGCAGGCGGCGTAGGAGGCGTCGGCGTCGGCGGCCGTGGTGCGCTTGGCCGCCTTGCCGATGGAGGCGAGCAGGGTGCGGTCGGCCTGGGCGCGGACCGCCTCACCGGCCTTGATGCCGGCCGCCGTACGCGTCTCGTGGGTGCGCTCCAGCTGCTCGATCCACCGGTCCAGGGTGGTCAGCAGCCGGTACTGCTGGTCGACCATGCTCTGCCACAGCGCGGGATCCATCAGCAGGTCGGCGGCCGCCTCCGCCCCGTACAGCGAGCCGTACTGCACGCTGCCCGGCGGCACCTGCATCCAGAAGACGTCGTCGTCGGTGGGGGCCGCGGCGCGCTCGCTGGCCGTCATCGGGGCCTGGAAGAGGATGGACAGGCCGCGGCCGACGCCGAGGGCGAGGGCGTACTCCAGGGGGCTGGTGGCCGGCGGGACGTACTGGGGGTTGCCGTACTCGTCGTAGGACCAGGTCTGGGTGCCGGCGGGCTGGTACAGCTCGCGCAGGCCGATCCGGTGGACCACGCAGTCGCGCAACGGGCGGGCCACCAGGGTGTGCTGCGGTCCCGCGACCGGGCCGAGCAGGAGGGAGCCCGCTTCGAGCCGGCCCAGGTGGTGCCAGTGGCCCTGCTGTTCGGCGTCCACCGCGAACAGGTCCAGGGCGCCGGACGCCACCAGCCACAGCGTCTGCGGGCCTTCGAGGTCGAGGCGGTTGAAGCCGGTGCAGTCGATCCGGGCGCCCAGGGAGCCGAACGCGCCGAGTACGAGGTCGCCTTGGTCCACGGTCGTCATCTCATCGCTCCCTGACCAGCGCGGCGTACGCCCCGCCGTGTGCCACCAGCTCGTCGTGCCGCCCGCGCTCCACGATCGTGCCGTGCTGGAGCACCACGATCTCGTCGCTGTCGCGGACCGTGCTCAGCCGGTGCGCGATCACCACGCAGGCGCAGCCGCGGCGGCGGAGGTTGTCCATGACGACCAGCTCGGTCTCGGCGTCCAGGGCGCTGGTCACCTCGTCGAGGACGAGGATGCTCGGCCGTCGCACCAACGCCCGGGCGATCTCCAGGCGTTGGCGCTGGCCGCCGGAGAAGTTACGGCCGTCCTGCTCGACCCTGCTGTGGATGCCGCCGGGCCGCCGCGTCACCACGTCGTACAGGGCCGCGTCCCGCAGCGCCTCCACCACCGCCTCGTCCGGGATCGACGGGTCCCACAGCGCCACGTTGTCGCGGACCGAACCCTCGAAGAGGAAGACGTCCTGGTCGACGAACGAGACGGAGGCGGCCAGCGCGCCGCGCGGGATGTCCTCCAGGCGCTGTCCGTCGATGCGGATCACGCCCTCCCAGGGGGCGTACAGGCCCGAGATCAGCCGCGAGACGGTGGACTTGCCGCTGCCCGAGCCGCCCACCAGGGCGACCTGGCGGCCGGGGCCGACCGTCAGGTCGAAGCCGGTGAGCAGGGGCTTGTCCAGCGGGCTGTAGCCGAAGCTGATGTTCTCCAGCTCGACATGGCCCTGCAGCCGCCGGGTGGAGTCGCCGGCGCCGGGGCGGGCGTAGATCGGGTCCGCCTGGAAGTTCTCCACGTCCTTGAGGCGGGCCACGTCGGCCGCGAAGTCCTGGATGCGGCCCGCGACGCCGTTGAGCCGGGTCAGCGGGGCGGTGAAGCGGGTGACCAGGGACTGGAAGGCGACCAGGAGACCGACCGAGATGCCGCCCTCGACGGCCCGCATGCCGCCGATCCACAGAATCAGCGCGCTGTTGAGGGTCGCGAGCGTCGGCGCCACCACGCCCAGCCAGGCGCTCGGCACGCCGAGCCGCTGCTGCTCCTCCAGCGTGCTCGCGTGCTGCCCGGCCCACCTGCGGAAGTAGCCGTCCTCGCCGCCCGTCGCCTTCATCGTCTCGATCAGCTGGAGACCGGTGTAGGAGGTGTTGGTGAGCCGGGCGGTGTCCGCGCGCAGCTTCGCGGTCCGGGTCGCGCGCAGCCGAACGACGAGCCGCATCGCCACGATGTTCAGCAGGGCAACGCCGATGCCGAGGAAGGTGAGCTGGACGTCGTAGGTGTAGAGGAGCACCGCGTACAGGACGACGACCACCGCGTCCACGCCGGCCGCGGCGAGGTCGCGGGCCAGGGTCTCGGCGACCTGGTCGTTGGACTGAAGGCGCTGCACCAGGTCGGCCGGGCTGCGCTGGGCGAAGAAGGTCACCGGCAGGCGCAGCAGGTGGCGCAGGAAGCGGGCGCTGGTCAGGGTGGACGAGACGATCCGGCCGTGCAGCAGGTTCGCCTGTTGCAGCCAGGTCAGCACCAGGGTGAGCAGGACGCAGGTGCCCATCGCGGCGAACAGCACGGTGAGCAGCGAGGTCTGGCCGCCGATGAGGAACAGGTCGATGTACTGGCGGCTGAGCGCGGGCACCGCCGCGCCCACGACCACGAGGAGCAGGCTGGCCAGGACCGCGGCGGGCATGGTGCCGGCCGTGCCACGCAGCCGGGCCGGCATCGCGCCGAGGATGCCGGGACGCCGGCCGCCCTTCTCGAAGCCGTCGCCGGGCTCCACCACCAGCACGACACCGGTGAAGCTGCCGTCGAACTCCTCCATGGGCACGAACCGGCGGCCCTTGGCCGGGTCGTTGATGTAGACGCCCCGGCGGCCGAAGCGGCGGCCCATGCCGTCGTAGACGACGTAGTGGTTGAACTCCCAGAACAGGATCGCCGGCCCCTGCACGTCGGCGAGAGCGGCCAGGTCCATCTGCATGCCCTTGGCGGTGAGGCCGTAACTGCGGGCCGCCTTCAGCAGGTTGCTGGCGCGCGAGCCGTCGCGGGAGACACCGCAGGCGATGCGCAGTTCCTCCAGCGGGACATGGCGGCCGTAGTGGCCGAGGACCATGGAGAGGGAGGCGGCGCCGCACTCGACGGCCTCCATCTGGAGCACGGTGGGCGTGCGGACCGTCCGGCCGCGGCCCTTGGGGACCGGTCGTTTCGGCGGGGCGGCGCGCCGGCGGCCGCGGGTCTCCTGGGCGGTGGTCACGGCAGCAGCCAATCGACGGGACGCTGGTCGGCCAGCCGGATCGAACCCGAGGCCAGGGTCATGGAGTCGAGCAGGAACGGCGGCCCGTCGGCCGAGGACCACTTGTAGCCGCTCTTCGTCCTCTTCGAGGCGTCCAGCCGGACCAGTACCGCAACCGGGCGGCCTTTCTTGGTGAACTGGTCGCCGAGCTGGCTGTCACCGAGGAACGCCGAGATCGACTGCGCCGACTGGGCGGTGCGGTCCACCGACTTCACATGGCCGCGCAGCACGCCGTACTCCTGCGTCGACACCGACGACACGGTCAGGTCGACCGGGGCGTTCGCGGGGATGGACGAGGCGTTCTCGGCGGGGACGTAGACGGTCGCGTACAGCGGGTCAGAGGCGTGGGCGATCTTCTCCACGGCGGCGACGTTCGTACCGGTCTGGATGATCTGCCCGATGGTCGCGGCGAGCGCGCTGATCCGGCCCGCGGCGACGGTGCGCACGACGGAGTCGCCCTGGCTCGTGTGCACCTTCAGGACGGGGGAGTTCGCCGGCAGCCGTTCGCCCTGCTCGGCGAGGACCGCCGTGACCTGCCCGGCGACCGGGCTCTGCAGGATGTAACTGCCCTGCCCGTGGGTGAGGATGGCCTGTGCGCTCACCGTGGAGGCGACCGAGCCGGTCACCGCCCACACCGAGGCCGCCGCCATCACGACGACCGAGACGGACAGCGCGAGCCAGCCCTGCGGACGGGCGAACCGCACCGGGAGGTCGAGCTCCTCCGGGGACTGGAGCTTGGCGAGGGCCTGTTGGCGGAACTGCACGGAACTTCCCTCACCTAGGGGAGAGGCACTGGTGTTTCAGAACGTCCGAGAGTCCCGGGGCCGGGATCCGGCTCCGGGACTCAGCGGCAACGAGGTGCGATCAGAGACCGGCGACCAGGTTGGTGACCGGCTGCGTGTTCAGGCCGGTGACACCCTCGACGGTGCCGACGACCGTGTTGACCAGGCCGGAAACCGGGGCAACGCTGTCCACCAGGCCGGTGACGGTGCCGACGGCGTTCAGGGACAGGCCGCCGGAGACGTTGTCGAGCTCGGCGTCGGAGATCTCGACGGTCTCAACCTGGGGGGTGGAGTTCATGATGGAACTTCCCTTCATATGGATATTCACAAGGGGGAGAGCGGCCCCCCGACGCCCTTCAGGGACGAACACGGCCCTTGGGGGGACGAGCGGACGGCCGCGACCGCGAGCGCCGGGCGCCCGTTTCCGGAAGCCCTTCGCGGCCCCCGCGGTGCGATGGATCAAAGCACGCCCACGGTCCGCGCTTCCAATCAACCATGCGCCTCACCTGGGCACTTGAGTCTCACAAGGGCGCAACCGTGCAGGCGTGCGCACCGCTTGTCGGCCACTCCTTCACAAGCCGCACCACATCGCCCCGGCCGCACGGCTTGCCCACCCGGTGGCGAATCCGGCACTCCGGGCCAAGGGCACGGCAGGGGGCGCGCGGTTGTGCAGATCCGCCGCTTCCCGTGACCCGCGTGGGTGGTGGATGTGCAGATTCCCTGAAGCAAGGATTCCGGTCCGTGATCGCAACAGATCGTCGCTGACCGGTTGCCGACCGTGTCGGTTGGGTCAGCCCAGAAGTGCGTAGACCGTGCTCGCCCGGGCCGCGAGCGCCCCCGACCTCTGATCGCTCATCGTGACGTCGGCGAACGCCATCCGGCGGCCCAGTTTGGTCAGCACCGCTTCGATCAGGACATCCGAACCGGTCACCGCGCGCTGGAACGAGGTCGACTGCTGCACCGTCGTCATCGGCACGAAGCCGCCCCGGGCCGCCGAGACCGCGATCACCGTCGCCGTGTCGGCCGCCGCCATCAACGCCTGCCCCGACAGCCCGCCACCCTCCCGGGACAGCCGGTCCGACCAGGGCAGACGCAGAGTCGCCCGGTCCTCGCCCAGCGCCTCGACGGCCAGCCCGAGATCGAGCACCCAGGGAGCGAAGTTGGCGGAGAGGATCTTGTCGGCTTCGGCGGTGGTCATCGTCATATGGGGGATTGTTCCCGGGCCGGCGGCCCCGCACGCGGACCTGGTTCATCACGGGCGTGCCATGGCCGATTCATCACCGGGTCAAGGAAGTTGGCAAACGGAATTGAACGCACCACGTGACCCGCCCGTACCTATGGCCATCCAGGCGCCGCTCACGAACGACTGCCCTGTTACGGCAGACACTCCGTCCCTTGGAGGTCGAGAAGTTTGAGTCACAAGCGAATTCCGAAGCGCAAGGCCGCGATCGCGGTGGGCGGTGTCGCCGCGCTCGGAGCTGCGGCGTTCCTGCTGCCGATGGCCAACGCATCTCAGGACAACGCCTCCGGCGCCACCACCGCTGCCCCCAAGACCCTGAAGGCCACGGACGCCTCGGACCTTGCCTCGCAGCTCCAGGACCTGCTCGGCCAGGCCTTCGCCGGGTCCTACTACGACAGCGGCAAGCAGCAGCTCGTCGTCAACGTCATCAGCGGCGACAACAACGTCGTCGTCCAGGCGGAGAAGGCCGGCGCGGTCGTCCGCCAGGTGCAGAACAGCAACTCCGAACTGGCGGCCGTCGCCCAGACCCTGAAGGCCAAGGCGACCATCCCCGGCACCGCCTGGGCCGTCGACCCGAAGACCAACAAGGTCGTGGTCACCGCCGACTCCACCGTCACCGGCACCAAGTGGGACACGCTGCAGTCGACGGTGCAGAGCCTCGGCTCGAACATGGCGAGCCTCAAGAAGTCGTCGGGCACCTTCAAGACCCTGGTCTCCGGCGGCGACGCGATCTTCTCCCAGGTGCAGGACGGCACCGTCCGCTGCTCCCTCGGCTTCAACGTCACCGCCTCGGACGGCAGCCCCGCCTTCCTGACGGCCGGTCACTGCGGGGTCGCGGCCAAGGACTGGTCCGACTCCGAGACCGGCCAGCCCATCGCCACCGTGGACCAGGCCCAGTTCCCCGGCGCCGGCGACTTCTCGCTCGTCAAGTACAACGACGCCACCACCCAGGCGCCCAGCGAGGTCAACATAGGCAACGGCCAGACCGTCGCCATCAACCAGGCCGTCGACGCCACCGTCGGCGAGACCGTGTTCCGGATGGGCTCCACCACCGGGCTGCACGACGGCCAGGTCACCGGCCTCGACGCCACCGTCAACTTCCAGAGCGAGACCGACCCCAACGGCGTCGACACGGTCACCGGTCTCATCCAGACCAACGTCTGCGCCGAGGCCGGCGACAGCGGCGGCTCGCTGTTCACGCAGGACGGCGGCGCGGTCGGCATGACCTCCGGCGGCAGCGGCGACTGCACCTCCGGTGGCGAGACCTTCTTCCAGCCGGTGACCGCAGCCCTGCAGGCGACCGGCGCGACCCTCGGCGACGCGGGTGCGGGCGCCGGTGACGCCGGTGCCACGGCCGACCCGTCCGCCACCGCCGGTGACGAGAACGGCGCCGGAGACCAGGCCGGCGGCGACCAGATCGGCGGCACGGCCGACCCGTCCGCGACGGCCGGCGACCAGAGCGGCACCGGTGACGCGACCGGCACCGGCGACCAGTCCGGCACGGGCGACGCGACCGGCACCGGCGACCAGTCCGGGACCGGCGCGGACAACACCTCGTCGTCCCACTGACCCGTCGCGCGACCTGCCGGCGGTTTCCCCGCAGACGGTGGACGGTCCGGCCCCCCGCCGGGGGGCCGGACCGTCCACCGTCTGCGCAGGTCAGCCCTCGGCCTCGGCCCGCAGCAACAGCACCGCGACATCGTCGACACGCTCCTGCGCCGCCGCACTGTGCCGCACGAGCGTGTCGGCGAGCCTGTCCAGGGGCTGGTCGCCGTTCTCCGAGAGCAGTTTCCCCAGGTCGACCAGGGCGTCCTCGATGTCCACACCGGGGGACTCGACCAGCCCGTCCGTGTAGAGGGCGAGTACCGAACCCGGCGCGAGCGACACCTCGGTCGTCGGGTAGGTCGCCTCCGAGTCGATGCCCAGCAGTGGCCCCCCGGCCAGGTCGAGGACGCGTACCCGCCCGTCCGGACGTCTCAGCAGGGGCGGCGGATGCCCCGCGCGGGCCATCACCGCGCGCCCCCGCTCCGGATCCAGTCGCAGGTACAGACAGCTCGCGAACAGATCGGCGCCCGAGTCGATCAGCAGCCGGTTGGTGCTGCGCATCACCTCCTCCGGCGCCTGCCCGACGCTCGTGAAGGCCCGCACGCCGGTGCGGATCTGGCCCATCAGTCCGGCCGCCGTCACGTTGTGCCCCTGCACGTCCCCGATCACCGCCGCCGCCAGCGGCCGGCTGGGCACCAGGTCGTAGAAGTCGCCGCCGATCTCCATGCCGTGCATGGCCGGCAGATAGCGGGCGGCCGCCTCGATGCCGGCCGGCGGGGCCAGCGAGTGCGGCAGCAGGGCCGCCTGCAGACCGTGTGCCAGCTGGTTCTTCGCGTCGTAGAGCAGGGCCCGCTCCAGCGCCTGCGCGATCAGCCCGCCGAGGCTGGTGAGGACGGCACGCTCGTCGGCCGGGAAGGCGTGCGGCTCGGCGTAGGCGAGAACGCAGGTGCCCACCGGGCGGCCCGACGCGATCAGCGGCAGATACGCCCAGGCGGCGAACCACTCCGGGAGCTCGTCCAGGTCCGGATACAGCCGTTCCAGCTGCTGCCTCGACTCGAAGAACGCCGGCACGCCGCTGTTCAGGGCATGGGTGCCGGGCGTGCGTTCGGCCAGCGGGAGGCCGTCGAAGCGCTCCACGGTCCGCGGGTCCTCGTACCCGCGGTGGCCCAGCACGTGCAGCCGCCCGCCCCGCGGGCCGAGGATCACCACGGCCTGGCTGCCCACGGACGGGGCGACCTCGTCCGCCACCAGCTGCACCACGTCCTGCACCCCGACAGCTTCGGTCAGCGCCCCGGCCAGGCTCAGCACCTGCGAGATGGTGACCAGCCGCTGCGCGGGCGTCGCGTCCGCGCGCGGTGCCGCCCCCACCATCTCGGCGACCGCCCGCGCCCGGCTGATCCGGGTGGTCAGCCCGGTGGTGCTCGGATACATCCGGAACGACAGCCAGTCGCCCGGCGGCCGCAGCGCCACGAACGACGTCACATGCTGGCTGATCAGCGCCGCCCGGTAGCGGTCCTCGTACATCGGGTCGTTCAGCCACGGCACCGACACCCACGGCTGGGTGCCGAGCAGATCATCGACCGGCACACCGAGCAGTTCTGCCGCCGCCGCGTTGGCGAAGGCGACCCGCCCGTACAGATCGAGCGAGGCGAGTCCGTACGGCAGCCGCCCCACCATCCGCGCCGCCTCCACCGTGCCCAGCGTGCCCGCCACTCCCGACGGCGGTGCCGCCAGCAGATCCGGCTCGGTGCGCAGGGCATGGTGCTCCCGGGCGGCCCGCTCCAGCCGCACCGCCAGCCGGTCGCAGGCCGACGTCAGCGACTCCCGCTCCCGGTCGGACAGGACGGTCGGATGGGCGCCGGGCCAGGTCACGTACACCGCCCCGTACAAGGTCTCCGCCGTCGCCACGGGCAGCGCCGCCAGCGCGAACGGATACGGCAGCACCACCGCGATGCGTGGATACCGGCGGGCCATGTCCTCCTCGCCGCCCACCCACACCAGCCGCCGTTCGCGCGCCGCGTCCGCGACCGGGATCGGCGCGCTCAGCCCGACCCGCTCCCAGGGCGCCGCGAAGGCCCGGGGCAGCCCTGCCGTCACCGCCATCTCCAGGACCGGCTCGTCGGCCGCCAGCAGGTAGACCGCACCGGAGTGAGCGTGGACCTCCTCCATCATCGAGGCCAGCGCCAGCGACAAGAGCGGCAGGCCGGACCGGGTGCCGGCGGCCGCAGGCACCCGCACGTCCGGCTCCGCTCCCGCTGGAGGCGCCCCCATCCCGTCGGACACGCCCGACCACCTCCTCGTCCGGCCGCGCGTCGCGTCCTCGGGATCAAGGCTCCTCCCTGGCGGCGACCGGCGCACGGCGAGAGCGGCGCGGACCCCCGCACCGGGGCGGCCCGGCGTACCCCGTTCGCCCCGGCACATTCCCCCGCAGTCGAAGCGCGCGGCGGGGTACGAGCGCCGGGCGTGCGCCCCTGCGCACCCTGATGGCCGGATCTTCGCGCCCATGAAGGGTGGACGGCGCCAACAATGGGGCACGCGTTCCACACCTTGAACGGAAGAACCGACGTATGTCTTGCTGAGGGGGCGGCGGTGATCCGGGTACTTCTGGTGCACGACGTGTGTCTGGTGAGATCGGTCCTGGCGGAGTGGTTACGCCGGGAACCGGGGCTGCGCGTGGACGACACGCCGTGGCACGGCGCGCGGGTGCGGGTCCGGGCGGTGCGGCCGGACGTGTGCGCGGCGGACCTCGACAGCTCCGGTACCCAGGGCGTGCCACCGCTGGCGGACCTGCGCCCGGTGAACGGGATGCGGCGCGGTACGCAGTAGTCCCACACGATCGCCGCGATCCGCTTCGCGTTCGCCCGGGTGGCCGAGGAGTGGATCTTCCAGCCCTGGGCCGGGGACGGCAGCGGCGCGCCGTCCGCGCCGATCGGGGTCATGGTCAGCCAGTCCCCGGAGCGCGCCGCGCGCCAGCCCTCGGGCACCGCGCGCCGCGCCGTGGCGAACAGCGGTTCCGCCCGCGGTCCGCCGGCCCCGAGCCGGTCGGGCGTGTCGTAGAAGTGCCCGTCGGCGAGCGCGTACACCTCGTACCGTCCGTCCATCTGTGTCCCCCTCCGTGGGCCGGCCCCGACACTTCCAGGCGCCGCACGGTCGCGGACAGTCACGCCTGTCATGAGATCCCCGTGCGGAACGCACGGGGCAAGACATGTTCGGTGCGTTTCGAGCACGCCGGCCTCCCGCCCTCCTCGGAACGGTCACAGGGGCTGCGCAGACGCCTCATAAGCGCTGTAATGGCGGCGTGGTCAGTGAGGGTGCTGCGGTACGCGGAACGAGAACGGATCGCGCCGAAATCGCCCTCGAAACGTTCACTGGCGATCGCGGCGCACCCGATCGGCTCCGTCGCGTGCTCGAACAGGCCCTGGTGTTCGCGGGCGCGGCCTTCGCCGGGGTGTACACACCCGCCGACGACGGGACCGTCCTGCGCCTCGCCGAGTCGACGGGCGTTCCTCGCACCCTGTACGGGCTGCGCGACGCGTACCCGGCGATCGGGCGGTCCCCGGCGGCCGAGGCGTACGGCACCGGACGGCCCGTCTGGCTGGGCCCCGACGAGCTGGCCGACTGCCCCGAGGCGCGCCGGACCCCCGCGCAGGAGTTCTGGCTGGCCGCCCTGCCGGTGCCCGGCGGCGCCGGGCTCCTCGTCGCCGTCAGCGAGCGCGACGACGGATTCGGTCCCGAGGACCGCGCCTGCCTGGACCTGGTGGCCGAGGCGATCGCGCTGCCCGCCCCGCTCCCGCCGGCCGCGGAGACCGGCGAACTGCCCGCCGACGCCTTCAGTCTCGCCATGGACACCGGCCGGATCGCGGTCGGCGACGGCATCCTCGGCCTCTTCCGGATGAGCCGGAACGAATTCGACGGCAAGGTCGAGACGCTGCTCGGCCTGACCCTGCCCGAGGACCTGCCCGCCCTGATGTCGGTCGTCGAGGCCGACCACATGTCCATCGGCGACCGCGAACTGGAGTTCCGGATCCTCCAGCCCTCCGGCCCGCCCAAGTGGGTGCGGCTGCGCGGCCGGCTGGTGCCCGGCGGCGAGGGACGCCCGGCCCGGCTGGCCGGTACGGTCGCCGACGCCTCCACGCTCCGCTCGGACGTCACCGACGTGACCCGCGTGCAGCAGCTCGCCGCCGCCCTGGCCACCGCAGGCACGGTCAAGGACGTCAGCCAGGCCGTCGTCAAAGCCCTGCGCGGACCGCTCAAGGCCGACCGGATCGCCCTGGCCGAGCTGGAGAACGACCGCCTGGTCGTCACCGTCCTCGACCCGCCCGAGGCCGAGTCCTGGCCCGAGCTGTGGCGCAGCGAGTGGCGCGGCGAGTGGCCCGACGCCCCGGTGCGCGCCATGCCCACCCTCGCCGCCGCCCTGCGCGAGGGCCGCGCGCAGATCTGGCCGGCCCGGGCCGCCCTGGAACCCGCCCTCGCCGAGGTCGGTCCCGGCGGCCTCGCCATCCTTCCGCTGCCCGCCGGCGGCCGGATGGCCGGCGCCTGCCTGATCGGCTGGGACACCCCGCGCGACTTCGGCCCCGACGAACGCGCCCTGCTCACCGCCTCCGCCGGGCTCGCGGGCGAGGCCCTGATGCGCGCCCACGCCTTCGACGCCGAGCACGAACTGGTCGGGATGCTCCAGCGCGCCCTGCTGCCGCCCCGGCTGCCCCGGCTGCCCGGCGGCGAGGCCGTCGCCCGCTACCTGCCCACCAGCGAGGGCGGCCTGGAGGTCGGCGGCGACTGGTACGACGTGATCCCGCTGACCGACAACCACGTCGCCCTCGTCATCGGTGACGTCCAGGGCCACAACGCGAGCGCCGCCGCCCTCATGGGCCAGATGCGGACCGCCCTGCGTGCCTACGCGGCCGAGGGGCACACCCCCGACGTGGTCGTCTCGCACGCCAACCGGCTGCTCCTGGACATGGAGAGCGACCTCTTCGCCACCTGCTGCTACGTCGACGTCGACATGGAGGACGGCACCGCCTGGTGCGTGCGCGCCGGGCACCTGCCGCCCGTGCTGCGCCACCCGGACGGCACCACGCGGATCACCGAGACCGAGGGCGGGCCGCCGCTCGGCGTACTCGGCCGGACCGAGTTCCCGATGACCCAGCTCAGCCTGCGCCCCGGCACCGTGCTCGCGCTCACCACCGACGGCCTGGTCGAGTCCCCCGACGCCGACATCGACGACGGCATGGAGCGCTTCGCCCGCGACCTCGCCGGCTCCGACCCCGCCCACCTCGGCCTGGCCGCCGACGGCCTGCTCGGCAACGCCCACCGCGCCGACGACGTCGCCCTGCTGCTGATGCGCTACGACGGCATGGCCGTCCGCCCGCTGCGGGAGAGCTGGACGGTGTGGCGGGTCCCCGAGGCGGCCCGGCACGCCCGCCGCTTCAGCAGGCGCACCCTGCGCTCCTGGGGCGTGACCGACGAGGGCATGGACGT
The DNA here is from genome assembly GCF_042892755.1 of Streptomyces sp. NPDC001714. Lineage (NCBI taxonomy): Bacteria > Bacillati > Actinomycetota > Actinomycetes > Kitasatosporales > Streptomycetaceae > Streptomyces > Streptomyces sp. NPDC001714. Next base: position 194,485 of record NZ_JBIAUL010000002.1, read on the forward strand.
GGCCCTGCTGGTGGTCTCCGAACTGGTCACCAACGCCCTCATCCACACCGACGGACCCGTCCGGCTCGACCTGACCCTGGTCGAGCACCGGCTGCGGATCGCCGTGGCCGACGCCTCGCCACGCAGCCCGGTGAAACCCACCAACATCGGCTGGGAGGCCACCGGCGGGCGCGGCATCCTCCTGGTGGAAGCCGTATCGGCCGCCTGGGGGACCGTGCCGGCCAGCGGCGGCAAGCAGGTGTGGGCGGATCTCGTCCTGGAGGGCTGAGCCCCACCCGCTCTCGACAGGCGGCGCGGCCCGACCGTCCTTAGTGTCTTGACGTGGCACATACCTTCGAAGAACTCGTGGCCAAGCACCGCGCGGCCGACGCGGCCCACGAGAAGGTCCTGGAACTGCGGGACAGCTACGGGCCACCGGCACGGCAGCAGCCGGGCGGCGCCCAGTCGGCGACCTACGAGACCGCCCTGCGCGCCTGGCGCGACCTGGCCCGCGACGAACTGACCGCGGTGAACGAGTACGCCCGTGACGAGGGCCGGTCGAGGGCCGAGATCGAGGCGGAGGTGGAGCGCGCGGCGGCCCGGCCGGAGGGCTCCTGACCTGCGGACAAACCAGGCGGGATGCCGCTACGGGGCACCTCGTGGTCACATGGCATCCGCACCGAGGCCATACTGTCGTAACCAGTCAGGAAAACAGAAGAACGTCTCAATCAGATGTTCACCTATAAGGTGTAGCGAATGAAGGCTTTGGTGCTCTCCGGCGGTGCCGGAACCCGGCTGCGGCCGATCACCCACACATCGGCGAAACAGCTCGTGCCGGTGGCGAACAAACCCGTGCTCTTCTACGGGCTCGAATCCCTTGCCGCCGCGGGCGTCACCGAGGTCGGGATGATCGTCGGCGACACCGCCGCCGAGATCGAGGAGGCGGTGGGCGACGGGTCGAAGTTCGGCCTGGACGTCACCTACATCCCCCAGGACCGGCCGCTGGGCCTGGCCCACGCGGTGCTGATCGCCCGCGAGTTCCTCGGCGACGACGACTTCGTCATGTACCTCGGCGACAACTTCATCGTCGGCGGCATCAGCGGACTGGTCGACGAGTTCCGCGAGACCCGCCCCGACGCCCAGATCCTCCTCACCCACGTGCCCAACCCGCGCGCCTTCGGTGTCGCCGAGCTGGACGCCGACGGCCAGGTGATCGGCCTGGAGGAGAAGCCGCAGGAGCCCAAGAGCGACCTCGCCCTGGTCGGCGTCTACCTCTTCACGCCGGCCATCCACGACGCCGTACGCGCCATCAAGCCGTCCTGGCGCGGCGAGCTGGAGATCACCCACGCCATCCAGCACCTCATCGACCAGCGCGCCGACGTGCGCTCCACGGTGATCAAGGGCTACTGGAAGGACACCGGCAACGTCGTCGACATGCTGGAGGTCAACCGGACCGTCCTGGAGGCCCAGGAGCCGCGCATCGACGGCGAGGTCGACGAGGCCAGCCAGATCGTCGGCCGGGTGGTCGTCGAGGCCGGGGCGCGCGTCACCAACTCCCGGATCGTCGGCCCGGTCGTGATCGGCGCCGGGACCGTCGTCGGCGACTCGTACGTGGGCCCCTTCACGTCGGTCGCCGAGAACTGCCGGATCACCCAGAGTGAGCTGGAGTTCTCCATAGTGCTGCGGGACTCCTCCATCGACGGGGTGGGCAGGATCGAGTCCTCGCTGATCGGCCGGCACGTCGAGGTCACCCCGGCACCCGGCACCCCCAGCGCCCACCGCCTCGTTCTCGGAGACCACAGCAAGGTGCAGATCCGTTCATGAATCTCCTCGTCACCGGCGCCGCCGGCTTCATAGGCTCCACGTACGTCCGCGGCCTCCTCGCCGACAGCGCCCTCGACGCGCCGCACATCACCGTGCTGGACAAGCTCACCTACGCGGGCACCCTGACGAACCTGCCCGAGGCACATCCCCGGCTCACCTTCGTGCAGGGCGACATCTGCGACGCCGAGCTGGTCGACAAGCTCATGGCCGACGCCGACCAGGTCGTGCACTTCGCCGCCGAGTCGCACGTCGACCGCTCCATCGACGGGGCCGGCGCGTTCGTCCGCACCAACGTGGTCGGTACCCAGACCCTCCTCGACGCGGCCCTCCGCCACGGCGTCGGCCCGTTCGTGCACGTCTCCACCGACGAGGTCTACGGCTCCATCGAGACCGGCTCCTGGCCCGAGAGCCACCCGCTCCAGCCGAACTCGCCGTACTCCGCCTCCAAGGCCTCCTCCGACCTGCTCGCGCTGGCCTTCCACCGCACCCACGGCCTGGACGTCCGCGTCACCCGCTGCTCCAACAACTACGGGCCGCACCAGTTCCCCGAGAAGGTCATCCCGCTCTTCGTGAGCAACCTCCTCGACGGCAAGAGCGTGCCCCTGTACGGCGACGGCAGCAACGTCCGCGACTGGCTGCACGTCGAGGACCACTGCCAGGGCATCGACCTGGTCCGCACCGGCGGCCGGGCCGGCGAGGTCTACAACATCGGCGGCGGCACCGAGCTCAGCAACAAGGAGCTCACCGGCCTGCTGCTCGAGGCCTGCGGTGCCGACTGGGACCGCGTGGACCGGGTCGCCGACCGCAAGGGCCACGACCAGCGCTACTCCGTCGACTGGAGCAAGATCCACGACGAGCTGGGCTACACCCCCAAGCACGACTTCACCTCGGGCCTCGCCGACACCGTCGCCTGGTACCGCGACAACCGGGACTGGTGGGAGCCGCTCAAGGAGCGCGCCGCCCTGGAGTCCCGCAAGGAGCAGGAGAAGCGCTGATGAAGTGGCTCGTCGCCGGAGCGGGCGGCATGCTCGGCCACGACGTGACCGAGGAGCTCGCCCGCCGGGGTGAGGAGGTGGTGGCCCTCGGCCGCGCCGACCTCGACGTCACCAGCGCCGACTCGGTGGCCGCCGCGCTCGCCGGGCATCGGCCCGACCTGGTGGTGAACTGCGCCGCCTACACGGCCGTCGACGACGCCGAGACCGACGAGGAGCGGGCCCTGCTGATCAACGGCGAGGGCCCGCGCCTGCTGGCCCGCGCCGCCGCCCGGCACGGCGCCCGCCTCGTCCACGTCTCGACGGACTACGTCTTCGACGGCGAGGCGCGCACCAGCCCCTACCCCGAGGACCACCCGACGGCCCCGCGCACCGCCTACGGGCGCACCAAGCTCGCGGGCGAGCGGGCCGTCCTGGCGGAGCTGCCGGGCGCGAGCGCGGTGGTCCGCACGGCCTGGCTGTACGGGACCCACGGGAAGAACTTCGTGCGCACGATGATCGAGCTGGAGTCCCGCCGGGACACCCTCGACGTCGTCGACGACCAGCGCGGCCAGCCCACCTGGAGCGCCGACCTGGCCGCCCGGATCGCCGACCTCGGCCCCCGCCTCGGCCGGGACGAGCGCGCGCACGGCGTCTTCCACGGCACCAACTCCGGTGCGGCCACCTGGTGCGAACTGGCCCGTGAGGTGTTCCGCCTGCTCGGCGCCGACCCCGAGCGGGTACGCCCCACCACCAGCGAGGCGTTCGTCCGCCCGGCACCCCGCCCCGCCTACAGCGCCCTCGGGCACGACCGGTGGGCCGAGGTCGGTCTGGAGCCGCTGCGGGACTGGCGGCAGGCCCTGGAGGAGGGGCTCCCGCACCTCCGCAAGGAGATGTCCGCATAAGGCACTTCGCAGCAACGCGCCGCAGGGCGGCCGACATGCCCATCGAGCATGCCGGCCGCCCTGCGGCGTTTGGAAATACCGGAGCCGGCCAGTCTTTTTCATGGGCCATCGTGTTCGCCCCTTGTGGAGTGCCCCGCGTCACTACGATGATGCTTTGAATGCCTTGTGAGCCGGGTAGGGAAAGGATTTGTTCCGCGATGTCGATGCGAGCGACCGTGAAGTCCGTACTGGGTGAGAAGAATGTGCGGGTCCTGCGACGACTGAAGCGGCGGCTCTCCGTCCGGCCGGCCCAGCCGGTCACGTCGGCCAAGCCGACGGGGCTCGACGCGATCTCCGGCGATCTCAACAAACTCGCCCAGCACTTCAAGACGGACAAGTGGGGAATACACCGCTACACCCAGCACTACCAGCGCCACCTCGGACACCTGAGGAACGAGTCGTTCAACCTGCTGGAAATCGGCATCGGCGGCTACAACAGGCCAGGTCAGGGCGGTGCTTCGCTGCGTATGTGGAAGCAGTTCTTCCCGAAGGCGCAGATTTTCGGAATGGACATCCAGGACAAGTCATTTGTCGACGAGGACCGCATCACGACGTTCATCGGCGACCAGTCCGACCCGTCGTCCCTGAACTCCGTCGCCGACAAGATCGGTGAGCTGGACGTCATCATCGACGACGGAAGCCACCGCAGTCCGCATGTGCTCACCACCTTCGCCACGCTCTTTCCGCGGCTCAAGGACGGTGGCATCTACATCGTCGAGGACACGCAGTCCTCGTACTGGCCAGAATGGCAGGGCAGCGAGGACCTCGACGCCGCGCACACCAGTATGGGGATGCTCAAGCGGCTGACGGACGGGCTGAATTACGAGGAATTCGTGACCGAGAACTACCAGCCGACGTACACGGATCTCAATGTCGTCGGCGTGCACTTCTACCACAACCTGGTGATCATCGAAAAAGGCCGCAATGCCGAGGGCAGCAACAAGCGCAGCGCGCTGAAGCAGCGCTACGCGAAGTCCTGACCCCGCGCCGCCCACCGGGGAGCCGGGCCGTGGCCCGGCTCCCCGCCGTTGGCTAGCCGCGCAACTGGGCGTAGTAGGCCACGCAGTCGGCGTACGACGGCAGCAGCCCCGATTCGGCCGCCTCGGCCAGCGACGGCGCCTCGGCGTCCTTCTCCGACAGCACCGGCTCCAAGCCCTCGGGCCACTCGATGCCCAGCTCCGGGTCGAGCGGGTTGATCCCGTGCTCGCGGCCCGGCGCGTACCCGGCCGAGCACAGGTACACCACGGTGGCGTCGTCGGTCAGCGCCATGAACGCGTGCCCGAGGCCCTCCGACAGGAACACGGCGTGCCGGTTCTCGTCGTCGAGCCGGACCGCCTCCCAGCTCCCGAACGTGGGGGAGCCGACCCGGATGTCCACGATCACGTCGAGCACGGCCCCGCGCACGCACTTGACGTACTTGGACTGGCTCGGCGGCACGTCGGCGAAGTGGATGCCGCGCAGCACACCCCGCCGGGAGACCGAGCAGTTGGCCTGCGCGAGGTCGAGGTCGTAGCCGAGGGCCTCGCGGAACTCCCCGGCCCTGAACCACTCGTGGAAGCTGCCCCGGTCGTCGGGGAAGACCTTGGGCTCCTGGACCCAGGCGCCTTCGATGCTCAGCGGTCGCACGGTTCTTACTTGCCTTCCTGTCGTGCGGGCTTCCTGCCCCTGCCCAGAGCCCTGACCAGCGCACGGCGCACCGGCAGCGGGAGCTTGCGGGCCAGCCGGCGGGCGACGCCCGGCCGGGGCTTCGGCGCGGCCGCGGCCGCGGGCTTCTTCGCGGCCGGCTTGGCGACCTTCAGGCCCTCGGGGGAGTTGCGGACGACGAGCGGCAGCGTGAAGAAGCGCGGCTCGGTGGCGTCCGCGACCAGGCACAGCGCGATCCGCCAGCCGCCCTGCTGAAGCGAGCGCACCGGCAGCGGGGCGTCCAGCACGGCGTGGCCGCCCTCGGCGGGCGACAGCGTGGCCGGCACCTCCAGCACCTCGGCGGCGGGCTTCGGACCGGTCAGCCGGACCGCCGCCTTCACGTCACCGGTGACGTGGAACGGCAGCACGGCGCGCAGCCGGTCGCCGGCGACGGTGAAGTCCGCCGGCTTGAGCTCGCCGAAGCCGAGCCGCTTGCTCGCCTGGTCGATGTCCAGGGCGAAGTTGTTCTTGACCGTCCAGTACGGCAGCACCCGGTGGCCGCCGACGACACCCGGGACGGGCAGCTCGGGGAGCGGGTCCTTCGACACCGGGAACAGCCGGTGCTCCCGGGTCCAGCCGCCGATGGTCAGGCGGACGAACGCGTCCCACAGCCCGGCCGGCAGCGGGGTACCGCTGGCGGCGGTGGCCGGGGCCACGGCGGCGGTGGCCTTCACGACCAGGCGGACGCGGTCCGGCTCGCCCTCGACGGGGAGGGTCTCGCGGGTGATCTCGACCGGCTGGAAGAACTGCGCGTGCGTCTCGCGCTCGCGCATCATCAGGTCGACCCTGGCCCTCGCGAAGCGCGCGGCGGTGCCGCGCTCCAGCCGGGCGATCGCGTCCGCGGCCGTGGCGGCCGGGCCCTCGGGCTCGGCGCCCGAGGTGTCGGCCGGGTAGGTCTTGGGCGCGCCGTCGACGGCGTACTCGGCGCTGAACTCGATCTTCAGGGCGTCGCCGTCCCAGGTGACGCTCCGCGCGGCCGTCGAGGGGGCGATGGCCGCCTCCCACTCGGCGACGGCGAGCACGTCCTCGTAGCGGCCGGCGCCGGCCAGCTCGGTGACCACCCGGTGGGCCGGCTCGAGGAGGGCGAACACCGAGGGGCCCATGCGTTCGGCGATCACCTTGTGGATCTCGTCGAAGAGCTCCCTGCGGTAGTCGTCCGGCAGCTTGAGGAACCGCTTGCCGCGCAGCCGCTCGCCCATCTCGCTGCGCAGCCAGCGGCGGAACATCAGGTCGCGCGTGTGGCCGGGCTCGGTGTAGCGCTCGACGACGTCGAGGGCCTCACGGAGGTTCGCGAAGTAGCCGACCGGGTCGAAGCGCTGGAAGCCGGCGTTGGAGGCGTCGTCCCGCTTGATGTGGTAGTAGCAGACGTAGTCGCTGAGCACCGAGATGTTCGACGCGCGCAGGTACGCCTCGGCGACGAAGACGTGGTCCTCCAGCCGCCTGCGGCCCTCGGGGAAGCGCAGCCCGATGCGGTCCAGGAAGGACCGGCGCAGCATCTTGTGCGGGGTCAGGCTGTCCATCAGCGGAGCGTTCTCGACGGTGGCCCGCGGGTGGTTGCGGCGGAACAGCTCCACCGGCACCGGACGGCCCTTGCCGGCCATCTTGCCGATGATCAGGTCGGCCTCGTTCTCGACGCCGTAGTCGTACATCCGCTCCAGGGCCTCGTCGCCCAGGAAGTCGTCGTTGTCGACGAACATCACGAACTCGCCCTTGGACGCGGCGATGCCCACGTTGCGGGGCTTGCCGGACCAGCCGGAGGGCTCCTGGTGGATGACGTGGATGTGCGGGTGCTCGGCGGCGAGGGCGTCGAGCCGAGCCGGTGTCCCGTCGCTGGAGCCGTCGTTCACGAAGATCACTTCGTACTCGTCGCGCGGCAGCGACTGCCGCAGCACCGAGGCGATGCAGTCCTCGATATAGGGCCCTGGGTTGTACACAGGGACGACAACACTGACCTTGACCGGCATCCGGCTTCCTAGCCCCCTGGATAAGCCGCCCATTTGCCTGGACGGCACCTACATGTGGCCGAATGCTAACCCGGTCCTGTCCTCGGGCGTGTCCCGCCTCCGGGTAAGACCGGGTTGTGAAGCGTCATCCGTGCGTCGAAGAGCCTTCTCAGAGGTGAGCTGAGCCGCGGTCTCAGCCGTGCGTCTTGGCCAGCAGCTCCAGGACCTCCGCCGTGCTGCCGGACTCGCCGAGCCGCGGGAAGATCCGCTCGACGCTGCCCCGGTGCGCCTCGCCGTCGCCGTCGGCCATGGCGTCCGTGGCGAGCGTCACGTGGTAGCCGTGGGCGTAGGCGTCGCGGGCGGTGGACTCCACGCCGATGCTGGTGGCGATGCCGGTCAGCACGATCTGGGTGACGCCCCGGCGGCGCAGCTGGACGTCGAGGTCGGTGCCGTGGAAGGCGCTCCAGTTGTGCTTGGTGACCCGGATGTCGCCGGGGTGGCCGGACAACTCGTCGACGACGAGGTCCCAGCCCTCCGGGAAGGCGAGGCCGCGCGCCTGGCGCTCGGTGCGGCCCGGGACGGCGTCGGCGAAGTCGGCCGCGAAGGAGACCCGGACCAGGACGACGGGCAGGTCCCGGTCGCGGAAGGCGTCGGCGAGCTCCACCGTGCGGGCCACCACCTCGGCGCCGGTGTACGGCTGGGTGGGCATGCCCACGATGCCCTGCTGGAGGTCGATGACGACGAGGGCGGTGCGCGGGTCGAGCGTGCTCAGAGACATGGGGTGGATCAGGCCTTTCGGGGGGCTTGACGGGGTTCGGGGGTGAGCCGGGCCAGGGAGCGGTCCGGCAGGGTGATCGCCAGCAGCAGTGCCGAGCCGGCGAGCATGAACAGGGCCAGGCCGTGCAGCCCGCCCGTGTCGGCGCGGTGCGGGTAGAACGCCGCGGTGGCGGCGGAGGCACCCAGCGCGCCGAGGTACATGAACGTGCGCAGCAGTCCGGCGGCGGAGCCGATCCGCTCCGGGTCGGCCTGCCGGTACAGCGCGGTCTGCGCGGCGAGTCCGAGCAGGCCCTGCGGGATGCCGAGCAGCGCGCCGACCGCGAGCAGCAGCCAGACCGGGCTGCCGGCGCCGACCAGCAGCAGGGCGGCGCAGCCCGCGATCTGCAGCACGGAGCCGAGCACCAGCTTGGCGCGGACGGCCTCCCGGCGGCCGGTGAGCGTGGCGGTGACGAGCGCGGCCGCCGACAGCGGGAGCAACGCGAGCCCGGCCGTGGAGGCGCCGAGTCCACGGCCCTGCTCCAGCCACTGCGTGTAGCCGTACAGGAAGGCGTACGAGGTCGTGTACGCGAGCAGTTGGCGCACATAGGTGACGATGAGCGGGACGTTGCCGCCGAGGACCCGCAGGTCGACGAACGGATCGGGCACCCGCAGCTCCCGGGCCGCGAAGACGGCGGCCGCGACCGAGGTCAGCGCCGGCAGGTACCAGCGGTCGGGCCGCGGGCTCATCAGGAACAGCATCAGCGAGACCAGCTGGACGGCGAAGAGCGCCATGCCGGGCAGGTCCATGCGCTGCCGGTGCGCGGCGGTCGCGGTCCTCGGCAGCCACTTCACACCGAGCACCAGACAGGCCGCGGAGAGCGGCACGTTGACGGTGAACACCAGGTGCCAGCCGCCGGCGCCGATCAGTATCCCGCCCAGCGTCGGACCGATCACGGCCACGGTCTGGGCGGACACGGCGAGCGCGGTCAGCACCCCGGCCGGGCTGTCCTGCCCGGTGCGCTCGGCCTCGCTCCGGGTCAGCCGCATCGCCGCCGGGTACGCCGCCGAGGTACCGAACCCGAGCAGCACCCGCGCCGCGATCAGCACGCCCAGCGAGGGCGCCAGCGCACCCATCAGCCCGGCGACGCCCACCAGGCCGGTACCGGCGAGGTACAGCCTGCGCGGCCCGTACATGTCCACCAGCCGGCCGATCACCGGCTGGCCCACGGCGGTCGCCAGATACAGCGCGGTGACCAGCCACGCCGTCTCGGCGGGCGGAGCCCCGAAGGCGATGCCGATCGGCACCAGGGCCACCGCGATCATCGAGGAGTTGATCGGGTTCAGCACGGAACCCAGGACCATCGGCGCGATCAGCCGCCGGTCGAATCCGGTGGGGGCCGGGCGGGTGTCCTTGCGGGTTCCTGCGGTGAGCCTCGGTATCACGGGCGCGACAGCCGTTCGAGCAGCTCGATCGCGGTGCGGAGGGTCTGGCGCTCGTCCTCGGTGTACCGGTCCTGGAAGGCGCGGGCCAGCCATTCGTCACGCGCCTGCCGGTTGCCCTCGACGCGGGCCTGGCCGGCCTCGGTCAGCGTGACCAGCTGGCGGCGGCCGTCGCTCGGGTCGGGGCTGCGGCGGATCAGTCCCTGCTGGTCGAGCGCGGCCAGGGTGGCCGCCATCGACTGCGGCCGCACCCCCTCGGCGGAGGCCAGCGCACTGGCCGTGGCCGCGCCGTGCTTCGACACCAGGGTGAGGGCCGACTCCTGCGAGGGGGTGAGGTCCGCGTCCTGGGCGACCTCCCGGATGCGGCGGCGCAGCCGGCTGAACATCACGCGGAGGTCGCGTGCCGCGCGGGTCGCGGAATCGGAGATCTCTGCCATGCGTCCACCGTAGAACCATCAGTCAGAACTGTCCAGTCGAAACTGTTAAGTCTGAACTGAAGATCTCGAGAAGGCCCTCTGCCCTACGCTGGCCGGGTGCGCCTGCTCCTGACCTCCGACACGCACCTCCCACTGCGCGCCAAGCGGCTCCCCGACCAGCTCCTCGCCGAAATCCCGCGCGCGGACGTCGTCCTGCACGCCGGCGACTGGGTCGACGAGGCCACCCTCGACCTGCTGGAGAGCCGCAGCCGCCGACTCATCGGGGTGTACGGCAACAACGACGGTCCGGGCCTGCGTGCCCGGCTCCCCGAGGTGGCCTACGCCGACCTGGGCGGCCTGCGCTTCGGGGTGATCCACGAGACCGGTCCCGCCCAGGGCCGCGAGGCCCGCTGCGCCGCGCGCTTCCCGGACCTGGACGTCCTGGTCTTCGGGCACAGCCACATCCCCTGGGACACCACGGCCCCCGGCGGTCTGCGCCTGCTCAACCCCGGCTCCCCCACCGACCGCCGCCGCCAGCCGCACTGCACCTACCTCACGGCCACCGTCGCCGAGGGGACCTTGACGGAGGTGACCCTGCACCGGCTGCCGCCGCGCTGACCGGACCCGTCAGGGCGCGATCCCGACCCCGTCGATCCTGCTCCACCGCTTCTCCTGCGCCGCCGTCATGGCGGGCCAGCGCAGCCCACCCGGCCGTGGCCGGACCCGGGAGGCGTAGGAGGCGGGGTGGAAGTCCGGGTCGTAGAAGCACCCCGTGGCATAGGCGCGGTCGAACGCGGCGCAGGAGTCCGCGATCGTCCGGGGCGTCGGCTTCCGGCCCGAGCGCACCCAACTGTCCAGTGCCGCGATCGAGTCGGCGTACTCGGCATCGCTCAGCGCACTGTGCTCGGACTCGTGGGTGAACGTCTGCACGAGGTAGCGGTCCCGGTGCGCGCCGCGCAGGGTGGCCCGGTAGGCCGCCTCGTGCTCCACGAACGCCGTCGGGTCGTCGATCGCGTGCATCGTGAGCACCGGGATCGACACCTTGCCGGTGAGATCGCTGTCGTACGACAGGTCGCGCACCGCGGTCGGATCGGCGGTGAACCGCTCGACCCCGGCGTTGAGCGCCTCGTCGTCGTGCGACCCCGAGTACCGAACGCCCTGGTTCGAGAAGGGATTACGGCCGCCGAGCCGGTCGTGCACGATGTCCCGGAACGTGAAGACCGAGAACCGCAGATGCGACTCCAGGGTGCGCTCGGGGACGCCGGTGACGGCGAGGATGTCGTCGAGGTTGCGCTGCTGGAGGGCGGTGCGGTCCTGCGGGGCCGAGGCGTAGCCCGTGCACTCCTGGAGCCGGGCGCGCAGTCCGGCCGTCGTCAGCGTCGAGTCCGCGCGCAGACCCTGCCACAGCGGGTACGGGGGTTCGGCCGGCCGCGGCATGTTGTGGCAGTAGTACTGGTAGACGACACGGAGGTCGACGCGGTAGTCGTACCCCCGGGACCCGCCGCCGAGGACACCGCTGGTCAGCAGCGCCCCGTCGTACGCTCCGCCCCGGCGGCCGTACACCTCGACGACCTTGGCGGCGACGTCCCCGCCCCAGGACTGGCCGTGCACGTAAGTCCGCCGCGGCTTCCCGAAGTTCTCGACGAACAGCCGGCGCACGCTCTCGGTGTCCGCGGCGGCCATGCGGGTGCCGTAGCCGCCCCTGCGGTACGACGAACCCGCCCAGGCGTACCCCTCCTTCACCATCACCGACCAGCGGGCCAGGTCGTCGACGCTGCGCGCCGGGTCGGAGCCGGCGCCGAGGTCGGGGCCGCCGTGGGCGTGCACGACCAGGGAGCCGTTCCAGTGCTCGGGGACGGCGATGGCGTAGGAGGCGCCGTGGGCGTCCTGACCGGTGTAACAGGTGGCCTCGCCGTCGAGTTCCGCCGGGCAGGAGATGACGGCCGGGGGCGGTGTCTCGGCCTGCGCGGGAGGGGCACCGGCGAAGGCGGCGGCGAGGGTCGCCGCCAGCGACGCGAGCAGTCCGGTACGCCGGCTGCGGCTCGTCCGGCGGACCCGTGCGGGGGTTCTCGACCTGTCCAAGGCGCGGCTCCCTGTCGTCGTCGGCGCTCCTTCGCGCCGTCCGCGGCGATGCTAGGGAGCGGGCCGGGACCGGAACCATGGCTCGGGCGTTGTGTTCATAGTGTTCGACGGACGGAACACGTCACCGGTGTCGGGTGCGGTGTCCGGGGCGGCGCCGCACGCACCGGCGCAGCCGTACCGCCGCCACGGTGAGCACGGCGAGCACGCCGGCCACCGCCGCGGCCCGCTTGGCCACCGGAACCCCGGCCGTGCGCAGCAGGTCGAGCGGCTGTGCCGGTTCGGCGTCCCCGGCCTCCTCGCCCAGCCGCTCCGGTTCGCCGCCGGAGCCGGGCGGGCGCTCGGCCAGCCTGGTCGCGAGGCAGTCCGCGAACTGCCCCACCAGCCGGTCGCCCACCTCCGACAGCACGCCGCGGCCGAACTGCGCGGGACGGCCGGTCACCGTGAGGTCGGTGCCGACCGACACCGCCGTACCGCCGTCGCGTTCGGCGAGCGTCGCGGTGACCGTCGCCCGGGCCGTGCCCTGACCGCGGGTCTCCCGGCCACTCGCGACCAGCACCATCCGGTGCGCGTCCTGGTCCTGCTCCTCGAAGACCGCCGTGCCCCGGTAGGTCACCGTGACCGGGCCGACCCGGACCTTCACCGAGCCGGTCACCGTCCTGCCGTCGTAGTCCTCGACCGCCGCGCCGGGCAGGCACGGCGCGACCCGTTCGATGTCGAGGAGCGCGCGCCAGGCGTCCTCGACCGGGACGGGGACGCTGAACTCGTGGTGCAGTTCCATGACTCACTCCTCCTGGCGGTCCGCCCGGTCAGCGGACGGCGGGTGCGTGGATGGCGCCGGTGGTCGTGGCCAGCGGCGCGCCGCTGCCGCCCCAGCGCAGGGCGACGATCTCGGCGGCGACGGACACGGCGACCTCCTCGGGGGTACGGGCGCCGAGGTCGAGGCCGAGCGGTGAGCGCAGCCGGGACAGTTCGGCCTCGGTGAGACCGGCCGCGGCCAGCCGGGCGCGCCGTTCGTCGTGGGTCCGGCGGCTGCCCATCGCCCCGATGTAGGCGGCCGGCCGGCGCAGCGCCTCCTCCAGCAGCGGCACGTCGAACTTCGGGTCGTGGGTGAGGACGCAGATCACCGTGCGGTCGTCGGTCACGGTGCCGCTGAGATAGCGGTGCGGCCAGTCGACGACGACCTCGACGGCGGCCGGGAAGCGCTTCGGGGTGGCGAAGACCGGGCGGGCATCGCAGACGGTGACCCGGTACCCCAGGAAGTCACCGATGCGGGCCACCGCGGCCGCGTAGTCGATCGCGCCGAACACCAGCATCCGGGGCGGCGGCGCGAACGACTGGAGGAACACGGTGACCGCGTCCTCGCGGCGTTCGCCGTGCGGGCCGTAGTGCCGCAGGACGGAGGCGCCGAGCGCGAGTTCGCCGCGCGCGTCGGCGGTGACGGCGACGTCGAGGCCGGTCGTGCCGAGGGTGCCGGCCGTCCGGTCCGGCCAGACGGCGAGCGTGGCGCCCTGCGGTGCGGGTCCGTCCACCACCGTGGCGACGGTCACCGGCTCGCCCGCGGCGACGGACGCGGCGACCGCGCCGAACGCCGGGTCGGAGCCCGCGGTCACCGGACGGACCAGCAGGGTGATCTCGCCGCCGCAGGTCAGCCCCACCGCGAACGCGTCCTCGTCGCTGTAGCCGAAGGTCTGCAGCGACGGCTCGCCGGTCGCGACGACCTCCTGCGCCAGCTCGAAGACGGCGCCCTCGACGCAGCCGCCGGACACGCTGCCCACCACCTCGTCGTCCGGCCCCACGGCCATGGCCGCACCGGGTCCGCGCGGCGCGCTGCGGCTTACCGCGACCACCGTGGCGAGGCCGAACGGGATCCCGGCCGCGTGCCAGCCGGCCAGCGTCGGCAGAATCTCACGCACCATCCGCTCCCTTCCCGGGCACCGCACCGGCTCGTGCTCCGCGCACCACGGCGGCGAGCCGCTCCAGCGCCGCCAGGCTGTGCCCCGCCACGAAGGCGTCGACGCTGGGCAGCGCCGCAGCCATCCCGGCCGCCGACGGCGCGTATCCGGGCCGCGCCTTGCGTGGGTTCGCCCAGACCACCTGGTGGGCCAGGGCGTGCAGCCGGCGCATCTGCTGCCCGAGCAGCTCCGGGTCGCCGCGCTCCCAGCCGTCCGAGAGCAGGACGACGATCGCGCCCCGCGCCATGCCGCGCTGCCCCCACCGGTTGAGGAACTCGCGCAGCAGCTCGCCGAGCCGGGTGCCGCCGCGCCAGTCGGGGACCGCGGCCGCGACCTCCGCCATCGCCAGGTCGGGGTCCCGGTGGGACAGTTCGCGGGTGACGCGGGTCAGCCGGGTGCCGACGGTGAACACCTCGGTGCGGCCCGCGCGCACCGCCGCGTGCGCGAACCGCAGCAGCGCGTCGGCGTACGGCCCCATCGAACCGCTCACGTCGACGAGCAGCACCACCCGGCGCGGCCGGGCCACCCGTGCGTGCCGCCGCAGCAGGGCCGGTTCCCCGCCGCGCCGCAGCAACTCCCGTACGGTACGGCGCGGGTCGACCTCCCCGCGCCGGGCCGGCCGCCGCCGCGCCGAGCGCCGGGTCTGCCCCTCCAGCGTGAACGCGGCGAGCAGGCGGCGCAGTTGGGCCCGTTCGGCGGCGTCGAGCTCGGTGACGTCGCGGTGCCGCAGGACTTCGGCCGCGCTGGCGAGGACGGCGGTGGGCGGGCCCGGCGGCTCGCTCTCGCCACCGGTACGGGGTGCCGTGGCCGCCTCCCGTGCGACGAGCCGCAGCCGCGGCGGGGGAGCGGTGCGCACCGGCTGCCGGGCGGGGGCGCCGGACGGGCCGAAGTACGCGGCGAACACCCTCTCGTACCGCTCCAGGTCGTCATGGCCGCCGCACAGTGTCGCCCGCCCCGCCCAGTACACGTCCGAGCGCACCTCCGGCCGCAGGACGGCCACGGCCCGCAGGAACGCGTACCCGCGCTCCGCGCTCGCGTCCACCCCCGCAGCCCGCAACGCCCGCACGAAACCGAGCAGTACGGCGTCCGCCGGCACTCCGGCCGTCCTCGACAGCGCCGCGCCCATCTCCGGTCACCCGCCCCGGGCCGCGAGGACCGCCGAGAGGTCGAGCCCCCGCGCCCGCTCCGTGTCCTCCCGGTACTTCAGCACCGAACCCAGCGTCGCCACGGCCAGTTCGGCGTCCACCTCGCTCGCCCCCAGCGCGTCCAGCGCCTCGGCCCAGTCCAGCGTCTCGGCCACTCCCGGCGGTTTGACCAGGTCCGCGCCCCGCAGCGCCTGCACCAGGGCCGTGACCTGCTCGGCCAGCCGGGCCGACACCTGCGGCAACCGGCTGCGCACGATGGCCAGTTCGCGGGCGAAGGAGGGGTGGTCGAACCAGTGGTAGAGGCACCGCCGCTTCAGCGCGTCGTGGACCTCCCGGGTCCGGTTCGAGGTCAGGACCGCCACCGGCGGCACCTCGGCCCGCAGCGTGCCCAGTTCGGGGATCGTGACCGAGTACTCGGACAGCAGCTCGAGGAGGAACGCCTCGAACTCGTCGTCGGCCCGGTCGATCTCGTCGACCAGCAGCACCGACGGGTGCTGCTGGAGGGCCAGCAGCAGGGGCCGGGCGATCAGGAAGCGCCGGTCGTACAGCTCGCTCTCCAGCCGGTCCGCGTCCTGCACGCCCGCCGCCTCGGCGGCCCGCAGGTGCAGCAGCTGGCGCGGGAAGTCCCAGTCGTACAGGGCCTGGGAGGCGTCGATGCCCTCGTGGCACTGCAGCCGGATCAGCGGTGCGCCCAGGGCCTCGGCGAGGGCGGCGGCGAGCGCGGTCTTGCCCACGCCGGCGTCACCCTCGCAGAACAGCGGCCGGTGCAGTCTGAGGGCCAGGAAGCAGGTGACGGCCAGTCCTTGGTCGACGAGGTACCCCGTCTCCGCAAGGCGGGCCCCCACCTGCTCCGGGTCGTCCATCGGGGAAATCGGCGCTCACCCCATTCCGCCGGCGGTCAGCACGGCCCGCCTGGTCAGCACCCGTGCGAGGTGCTCCCGGTACTCGGGCGAGGCCGACAGATCCTGGGAAGGCCGGGTGCCTTCGGCGGCGGACTCGGCGGCACGCGCCACCGCCTGCGGGCCGTCGGCACCGGACAGGGCCTGCTCGGCCGCCGTGGCCCGCAGCGGGGTGGAGCCCATGTTGGTGAGCCCGATGCGCGCCTCGGCGATGTGCCCGTCGTCGCGCCGCACCAGCGCGGCGACCCCGACGATGGCCCAGGACTGCGCGACCGCGTGGAACTTCTCGTAGTGGAAGCCCCACCCGTCCGTCTTCGGGATCCGTACCTCCACCAGGAGTTCGTCGGGCGTGAGCGCCGACTGGAGGTAGTCCACGAAGAACTCCCAGGCCGGGATCGTGCGCCGGCCGCCCGGTCCGGCGACGACCAGTTCGGCGTCGAGGGCGAGCGCCACGGCGGGCAGGTCCCCGGCCGGGTCGGCGTGCGCGAGGGAGCCGCCCAGGGTGCCGCGGTGCCGTACGGCGGGATCGGCGACGGTGGCGGTCGCCACCGCCAGCAGCCCGGCGTACCGGCGCACCAACGGGTCGTGGACGACGTCGTGGTGGGTGGTCAGCGCGCCGACGGCGAGCGTGTCGCCGTCCTCTCGGACCCCGCGCAGCTCCGGGATCCGGCCGACGTCCACCACCAGCTCCGGGAAGGCGAGCCGCAGGCGCAGCAGTGGCAGCAGGCTCTGCCCGCCGGCCAGCACCTTCGCCTCCTCGCCCGCCTCGGCGAGGGCGCCCACCGCCTCGTCGACGGTGGCCGGGCGGACGTAGTCGAACGCGGGGGGAATCATGCCGAGCCCTCCTCACCGTACTGACCGAGGTCACCGGAGCGGGCGGCCTGCCCGGACTGTCCCGACTGCGCGGGACCGGTCCCGCCGGCCTCCTCGCCCGCACCGCCCCGGCCGGCGCGGGCGGCCCGCACGGCCTGCCACACCCGGTGCGGCGAGCACGGCATCCGCACGTCGGTGACGCCCAGCGGACGCAGCGCGTCCACCACGGCGTTGACCACCGCGGGCGTCGACGCGATCGTCCCGGCCTCGCCGACTCCCTTGACCCCCATGGCGTTCGAGGCCGCCGGGGTCTCCGTCCGGTCGGTGACGAAGTCCGGCAGGTCCGCCGCCGACGGCACCAGATAGTCGGCCATGGTCCCGGAGACGAGGTTGCCCTCGTCGTCGTAGACCGCCTCCTCGTACAGTGCCTGCGCGATGCCCTGTGCGAGACCGCCGTGCACCTGGCCCTCGACGATCATCGGGTTGACGACATGGCCGACGTCGTCCACGCAGACGTACGACCTGATCTTCGTCTTCCCGGTCTCGGTGTCCACCTCGACCGCGCACAGGTGGGTGCCGTGCGGGTAGGAGAAGTTCTCCGGGTCGACCACCGTCTCGGCGTTGATGGACGGTTCGACGCCGTCGGGCAGGTCGTGGCCGGTGAACGTCTCGAAGGCGATCTCCTGGATGGTCTTCCGCGCCTCCGGCGAGCCCTTCACGGCGAACACGCCGTCCGTGAACTCCAGGTCCTGCTCGCTGGCCTCCAGCAGGTGCGCGGCCACCTTGCGCGCCTTCTCGACCACCTTCGTCGCCGCGCGGTGCACGGCCTCGCCGCCGACGGACAGCGACCGCGAGCCGTAGGTGTCCATGCCCTGCGGGGAGGACTGGGTGTCACCGTGCACCACCTCGACGTCCTCGAACGGCACGCCCAGCACGTCGGCCGCGATCTGGCTCCAGCAGGTCTCGTGCCCCTGCCCGTGCGGACTGGTCCCGGTGACGACCTCGACCTTGCCGGTGGGCAGCATGCGGATGCTCGCCGCCTCCCAGCCGCCGGCCGCGTAGCGCAGGTCGCGCAGGACCCGGCTCGGGGCCAGCCCGCACATCTCCGTGAACGTGGACACGCCGATACCGAGGCGTACGGTGTCGCCGCGTTCGTTGCGCTTCTGCTGTTCGGTGCGCAGGTCGTCGTACCCGAACAGGGCGAGAGCCTTGTCGGTGGCCGCCTCGTAGTCGCCGCTGTCGTAGGTCAGCCCGGCGATGGTGGTGTACGGGAACTCCTCGTGCCGGATCCAGTTCCGGCGCCGCAACTCCACCGGGTCCAGGCCGAGTTCGGCGGCCAGCTCGTCCATGATCCGCTCGATGGCGAAGGTCGCCTCGGGGCGTCCGGCGCCGCGGTAGGCGTCGGTGGGGGTGCGGGTGGTGAAGACGCCGGTGCAGGTGAAGTCGTAGGCGTCCATCTTGTAGATCGCCGGGTACATGAAGGCGCCGAGGATCGGGATGCCCGGGGTGACCAGCATCAGGTAGGCGCCCATGTCGGCGATCAGGTCGACCTTCAGGCCGAGCAGCCTGCCCTCGCGGGTGGCGGCGACCTCGATGTCCTGGATCATGCCGCGGCCGTGGTGGGTGGCGAGGTAGCCCTCGGAGCGGGACTCCGTCCACTTGACCGGGCGGCCGAGTCTGCGGGCGACCGCGAGTGCGAGGGCCTCCTCGCCGTAGACCTGGAGCTTGGAGCCGAAGCCGCCGCCGACGTCCGGGGCGATCACCCGGAGCTTGTGCTCGGGGATGCCGGTGACGGTGGCCAGCATGATCCGCAGGATGTGCGGGATCTGGGTCGCCGAGTAGACCGTGTACTCGCCCGAGGCGGCGATCGGGGTGACCACGACCGCGCGCGGTTCCATGGCGTTCGGGATCAGCCGTTGCTGGTGGTACCGGCGCTTGACGGTGACCTCGGCGCGCTGCCGTACGGAGTCGAAGCTCTCGCCGGTGGCGAGCGGCCAGGTGTAGCAGCGGTTGGTGCCCTTGTCGGAGTGGACCAGCGGGGCGTCGTCGGCGAGGGCGGCCTCCAGGTCGAGGACCGGGGGCAGCGGGTCGTAGTCGACCTCGACGGCCTCCAGCGCGTCGGCCGCGGCGTACCGGTCACGGGCCACCACGACGGCCACCGGGTCGCCGGCGTGGCGGACCTCGTCGACGGCGATCGGCGGGTGGTCGGGCAGCACGATGTCCTCGGTGACCGGCCAGGCGCAGGGCAGCGAGCCCAGGCCCTCGGCCAGGTCGGCGCCGGTGAACGCGGCGACGACCCCGGGGCGTTCGAGGGCGGGGGAGACGTCCACGCGGGTGATGCGGGCGTGCGCCATCGGGCTGCGCAGGACGGCCAGGTGGAGCAGTCCGGCGACCTGGATGTTGTCGGTCCAGTTGGTCTGGCCGGTGATCAGCCGGGCGTCCTCCTTGCGCAGCCGGGCGCGGCCGATCTCGTGTGCTGCGGCTTCTACGGCCTGGTCGGTCATGCCGTGGCCTCCTCGGGTACCTGTTGCCCGGAGGCGTCCTGCTGTCCGTCCTCCTGTCCGGACGCGGCGAGCACCGCGCGGACGATGTTCTGGTAGCCGGTGCACCGGCACAGGTTGCCCTCCAGGGCCTGCCTGACCTCGTCGGAGGTGGGGTGCGGGTTCTCGCGCAGCAGATCCCGTGCGGCCATGATCATCCCCGGGGTGCAGTAGCCGCACTGCAGGCCGTGCCGCTCGTGGAACGCCGTCTGCAGCGGTGTCCACTCGCCGTCCCGGGCCAGCCCCTGCACGGTGGTCACCGTGCAGCCGTCGGCCTGGACGGCCAGCACCGAGCAGCTCTTGGCGGTCGCTCCGTCGAGGTCGACCGTGCACGCGCCGCAGTTGGAGGTGTCGCAGCCGATCGGGGTGCCGGTCAGGCCGAGACGGTCGCGCAGGTAGTGGGCCAGCAGCAGGCGGGGTTCCACCTCGTCCTCGTAGGGCGTGCCGTCCACCGTCACCTTGATGTGGGTCATGTGGCCTCCAGACCGTGCGGCGGGACCTCGGGATTTCAGCCAGGCGGCGTGATGTACGTCACTCTAGAACCGCTCCGGGAGGGCGGCGAGTGCTGCGCGGCGGGGCTTTTGTTGAGCATTAATCCATTGCCCTCGCCGGGGCCGCCCTGCTGCACTGCTCCTCACCCGACGTCACAGAGAGAGGGCCACCGATGCGCGCTGCGTGCATGTCCACCCAGGAAGGAATCCCACCCATGCCGAAGGACATCACGCCCAGTGCATCTGCTCAATCTCGGAATTCTCGCGCACGTCGACGCAGGTAAGACCAGTCTGACCGAACGGCTGCTGCACACGGCCGGCGTCACCGACGAACTCGGCAGCGTCGACGACGGCAGCACCCGCACCGACACCCTCGCCCTGGAGCGGCAGCGCGGGATCACCATCAAGTCCGCGGTCGTGTCGTTCCCCCTCGACGGTGTCACCGTCAACCTCATCGACACCCCGGGCCACCCGGACTTCATCGCCGAGGTGGAGCGGGTCCTCGGTGTGCTGGACGGCGCGGTCCTGGTCGTCTCGGCCGTGGAGGGCGTCCAGGCGCAGACCCGCGTCCTGATGCGGACGCTGCGGCGGCTGCGCATCCCCACGCTGCTCTTCGTCAACAAGATCGACCGGCGCGGCGCCCGCGACGACGCCGTGCTCGCCCAGCTGGCCCGCAGACTCGCCGTCCCGCTCGTCCCCATGGGCCGGGCCACCGCGCTCGGCACCCGTGCCGCCCGCTTCCTGCCCGGCCTCGGCCCGGCCGCGCTGGACACGCTCGCCGACCACGACGACGCACTGCTCGCCGCCTACCTCGACGGTGGTGTCCCCGAGCCCCGGCTGCGCGCCGCCCTCGCCGAGCAGACCCGGCGGGCACTGGTCCACCCGGTGTACTTCGGATCCGCCGCCACCGGCGCCGGTGTGCCCGACCTGATCGCCGGCGTCGAGCGGCTGCTCCCGGCCGCCGGCGGCGACCCGGCAGGCCCGTTCTCCGGCACGGTCTTCAAGGTGGAACGGGGCCCGGCGGGGGAGAAGGTCGCGTATGCGCGGATCTTCTCCGGGACGCTCGGGGTCCGCGACCGGGTCCCGTTCGGGAATCGAGCCGCGGCCGGCGGCCGGCCGGAGGGCCGGGTCACCGGGCTCAGCGTCTTCGAGGGCGGTACGGACCTCCGGCAGGACAGCGCCGGTGCCGGGCGGATCGTCAAGGTGTGGGGGCTCGGCGGCATCCGCATCGGCGACGCCCTCGGGCTGCCGGGCCGGGCGTACGAGCACCACTTCGCGCCCCCGACCCTGGAGACCGTCGTGGTCCCCGGGCCGGGTACCGACCGCCGCTCCCTGCACGTCGCCCTCACCCAGCTCGCCGAGCAGGACCCGCTGATCGACGTCCGGCACGACGAGGCGCGCCAGGAGACCTCCGTCTCCCTCTACGGCGAGGTGCAGAAGGAGGTGATCCAGGCGACCCTCGCGGACGGGTACGGCCTCGACGTCACCTTCCGGGAGACGACGACCGTCTGCGTCGAACGGCTCACCGGCACCGGGGCCGCCGTCGAGTTCAACAAGAAGGACGGCAACCCCTTCCTCGCGACGGTCGGCCTGCGGGTGGAGCCGGCCCCGCCGGGCGCCGGCGTCGGCTTCCGTCTGGAGGTGGAGCTGGGCGCGATGCCGTACGCCTTCTTCAAGGCCGTCGAGGACACCGTGCGCGAGTCCCTCGGCCAGGGGCTGCACGGCTGGCGGATCCCGGACTGCGCGGTGACCATGACCCACTCCGGCTACTCGCCCCGGCAGAGCCATGCCCACCAGGGCTTCGACAAGAGCATGTCGAGCACCGGCTACGACTTCCGCGGTCTGACCCCGCTGGTGCTGACCGAGGCCTTGCGACGGGCCGGCACCCGGGTGCACGAGCCGATGCACCGCTTCCGCCTGACGGCCCCCGTGGACACGCTGGGCGCGCTGCTGCCGGTGCTCGCCGGGCTCGGCGCGGTGACGCAGGGGACCGGGACCGAGGGGATGCTCGCGGTCCTGGAAGGTGCGGTGCCCGCGGCCCGGGTGCACGGACTGGAGCAACGGCTGCCTGGGCTGACCCGCGGCGAGGGCGAGCTGGAGACCGCCTTCGACCACTACGCGCCGGTGGTGCGGGGGCCGGTCCCGGAGCGGCCGCGGACCGACCACAACCCGCTGAGCCGCAAGGAGTACCTGTTGAACGTGACGGGTCGAGTGACCGGCTGAGGGGACCGGTACTCAACTTACTCGTGAGTCAGAAGTATTGACTGTGTCCGGAAATCACCCGACTGTAATGGACATGACGAATATCCGGGCACGTCTGATCGTTGTCCTGGTTGTCCTCTGTGGATTCCTCGCGGTGGCGGGCGCCCCGTCCGCCACCGCCGCCACCCCGTCCGACTCCCTCTGGTTCGACGGCACCGCGCTCACCGTGCAGAACGGCCGTTTCGTCGACGGCCAGGGCCGTGAGGTCGTGCTGCGCGGCTACAACGTCTCCGGCGAGACCAAGCTGGAGGAGCACAGCGGCCTGCCCTTCGCCTCGGTCGCCGACGCGAAGAAGTCCGCCACCGCGCTGCGCGCCCTCGGCGGCGGCAACGACGTGCGCTTCCTGCTCTCCTGGGCACACGCCGAACCCGTCCAGGGCCAGGTCGACACCGCCTACCTGGCCAACGCGACCGCGCAGATGCAGGCGTTCCTGGACGCAGGCATCCGCGTCTTCCCCGACTTCCACCAGGACCTGTACTCCCGCTACCTGTTCAACTCGGGCAGCTGGTACACGGGCGACGGCGCTCCGAAGTGGGCGGTGGACCTCGGGAACTACCCGGCGGAGTCCTGCGGCATCTGCCTGTTCTGGGGCCAGAACATCACCCAGAACGCGGCCGTCCAGGACGCCCAGTACGACTTCTGGCACAACAACCACGGCCTCCAGGACGCCTTCCTGGCCACGGCCCAGACCACCATGACCTACCTGGCCCAGCACCTGACGTCCGACGAGTTCGCCGGCGTGGTCGGCTTCGACCCGTACAACGAGCCGTACGCCGGCTCCTACGACTCCGGCGAGACCTCCCGCACCTGGGAGCAGAACCGGCTGTGGCCCTTCTACCAGAAGTTCCGGGCCCGGATGGACGCGGCCGGCTGGAGCGGCAAGCCCGCCCTGGTCGAGCCCAACCTCTACTGGAACGGCAACGTCACCAACCAGGAGGGCGGCCTGCTGGACGCGGGCACGCTCGGCTCCCGCTACGTCTTCAACACCCACTTCTACGACCAGAAGGCCATCTCCGGCATCCTGATGTGGGGCAACGCCTCCGACGGCCAGTACTCGACCGACTTCGGCACCATCCGCGACCGTGCCTCGGCCGCCGGAACGACGGCGATCGTCAGCGAGTTCGGGCATCCGCTGTCCGGTACCACCTCCGGCAAGGCGCCGACCGTCGACAAGGCGATGTACCAGGCCCTCGACTCCCGCCTCTCCGGGGCGAACTGGTGGTCCACCCCGGCCTCCTCCGGACCGGTCCTCTCCGGCACCCAGTGGCAGTGGGACATCTACAACGGCCGCCACCACGAGCTGATGAACGGCAACCCGGACAAGGTCCTCACCTCGGGTGACGCCTGGAACGACGAGGACCTCTCGGCCGTCAACATGACCGCCTCCGGCACGGTGACGCTCCGTCAGGACGCCCGGCTGCTCGACCGGATCTACCCGTCCGCCACCTCGGGTGCCACCCTCGCCTTCACCTACGAGGACCGCTCCCGGGACGGCTCCACGACCCTGACCTGGAACCCGGTGCCCAGCTCGCTGCCGAACGTGGCCGCGCTGGTCGGCTCCGGACAGTACGCGGTCCAGGTCTGGCGCTCCGGCAGCGCCACCGCACCGACCGAACTGCACCTCCCGGCCTCCTTCGCGACCGCGTCCACCACCGTCGTCTCCGACCTGGGCACGTCCTACGCGCCCCCGGCGTACACGTCCTCGACCCCGGTCGGCGTGGCGGCGGAACCGGGTGGGACGGGCAGCCGCCGACTGCTGCTCACCGACTCGGACTCCGGCGTGCTGCACTTCGCGCTGGTGACCAACGGGGCGACCTCGCCCGGCTCCACCGTGCTCAACGCGGCCAAGGCGGAACTGGCCGCCTGGGTGGCGGCGAAGTTCTGAGCACCGCTTCGGCCTCCGGAGTGCCGCGCACCCCCGGAGGCCGAAGGCCCGGATGGACTGTCAACTCCCGGACGCGCCCGTCCAGCCGGCCTGCACATGGCCGAGCCGGACGCGCTGCGGGTGGTCGCCGACGGGCACCGAGGTCACCTTCTGGCCGGTGCCGAAGTCGATGGCCGTCACCTGGTCGGCGCCGCTCTCCGAGATGATGCAGTCCTTGCCGTCGCCGCTGACGGTGGCCCAGTACGGCGTGGACGCCGTGACGAGCGGCCCCTCCTGGAGGGTGGCGCGGTCCACGATCGTGGCGTAGTTGTCCATCGTCCCGGCGACGCACAGCTTGGTGCCGTCCGGCTTCATCGAGATGCCGTGGTGGCGTGAGTCCAGGAGCCAGGTGGTGCGGTCGGTGCTGGTCGCCGGGTTCGCCGGCAGGGTCTTCACCCGGGTGATCTTGTCGGTGGTGATGTCGTACTCCAGGAAGCCGTTGAAGAACGACACCTGGAAGTACATCTTCGACCAGTCGGGGGTGAAGGCCGCGGGCCGGACCGCGTCCGAGAAGTTCGTCAGGCCGATCGCGTTCAGCCGGTCCCGCATGTCGATGGTCTTGACCTGCTTGTAGGTGGTGGCGTCGGCGACGGTGATGTGACGGTCGCCCTTCGTCCAGTCCCAGATCGGATCGTCGAGCGAGGTGGTGACCTCGCCGATCGACATGTTCCAGATGTACTTGCCGTCGGGGCTGAAGACGTTCTCGTGCGGCTTGTCACCGGTGGCGAACTCGCCCAGCTCCTTACCGGTGTTGATGTCCAGCACCTGCACCTTGTTCGCGGTGGACGCCGAGACCGCGACCTTCGTGCCGTCGGGGGAGACAGCCATGTGGTCGGCGCGGTAACCGGCCACCGGGAAGCGCCAGTTGATCGTGTCGGTGGCGAGGTCGATCGAGACGACGTCGGCGAAACTCGGGCGGGAGACGACCACGGACTTGCCGTCCGGCGTGGAGTACATGTCGTCCACGTACTGGTCGTGGCCCTGGCCGACCTCGTTGCGGATCGACGTGTAGTAGATCCACTTGATGGGGTCGGCGTTGATCTCGGCGATCCGCGCGTCCTTGTCGGGGATGACGTTGATCTGGCCGACCTTTGCGAAGTCGCCGGACGAGTTCAGGACGGTCGCGGTGCCGTCCCAGTTGTTGCCGACGAACAGCACCTCGCGCAGCGAGGCGTCGGCGGTGGCGGCGGTCGCCGGCGCCGCGACGGTCAGGACGAGGGCGGCGGCTACGGAGCAAAGGTGCCTGGGTCTGAAAGCAGGCATGAGTGCTCTCTCCTCTGAGGGGGGTGGGGACGCGCGCGTGCGGGCACAGGCTCACGGAATCTGAACACGGGCGCGTTCAAACGGAACTTACTGAAAAGTAAGGAGGGGGTGGATGACTCCACAAGAGGCGTACGCGAGAAAATTGGTCATCGGGCGGTCGACGGAGGGGGCAATCTTGGTGGGCAGGCTCAAGGCACCGACGGGTCGCTACGGCGGCCGGTCCGCCGAGGAACGCAAGGCCGACCGGCGTCGGCGCTTCCTGGAGGCGGCGCTCCAACTCTTCGGCGAGGCACCGGGGTTCCGCGCCACGACCGTCGCCGCACTGAGTCAGGCGGCGGGTCTGTCGACCCGTCAGTTCTACGAGGAGTTCCACACGCTGGAGGACGTGCTCGCCGCGTTGCACCTGGAGGTCAACGGGTGGGCGGAGGCGGCGGTGGCGGCCGCGTTCGCCGAGGCGGAGTCGCTGCCGCTGGTCGAGCGGGTGACGGTGCTGTTCCGGGCGTACGCCCGTGACGTCACGTCGGATCCGCGGCGCATCCGCATCGCCTTCGTGGAGATCATCGGGGTGAGCCCGCGACTGGAGGAGCAGCGGCTGGCGCGGCGGGCGCGGTGGGTGGAGCTGATATGCACCGAGGCGGATGCGGCCGTTGCGCGTGGGGACGCGGCGCCGCGTGATTACCGGTTGGCCGCGACGGCGTTCATCGGCAGCGTCAACGGGTTGCTGCACGACTGGAGTGCGGGGTGGGTGGACGCGAGTCTGGACGAGGTCGTGGAGGAGTTGGTGCGGTTGCTGGTGGGGATCTTGCGGCCGGAGGGGTGGACGCCGAAGGGGTGAGCCGAGTGGGGTCGTATTGCGGGTGCGGGTGCGGGTGCGGGTGCGGGTGCGTTGTGGCTGGTCGCGCAGTTCCCCCCCGGCCTTCGGCCGGGGGTGCCCCCAGCGCCCCCTGAGGGGTGCGTACGCCTCTCGGTGTCTAATGGGCTAGCTCGCCGAGCGACTCAGTCACCGGAGCCACGCCGTCCTCCGCCCGGATCCGCTCACCCAGCTCCTGTGCCCGCTCGGCGAATCCAGGATCCTGCGTCGCTCGGCGCACCGCCTCCGCGAGCGCGTCGACGCTCAGCCCCCGCAGCGGGACAGCCGTCGGTGCCACCCCGAGGCCCACCAGCCGAGCCGCCCAGAAGCCCTCGTCGAACTGGATCGGTACCGGTACCGACGGCACCCCGGCTCGTAGCCCCGCCGCCGTCGTGCCCGCGCCCGCGTGGTGGACCACCGCTGCCATCCGGGGGAACAGGACCGAGTGCGGCATCTCGCCGATGGTCAGCATGTCGTCGCCGTCGGCCGCCAGACCGCCCCAGCCCTGCTGGATCACCCCGCGCAGTCCGGCCTTCCGCAGCGCTGCCACGACCTGCCCGCTCAGGTGCTCGGCGTCGGGCACCGTTGCGCTGCCGAGGCCGACGAACACGGGTGGCGGCCCGGCGTCGAGGAACGCCCGTACGCCGTCGGGGAGTTGGGGCTCACCGTCGTACGGCCACCAGTAGCCGCACACCCCGAGGCCCTGGCGCCAGTCGCGCGGGCGGGGGACCACCTGGGGGCTGAATCCGTGCTGGACGGGCCACAGCCGGCGCTCCCTGGCCCGGCGGGCGGCGCCGGAGCGCTGCGGGGGCAGGTCCAGGCGGGTGCGCAGCGCGGGGACGGTGGACGCGAAGACCTGCTCCACCGCCATGTTCACGCCGTGCCCGGCGATCCGGTTGCCGGTGGCGCCCCAGGTGCCGCCGCCGAGTACGGGAGGTGCGAACTCCCGCGTGCCGGCGAGTGGCTGGAGGTAGACGCCCATGCTCGGCAGTCGTAGGCCCTCCGCGATCGTGTGGCCGATCGGGGCCAGGGAGGCGGACAGCAGGAGCACCTCGCTGGCTTGTGCGGCCGCGAGCAGGTCGTCGGTCATCCGGCCGACCAGCCGCCGGGCCATCTCCACCACCCGGAGCAGTTTCCCGACCCCGCTGGTGCTGCGGTGCAGCCCGCGCCCCCGGGTGGACTCCAGCTCGGTCCGGGGATCGACCGGCAGGGGGTGGAAACCGACTCCGGACCCTTCGACCAGCCCCGCGAAGCGGCCGTGGGTGACCAGGGTGACCTCGTGTCCGGCACGGCTCAGCCCGTACCCGAGTCCCGTGTAGGGGGCCACATCGCCCCGCGAGCCCGCCGTCATGATCGCTACGCGCACGACCAGCAGTATGGCGGCGCGCATGCCCTCGTGGGGTGAACGACGCGATGGCCAGGGCGACTTCACGCCTGTCACAGCCGTTGACTTCACCCTCCGGCGGCTCTACGGTCGGCGCGCTGACACGTTCGGGTCACCGATCTGTGTTCGAAGTTCCGAACGCGAGTGAGCCGTACCCCCTCGTGCACCCCGTGGAGGAGCCGCATGTACCCCCCGCCCAGATCGACCGGCAGCGGTCTCGTACGACACCTGTGGGCCGCTGCCGTACGCACTCTCGCCCTGACCCTGACGGCCGCGGCCGCGCTCCTCTTCGCCGCCCCGGGGCCGGCCCGGGCGGCGACGGTTGCGCAGGTCTCGGTGCCCACCGCCCCGATGGGCTGGGCCTCCTGGAACAGCTTCGCGGCGAAGATCGACTACGACGTCATCAAGGCGCAGGTCGACGCGTTCGTCGCGGCCGGGCTCCCGGCCGCCGGCTACAAGTACGTCAACATCGACGAGGGCTGGTGGCAGGGCACCCGGGACAGCGCAGGCAACATCACCGTCGACACCGGTGAGTGGCCCGGCGGCATGAGCGCCATCGCCGACTACATCCACAGCAAGGGCCTGAAGGCCGGCATCTACACCGACGCGGGCGCCAACGGCTGCGGCTACTACTACCCGACCGGCCGCCCCGCCGCCGCCGGCACCGGCAGCGAGGGGCACTACGCCCAGGACATGCTCCAGTTCTCGGAATGGGGCTTCGACTTCGTGAAGGTCGACTGGTGCGGCGGCGACGCCGAGGGCCTGGACGCGGCCACCACGTACAAGTCGATCAGCTCGGCCGTCGCCACGGCCGCGGCCACCACCGGCCGCCCGCTGACCCTGTCCGTCTGCAACTGGGGCTACCAGAACACCTGGAACTGGGCGACGGGCCTCGCCCCCATGTGGCGGACCAGCACCGACATCTACTACTACGGCGGCACGGCGTCGCAGTCGGCGGTGCTGTCCAACTTCGACCAGACCCTGCACCCGGCCGCCCAGCACACCGGCTACTACAACGACCCCGACATGCTCACCGTCGGCATGTCCGGTCTCACGGCGGCCCAGAACCGCACCCACATGGCCCTGTGGGCGATCTCCGGCGCCCCCCTGCTCGCCGGCAACGACCTCACCACGATGACCAGCGAGACGGCCGCCATCCTCAAGAACTCCGACGTCGTCGCCGTCGACCAGGACCCGCGCGGCCTCCAGGGCGTCAAGGTCGCCGAGGACACCACGGGCCTCCAGGTCTACGGCAAGGTCCTCTCCGGCACCGGCAACCGCGCGGTCGTCCTCCTCAACCGCACCTCCGCCGCCCAGAACATCACCGTCCGCTGGTCCGACCTCGGCCTGACCGGCGCCTCCGCGACCGTCCGCGACCTGTGGGCGCAGACGAACCTCGGCTCGTACGCGACGAGTTACACCGCCGGCGTCCCGGCCGGCGGCTCGGTCATGCTGAAGGTGAGCGGCGGTACCGAGGCGTCGAGCACGAGTTACAGCGCGTCCTCCACCGGCAAGTACACCGGCGTCGGCGCCGCGAGCACCGGCCTGGACGTCGTCGACGTCGCCTACACCAACACCGGCGCCACCGCCGTCACCGGCACCCTCCAGGTCAACGGGCAGACGGCCACGACGGTCTCCTTCCCGCCGACCGGATCCTCGCAGGGGACCGTGTCCGTGCAGGTCGACCTGAGCAAGGGGTCGGCCAACGCGCTGACGTTCAGTGGGAGTTCGCTGCCGGCACTCGGTGCGGTCACGGTCAGCCCGATCCCCGGCACCAACGGCAGCCTGCTCGTCGGCAAGCAGTCCGGCCGCTGTGCCGACGTCTACGACAACACCATCACCAACGGCACGCAGGCCGAGATCTGGGACTGCAACGGCGGCCAGAACCAGGCCTGGACGTACACCTCCCGCAAGGAGTTCGTGGTGTACGGCAACAAGTGCCTGGACGCCTACAACCAGGGCACGACCAACGGCACCAAGGTCGTCATCTGGGACTGCTACGGGCAGAACAACCAGAAGTGGAACGTCAACTCGGACGGGACGATCACGAACGTGAACGCCGGGTTGTGCCTGGACGCGTATGGTGCGGCCACGGGTAACGGGACCTCGCTGGTGCTGTGGGCCTGCAATGGCGGGACCAATCAGCAGTGGGGGTTGAGTTGAGCCGGTAGTCGGTCGGGTGCGGGTGGGCTGTGGCTGGTCGCGCCCACGCGGCGGCAGCCGCACATCAGTCACAGCCCCGCGCCCCTAGAGGGGCGCTCTTGCCGCCAGCGTCAGCAGAACCGTTGCCGTCAGCAGGGCGCAGGCCAGCAGGAAGCCCACCAGGAGGCGTTGGCGTAGAGACCGGTATCTCGACTCGTACTCGTGCCTCAACTGCTCGGCGCGTTGTGTCGTGCGTTGCCAGGACAACCTGGCCAGTGCCACGTACTCGGTCTCGACATGCTGCTCAAGATCGGCTCGTTGGGTGTCCGTGAGCCAGCCGAGGCGGTCCGCGAGCCGAGCCGCCGCCCTCCGGCCCTCCTCCCTGGTCGCCGCCAGCAGCAGATGCCCCTCGACCTGGGCCACCAGCGCCCGCTCCTCCTCCTGTGCCGTCATCGGGCGCTCAACTCCCTCTCCACGGAGGCGTGGTGCAGGTCGAACGCCGGTGACTCGCTGCGGATCCGGGGCAGGGTGACGAAGTTGTGGCGCGGGGGTGGGCACGACGTCGCCCACTCCAGGGAACGGCCGTAGCCCCACGGGTCGTCCGACTCGACCTTCGTGCCGTACTTGGCGGTCTTCCAGACGTTGTAGAAGAACGGGAGCAGTGACGAGCCCAGCAGGAACGAGAAGATCGTCGAGACCGTGTTGAGGGTGGCGAACCCCTCCACCGCCAGGTAGTCGGGAATCCGGCGCTGCATGCCTTCGGCGCCCAGCCAGTGCTGGACCAGGAACGTGCCGTGGAAGCCGACGAACAGCGTCCAGAAGGTGATCTTGCCGAGCCGCTCGTCCAGCATCTTGCCCGTCATCTTCGGCCACCAGAAGTGGAAGCCGGCGAACATCGCGAAGACGACCGTACCGAAGACCACGTAGTGGAAGTGGGCGACGACGAAGTACGAGTCGGAGATGTGGAAGTCGATCGGCGGGGACGCGAGCATCACGCCGGTCAGGCCGCCGAAGACGAACGTCACCAGGAAGCCCGTGGCCCACAGCATGGGCGTCTCGAAGGACAGCGAGCCCTGCCACATCGTGCCGATCCAGTTGAAGAACTTCACTCCCGTGGGGACGGCGATCAGGAAGGTCATGAAGGAGAAGAAAGGGAGGAGGACGCCGCCCGTGACGTACATGTGGTGGGCCCAGACGGTCACCGAGAGGCCGGCGATCGAGATGGTCGCCGCCACCAGGCCCAGGTAGCCGAACATCGGCTTGCGGGAGAAGACCGGGATGACCTCGCTGATGATGCCGAAGAACGGCAGCGCGATGATGTAGACCTCCGGGTGGCCGAAGAACCAGAACAGGTGCTGCCAGAGCAGTGCCCCACCGTTGGCCGCGTCGAAGACGTGGGCGCCGAACTTGCGGTCCGCCTCAAGTGCGAACAGGGCGGCGGCGAGGACGGGGAAGGCGAGCAGGACCAGCACGGCGGTCAGCAGCACGTTCCACACGAAGATCGGCATGCGGAACATGGTCATGCCGGGGGCGCGCATGCAGATGATCGTGGTGATGAAGTTGACCGCGCCGAGGATGGTGCCGAAGCCGGAGAGCGCCAGGCCCATGATCCACATGTCGGCGCCGATCCCCGGCGTGCGGATCGCGTCCGAGAGCGGGGCGTAGGCGAACCAGCCGAAGTCCGCCGCGCCCTGCGGGGTGAGGAAGCCGCCGACCGCGATGGTGGAGCCGAGCAGGTAGAGCCAGTAGGCCAGCATGTTCAGGCGCGGGAACGCCACGTCCGGGGCGCCGATCTGGAGCGGCATGATCCAGTTCGCGAAGCCGGCGAACAGCGGGGTCGCGAACATCAGCAGCATGATCGTGCCGTGCATCGTGAACGCCTGGTTGAACTGCTCGTTCGACATGATCTGCAGGCCGGGGCGGGCCAGCTCGGCGCGCATCAGCAGGGCCATCACCCCGCCCACGCAGAAGAACGAGAACGCCGTGACCAGGTACAGCGTCCCGATCGTCTTGTGATCCGTGGTCGTCAGCCACTTGAGGTTCCTCATGCCCCGCCTGTGTCCGGGCTGTCCGCACCGGTCACACTTGGCGGATGCGACGAGCGTCACGGAGGCGGGTGTGACGATCGGGGAGGTGCCGGACAAGAACGGGACATGAGCAACGACGAGATCTTCGCCGCTGCCTATCGCGAGCACTACTGGGCGGTCAGCCGCTATGTCGCGCGGCGACTGGACGGGCGGACCGGCGAGGTGGAGGAAGTGGTGGCGGAGGTGTTCACGGTGGCCTGGCGCCGCCGCGCCGACCTGCCGGCGGCTCCGCTGCCCTGGCTGTACGGCGTGGCACGCAACTGCCTCGCCAACGCGGTACGCGGGTACGGGCGCCGGCGCCGGCTGCTGGACCGGCTGGGCAACGACGACACCGCGCACGGCCGGCACGTCGCGGCCGGCCCCGACAGCGAGCGGCCCGGCTCCTGGGTGCACGAGGCGCTCGCCCGGCTGTCCCCGGCCGACCAGGAGGTGCTGCGGCTGACGGCGTGGGAGGAGCTCGGCGTCGACGAGGTCGCCGTCGCCCTGGGCTGCGGGAACCGGGCGGCGGCGATGCGGCTGCACCGCGCCCGTCGCCGGCTCAGAGCCGAGATCGACCGACTGCGCCCCCCTGCCGCCGAGGCCCTTCCCGAGGTACACCGCCATGGCTGACGAACTCGACCTGCTGCGCGCCGCCGACCCGGTGCCCGCCGACGCCCCGCACTTCGGCGACGGCCCCCTCGACCACATGGCCGAACGGCACCTCAACCGGCTGCTGCACGACACCCACCCCGGCCGCCGGACCCGGGCCCGGCCGCGACTGCTGTGGGGGCTGACCGCGGCCGCCGTCGTGACGGCCACCACGCTGACCGTGCTGCTCGGCGGCCCGTCGGGCGCTCCGGCCGTCGCCGCACCCCGG
The DNA here is from genome assembly GCF_042892755.1 of Streptomyces sp. NPDC001714. Classification (NCBI taxonomy): domain Bacteria; kingdom Bacillati; phylum Actinomycetota; class Actinomycetes; order Kitasatosporales; family Streptomycetaceae; genus Streptomyces; species Streptomyces sp. NPDC001714. Next base: position 227,131 of record NZ_JBIAUL010000002.1, read on the forward strand.
CCGCTGACCGTCCGCGCCCACTCCACCGCCGTACCGCTCGCCCAGGTCGCGCGACTCGCCGCCGTGGCCGCGACGGACGGCTCCCCGGCCTTGCGCCAGGGCACCCATGTGCAGTCCTGGAGCCTGGCCATGAGCGACGACAGGCCGCCGGTCACCCTGCCCGAGGAGCGCGTGGTCCGCTGGCGGGCGGACGGCACCCACACCGAGGTGGTCGTGGCCACCGACCCGGACCACGCGGGCCGGCCCGTCCTGACCGACACGGGCCGGGTCGAGGACGGCCATGTGCTCAGCCGGCGGACGTTCCCGCCGATGTGGGGTGACGCCCCGCCCCTGTCCACACCCCCGCACGACCCCGCGAAGCTGCGCGCCTACCTCACCGACCTGATCCACAGCGACACCCTCACCACGTCCGAACTCCTCGACGCCACCGAGGAGTTGCTGGACAACTGGACGCTCGGGGCGCACGAGTCCGCGGCCCTGACCGACCTGCTCGCCGACGCGAAGGGGCTACGGCCCGCCGGCCAGGTCACCGACCGGCTGGGCCGCACCGGGCAGGCGTACGTCCTCGACGAGGGCACCGGCGGACGGCGAATGCTGATCCTGGATCCGGCGACCGGCGCCGTACTCGGCCTGGAGACCACGTTCACCCGGGACGACCCCGAGTACGGGGTGCGGGCCGGGGACGTCATGGAGTACCGCGCCTGGCTGCGCTGACCCTCACGCGCCGAGCTGCCGGGCGGCGGCCGCCACCGTCTGCTCCAGCAGCACGGCGATCGTCATCGGGCCGACCCCGCCCGGCACCGGCGTGATCAGCGAGGCGCGCTCGACGGCGGTGTCGAAGTCGACGTCACCGACGTTGCCCTCGTTGTAGCCGGCGTCGAGCACGACCGCGCCCGGCTTGATGTCCTGGCCCCGGATCAGCCGGGGCCGGCCGACGGCGGCGACCACGATGTCCGCCTCGCGGACGGCCGCCGAGAGGTCCCGGGTGCGGGAGTGGCAGTAGGTGACGGTGGCGTCGCGCGCGAGCAGGAGCATCCCGGCCGGCTTGCCCAGGATCGCGCTGCGGCCCACGACGACCGCCCGCTTCCCGGCCGGGTCGACGTCGTACGCGTCGAGCAGGCGCAGGATGCCGCCGGGGGTGCAGGAGACGAAGCCCGGCAGGCCGAAGCTCATCGTCGCGAACGACGCGAAGGTCACGCCGTCCACGTCCTTCTCCGGCGCGATCGCCTCGAACGCGGCCCGCTCGTCGATGTGTTCGCCGACCGGGTGCTGGAGCAGGATGCCGTGCACCGCCGGGTCGGCCGACAACTCCCGGAGCGTGCCGACGAGTTCGGCGGTGGTCGTGGTGGCGGGCAAGGCCACGTGGCGGGAGGCGATGCCCGCCTTGCGGCTGCGGTTCTGCTTCATCCGGACGTAGGTGACGGAGGCGGGATCCTCGCCGACCAGCACGGTCGCCAGACACGGCGTGACGCCGGTCCGTGCGGTGAGGTCGGCGGCCTGCCGCGCGGTCTCCTCGACGATCCGGCGGGCGACGGCGGTGCCGTCGATGAGGCGGGCCTGGGTCATGCGGCACACTCCTGAGCTGGTTCGACCTTGATCGCCCAGGCGCACGGCAACGACAGTGCGGGCCGCTCCCCGGTGGTGCTCCACCTCAGCGCCAGTCACGGCCCGCCCTCAGGGTAACCGAGACCCTCGGCGTCTCCGGCGGCAGTGCGCGGTCCGCAGGAGCGCCCGCAGCAGCGCGGTGCACGCGCGAGGCCGCGGGCGGCGGGCGTGTCCCAGCGCCGTCCGCGCCGAGAAGGTCCAGGTCAACCGCGAGCTGACCTGGACCCTCCCGGTCCTCGCTACTGCTCGTCCCATGCCTGGATCATGATCTGCTCGGCGATCTTGCCGTCGCGCAGCGTGATCATCGACTCGGCGAGCACCCGGACCCCGTCCGCGTACTCGCAGGACTCGCTGTAGGCGGCCTTGTCGCCCTGGACGATGCACTGGTCCAGGGTGTGCGTCATGTCGCGGCTGTAGACGTCGTCCAGCATCGCGGCGATGTCCTGGCGGCCGTGCAGGACCTTGGGGTGGCTGGGCTGGGTGTTGCGGTCGATGATGCGGATCTCCGCGTCGTCCGCGTAGAGCGCCAGAAGGGTGTTCCCGGTGTTCCCCTCTATGCCCCGGCGCAGCGTCTCGGCGTCGAACGTGGAACCGGTCGCGGTGCCCATGGTGACCTCCTGCGGGAGCCCGCGACCCGATGCGGAGCGAGCCGCGCGAGCCCCTCACATCGAGCGTCCCCCGCGCCGCCGGGCTCGGCAAGCGCAGGCCGCGCGCTCCGCCTTGCGGGTGAGGGGGAACGGCTGCCCGTGTCCGGCCCGGCGCCGGGGCCGTTGCTGAAGACATGATCTCAACACGACGTATCGTCGCCGCCGTCGGCCTTGCCGTCGGGGTCACCGGCCTCGCCGCGCCGCTGGCGAACGCGGCCGACGCGAGCGCGCAGCACCCCGGGAAGCTCACCGCGCTCGGCGTGCTGGACTCGGTCTCCCGCAGCGACATCCCTGCGGAGTACCGGGGCAGGATGCCGAAGGCCTCGGAGCAGGTGCAGGGGCTGAACGGACTCCACAAGCTCGGCGAACTGCACCAGGCCACCGACCTGGCCGCGCCCGCCATGGGGCTGCTGCCGGGCATCGAGGCCTGACCGCGCCGCACACCGAGGGCCGTCCCGGCAGGGGCGGCCCTTCCCGTTCCCCGTCCTCAGTGCTCCGAGGCCAGGAACTGCGTCGCCGCCAGCTCCGCGTAGAGCGGATCCGCCGCCACCAGCTCCCGGTGTGTGCCCACCGCGCGGACCCGGCCCGCGTCCATGACGACGATCCGGTCCGCCATGGTCACCGTCGACAGCCGGTGCGCGACCACCAGCACCGTCGTCGACCGCGCCACATCGGCGACGGTGTCCCGGAGCGCCGCCTCGTTCACCGCGTCCAGCTGCGAGGTGGCCTCGTCCAGGAGCAGCAGCCGGGGCCGGCGCAGCAACGCCCTCGCGATCGCCACCCGTTGGCGCTCCCCGCCCGACAGCTTGGTCCCGCGATGACCGACCAGCGTCTCCAGCCCCTGCGGCAGCCGGGCGACCAGACCGTCGAGCCGGGTCGTCTTCACCACCCGCGCGACCGCGTCCTCGTCCGCCTCCGGGTTGCCGAGGAGCAGGTTGTCCTTCAGCGACCCCGACAGCACCGGCGCGTCCTGCTCGACGTACCCGATGGCCGAACGCAGCAGCGGCAGTTCCCAGTCGGCGACCGGACGGCCGTCCACGGCGATCGTGCCGGACTCGGGGTCGTAGAACCGCTCGATCAGTGAGAAGACGGTGGTCTTGCCCGCCCCGGACGGCCCGACGAACGCCGTCATGCCCCGCGCGGGGACGTCGAAGCTGACACCGTGGTGGACGTACGGCAGGTCGTCCGCGTAGCGGAAGCGTACGTCGGTGAAGGCGACCGTGGCCGGTTCGGCGCCGGTGGCCGGCAACTCGGCGGGCCGGGACACGGGTTCGGCGGGCAGTCGCAGCGCCTCCTGGATCCGGGCGAGCGTGCCGGCGCCGGTCTGGTACTGAGTGATCGCCCCGACGACCTGCTGGATCGGCTGCATCAGATAGAAGACGTAGAGCAGGAACGCCACCAGCGTGCCCACCCCGATCGCACCGGTCGCCACCCGCGCCCCGCCCACCGCGAGCACGGTGATGAACGCCAGTTGCATCGCGAGCCCCGCCGTGTTCCCCGCGGCGGCCGACCACTTGGCGGCCCGCACGCTCTGCCGCCAGGACTCCTCGGCGGCCTCGTGCAGCGCGAGTTCCTCCCGGTGTTCGGCGCCGGACGCCTTCACCGTGCGCAGCGCGCCCAGCACCCGTTCCAGCGAGGCCCCCATCACCCCGACCGCGTCCTGCGCCCGGCGGCTCGCCCGGTTGATGCGCGGCACGATCGTGCCCACCACCGTGCCCGCCGCGGCGATCACGACGAGGGTGACGGCAAGGAGCACCGGATCGACCACCCCCATCATCACCACGGTGGCGACCAGGGTGAGTCCCTCGGTGCCGAGTGCGACCAGCGAGTCCGTGGTGACCTCGCGCAGCAGGGTGGTGTCCGAGGTGATCCGCGCCATCAGGTCACCGGGTTCGGTCCGGTCCACCGCGGTGATCCGCAGCCTGAGCAGGTACGACGACAGGGCGCGCCGCGCCCCGAGCACCACCGACTCCCCGGCGCGTCGCAGGACGAACGAACCCAGGGCGCCCACCCCGGCGTTGGCGACCACCAGACCTGCCATCGCGAGCAACCTGCCGGTGATGGAACGGTCGTGGGACAGGTCGTCGATCAACCCCCGGGCCACCAGCGGCAGCAGCAGCCCGGTCGCCCCCGTCACCAGCGAGAGCGCCGCCCCGGCCAGCAGGGCCCAGCGGTGCGGCCGTACGTAGGACAGGAGAAGCCGGAACACGGGCTCTTTCGGCCGGTTCGTCGGAACTGCGTCTGCGGCGGTCACGGTGCTCCTCGTCCGGGCGGTGGGCGGCGCCCTCCGACGGCCCCAGGCTACGACGGCCGGTCCCGGCCCCGGGGCCCGTCAGCCACGGGCGGAACCGAGCTTCGCCAGGGTCGCGTCGAGGTCGGCCGGGCGCGGCCGGTTGTGGGGCAGCCTCGACAGGACCGCGGCCATCCCGCAGGTGTCGGTGAGCGCCGAGAACACCAGGCCGCCCGCGACCCCCGCCGACAACAGCAGCCACGCCGGATGCAACTGCCCGAGGCCCAGGCCCGCGAGGACGACCGACCCGGCGGTGAGCCGCACCTGGCGCTCCATGGCCCACGTCGCTCGGGACTCACCCCGCGGCCGGTGCACTTCGTGACCGCGCTCGGCCCAGCCGTGCGTGCCGCCGGTGAGGGTGGCCGCCGGGATGCCGTGCTCGGCCAGGACCGCCCGGGCGCTCTCGGCCCGGGCACCGGAGGCGCACACCAGGAGGAGCTCGCCGTCCGCGGCGCGGAGCGCGGGCAGGGCCCGGCGCAGGGCGTGCAGGGGGATGTTGTGGGCGCCGGGCACATGGCCGGCGGCGAACTCGCCGGGTGTCCGGACGTCGACGACGGTCAGTTCCGGCAGGCGGGCGAGGGCCTGGTCGGGGGTGAGATCCGGGCTCGGGGGAGTGGTGGCCATGGTGGGTGCGATCCTTCCGTGCAGGGATGAGTGACGGGTTTCGCCCGGCGGGCGGGTAAAATACCCCTACGGGTATGTGAGGAGTGGTGGTCGTGGAGCTTCAGTTCGAGGGCGACGAGCTCAAGTCGGTGCTGAACCGGCTGCGCCGGGCGCAGGGGCAGATCTCCGGGGTGATCAAGATGATCGAGGAGGGCCGCGACTGCGAGGACGTGGTCACCCAGCTCGCCGCCGCCTCGCGCGCCCTGGACCGGGCGGGCTTCGCGATCATCGCGACCGGGCTCCAGCAGTGCATCGCCGATCCGGAAAAGAGTGGTTCGGACGGTGAGACGACCGAGCAGATGAAGGCGCGGCTGGAGAAGCTGTTCCTGTCACTGGCCTGAGCGGCAGTGCCCCGAAAGGGGCGCTGGGGGTAACCCCGGCCGAAGGCTGGGGGAGGAACTGCGCGACCAGCCACAACTGCGCCGCAGTCGACTGATCGCGGCACTTCCAGCGGAGCGCCTGGCCCGTCAACAGACCGCGTCGGCCAGCATGAACGCGGCGACCGCGAGCAGCGCGCAGGCGAAGAGCCGCTGGAGGGTGCCCGCGGAGAGCCGGGCCGCGAGCCGCTTGCCGTCCCAGGCGCCGAGGATCGCGGCCCCGGCGAACGGGCCCACGGCCGACCAGTCGACGTCCGCCGCCGAACCGGCGCGCGCCGCCAGCGCGGTGAGCGCGTTGATCGTGATGACCAGGAGGCTCGTACCGATCGCCGCGCGCATCCGCAGCCCCACGATGTTCACCAGGGACGGTACGGCGAGGAAGCCGCCGCCCACCCCGAGCACCCCGGTCACCGCGCCGAGACCGGCGCCCGCCCCGGCCACCCGGGAGGCCCGAGCCGGGACCGGCGCCGTGGCCCGGACGGCCGTCGGCCGCAGCATGCGCAGTGCGGCCAGGGCGGCGAGCACCGCGAAAGCACCGGTCAGCAGCGCCGCCGGCAGCTGCCGGGAGACCGCCCCGCCGATCGCCGCCGGTACGATCCCGGCCGCCGCGAACACGGCACCGGCCCGCCACCGCACCGCGCCCTCGCGGGCGTGTGCGACGAGCGCGGTGGCCGAGGTGACCGTGACGACGACCAGGCTCGCGGTGGTGGCCGCGGCCGGGGTGAAGCCGAGCAGATAGATCAGCGCCGGTACGGCCAGCACGCTGCCGCCACCGCCCAGGGCCCCGAGCGCCAGCCCGGTGACGGCCCCGGCGCCCAGGGCGAGCAGGAGCGCGCTCATCCGGCGGTGCCCTCGGCGGTCACCGCGAGGCCTGCCGCGCACCAGGCGGTCATCCCGCCCACGACGTCCACCGCGTCCAGCCCGCGGGCGGTCAGCAGCGCCGCCGCCTCTCGTGAGCGCCGGCCCGAGTGGCAGATCACGACGAGCGGGCGGTCCGCGGCGCCCGGCGGCAGCGGAGCCCCGGCCGCCAGTCCGGACAGCGGGGCGTGCACCGCCCGCGGCGCGTGTCCGGCCGCCCATTCGGCGGCCTCCCGGACATCCAGCAGGACGGCATCGGCGTCCGTGCGCTCCCGCGCCTCGGCCGGGGTGAGCCGGGCCATCGGCAGCCCGGCCGCGCGCGCCGCCGCGAACGCGTCGTCCACGGCCACCACATCGCGCCCGGCCGCGTCGAGGAGGGAGGCGGCGACGGCGGCCCGCATCCCGCCCGCGCAGTGCACCCACACCGTGCCGTCGGGTATCTCGCCGAGCCGCTCGCGGATGTGGTGCAGGGGTATGTGGAGCGAGCCCCGTACGTGGTCGCCTGCACGCTCCGTGTCCCGGCGCACGTCCAGGACGACGACGTCCTCCGTGCCGCGTGCGGCCAGGTCCGCGAAGGTGGCGCGGGGGAAGGAACGGGGCCGCTCGCCCGTGCGCAGCCAGGCCTCGGGTGCGCCGGTGGCGGCCGCGGCCGGGCGGTCGATGCCCACGCGGGTCAGCTCCCGCTGGGCGGCGGCGAGCTGGGCCGTCGTCTCGGCGAGCAGCGTGACCGGCCGGCCCCAGGGCAGCAGCCAGGCCAGATAGGTGGCGAGCTGTCCGTCGGCCTCGAAGTTCAGGGTGCCCGGGACATGCCCCTCGGCGAACGCCGGCCGGTTGCGCAGGTCCACCACCCACTCCCCGGCGGCCAGCCGCGCCGCGATCTCCGCCGCGTCCGCCCGGCGCGGCGGCGTGAGGTCGACGGGGGCCGGACCCGCGGAGTTCAGCGGGCCCATGTGGGCGTAGTACGCCGGTACGTCGTCGAGCCCCGCCAGCAGCTCGGCGACGAACGTGTCGACGTCCTTGACCAGCGCCTCGTTCACCGCGCGCTCCCGGCCGATGGTGGTGCCCGGACCGGCGGCGTCCCCGGCCGAGCAGAAGCTGCCGAAGCCGTGCGTCGGCAGCACCGCCGTCCCGTCCGGCAGCTCGGCGGCCAGCCGGTGCGCAGAGCCGTGCTGGGCCCGGGCCAGCTCGCCGGTGAGCCGGGGCTCCACCAGGTCGGGCCTGCCGACCGTGCCGATCAGCAGCGAGCCGCCGGTGAAGACGGCCACCGCGCGGCCGGCCTCCTCCAGGACGTACGACGTGTGGTGCGGGGTGTGCCCGGGGGTGGCCAGCGCGCGCAGCGCCAGGCCCGTCTCGATCTCCAGCACGTCCCCGTCGGCCACCGGCACCCGCTCGTACGCCACCCGCGCCCCGGCCGGCACCACGTACGCGGCCCCGGTCAGCCGGGCCAGCTCGAGCCCGCCGGAGACGTAGTCGTTGTGCACGTGCGTCTCCACGACCTGCGTGAGCCGCACCCCGCGCCGGGCGACGGCCGCCAGCACCCGGTCGACGTCCCGGGGCGGATCGACCGCGACGGCGCCGTGCGCGCCGCCCGCCAGATAGCTGCGGTTGCCCAGTCCGGGCACCTCGATGGTGTCGACGAAGGACACGGCAGCACACTCCTCTCCTCGATCCCCCTGGTGAATTACCCCCGGGGGTATGTGAGCCACCGTAGCAGAGGTACCCCGGGGGGTATGTGATGGAGGTGGTGGCGACACGAACGGCGGCGGTACGGGAAGATCCGGGTCGATCGATGCGTGCCGTCGCTGATCGTTCCCGCGTAGGGTCGGAAGTCAGCACGTCAGCAGAGCGACGAAAGGGCAGGCCCATGGCGCAGGAAGTACGCGGCGTGATCGCACCGGGCAAGGACGAGCCCGTGCGGGTCGAGACGATCGTGGTGCCCGACCCGGGGCCGGGCGAAGCCGTCGTACAGGTGCAGGCCTGCGGGGTCTGTCACACCGACCTGCACTACAAGCAGGGCGGTATCACCGACGAGTTCCCCTTCCTGCTCGGTCACGAGGCCGCCGGAGTGGTGGAGTCGGTCGGCGAGGGCGTCACGGATGTCGCGCCCGGTGACTTCGTGATCCTCAACTGGCGTGCCGTGTGCGGGGCTTGCCGGGCCTGTCTGCGCGGGCGGCCCTGGTACTGCTTCAACACCCACAACGCGAAGCAGAAGATGACCCTCGCCTCGACCGGCCAGGAGCTCGCCCCGGCGCTCGGCATCGGCGCCTTCGCCGAGAAGACGCTGGTGGCCGCCGGGCAGTGCACCAAGGTCGACCCGGCCGTCTCCCCGGCGGTCGCGGGACTGCTCGGCTGCGGGGTGATGGCGGGCATCGGCGCCGCGATCAACACGGGCAACGTCGGCCGGGGCGACTCGGTCGCCGTGATCGGCTGCGGCGGGGTCGGCGACGCGGCGATCGCCGGGTCCCGGCTTGCGGGCGCCGCGAAGATCATCGCCGTCGACATCGACGACCGGAAGCTGGAGAAGGCCCGCTCCCTGGGCGCCACCCACACGATCAACTCGCGCGAGAGCGACCCCGTCGAGGCCGTCCGTGGCCTGACCGGCGGCTTCGGCGCCGACGTCGTCATCGAGGCGGTCGGCCGCCCGGAGACCTACCAGCAGGCCTTCTACGCCCGCGACCTCGCCGGCACCGTCGTCCTGGTCGGCGTACCCACCCCCGAGATGAAGCTGGAACTCCCGCTCCTCGACGTCTTCGGCCGCGGCGGCGCCCTGAAGTCCAGCTGGTACGGCGACTGCCTGCCCTCCCGGGACTTCCCCATGCTGATCGACCTGCACCTGCAGGGGCGGCTGCCGCTGGACGCCTTCGTCACCGAGACCGTCCAGCTCGACGAGGTCGAGAAGGCGTTCGATCGGATGCACGGCGGCGACGTGCTGCGTTCGGTGGTGGTGCTGTGATGACCACGCGCATCGAACGCCTCGTCACCTCCGGGCAGTTCACCCTCGACGGCGGCACCTGGGACGTCGAGAACAACGTCTGGATCGTCGGCGACGAACGCGAAGTCATCGTGATCGACGCCGCGCACGACGCCCGGGCCATCGCCGAGGCGGTCGACGACCGCGTCCTGAAGGCGATCGTCTGCACCCATGCCCACAACGACCACATCGACGCCGCGCCCGCCCTCGCGGACCTCACCGGCGCCAAGATCTGGCTGCACCCCGACGACCTGCCGCTGTGGAAGCTCACGCATCCCGACCGCGACCCCGACAACCACCTGTCCGACGGGCTGGTCATCGAGGCCGCCGGCGCCGACCTGACCGTGCTGCACACGCCCGGCCACGCGCCCGGCGCCGTCTGCCTCCACGACCCCGGCCTGGGTGTCGTCTTCACCGGCGACACCCTCTTCCAGGGCGGCCCCGGCGCGACCGGACGGTCGTACTCGCACTTCCCGACGATCATCGACTCCATCCGGGACAAGCTCCTCACCCTCCCGCCGGAGACGAAGGTCCTGACCGGACACGGCGACCCGACCACCATCGGCGCCGAGGCACCCCAACTGGCGGAGTGGATCGCCCGGGGACACTGATCCGCACATGAGGTCGGCTTCCGCGGAAGGCCCGCCACCGGCCACCGCGGAACCGGCACGCCCCTCAGACGTCCGACGCCGGCCGGGTCGGCCAGAGCGCCGGGTGCCCCGGAGGCAGCGCGAGATCCTCGCGTACGGCGGTGTAGTAGCGCTCCCGGCAGGCCCGCTGCCGTGCCAGGAGGTCTTGCCAGGCGTCCGGGTCGACCGTCCCGGAACGCATGAACCGCTCCATGGCCATCACCGCGGTCACCCACTCCCGTGCCTGCTCGACCACCTCCCGGCTGCCCAGCATGATCAGCGCCTCCCCGGCCGGATCACGGCCGTCGGTGGCCGCCGCCAGCTGCGGCTCGGCCTCGGCCGGGGAGATCGGGTGCGGATGCGGGTCGTTGCCGAGATGGGCCGCGACGCGGTAGGTGAGGTTCACCGTTTTCTTCAGCGCCCGCGCGTAGTCGCTGTACACCCTCAGCCGCCGCTCCTCCCAGCGCGCCTCCTGCTCCCGCCGGAACCGGGCCCGGTCACCCCGCACCACCGCGAGGTACGAACCGAGCGCGCCGATCACGACGCCTATCAGGGCAGGGAGTTGCTGCAGGAACGCGGTCATGTGCGCACGGTATCTGTCCTGTTGATCGTCCGGCCCGTACGGTCGTCGTCATGACCGGACTGACGCGTTTTGCCGGATACGGAGTTCTCGTCACGGGCGCGGCCCGCGGCATCGGTGCGGCCGTCGCCCGCCGGCTGGCCGAGGAGGGCGCACGGGTGCTGGCGACCGACCGGGACCTGCCCGAGGCGGAGCGGACGGCGGCCGCGCTGCGCGAACAGGGCCTGGTGGTGGAGGCGGTCGCCTGTGACGTCGCCGACCGGGACTCGGTGGAGGCGGCCGTCGAGCGGGCCGTCGGCGCCTTCGGCAGGCTCGACGTCCTGGTGAACTGCGCCGCGCACTGCACCCCGGACCTCCCCCTCTTCGAGGACCAGCCGGACGACGGATGGGCACTGGACCTCGACATCACGCTCACCGGCGCCCAGCGCTGCTGCCGCGCCGCCCTCCCGCACCTCGCCGCCTCCGGCCGGGGCGCGATCGTCAGCATCGGCTCGGTCAACGCCCGCGCCGACTTCGGCAACCACGCCTACAGCGCCGCCAAGGCCGGTCTCGCCTCGCTGACCCGCACCCTCGCCGGCCACGCGGCCGCGCGCGGGGTGCGGGTCAACCTGGTGGAGCCGGGCACGGTCCGCACCTCGGCCTGGGCGGGCCGGGAGGACGAACTCGACGCCGTCCGGTCGCTGTATCCGCTCGGCCGGGTCGGCGAGCCCGAGGACGTCGCCGCGGCCGTCGCCTTCCTCGCCTCCCGGGACGCCGCCTGGATCACCGGTACCACCCTGAGCGTCGACGGCGGACTGACCGCCGTGCACAGCGGGTTCCACGCGGCGCTGCGGCCGCACCGGGAGGACCGGCGCGGGTCAGACAGCCGCTGAGGCGCTCGCGAGTGCCGCCAGCACGCGCCGGGTGTCGTCCCCGGTGGTCCGCCAGTTGCTGAACGCCGCCCGCAGCGCCGGCACCCCGCCGTACACCGTCGGCGTCAGGAACGCCTCCCCGGACGCGGCGACCGCCCGGGCCAGCGCGGCCACCCGTTCCTGCGTGGGGTTCTCGGCGAGGGTGAAGCAGACGACGTTGAGCCGGACCGGGGCGAGCAGCCGCAGGGCGGGCAATTCCCCGATGCCGGCGCCGAGTCGGCGGGCCTCGGCGACGTTGCGCTCGACGATCTCGCGGTGCCCGTCCCGGCCGTACGCCGTCAGTGCGAACCAGGCCGGCAGCGCCCGCATCCGCCGGGAGTTCTCCGGGGTCAGGTGCAGGAAGTCCGGGGTGCCGGTGGGCGGGCCCAGGTACGGGGACTCGTTCTGGAAGACGGCCACCTGGAGGTCGCGGCGGCGGGTGAACTGCACGGCCGCGTCGTAGGGGACGTTGAGCCACTTGTGCAGATCCACGCAGACCGAGTCGGCCGCGTCGAGACCGGCGACGAGCGGGGCGTGGGCGGGGGAGAGGGCGGCGAAGGCACCGAACGCGGCGTCCACGTGCAGCCAGAAGCCGTACCGCTCCTTCAGGGCGGCGATCGCCCGCAGGTCGTCGAAGTCGACGGTGTTCACGGTGCCCGCGTTGGCGACGACGATCGCCGGCCGTCCGTCCCGCGCGGCCAGCGCCGCGTCGAGCGCGGTCACGTCCACCGCCTCCCGGTCGCCGGGCAGCAGCGGCACCGGGCGCAGCCGGTCCCGGCCGATGCCGAGCACCGACAGGGCCTTGCCGATACTGGAGTGCGGGCTGCCGGAGAGCACGTCGACCGGGCCGAGCGCGGCGGCGCCCGCCCGGGAGACGTCCACCCCGAGCCGCTCCCCGAGCCAGGCGCGGGCGATCGCCAGACCGACCGTGTTCGACATCGTGGCCCCGGTCACGAACGCGCCGCTGTGCGCGTCGCCGAGCCCGAACAGCTCGGCCAGCCAGGCCACGGTCTCGCGCTCCAGGGCGGCACCCCAGGAACCGGCGTCCCCGGACAGGTTCTGGTCGTAGGCCGAGGTCAGCCAGTCGCCGGTGAGCGAGGCGGGTGTCACACCGCCGGTGACGAAACCGAGGTAGCGTGGCCCGGCCGAGGCGGACATCCCCGGCGCCCACCGCTCGGTGAACCGGGCCAGCGCGCCGGCACCACCCTCCCCCTGCTCGGGCAGCGGCGCCCGCGCGGGCGCGGGCCCGAGCGCGGCCACCGGCCGCTCGGCCGACCCGGCCGCCGCGCGGGCGGCCACGTCGCGGGCGGACTGGAGGAGTTCGGGAAGCCGGGCGAGATCGTCGGCGAGCGCGGGGTGCATGAACCGCACACTAGGTCGGCCACGACGCTGTGGCGCGGTCCACTTCCGGGTAAGTGGACCGGTGTCGGCAGGGACGGCCACGGCGGCGAAGTTAACCGTTTCGTCACGACCCGCCCCGGGCTACAACCAATGCCGCGCATCGGGCGGTCCAGTACGACGAGACCACAGTGCAGAAGAAGGAGACAGACGTCATATGGGGGACATACGCAGACGAAGTGCCGTAGTGCTCGGTGTCACGGGCCTTGTGGCGCCGCTCACGCTCGCCCTCACCTCCGCTCCGGCGCAGGCGGCGAGCTGCACCACGCAGGCCGGGCCGTACCAGAAGCAGGTGGAGAAGTTCCTCGGGCGGCCGGTCGACGGCAAGCAGTCCACCGCCGACTGCAAGGCGATCCAGGCCTTCCAGAACAAGCACGGCATCACGCCCGCCGTCGGGTACGCGGGTCCCGTCACCTGGGGCGTGATGGACCTGATGAACAAGCAGAAGGCCGTCGGGAACAACCCCAACAAGGACGGCAAGTGCCCGACCAACAAGGGGCGCATCGCCTGCGTCAACCTCACTCTCCAGCTGAGCTGGATCCAGGACGGCAACAGGCTGGTCTACGGCCCGGTGCCGGTCCGTACCGGCCGGAACGGGTTCGAGACGCGGACCGGTCTGAAGAAGATCTACTGGCGTGACATCGACCACGTCTCGTCCGTCTACAACGTGCCGATGCCCTACAGCCAGTTCTTCGACGGCGGGCAGGCCTTCCACTCGGTGAATCTCAGCATGTGGAACCCGCCGGGTTCGCACGGCTGCGTCAACATGACCCCCACCACCGCCAAGAAGTACTGGTCACTGCTGAAGACCGGCGACGACGTCTACGTGTACGGCCGCAAGCCGGGCACCTGACGGCACCCGGCCCGCCGCCGGTCCCGGCCGGCGGCTCCGGCTCAGCTCTCCGGGGCGTCCCCGAAGTCCGGGATCTCCAGCCTGGCCCCACCCTGCCGCGCCGACTCGTGCGCGATGATGCCCGGCAGGGTGTAGCGGGCCGCCACCCAGGCGTTGACGGTCGGCAGGCTGCGCGTGTTGACCGCGGTCACGAAGTCGTCCACCAGGAAGTGGTGGCTGCCCTCGTGCCCGTTGTGCAGCGCGTCGAACTCCCGCGGCAGCCGCGCCCGGTCGTGCACCGGCGCCGACCCGGAGGTGAAGGCCGCGCGCAGCTCCGGCGCGATGTGCTGGAGGGACGGGTCGTCAGGGGACATGGTGGGCTTGGGTTCGAGCAGCTCGCTGATGTCCTTCACGCAGTTCTTGTCCTGCCACAGCGCCACCGTCGCCAGCTGCTCCATGCTCGCCTCCGTGCCGAAGAACCGGAAGCGGGACTCGCGGATGTGGGACGGGTAGCCCACCCGCCGGAACTCGTTCGTACGGAACGACCCGCCGCCCGCCACCTCGAACAGCGCGGTCGCGTTGGACACGTCGTTGCCGAACTGGCTGACCTCCTTGTCGAAGACGCCGTCGCCCCGGTCGTCCACGACCCCGATCGCCGACACGCTCACCGCGTGCGTCTGCCAGGCGCCGAGCACCCCGCCCACCGCGTGCGTCGGGTAGAGCAGCGGGGGATAGCTGGCGGTCGCCTTCCAGTTCTCGCCGCCGCTGTAGCGGTAGGCGTCGTAGAAGCCCAGGTCCATGTCGTGGACGTAGTCGCCCTCGGCGTAGAAGAGCCGCCCGAAGGCGCCCTCGGCGATCTGGTTGCGGGCGTGCACGGTCGCCGGGTTGTACTGGCTGGTCTCGCCCATCATGTACGTCAGCCCGGTCGCCTTGACCGTGTCGATGATCGCGGCGATCTCCTCGGTCGTGATGGCCATGGGGACCGCGGAGTACACGTGCTTGCCGGCGTTCAGGCCCTGGAGGACCAGCGGGCCGTGCGTCCAGCGCTGGGTGAAGATCGCGACCGCGTCGACGCCGGACTCCAGCATGGCCTCGTACGACGGGAAGGTGCCCGCCAGACCCTGGGCGGCGGCGAGCTTCTCCGCCCGCTCGGGCAGCAGGTCGGTGACGTACACGTCGCCGACGCCGGGATGGGCCTGGAACAGCGTGGCGAACTGGCCGGAGAACTGTCCGGCGCCGACGATGCCGAGTGAGAAAGTCATGGGGGTTACTTTCGTCGCGGAAGAATCTTGCCGTCAAGGGGCGGAAGGAAGCCGGAAAGGTGTGAGGAGGGCGCTTATGCGGCGCACCCGGCGCACAGTAGGGTGGCTTGGTTGCTTCAGTCTCGGAAGAAAAGGGATGCCGTGACCGACTGGCTGCCGCTGAGCCCCGCGGAGCGCTCCGTGGCGATCGAGGTGCTCGTCAACGGCCCGCTGTCGCGCACCGAGCTGGCCCGCCGGCTGAACCTGTCCCAGGGCAGCCTGACCCGCCTCACCAAGCCGCTCATCGAGTCCGGCCTGCTCGTGGAGGCCCCCTGGACGGGCGCCCCGGGGGAGGCGCGCCAGGGCCGTCCCTCGCAGCCGCTCGACGTGGTCGCCGAGTCCCGGTCCTTCCTCGGCTTCAAGATCACCGACGAGATGGTCTACGGCGTCGTCACCAGCCTCAGGAGCGACATCGTCGCCCGCCTCGACCGGCCGCTCACCAGTCATGACCCGAAGGGCGTCGCCGACCTGCTGGCCGCGATGACCACCGAGCTCGCCGGCCGCCATCCCGCGGTCGCGGGCATCGGCATCGGCGTCGGCGGGTTCGTGCGCGAGTACGCGGTGGTCGGCGAGTCGCCCTACCTGTCCTGGCGTGACGTCCCGCTGGCCGGGCTGGTCCGGGAGCGCACCGGGCTGCCGGTCTTCGTGGAGAACGACGTCGCCGCCCTGGTCGAGGCCGAGACCTGGTTCGGCGCCGGCCGCGGACTCGACCGCTTCGTCGTGCTGACCATCGGCGCCGGTATCGGCTACGGCCTGGTGCTCGGCGGCAGGCGGGTCCCCTGCGCCGAGGAGGACCGCGGCTTCGGGCGGCACTGGATCATCGACCCCCTGGGCCCGCTCACCCCGCAGGGCGAGCGCGGCAGCGCCGTGTCGCTGCTCACCATCCCCAGCATCCGCTACCAGGTCCGGGCCGCCACCGGCCGTGACGCGTCGTACGAGGAGATCCTGGCCGGCGCCGCCGCGGGCGAGCCGATGGCCGCGCGGGTGATCGGCGAGGCCGGCCGGGCGCTGGGCACGCTGCTCGCGCAGATCGCCAACTTCGTGATGCCGCAGAAGATCCTGCTGGCCGGGGAAGGCGTTGGCCTGATGGAGGTGGCCGGCGACACGGTGCGGGACACGGTCCGCGCCCACCGGCATCCGCTCGCCGCCCCGATCGGTCTGGAGACCAAGGTCTCCGACTTCCACGACTGGGCGCGGGGAGCGGCCGTCCTGGCGATCCAGGTGCTGGTGCTCGGTCGGGCCGGGGCCTGAACTGCCGTTTCCGCTCGGACGGCCGTTGCGGGACCGCACCGAACTCCCGCCTGTGCTTGACACATTGACGTGATGAGTAACACGGTCCGATATGTCCGTATCGGTCGTACTTACTCACGGCGCCTTCACGTCGACCGGCATATGCTTCACACCATGTCCACCACTGTTGAAACCGTCACCGAGCGATCGGCCGACGAGGTCAACGAGGAGATCCGGGCCCTGTGGCTCCGGTCGGGCGGGACACTGAGCACCGAGCAGCGCGAGGAGTACCAGCGGCTCGTCCTCGAATGGGCGGCGGCAACCCCGTAGCAGCCGGACCAGACGGCCTGACCGCCCGTCCCGGGCACCCGCAGGCGAACGGGTGCCCTTCTCGTAGACCTCGCGCGGCAGACCTCGCGCCGCCCCCGTCAGCCCCAAGTGGCCGAGTAGTAGCGCTGGTACGCCTTGCGGTCCTGTTCCGCGCGGATGAAGCGCGTGCCCACCAGCGCGATCAGACTGCCTCCGATCACCAGCAGGCCCGGTCCGACGTTGCGGGTGTCCGTGAGCCGGGCGACCAGGCTGGTGTCGTCCCCGGTGACCGGCGCCGACGAACCCGGCGAGGCCGCGCTCGGCGCGATGGCGCTGTGGTTGGCCGACGCGGACGGCGCCGGAGCGGCGCTCTGCCCGCCGGTCGCGGCCTGCTTCGTCACGATCAGCTGGACGTTCAGCGCCGCCATCGCCCGCGTCACCGGCTGGAAGAACGTCACCCCGCCCGTGGTGCAGTCACCGCTGCCGCCCGAGGTCACCCCCAGCGCGATGCCGTTGGAGAACAACGGACCCCCGCTGTCGCCGGGTTCGGCGCACACGTTGGTCTGGATGAGTCCGGTGACCGTGCCCTCGGGGTAGTTGACGGTCGCGTTGAGCGCCGTCACCGTGCCGTCGTGCAGCCCGCTGGTGGAGCCGCTGCGGAACACCTTCTCGCCGACCGTCGGATCGGCCGCCCCGGTGATCCGCACGCCTTGGCCGTTGCCGATCGCGACCACGTCCGCGTTGTCGCCGGCCTTCCCGTTCGCGTACTGGATCAGCGAGAAGTCGTTGCCCGGGAACTGCGTGTCGATCGTGGTGCCGACCTGCTGGTCGTTGCCCTGCCCCTCGTCGAACCAGACGGTGTTGGCGGGACCGCAGTGACCGGCGGTGAGGATGAAGTCGGTGGTCCCGTTGGTGACGTTGAACCCCGCCGAACAGCGGCCGCCCGTCGACAGGATGGGCTGCGCCCCGTTCAGCCGGGTGGTGAACGTCCCCTCGGAGCGCTGCATCTGCACGAAACCGCCGATGCCCGCGGCGACCCGGCTCAGGTCCGACCAGTCGGAGGCGGAGACCGTGCTGTCGGCCTCCACCATCACCCGGTTGGTCTTGTAGTCCACCGCCCACGCGGTGCCGGCGACCCGGGGCGCCGCCTTCAGCGTGGCGGTGGCCGCCTTCAGCTCGTTCATGCTGTGCGACACCATCTTGGGTTCGGCGCCCGCCTGCTTCACCATCGCCGCGGCCTGCTCGTCGGTGACCGCGACCACCGGCTTGCCGTCCGCGCCGATCCAGCTGCCCGCGGTGCGGGCCGTGCCGAGCTTCGCCACCAGCGCGGTCCCGGTGTCACCGGCCGCGGTCGCGGAGCCCGAACTGAACGGGACGACGGACGTGCCGGGAGTCTCGCTCGCCATGGCCGTGGTGACCATCGCGCCTCCCAGAAGGAGTCCGCCGACCGCCGCCAGCTGTGTCCCCCGCCGGACGACCCGTCGTCGTGCGTGCCTCATCCATGGCTCCCGAACCCCGAACGCGCGGTGCCTGCACCGCGGGGCCCTCCGGTCGTCGAGCGCCCTGCTCTCCATACGTGGGCGGCCCCCGGGGTGTTCACGGCCGTGGTGATCTTTACGATCCCGTGGCAGTGCGGCACGGCCGTACGCCTCGTTCCCGGGCCTGCCGCAGCCGCCTATCTTGAGCCCATGACCAGCATCCCGCAGGAGAATCCGGGCGAACCGAACCCGCTGCGCGCCCTCACCCTCGACCGGCTGCGATGTCGTACCAGCATGAAATGGCGCACCTACCCGGCGGACGTGCTCCCGGTGTGGGTGGCCGAGATGGACGTGCCGCTCGCCCCGGCGGTCGTCCGCGCGGTCACGGACGCGATGGAACTCGGCGACACCGGCTACCCGGCGGGCACCGCCTACGCCGAGGCGCTCGCCGCGTTCGCCGCGAAACGATGGGGCTGGGACGGGCTCGACGTGGCCCGCACCGCGATCGTCCCCGACGTGATGCTCGGCGTGGTCGAGATGCTGAGACTGGTCACCGGGCCCGGAGACCCGGTGGTCGTCAACTCGCCGGTGTACCCGCCGTTCTACCAGTTCGTCGGCAACATGGACCGGCGAGTGGTGGAGGCCCCGCTCGGCGCCGGCGGACGGATCGACCTCGACGTGCTGGAGGCGGCGTTCCGCGGGCTCGGCGGCGGCCGGGCCGGCTATCTGCTGTGCAGCCCCCACAACCCGACCGGCACCGTCCACACCGCCGACGAGCTCACCGCCGTCACCGCCCTCGCCGAGCGGTACGGCGTCCGGGTCGTCGCCGACGAGATCCACGCCCCGCTCACCGCCCCGGGCGTCGGCTTCGTGCCGTACCTGAGCGTGCCGGGCGCCGACCGCGGGCTGTCCCTGATGTCGGCGTCCAAGGCCTGGAACCTCGCGGGCCTCAAGGCCGCGCTCGCCCTCGCCGGGCCGGGCGCCGCAGCCGACCTCGCCCGGCTGCCGGAGGAGGTCAGCCACGGCCCGAGCCACGTCGGCGTCATCGCCCACACGGCCGCGCTGACCGACGGCACCGCCTGGCTGGACGCCCTGCTCGCGGGCCTCGACGAGAACCGGCGCCTGCTCGCCGGGCTGCTCGACAGCCACCTGCCGGGCATCCGGTACCGGCCCGCCGAGGCCACCTACCTCGCCTGGCTCGACTGCCGCGCCCTCGGCCTCGGCGACGACCCGGCCGAGGTCTTCCTGGACCGCGGCCGGGTGGCCGTGAACTCCGGCCTCCCGTTCGGGACCGGTGGCGCCGGGCACGTACGGCTCAACCTCGCCACCTCGCCCGAGGTGATCACGGAGGCGGTGCGCCGGATGGCGGCGGCGCTCGCGTGAGGCGGGACCGCCCGGCTGACATCATGGCCGTATGCGTGTGCTGATACCGCTTCCCGACCGGGACTTCGACGTGACCGAGGTGGCCGTGCCCTGGCGGGAGCTGACCCGGGCCGGCCACCAGGTCGTCTTCGCCACCGAACGCGCCGGCACCCGCCCCGCCGCCGACCCCCGGCTGCTCACCGGTGTCCTGTTCGGGCAGCTCGGTGCCGAGGACGAACCCAAGCGGTTCTACGAACAGCTCACCGCAGCACCGGAGTTCACCACCACGCCGGCCTGGGCCGACCTCGACGTCACCGGCTTCGACGGGCTGCTGCTGCCCGGCGGACACGCCCCCGGCATGCGCCAGTACCTCGGCTCACCCGAACTCCAGGACCAAGTACGGAAGTTCTGGGCGCTCGGCCGCCCGGTCGGCGCGATCTGCCACGGCGTCCTGGTCCTCGCCCGCACCCGGGACCCGGCCACCGGGCGCAGCGTCCTGTCCGGCCGCCGCACCACCTGCCTGCCCAAGTACATGGAACGCACCGCCTACCTGACCACCGCCTGGCGCCTCGGCCGCTACTACCGGACCTACCCGGCCTACGTCGAGGACGAGGTGCGCGCCGCCCTCGCCGACCCGGACGCCCAGTTCGAGCGCGGCCCCCGCGAGCTCACCCGGCGTGGCACCGCGACCGACGACACCCACGCCTTCGTCGTCGAGGACGGCACCTATCTCTCGGCCCGCTGGCCCGGTGACGCGTATCTCTTCGCGCGGAGGTACCTCGGCCTGCTCGACCGGAGTTCGGACACCTGAGTGTTCCGCTGGTCATGCGGTTCGTCGGCCGCGGGCCGGTGGGGGCTGGTCGCGCAGTTCCTCCCCCAGCCTTCGGGGCGCGCACTCGCCTAGACTCCGGGCATGGACGACATCACCGGGACGGCGCTCGACCGGCTCGCCGCCGGTAAGTATCTGCTGGTCACCAGCTACCGCAAGGACGGCACCCCCGTCCCGACCCCGGTGTGGGTGGTGCGGGACGGGGACACGCTCGGCGTCTGGACGGTCGCCGACTCCTTCAAGGTCAAGCGCATCCGCCGCCGTGCCGACGTCACGGTCGGCCCCTGCGACCTGCGTGGCAACCCGACCGGCGACCTCGTCCCGGCCACCGCCGAGATCACCGACGCGGCCACCACCGCCCGCTACCGCGGCCTCATCGCCCGCAAGTACGGCATCACCGGCCGCCTCACCCTCCTCGGCAGCAGGCTGCGCCGGGGCGTGGACGGCACGGTCGGCATCCGGGTGACCCTGGCGCCCTGAGGAGGCCGAGACCTCCTCAGGGCGCCAGGGGCGCTACGAGGCGTCCAGCACCGTCCCGTTGAGCGTCAGGCCGCCGGGCAGCGGCTTGCCCTCGTCGTCCGTCTGCTGGAAGGTCACCGACTCGGCCGGTTCCCCGACCTGGTCCCGTACGGTGGGCACGGTCACGTCGAGACCGGTCTTTCCGGCGGGCACGTCCAGCCACAGGTACAGGCCGTCCACCTGGGACAGCGGCCGCTCCGGGTCCGGATCCGCGCCGGAGACCTCGGCCAGCCAGCCGGGGTCGACGTCCTTGGTGGACAGCTCCGTGCCGCCGCTGCCGACCGGGACCGGCACGAAGAGCGCGCCGATGTCCGTGTCCGCGGCCTGCGACAGCGAGATCCGCCACTTCAGGGCGGCGCCCTCGGTCACCCGGTCCGCGAGCGGAGTCACGGTGACGGTGGGTGCCGGGTCGTCGTTGTGTACCGTCAGCCCGCCCCGGTAGGAGCCGACCACGGCCCCGTGGACGGCCTTGACCAGCACGTCGTACGGCACGTCGGCGCCGTAGCGCGTGTTGCCCCGCACCTTGACCGGCACGTCGATGCCGTGGCCGCCGGGCCGCACGGTGACCAGACGGTCCTTCGCGGTACCGGTGGCCGGGTCGACGACGTACACCCGGACCTGGCCGCTGCCCCGACCGGACACCCGCACCGGGACGTGGTAGGTGCGCACGCCCGAGTCGCCCTCGTCGACCGTGAGCCGGCCGACGTCGACGCGCGGCAGCCCCGCCGCGCGGACCGCCGGGGTACCCGGCCGCCAGCCCCAGGCGTCCATCAGCCAGGCCCGTCCGGACCCGGAACGCGGCGTCAGCTCAAGGGACGTGACGGACCGCAGGTCGACCCCGGCCCGGTGGGCGGCGGTGAGCGGTACGCGCAGCTCGCGCGCCCAGTAGGACGCGGTGCGGTCACTGCCGGGCAGCCCGTCGGCCCGGACCCGGCCCAGCGTGGCCCGCCGGCCGTGGCTGTCGGTGACGGACACGTCGAGGCTCGTGCCCCGGGAGTTCGGGGGCACGAAGACCCGCAGTGCGAGCGCCTCGGCACCGGAGAGCGAGATGGGCCGCGCCACCCGGACCCGGGCCGGAGTTCCGGCGGACGTCCAGTCCAGCGCGATCGCGTGCCGACCGGTCTCCCGTCCCGTCTCCCACTGCGCGAAGTGCGGCGAGACACCCGTGGCGCCCTGCCCCAGGCAGGCCACCGCCGGATCGGGATCGACCGCCGAGCACAGCCGGCCACCGGTCACCGTCACCTTTCCGTCCGGCAGGAACCCGGCACCGCGGTTCGCGCCGACCGCGTGGCCGAGCACCCGCGCCGGATCCGCCGACGGCGCCCGCCGCCCCGAACCGTCCAGCAGTGGACGGACCCTGTCGTCCCTGGCGACGAACAGCCTGGCCGCCGCCGCGATGTACGTCGAGCCCGCCCGGTGCTGCTGGTCGGCCGTCAGCCGGGTCGCGGCCTGCGGGGAGCAGACCGGGTCCGGGTGGTCCGGGTCGTCGGAGAAGTCGTCCTCCGCGGGGGCCTGAGCCTGTCCCGGCGTCCACTCGGTGTTGAAGAAGTTGTGGTCGGCGCCGATCACGTACACGGCGCTGTGCAGGGCCTTGCCGCTGCTGACCGCGCGGGTGCCGTCGACGTACACCTCGCCCTGGAGGTCGGAGACGTCGCCGTCGCAGCCCGGCAGGATCGTGAGCGACGGCACGTCCGGCACCGGGTTCTGGCCGAAGACGGTCGGGCCGATCAGCACGGTCCCGCTGATGTGCCAGCGCACCCTGCCGTGGTAGCCGTCCTGGTCGGCCGGCGGCGGGTACAGGCTGTCCAGCGCCGCCCGGTTGACGCCCTCGCCGCCCCGCGAGTGGCCGATCAGCAGCACACGGGAGAGGTCGGCGCGGGGTGCCTCGCGCACGATCGGGGGCGCGTGGCGCGGGTCGCGCGCCCAGTCGGCCCAGTGTGCGAGGTGCAGCCGGATCAGGGACGAACGGGCCTGCGCGCCGCCGTCCTCGGCCTGCCAGTCCTGGCCGTTGATCCCGTTCGCCGAGATCGACACCGTCACATAGCCCTGGGAGGCCAGTAGTTGCTGGTCGCGCAGATAACCCCGGTGGCTCGGTATGGGGAGCGTCCCGTCCGGGCACGGCCAGGCCCCGGAGGCGTCGTCGGAGCCGCCCTGCGGGGCGTAGCAGGTGGCATGGCGTCCGTGCAGGAAGAGCGCGAGCGGCCGGGCCCCGGAGACCCCGGTGGGCGCGACCACCACGGCCTGCATCTCGACCGGGACGGAGAACCCCGGCAGGCGCACCGACTTGAGTCGGTACGAGCCCGTCTTCGTGCGGTACGGGCCGGGCTTGCCCGGGTCCACCGGATTGGCCGGCAGCGGGGCCGGGGGCCGGGCCGCCGCCGAGGTCGTGGGCGCGGCCTCGCGGGTGTCCAACCGGCGTCCACCGGACCAGACCTGCAGGTTCTTCAGCGCTCCTGCCCGCGCCGCCCCGTCCAGACCGAGCCGGAAGGTGTGCCCGTCCCGCTCCGGCTTCGGCACCCCCAACAGCCGCCCGTCCGCACGGAATTCGACCCGCGCGTCCCCCATCGGCACCCGTCTGCCGGACCGCCACACCAGCTGGGGCGCCGACCGTCCCTGGTCGATGTGCCAGCCCGGTGGCAGCTTCCCGTCGGATCTGACCGCGGCCGGGGCCTGTCGAGCGTGTGCGGTGGTGCCGGACACTCCTCCCACGAGCGCGAGCACCGCCGCCGCGGTGACCCATATGCGCCGGGTACGGACCAATGTTCCCTCCTCCTCGGAAGGCGAGCACGGGCCGTCCCGGCCGTCCCGGGAAGCCCCTCGCGCTCCGGAGGACGGGGAGTTGAGGCTGTGGGTTGCCTGTGAGGAGGGAGTGAAGGGTCAAGTGCGCGAGAAACGGCACCTGTCGAGGTCCCGGGCGGCGTCCCGGCACGCCAGGTGGTACGCCACCGACGCGCCGAGGACCCCGGCCCCCACCACGACGGCCGTCACGGCTCGCTCAGCCCCCGCCGTGTCAGTCGACGCCGGGAGGTACGACCGTGGCGTGGTGGTGGTACATCCGCCAGCCGCTCCGCTCGTCGCGCCGGCGCCAGAGGGAGCTGTGCCGGGAACGGCGGTCGCCGAGACGGGCCTCGAAGGTCACCAGTACCAGCCCGGGAGCGAGGACGACACCGGTCATGCCGGACGGCTCGTACCGGGGGCCGTCCGCCGACGCGCCCGGCTTGTCCGGCAGTTCGGCGAGCAGTTGCCCGTACGTGAACCTGCGGCCGGACGCGCCCACCTCCACGAACTCCGGGTCCAGCAGCTCGGCCGCCGACTCCCGGGATGCGCGCACCTCGGGCTCCATGAGCCGCAGCTCACCCGCGATCGCAGCCGCCACCTGGGCCGATTCGTCGCTCATGGCCACATCCTCGCCCAGGGCCCCGGTCACCGGGCAACCGGATTTCCGAGCGTCAGCTCCAGGCCCGGTACGGCTCGTCGAGCAGCTGGAAGACCGGCTCGCCCCGCACCGGGTCCCTGGTCGTGGAGAGCCTGACCCGGTCACCGCTGTGGATGCCGATCGGCGGGCCCATGACCCGGCCCCGGACCACGAACCCCTCGGCCATCTCGATCAGGGACACGTTGCGCGCGGCGGGCGTGTTGCGGTGCACCACCGTCGAGTGGCGGACCGTGCCGGTGCCCTCGCTGCGCTCCGTCCGCAGCTCGCTGCCCTGGCACACCGGACACAGCAGCCGGTGGTACATCGCGGTGCCGCACCAGGTGCAGCGCTGGTAGACGATGGCGTCCTTGGCACGGTCCGCGGGCGCGGGGTCGAGCACGCCCGTCGCGAATCCGACCGCCGACTGCGCGGCGCTCGTCGAGTGGTGGTACACGCTGGTCAACTCCCTGCGCTCGCCCGGAATCACACGTGTCCGGACCCGGCCGGGCACGCCTGTGCCCGGTTGGCCGTGCCACCGTGCACGCCGACAGCGTATGGCACTCAGTGCCAACCGTAAAGGCACTGCGTACCCCCAATGTGGGTGCACCGGGATTCAGGCGCGGCCGAACGCGGTCTCGATCTCCTGTACCACCCGCCACAGCGGGGCGTCCCGCCGCGAGACGAGGACGACCACGTCGTCCGGGTGCTCCGCCGGGCCGCCGAAGAGCGCGGCCGGCGCCCCGCCCGGAGCGGGGCCGACGGCTGCGGTGCCGAACGCCTCCTGCACGTACCCGAGGGCGTGGTCGACCGTCTCGTCCGCGTCGCCCCGCCCGTCGGAACGCAGCCAGGAGCGGAGCGCGTTGTTGTGCGCCGCGACGACGGCCGCCGCGACGACGTCGGCCCGCAGCGTCCCGTCCGGCCGGCCGGCGTACCGGCCGCGCAGGTACTCGGCCAGCGCGCGCTCGTAGCGCCACACCACGGACAGCTCGTACGCGCGCAGCCCCGGGACCTGTTTGGTGAGCCGGTAGCGCTGCACCGAGAACGTGGGGTTCTCCGCGTACATCCGCAGCACCAGCCGGGCCGCGTCGCACACCCGCCGCACCGGCTCGCACTCCGGGTCGCCCGCCGCCAGGAAGGCGGTCATGTCGGCCAGGCACCCCTCGTGGTCGGGGAAGACCACGTCCTCCTTGGACGGGAAGTAGCGGAAGAAGGAGCGGCGCCCGACCCCCGCGAGGGCAACGATGTCGTCGACGGTCGTCTGCTCGTACCCGCGCTCCAGGAAGAGCCGGAAGGCCGCCGCGACCAGGGCGTCCCGCATGGGCGGCTTGGCGGGCGGTGCCACGCTGCTGGAGCTCATGGACGCGAACGTAGCATTCCGTCGCCCCGCATGGCACTCAGTGCACCAGGTCGGGGGACTGAGTGCGCTGCCGGCCGGCCAGGGCCGGGTTGCGGTCCCCGGCTGAACCGGCCGGGCGGTCCTCCCGTATGTGTTCTCGGGGATCGCGGACTCCCCGTGCGCACGGGGAGTGGAAGGAGAGCAGTGTGTCGACACCGCCCGACCCTGAACAGCCGCACCGCGGACCGGTGCTGGAACCGGTCCGGGTCCTGCGGCCCCGCCGGCTCGACTCCCTCGCGGAGCTGATGCGCGAGTTCCACGCGGATGCGGAGGCCGCCGAGAAGGCGAGGGAGACGCGGGAGACCAAGGAGGCGAAGAGCCCGGGCCCCGCGGACTTCGAGGCCTTCGACCCGGCCGTCGGCTCCGGCACGGGGTCCTTCGTCTCCGGCATCGGCTCCTTCGGCTCCCGCATGGAGGACGAGACCCAGGAGCTGCCGCCCGTCACCGACGGCCCGCGCACCGCGCCCGGCGGCCGCGGGTATGGTCACGGCCCCGGCGCCGGCCCGTCCCGTGCCTTCGGCTTCGGGCCGGGACTGCGCCGGGCCGCGGTCGTGGTGGCCGTCGGCGCGGCCGCCCTGGTCGGCTTCGGCTGCGCCCTGCTGCTGCCCGGCCGCGAGGGCACCGCCGAGGCCGCCCAGCCGTCCGAGTCCGCCACCACGGCACCGGCCTCCACCCCGCCGGCCTCGGACACCGCCACCGACCCCGACGGCGCCGGCACCCTCCGCCAGGGCGACACCGGCCCCGAGGTCGTCGAACTGGAGCAACGCCTGCTGCGCATCCCGGACGTCTACCGCGACGGCTCCACCGGCGGCACCTACGACGCGGCCCTGACCGCCGCCGTGGAACGCTTCCAGGTCTGGTACGGCATCAGCGGCGACGAACGCGGTGTCTACGGCGACGACACCCGCCGCGCCCTTGAGTCCCGTACCAGCCTCACCGACGGCTGACGGCCCGGAGGTGCGACTACTCCTCGCCCTCCGCCGGCACCCGGATGTCCAGCACGCACACGTCGTCCCGCCGTTCACCCGCCAGCATCGCGGCGAGAAGCGCGTCCAAGGAGGCGGGTCCGGCGGCGAGCGCGGCCGCGGCCAGGCGGTCCAGGCCCGCTTCGATGTCCTCGCCGGGCCGCTCGACCAGGCCGTCGGTGTACAGCAGCAGCCGGTCGCCGGGCTCCAGCTGGAACTCGGCGGACTCGTAGACCGGCTCCGCCGACGCCCCGAGCAGCATGCCGGCCGGACGGTCGAGGCGGTAGGCCCTGCCCCCGCGCACGAGGAGCGGCGGCGGGTGGCCCGCCTGGGCCCAGGCGAGTCGCCGCTCGGCCGGGTCGTAGCGGGCGAGGACGAGTGTCGCGGTCGACTGGGCGTCGCGCGAGTGCAGGAGCAGGAAGTTGAGCCGGGCCAGCGCACCGGTCAGGGAGGAGCCGGTGCTCACCATGCCCTTGGCGGTGAACCGCAGCTGGGCCATCGTGGCAACGGCGTCGACGCCGTGCCCCGCCACGTCGCCGACCACGAACAGCGCCGCCTCGTCGGGCAGTTCGATGGCGCTGAACCAGTCACCGCCGACATGCACCCCCGCCTGGGCGGGCAGGTAGGCGACCTCGACGCGCAGCCCGTGCAGCCGTACCGGATTGCTGGGCAGCGGCAGCAGCGCGTGCTGGAGCCGGGCGGCGAGCGCACGCTCGGCATCCAGGACGCCGCGCTGCACGAGGATCGCGCGCTCGCTGTCCACCAGGGCGAGTTCGGCGCTGCGCTGCGCGGTGAGGTCCTGAACGAAGCCGTGCACCTCGACGACCGTGCCGTCCGCGGCGCTCACCGCCTCGGCGACGGCCCGCAGATGCCGTACCGCGTTCCCGGTCCTGATCCGGAAGGGCACGTCGAACGACCGGCCGGTGCGGGCGAGTTCGGAGACGGCGCGGGCCAGCGCGTGGGCGTCCTCGGGCAGCACCAGGTCCGGCAGCAGGTCCAGCGGCACCGCTCCGCGTCCCGGGTCGCGGCCCAGGATGGTGTACACCTGCGACGACCAGTTGACCTGACGGGTGACCAGGTTCCAGTTCGCCCAGCCCAGGTTGCCCAGCCGCTGCAGCTCCGCCAGCCGCTGCTCCTGACGTTCCTCCGTGTCGTGCCGGAGCCAGGTCACCAGCAGACCGTCGCCGAGCCGCGCGGCACGCACCGAGTAGGTGGCGGTCACGGTCACCCCCGCGACGATCTCCTCGTAGACGAACGGCTCGCCCTCGTACGGCTCTCCTCCGCCGAGCGTCTTCAGGTATCCCTGCCACAGCGACTCGCCGGCGACGGAGGGATAGCTCTCCAGGATGTGCGAGCCGATCAGCTCGCGACCGGTGCGGCCGAGGATGTCGACGGCGCCCGGAGTGGCCGCCTCGATGCGGTAGTCCTCCACCTCGCCGGCGGCGGTACGCAGCGGGGTCAGCAGGACCGTCGCTCCCGGCAGCGCGTCGAGGACCGGCTGCACCGCCTGGGCGAGGCCCGAGGCCGCCGGCTCGGCGGGGGCGTCCAGGGCGCCGAGCCGGCCTGCGCACAGCCGGGCGACGGACTGCAGCAGCTCCCGGTCCGCGCGGCCGAAGGCGGCCGCGGGGCGGCGAAGTACACCGAGGACCAGGTCCGTCGAAACCGGCAGCCACGCCCGGGTGAGCCAGCGCCCCGGCGGCTCGTCGATGAGCTGGAACGCCTCCCGGTCCTCGGTGAAGTGCTCCAGCCAGAGCGGGTCGCCGGCCTTCAGCACCTCCAGCGGGGCGATCCCCTTGAGCGGCGGTACCTGGTGCCATTGGGCGGCGAGCGTCGTGTCGAGTCCCGCGTGCCCGACGAGCTCGAGCCCGTCGCCGGGCAGCCGCCGGTACAGCAGCACCGCGTCGGCGTCGACCCGGGATGCCAGGTGGTCGAGGAGTGTCCCGGCCAGTTCCTGCGGGGAACCGACGTGCAGCAGGGCCTTGCCGAGACGGCCGAGGATCTCGGCGACCTCCGCGGTACCGGGCGGGGCGGCCGGCTTCCGGGCCACGGCCCGTGCGGGCGGTTCGGTGACGGGGACACCGGCGGCGGACGCGGTGGGCGTCAGGGCGCCGAGGGTGAGCCAGCACTCCTCCAGCAGCGTGCGGTTCCCGGCCTCGGCCCGGTGCAGCAGCGCCTCGTGCGCGGCGTCGGGGGAGCAGCCCGTGGTGGCCATCAGCGCGCCCTTGGCACGCTCCACAACCGCGGAAGTGGCCACCGATTCCCGCAGTCGGTCCAGCTCGGCGCGCTGCCTGGACACGATCTTGGCCAGGGCTGCCAGCTCGGCGACGGCACCGGTGTCCATGGCAGGCACGTACTCGCTCGTCACGGGTCGAGCATGGCACAAGAAGGTGCCTCCGATCACACTCGTACCCGATCCGTGAAGGATATGGGCATTCGTGGACGGTTATGGTCAGCGGCCGGTGCTGTGCCCGACGAGCGCCTCGGTGACCACGCGGACGCTGCGGGCGATGTGCTGCAGCTGCATGACCTCCGCCGCGTACAGCTTGATGGTGTGCTCGATGACCGACTCCGGCAGGCCCAGCAGGGGCAGTTCGGCGCGCGCGGTCTGCAGCGCCGTGCGTGCCACCCGGACCTCGTGCTGGACCTGGATCTGCGCGTGCCGGGCGAGCAGCACGGGGTGCCGGATCAGCGCCGGATAGCTGGCGTAGCGGGCCGGGACCAGTTCGCGCAGCCACTTGGCGGCGGAGCGCTCCCAGTCGTAACTGCCCGGTGCCTTGACCTGGCAGGGCCAGTCGGGGCTGATGCGCGCGGTCGTCGTCACAGTCATGGTCATCGCTTCCGGGTGTGCGGCGTCGTGAGGGTGCTCGACGGAGGTCTTGGCGGCTCCGGCCTAGGGGATGGCCGGAGCCGCCGCGGGCGGATCGCACAGGCGATGCCCGTTCGAACATCCCCGGCGCCGACGCGGGTAGGAGACGGCGGCTGGGGATGTCCGTGCGAGGCCCCGGCCGTCGGCCGCCGGCACTGCGGGTGGTGCTGCGTGCGCATGGGCGGTCCGTCGGCTTTCTCGGGGCGGGGTGCGAGCGGTGCGTCCTCGGGTGCGGAACGCGCCCGGAGTGGGCCGGGAGTGATCCGTGAGCAGTATTTATATATGCCGTCCGCTTTGCAAGACGTATGAAAACATTCATGCGTGAAATGAGGTGAATGCTCCCCTTACGAGGTCGTGCGGGGACATCGGAGCCGAGGTCAGTCCTTGAGGAAGAACTGGTGCTCCTCGGCGACCTGCTCGTACTCCTCGAGTCGCGCCTGGGTGCGCTCGGGGTCGGCGTCGGTCATGGCCTGGAGCAGGGCGGCGGCCATCAGACCGGGCGCCGCGTAGGTGTCGAAGACCAGGCGGGACCCGATGCCGGTGCTGAAGGTGACGTCGGCCTCGTCGGCCAGCGCGCCCAGCGCCAGGTCGGTCACCAGCGCGACCCGCAGCCCCGCGGTGCGGGCCACCCGGATCGCGGTCAGAGTCTCCTGCGCGTGCCGCGGCATGCCGAACGCCAGCACCCAGGTGCCGCCCGCCTCGCGTGACTGCAGCAGCGCGTCGTAGGCCACGCTGCCGCCCCGGGTCACCAGCCGTACGTCGGGGTGGATACGGCGGGCGGCGTAGGCGAAGTACTCCGCCAGCGAGACGGAGATGCGCAGGCCCAGCACGGTCAGCGGGGACGACTGGGACAGCTCGCGGCCGATCCAGATCACCCGGTCCGGGTCGGCGAAGTCCCGGCGCAGGTTCTCCAGGTTCTCGATCTCGGCGTCGACGGCGGCCTGGAGCTCGTTGCTGCGCTGCTCGGTGGCGGCCCCGGTGCCGCCCGCCAGGGTGCGCAGCGCGATCGACTGGAGCCGCTCACGCAGCGCGGGGTAGCCGTTGAAGCCGACCGCGCCCGCGAACCGGGTCACCGACGGCTGGCTGACCCCGACCCGCTCGGCCAGGTCGGTGATCGACAGGAAGGCCGCCTCGGTGATGTGGTCGATCAGGTACTGGGCGATGCGGCGCTGGCCGGGGGAGAGCCGGGGGCCGTCGAAGAGCTCGCGGAGCTGGGAGGTGGGCGCGGCCTCGGCCTCCGGCACGGTTTTGCCCGAGGTGATCGCGGATGCCTGGGCCCGGGCCTGCTGCGGCGATGGCACCGAAGCGCCTCCTTTGTCTCCCACGAGGACTCAACATAGCTCACGGACCGTGGTGACCAGGGGTTGTGCGGTACGCCGGACCGTCCCGGCGCCGAACGCCCAGGATGCGGAAACAGCACCGGGATTCCGGCGCTCACCGGCGACGGGTGCGGTGGCCGTCGCCGGTGGATCGGGTGGATCGTACGGTCACCGCCGATAGATGGTGATCGAATGACCGACATCATCGACCGGACGGCTGGTGTCGATCAATTCGGCCAGTCCGCCCCGGGCCTTGGCGGCCGACGAGTCCGAGACGACCAGCAGCCCGTGCACGCTGCGGAGCGGCACCTTGCGGGGGTCGGCGGCGTGGATCCCGTAGTACTCCGGGACACCGCTGCCCTTGTAGACCAGCCAGATCCGCTCGCCCGGGTAGCGCTCCCGCAGCCGGTCGGCGAGCCGGCCCAGGTCCTGCCCCCAGTCCACGTTGGAGTCGTGCAGCCACTGATGCGTCTTCGCCGGGCCCCCGAACGCCTCGTTGGCGTACGGCAGATAGAACGGGAACGTCCGCAGCGAACTCACCGCGACGAACAGCACCAGCGCCCCGCCCACCGGCCGCACCCACCGCCGGCGCAGCGTCAGGACCGCGGCTCCGCCCACCGCCAGGAACATCGGCATGAAGACCGCGTACCGCGTCCCGAAGTCCCGGGACCCGGTCATCGCCGCGGCCAGCAGCACCGCCGGCGGCAGCAGCAGGTACGGCGCGGCCCGCCGCAGCCGACGTACCGTCACCAGCGCCACGGCACCGGCCACCCACAGCGCCAGCATGCCGAGCGGGGTCTTCACCAGCAGGGCGGCCGGCAGGTAGTACCAGCGGGAACCGGTGTAGAGGTGCCCGAACAGATAGCCCTGCCAGGGGTAGTCCTCCAGGGCGAACTGCATCCGCATGCCGTCCCGGTAGGACTCCGGGAAGGGCATCAGGCCGACCAGGAGGCCCCGCAGGCCGTGCACCGCCGGCACCGGCTCGGCGGACAGCGGACGCAGCCGGGGATCGACCGCCAGGTAGGAGAGCCAGACGACGGCGACCGCCGTCACCGTCACCACGGCGGCGGCCGCGAGGGCGCGCAGCGCACGGCCTGGGCGTGTGCCCCACACCGACACCACCGCCAGCGCGACGAGCACCGGGACCGCGGGCAGCGCGCTCATCTTCGTCGCCACCGAGGCCCCCAACGCGGCTCCGGCCAGCGGCAGGTACCGCCGGGGCCGGCGCCGGGCCCGCCAGACCAGCCACGCCGCCGTCAGCACGAACCCGGCCGACGGCACGTCCAGGGTGGCCAGCGAGCCGTGTGCGATGACGTCCGGCGAGAAGCAGTACAGGGCGAGCGCCAGCAGCCCGGCGGCCGTACCGAGGACCTCGCGGGCGAAGGCGAACGCCACCAGGCCGAACAGCAGCGTCAGCACGATCACCGGCAGCCGGGCCCACAGCATCACCCGCCAGGGGTCGTTGCCGGACGCGTACAGCAGATGCCGGCCCACCTGCCCCTGGTCGCCTCGGTACGACGGGTCGTAGTGCGGGTCGGCGACGGCGATGCCGGCCATGACGACGAGCTTGCCGAGTGGCGGGTGCTCGACGTTGTAGCGCAGCCGGTGCTCGTGGAGGTAGTCGGTGGCGGTCGCCACGTAGACCGGCTCGTCGATGGTCGGTGTCTGCTGGACGGCGGTGGTGACCATCGCCGCCGCCATCTGGGCGAGCAGCAGCACCGCGAGGACCGGCACCAGCCAGCGGCGGCGGGCGCGCAGGGCGGCGGTCAGCCGGGCCGCGGGGGTGGGCCGGGGGAGCGGCCCGGGGCCGGCGGGGAGGCCGGGGACGTCGGGTTCGAGGACCGACTGCTGTTCGCTTGCCATCATCCGCCCCGCGGGGACACCGGGCCCGCGGCGACGGGAGCGATCACGAGCAGTCATGGGCCCTACTGTCGCATCGCTCCCGCCACCGGGCGCGTCACCGCTTCACGAGTCGTACCGACAGACCGTCTGCCGTGTACACGGGTACGGCTCGCAGCGTGGCGGAGTTCAGCTCCACCTTGTCGAACTGGCCGCGCAGCCGCGGAGCGTCGACGACCGGCAGGATGCTGCCCGCGGCCGGCGGGCGCTCGGTGTCGAGGGTGAGGGACAGGATGGTGCCCCGGCCCAGGACGGCCAGGTGCTTCACCGCCAGCGGCGCCTTGCGGCCCTTGGCCAGGGTGACCTCCAGGGTGCCCGCGTCCTGCGTGTACGTGCCGCGCACGAACAGCTCCCCGGCGACCCGCAGGGTGCCCGCCGAGACCCGGACGTCCCCGCGGCCCAGCGCGTCCTCGGAGGCGGCGACCAGGGTGCCGGCGGCCAGCACGGTGCCGCCCCGGTAGCGGTTGTCGCCGGTCAGGGTCAGCGTGCCGGTGCCCTTCTTGGTCAGACCGCCGTGGCCGCCGATGTCGTTGCGCCAGCTGTCGGCCGCCGCGAAGCCGCCGGCCGCCGCGTCCAGGGTGACCGTGACGTCCGCGTCGAAGGCGCCGTAACCGTCCGCCGCGGCGAACAGGTTGAGGCGGCCCCACTGCTCCGGGCCGTCCAGCAGCACGTACCCGGAGGGCAGGCCGGTGGTGCGCAGCACCTCGCGGCGCTGGTCGGCGGTGAGGTACGGCTGGCGGGTCTCCAGCAGCACCTCGGCGCCCTTGGGCACGGTGAGCGGCAGGTCGCGGCCCTCGCGGTCCAGGATGTACGTCAGCCGGGGCGTGGCCGCGCGCTCGTTGGCCTCGCGGTCGGCGTACGGGTCGGTCGCGGCGTTCGCCGAGTGGGCGTAGGCGTACAGGGTGTCGGCGGTCGAGCCGGTCTGCGCCTCGAAGTAGGCGAGGGCCTGGGCGCGGGCGGCCGCCTTCAGGTCGGCGTTGGCCGGGTCGGCGAGGGTCGCGGCGGCCAGGGCGGTGGCCATGATGCGGCCGCCGATCACGTCGACCGTGTTGTGCATACCGGCGATGATCCGGGTGTCGCTCAGCTCCAGGGCGCGGGTGACCAGCTCCTGGAAGCGCTCCGGCACCGCGTACGCGTAGGCCAGGCCCGCCAGGTGGAAGGCGTTGGTGTGGCCGGACGGGAAGCCGCCGTCGTCGGTGGGGGAGGTGTTGCGCTGACGCAGCAGTTGCGGGGCGACGGCCACCTCGGACTCGTAGACCGGGAAGCCGTACGCGTCGGTCCTGCCGGTGTCGACGACCTGGCTGTCTTCGTTCATCCGCCACGGGCGCGGGTACTGGTAGGCGTACTTGGACGGGTTGCCGGACGCGTAGGTGCCGCGCAGGGTGTCGACCAGGGTGGCCACCTTGCCCAGCGCGGAGTCGTGCGAGCCCGCGCCGAGCGCCGAGCCCGCCGGGGCGCCGGCCGGGACCGCGTCGTTGATCGTGGTGGCGGGCGTGCCGTCGGGGGCGCTGGTGATCGAGGTGACCGCGAGGGCACCGGCCTTGTAGAGGTCCGCGAGCGGGCCGAGGCCGGCGATCATCGCGTAGCTCTGGTGCTGGCGGTCGTAGAGGAACGCCTTCTTCGCGTCGGCGGCGCTGCGCCTCCTGGTGATCTTGGCGCAGTAGCGCATGTTGGCGCGCAGGATGTCGGCGCGCAGCACGCTGCCGGTGTTCCAGGCGGAACCGGTCTTCCAGATCTGCGCGAAGCCGCCGAGGATGCGGACCACCGCGTTGGTGTCGGCGGTGAGGTTGGTGCTGATGTTGGTCTTGTAGTCGTCGACGAACGCGAGGGCGGCGGTGGCGGCCTTGGCGTCGGCTGCGGCGAGCCAGCCGACGAGGGTCGGAGCGGCCACCACACCCGCCGACGCGCCGAGCGAGGTCTTCAGGAATCCCCGTCGGCCGACGGCGAGTCCACGGGCCGGAGAAGCGGAGTGGTGCCCGGCAGGTGACGGCATGGGTGTGCCTCTCTTCAGTTCTGGGGGAGTTCACGCGGACGGCCGATGCTCCGGATGCGCGTGAGCGGGTGGGTTCGCGTGGGAAAAGTGTTGAACGAGCGAAGTTCTAGGGCGAGTTCGTGTCCCGGCGGTCATCGTCCGGCGACCGCCACGTGACCCGGAGTTGAACGGCAGCCTGTGGTTCACCGGAAGAACCGGCCGGGACCTGCGCGTTCGCAGCACCGAACAGCCCGTGGTCCAGGCGCGCGGGACCGGACGGGCTGCGGAGGCGTTTCTCACAGGATCGAACGCGCCAGCGCCACCGCTCCCTCGACCGGCGGGAGCCGCAACGGCTGTGGCCGCGCCCCGGGTACGGCTTCGGCGAGCGCGGCGGCGAAGGCGTCGTACAGCCGCGGCTGGGAGAGGATCGTGCCGCCCGCGACCACCACGTCGTCCACGGCGAGACCGCGGGCGGCGAGCCGGACCACGAGGCCGGCGAGGGCGCGGCCGCCGTCGGCTATCACGTCGGCGGCGAGCCGGGAGCCCGCGTCGGCCGCGGCGAAGAGCACCGGGGCGTGCCGGCCCCACTCGGCGGAGACGTCGAAGGCGCCCTCCAGCGCGGCGCCGAGCGCGGGTACCTCGGCCACCTCGAAGGCGGCGACGAGTCCGGTCGCGAGGGCGTCGGGGGCCTCGCCGCGGTCGTGCGCGGCCCAGACGGCGCGGGCGGCCTCGCGGACGAGTCCGGCGGCGCCACCCTCGTCCCCGAGGACCGCACCCCAGCCGCCGACCTGCACGGGGCTGCCGTCGGCCAGTCGGCCGACGGCCACCGAGCCGGTGCCGGCGACCAGGCCGACACCCTTGTCCAGGCCGGCGGCGGGGACGAGGAGCTCGGCGTCGCCCACCACCAGGACGGGCACGTCGAGGAGGTCCCGCAGCGCGGCGGCGATCCCGGCGCACTGGCGGGGGGTCTCACAGGCGTGCCCGCCGACGGCCAGGGCGGCCGGGCGGGTGCCGGTGGGCAGGGCGTCGTGGACCAGCGCGGTCAGCCAGCGGGCCGCTGCGGCCGGGTCGTGCGGCCGCCAGCCGCTGCTCGGACGGACGTGGTCGGCGACCCGCTCCGCGCCGGCGAGGGCGCGGAGCTGGGTCTTGGTGCCGCCCACGTCGATCCCGACCACGAGCGGGGAGGACGGGGAGGGCGGAGAAGAAGAAGCGTCCTGCACGGATCCTCTTTCGTCGTCTGGGCGAAGAGCGCCGAAGAGCCTGGCCCGGAGCGGGTCCGGCGAAGTCCGCTGCGAATCGGCGGCGCGCCTGAGGGGCGCGGGGCCGTATCCGATATGCGGCTACTGCCGCATAGGCGCGAACAGCCACGACGGCGCCGCGGGTGAACGACGGCGCATCGCGGCACTTCCAGCGGAGCGCTTGGCTGCGACGGTTGGGCGAACCGTGCCTGGCCGAACAGGAGTTGTGCAAGTCGGGAAGCCCCGGGACGGGCTTCTTGCGGAGCACGGCAGGCGAGTACCGTGTACTTCGTTAGGAAGTTAACTAACGAAGTACAGTGCGTCAAGAGTTGCCGCGGACTCGATCAACGGGACGCTGTCGAGGCCAGAACCGCGCGGCACAACGGCACCGCATCGCCGCCTCCCCCGGCACCCGGGGGAGCGCGGCCCCTGACCCATGGGGGAACTGTGGAACACGACGTGGCTGAGGCCCCCCGGCTCACCGAGAGCGCCGGCGCGGTCTTCGCCGTGCTGGCCCAGGCCGGCAGCGCCACCCGGCCGCAGCTCGCGAGCCTGGCCGGCCTGTCCAAGCCGACGGTCTCCGCCGCCGTCGCGGAGCTGGAGGGGGCCGGTCTTGCCACCCACTCCGGCACCGCCTCCAGCGGCACCGGCCGCTCCGCCGCCGTCTACGGCCTCGGGCCCGCCTCCGGCTCGGTCCTCGCCGTCGACCTGGGCCCGGCCCGCACCCGGGTCCGCGCCTGCGCCCTGGACGGCACCCTGCTGGCCGAGGCGGACACGCCCCGCACCCGAGCCGCCGACGCCGTGCGCGAGGCCCTCGCCGCGCTGCCCGCCGGCGCCCCGCTGCGGGCCATCGTCGTCGCCATCGGTGACGTCAGCGCCCCCGACCGGGCGGGCACGGGCATGCGTCCGGCGACCGCCAAGGCGGGGCCCGTCTTCGACGCGGTCTCCGTAGCCCTGCCGCCGGGAGTCCCCGTCCACCTGGAGAACAACGTCAACTGCGCGGCCCTCGCCGAACTCCACGAGGGCGCCGCCCGGGGCCGCCGCACCTTCGGCTACCTGCGGATCGGCGTCGGTATCGGTCTGGGCATCGTCATCGGCGGCCACGTGCTGCGCGGCGCCAACGGTGCGGCCGGTGAGCTCGCCCGGCTGCCCTACCCCTGGGACGACGACCGGGAGCCCCGCCAGGAGGCCCTGGAGGCCTATGTCGGCTCGCAGGCACTGCTGCGCCGGGCCGCCGAGGCCTGGCGGGAGGGCGACGGACCGTCTCCCCGTACCGCCGACCGGCTGTTCGCGCTGGCCGCCGAGGGTCGTGAACCGGCCCGTTCCCTCGTCGCCCGGCACGCCGCCGACGTGGGCAGGCTGGCCGCCGCCGTGGCCGCCGTGCTGGACCCGGGGCTGATCGTGCTCGGTGGCAGCACCGGCGCGGACCCCCAGCTCCTGCCCGGGGTGCGCACCGAGCTGGGACGGCTGAGCTGGCCCACCGAGGTGGTCAGCAGCCAGATCGGCGATCTCGG
The DNA here is from genome assembly GCF_042892755.1 of Streptomyces sp. NPDC001714. NCBI lineage: Bacteria > Bacillati > Actinomycetota > Actinomycetes > Kitasatosporales > Streptomycetaceae > Streptomyces > Streptomyces sp. NPDC001714. Next base: position 264,483 of record NZ_JBIAUL010000002.1, read on the forward strand.
TACCGTGGTGGGTGCCGCGCGGCTCGCCGTGGCCAAGGGAGTCCAAACCGTGACCGAAGGTGTGCAGGCGAAGGATTGACGGCTTCCTTATCGGTCTGCCAATGTCCGGACAAGCGCTTTCTAAGTCGGCCGGGACGCCGGCTTGGGGTGAGCCTCCCAGCCCGTACACGACGTACGGCAACCGTACGAGGGCGTGCCCGTGCGGTGACGGCCAGGACGGCCGGGGATCTCGCCCCGCGTGGACGATGCGGCCGGGCGAGGCCGCGCACCCCGGAAAGTGACTTCTCCATAAAAATGCACCCGTGCCGCCTCAGTCGGCGCCGTGCTCCGTCCGTACGACGAAATGGGATCGAAGATGACCACTGTGGGTGTGCGGCGTTCCCGCCGACTCGGCCGCGGCGGTATGCGCCGCCTGGTTCCTCTCGCTGCCGTGGCTTCGGCAGGAGCCCTGCTGCTCTCCGCCTGCGGAGGGGGATCCGGCTCGGGCGGTGACTCGAAGTCGCTGACGTTCTGGATCTCCACGGTTCCGGGGCAGGACGCGGGCTGGAAGAAGCTGGTGGCGCAGTACAAGAAGGAACACGGCGTCTCCGTCAAGCTCGTCAACATCCCCTACGACGGCTACACGACGAAGCTGCACAACTCCGCGCAGGCGAATGCTCTGCCCGACGTGGCGGCCGTGCCGGCGCTGGACCCGATCTGGTCGAACAAGCTGATCGACCTGAGCTCCATCGCCGGCAACAAGAGCTACAACATCAACGCCAACTTCCTGGCGAAGGACTCGTCCGGCAAGGTGCTGGCCATCCCCTCGGACGTCACCGCGTCCGGCCTGTTCATCAACAAGACGCTCTTCAAGAAGGCCGGCGTCTCCTTCCCCACCTCGCCCTCGGAGACCTGGACCTGGACCGACTTCATCGCGGCCGCGAACAAGGTCCGGGAGAAGACCGGCGCCAAGTACTCCCTGACCTTCGACCAGTCGCCGTCGCGACTGCGCGCCATGGTCTACGAGATGGGCGGCAAGTACGTCCACGCGGACTCCTCCGGCAAGTTCTCGGTGGACGCCGCGACCAAGAAGGCCGTGAAGACCTTCGTCGGATGGAACGACGACAAGACCATGCCGAAGTCGGTGTGGACCAGCGGCGCCGACCCGTCCGCGATGTTCCAGAGCGGTGACGTGGTCGCCTACTGGTCCGGCGTGTGGCAGGTCGCCGCCTTCTCGGACAGCATCAAGAAGTTCGACTGGGCGAGCGTCCCGACCCCCGCCCAGCCCGTGCAGGCCAGCGACGTCAACGCCGGCGGCCTGATGGTGGGCTTCAACAACAACGGCGCCGCGGCCACCGCCGCGAAGAAGTTCATGACGTGGGTGTACGACCCGAAGCAGTACACCGAACTGGTCGAGAGCTCCGGGTTCCTCCCGGTCGAGAGCGGCCTGACCCCGAACTACCCCTTCAAGTCCCCGGCGGCGCAGGCGGCGTTCAAGCTGTACAACGAGGAGATCCCGCTCTACGCCCCGATCTCCGGCTACTTCAACGGCGCGCAGACGGAATGGGCGCTGAAGGGCAAGAGCATCACCACCGACCCGACCAAGACGGAACTCGGCAAGGCGGTCAACGGCCAGCAGTCGTCCGACAAGGCCCTGGAGAACATCGTCGCCGGCTACAACCAGCAGGTCGGCGGCGCATCGTAGGCCACAGGTCCGGGCGGCGGGTCAAGACACCGCCGCCCGGACCTGGGCGCCCGCGTGATGCCGGGCTCATGGCGTGAGCCCACCGGAATCCATTCCACCAGCACGGAGTCAGGAAGATGACAAAACCCGCCCCGGCAGTGTCCGCGAGCCCGCCCAGAAGACGCAGTAAGTACACCGTCGCGCCGCTCGTCCTCATCGCGGCCAACGTCATACTTTTCTCGCTGTTCTTCGTCTGGCCGGCGGTGATCGGGCTCGTCTACTCCTTCACGAACTACACCGGTGTGGGGGCGTTCCAGTTCATCGGACTGGACAACTACCACAACCTGTTCGGGGACTCCACGTTCTACGACGCGCTGAGCCGCACGCTGTTGTACACCGTGCTCTTCGTACCGCTGAACTTCGCGCTCTCGCTGCTCGCCGCCAATCTGGTGGTGAGCAAGCACGCCAAGGGTACGTCGGTCGCCCGCGTCATCTTCTTCATCCCGTGGCTGCTGTCGCCCATCGTCGTGGGTGTCCTGTGGCGGTGGCTGTTCGGTGAGAACTTCGGACTGGTCAACTACGTCATCGAGAAGCTCGGCGGAAGTGCCGTCCCGTGGCAGTCGAACGCGGACCTGTCGCTGCTCGTGGTGGTGATGGCGGCGTCCTGGATGTGGACGGGATTCACGATGCTGCTGTTCATCGCGGCGATCAAGAACGTGCCGGTGTCGTACTACGAGGCGGCCTCGCTCGACGGCGCCGGACCATGGCGCCAGTTCTTCAGCATCACACTGCCGAGCATCGCACCCACCTCGTTCATCGTCGTCCTGCTCAACACGATCAACGCAATGAAGGAATACCCGGTGTTCGTCGCCCTCAACAACGGTGGACCCGGAACGTCGAACAACCTCCTTGTCCAGTACATCTACCAGACCGGTTTCCAACGCGGCCAGATCGGCTACGCGAGCGCCGCGTCATTCGTGCTCATGCTCATCCTGATGGCCGTCGCGATCATCCAGCTGATCGTCAACCGGCGGGTGGAGAACCGATGACAACCACAGACATGCCTCGCAAGGTCGACGCCGATCCCGGGCGGGCCGTCTTCAAGAAGCGGCCCCGCGGCGTGGCAAGGGGTGGGATCCGGCAGGCGGTGTCCGCGACGACACTGCTGTGGATCCTCGCGTGCCTCTACGGGTTGCCGGTGCTGTGGTTCATCCTCAGCTCGCTCAAGCCGGCCAGCGACCTGTTCTCCTATCCGCTCACGCTGGTGCCGCACCACCCCACCCTGTCGGGCTACCTGACGGCCTGGCGCAGTGCCAACTTCTCCCAGTTCTTCATCAACACGGCCATCGTGTGCGTGATCACGACGATCCTCACGGTGGGAGTGAGCTGCTGCACCGGGTACGCGCTGGCCAAGTACGACAACAAATGGCTCAAGGCGTTCTTCCTCTGCATCCTGGCCACAACGATGCTGCCGGGCGAGGTCATGCTCGCCCCGGAGTTCCTGGTGGTCCGCAACCTCGGCCTCTACAACTCGTTCGCCGGCATCATCCTTCCGGCCGTGCTCACCGCGACCGGATGCTTCATGTTCCGTCAGTTCTTCCTGACGGTTCCCGACGAACTCGTGGAAGCCGCACGCATCGACGGCGCCCGTGAACTGTCGATCTTCCTGCGGATCATGGTGCCGCTCTCCCGGCCCATCATGCTGACCCTCGCCATCCTGTCCTTCCAGTGGCGGTGGAACGACTACATCTGGCCGCTGCTGATGCTCAACGACCCCAACAAGTTCACCGTGCAGATCGGCATCCAGAGCATCGTCGGCGCGCAGAACATCAACTGGTCGGTCCTGCTCGGCGCGTCGGTCATCTCCATGATCCCGCTGATCGTGATCTTCCTGGTCTTCCAGCGCTACGTCATGGGCGCCGACATCAATGCCGGACTGAAGGACTGACTTTGTCCACCCCGCTCGACCACGAGTTCGTCCGGTCGGTGGCCCGCGCCGCCGACCGGGCGACCGTCCCGCTGGCGGCCGCCCCCGACGACGAACCCACCGGTGCGACCCACCGCGATCTGGCCCGCCGGGTGAAGACCCTGGTCGCGGCGTACCGTTCCCCGGACTCGGCACTGCACGGCAGCAGGCAGGCCGTCGCCGCCGCGAGGACCCACATCGGCGCCCTGCGGGCCGCACAGACCGGCACCGGCCTCTTCGCCGGCGGCGACAACGTGCAGTCACCGCCGGACTCCGCGTTCACCGTCAACGACGTGTGCGACGCGCACGTCCTCGCCGCGGGCGCGGGGCCGGAACTGGGCGACGTCACGGACGCGCTCGCCGAGATCGCCGGCGCCGCCACCGGGGGCCTTCTGACCGGTGGGGTGCACACCCCGAACCACCGCTGGGAACTGTGCGCGGCGCTGGCCCGGCTGCACCGGTCGTTCCCGGACGGCCGGCTGCTCGACCGCATCGACGCGTGGCTCGCCGAGGGCGTCGACATCGACGCGGAGGGCCTGTACTCGGAGCGCAGCGCCGTCTACGCGTCCTACGTGTCCAACCCGTCACTGCTGCTCCTGGCCGACGTCCTCGGCCGCACCGACCTGCGGGACGCCGTCGAACGCAACCTCACCGCGACCCTGGACCTCATCCGACCGGACGGCACGGTGGAGACCGTCCACTCGCGCCGGCAGGACCAGCACCACCCGTTCCCGCTGGCGCCCTACCTGCCGCACTACCGGCTGCTCGCGATCCGCACCGGCCGGGGCGACTTCAGCCGGGCGGCGCGCGCGGCGGCGGCCGGCGGCATCGACGACCCCGGCCTGCTCGCCGAGACCCTCCTCACCCCCGACCTGTGCCGCGCGCTCCCGGCACCGGCGCCGGAACCCCTTCCCCGCGACCGGTACTTCACCACGGCGCGCCTTGCCTCACGTGCCTCCACCACCGCCCACAGCGTCCTGTACGGCGGCTCGGACGTGCCCGGGCACCGGCGCATCCGCTCGGGCCTCGCCTGCAACCCCACCTTCCTGCGCCTGTTCGCCGGCGACGCCGTCCTCGACGCGGTCCGCCTCTCCCGGGGATTCTTCGACCTGGGCCCGTTCCGCGCCGCCGGCATGCAACAGCTCGCCGACCACCGGTACCGGCTCACCGAGACCCTCACGGCCGCCTACTACCAGCCGCTCCCGCCGGACCGGCGACGGGACGACGGCGCCTACCGGGTGGCGGACGAGGGACGTTTCTCGGCCGCCATGGCCTTCCCGGACCGGCCCCGGGACGAGGTCTCCCAGACGACCCGCGTCGACGTCGATCTGCGCGAGGACGGTGCCGACCTGCGCATCGACATCAGCGGACCACGGGTGCCCTGGGCTCTCGAACTGACCTTCCGGCCGGGCGGCGTGCCGACGGGCGCGGTACCGATCGGCGACGGACGCTGGTGCCTTGCGACCGGACCGACGACCTACCGGGCCGGTGCCGACGAGATCCGGGTCGAGGCCCACGTCGAGGCAGGCGAACCGCTCGCCGGGCCGGACCGGAGCGACGTACTACGGTACGACCCGGGTCAGGACCACACCGTGGTGGGCGGCACCGACGCGACGACCGGGAACCGCGTCTACCTCGGAGGGCAAGGCCCGCAGACACTGAGCGTCACACTGCGCGCCCGCCGCGCCTCACCCGTCGCCCGCCCCTGACCATCCACGTCACGGCCACCTCCGGAACGAAGGGCTGACCTCCTCCGATGCACCTGCCGCGCCAGCTCGGCCCGCTGCACGACCTGCCGTCCACCCCCGAGGCCTACGACGCGGTCCTCGCCGACGTCGTCGAACAGGCGCTGGCCCGCCTCACCCCCGAGGGCAACCTCGAACACCCCGACGCGGACGACGACATCGGCGACACCTCCCTCGGCGTCACCTCCCTGCTGGCCCTGGCCTGGCAGCGGTCCAAGGACCCGCGGCTGCCGGAGGCGGTGCGCCGCAGCCTCGCCTTCCATCTGCGCGAACGGGTCTACACCGAGGACAACCCCGGCTACCCCAACCTCACCGTCCGCAACTCCGGTCTCCCATACGCCCGTTACGTCCTGGAGGCGGGCGCGCACCCGATCGGTGACTGGCCCAGCACGGTCTGGGCGCTGCTCCAGGCCGTGAACATCCTCGACCTCTCCGGGGGCCTGGTCGACGAGGGACAGTGCACGGAGCTGGTCGAGCTGGGCCGCGGTTACTGGCGCTGGCTGACCGAGGCCACCTTCTTCAACCCGCAGGAGGCCGGCAACCAGGCCATCGGGTGCGTGGTCGGCGGCCTGATGCTGGCACGGCACCTTCCACCCGAGGAGGCGCAGCCGATCCGGGAGCGGGCACTCGCCCTGTACACCGACAGGATCCGTGCTCACCGCGTCCTCGACCGGGGCGAGCTGCTGCCCCCCGAGCACGGCGGCGCCTACGACAACAACTACGGGCCGATCTCCCTGTCCTTCCTCGCCCAGGCCCACCGGGTCAGCGGCGAGGAGGTCTTCGCCGAGGACGGCGACGCGCTCGCCCGCTACATCGACGCCCGGCTCACGGGCGGCGGCTTCGACAACGGCGGACCGCGCTACAGCGAACAGCACTCGGCCTTCGAGTCGGTCCTCGGCCTGCGCTACTTCGGCGCCCGTATCGGCTCCGACCTGGGCCGCTACCGGGGCGACACGAACTGGGGACGGCACGCCGTCAAGCCGGACGGCGGTGTCGACGGGCACTTCGCCTGGATGCTGGTCTGGCAGATCCAGGACACCACTCCCTGGCACCGCGACCCGGCGACCGCCCCGGCCCGCCACCAACTCCGCGCCGGTACGGTCTCGGTGGCCTTCGACAGCCGCATGACCCCGTCACTGATCGAGGCCGGCGGCACCTACTACCTCCCGGCGGCGGTGAACCGGCAGCACGGCTTCGGCCCGGTCCTGGACGGCTTCCTGTACTGCCGGCCGATGGGCGAGGTCCGGGTCCGGGACGTCCACGCCGACGGCCTGACCGCCAAACTGGTCAGCAAGCCGGTCGTGGGGCGCGACCATGTCCTGCGCCACGTACGTTCCCTGTACGTCACGGACGGCACCCGGCTGTGGGTGACGGTGGCCGTGGAGCGTCTGAACGGCACGCCGTACCTGCTGGCCGGGCTGCCCTACGCGGCCGACGACGGCGAACGGGTGCGCCGGGTCGCCGAGGGCGAAACCGCCGCGGCGGGCGCCCTGCGCCTCACGCACCCCGCCGGGCAGAGTGCGGACCACTTCGACGCGCGCTCCGAACTCACCCAGGAGCAGGCCGCGTTCGCCCTCGCCGCCGACCCGCGCGGCTACGGCAACCCGGACGAGGGCTGGCGCCACCTGGTCACCTCGACTGCCTACGAGGCCGAACCGGCGCCGGGCGCACCGGAACACCTGCACGTGTTCGCCGTACGGTACGGGCCCGGCGGGGACTTCACGCCGTCCTTCGAAGGCGATCTGACGCTGCACACCGAGGAGTTCACGGCCGCGATCGGGGCCGAGGACGCCCACGGGGTGCCCGAACTGGTCCTGACCGCCTGCTAGCGCCGTTCCGCGCGTGGCGATGAGTCCTGTGGTCTCCGGCGGTCGTACGGTCGAACCCGTTTCCCGAGCAGGAGGACTCGCGATGCGCAGCGTGACCTATTCGATGGGTGTGTCACTCGACGGCTACATCGTCGGGCCGGACGGCACGTTCGACTGGGCGGCGCCCGACAAGGACGTCTTCCGCTTCTGGATCGACGAGATCCGGGAGGTCGGCGTCCATCTGATGGGGCGGCGGCTGTACGAGACGATGCTGTACTGGGAGACCGCCGACCAGGATCCCGCGCTCGACGACGCCGAGCGAGAATGGACCGCGCTCTGGAAGCCCCTCCCGAAGGTGGTGTTCTCCACCACGCTGTCGGAGGTGCGGGGCCGGGCCCGGCCGGCCTCCGGCAGCGTGGCGGAGGAGATCGAGCGGTTGCGGGCCGAGCCGGGCGACGGCGCCATCGCGATCGGCGGCGCGACGCTCGCCGCCGAGGCGGCCGAACGGGGTCTGATCGACGAGTACCGGACCGTGGTCCACCCGGTGCTGGTCGGCGGCGGCGTTCCGTACTTCCCCCGGCACGAGCGCCGGGTGGATCTCGAACACGTCGAGACCCGCACCTTCGGCTCGGGGGCCGTCTACCTCCGCCACCGGGTGGTGCGCTAGACCGCCGCGGCCCGGGCCGCGCCGGAGTCCATCGCGGGCGGCCCGGACTGCGAGCACGTCACCTTCGCCAGAACAGGTGGTGGGTCACGCCGCTCGGGCTGGGCACGACCTCCAGGTGGAAGCGGTCGAGGAGTTCGTCGGGGGACTCCCACAGGTGTAGGCCGGAGCCGAACTTCACCGGTGAGACCGCCACGTGCAGGGTGTCGACGAGATCGGCTTCGAGGAACTGGCGGACGGTGGTGACCCCGCCGCCGAGCCGGACGTCCTTGCCCTGCGCGGCTTCCCTGGCCTGGGCGAGGACCGTGGCCGGGTCGCCCTCGACGAAGTGGAAGGTGGTGTCGGAGAGCGTGAACGAGGGACGCGTGTGGTGGGTCATGACGAACACCGGGGTGCGGAACGGGGGCTCGTCGCCCCACCAGCCCTGCCACTCGTGGTCCTGCCAGGGCCCGCGCTGGGGCCCGAACTTGTTGCGGCCCATGATCTCGGCGCCGATGTTGCGGGCGAAGTCCCGGGTGAAGTAGTCGTCGAGGCCCCGGCTGCCCCCGGCATCCGTGCGGTTGGGCCAGCTCGCGGTGGCGCCGGCCCAGGCGAACAGCCGCTCGGCACGGTCGAGGCCGAACGGCCGCTCGAAGCTCTGGTGCTCACTGGCACCGGCAGCGACTCCGTCGGCCGATACGACGAAGTTCATGACTCTCAGCAGTTGATCCACGTGTTTCCTCGCCAGGTTCGGTTCGTGTCCTCGTGGGGCGAGACGCCGCACATCATGATGTCGAACGGGAGGCGGCCGGATCGACAGCGCCCCGCGACTTTTTCCGCGGGGGCAGCGCCGTCTCCGGCACCACCAGGTCCGCCCGGTCCCGGGTGGCCGCGACCAGGTCGGCGTTCAGCTGGTCGGTGCCCGCCACCCAGGCCACCGCCTGTTCGTGGCCCTTGCCGAACTCCTCGTGCCGGTCGACCAGCCGTCGTATCCGCTCGGACTCGTCGATCTCGCAGAACCACACCTCGTCCAGGGCCGGCCGCACCCGCGCCCACGAACCGTCCGCCAGCAGCAGGTAGTTGCCCTCCGTCACCACCAGCCGGGCGGTCGGCAGGACGGGGATCGCGCCCGCGATCGGCTGCTCCAGGACCCGCTCGAAGCCCGGCGCGTACACCACGACGTCCGTCTCCTCGCGCAGCCGCCGCAGCAGCGCCGCGTACCCGGCCGCGTCGAAGGTCGCGGGCGCCCCCTTGCGGTCCCTGAGCCCGAGGCGGTCCAGTTCGACGTCGGCCAGGTGGAAGCCGTCCATGGGGACATGCGCGGCCCACGGCTCTCCGCTGCCGTTCAGCTCCCGCACCAGATGCTTGGCGAGGGTCGTCTTGCCGGCACCGGGGCTGCCCGCGATGCCCAGGATCGCGCGCGGAGCCCGTCCGGCCAGTGAACGGGCGCGGTCGAGGAGGTCGTCGAAAGTCAGCGGCACGCAAAAAGTGTGACACCGGGCCCGGAATGTGGCGGGCGCCACCCCCTCGAAGCCGTCCGCTGGGGAAGATGCGGGACATGACTGCACTCGGTCTGCCCGACACCATCCAGGCCTGTCTCTTCGACCTCGACGGGGTCGTCACCAAGACGGCCGTCGTGCACGCGGCGGCCTGGAAGGCGACCTTCGACGCCTTCCTGCGCGGCCACGACGGACAGCGGCCCTTCGACGCGGTCGCCGACTACGACGAGTACGTCGACGGACGCCCCCGCGCCGACGGGGTCCGCGCCTTCCTCGACTCCCGCGGCATCCACCTGCCGGAAGGCACGCCGGACGACCCACCGGACGCGCCGACCGTGCACGGCCTCGGCAACCGGAAGAACGAACTGCTGCTGGAGAAGATCCGCACAGAGGGGGTCGAGGCCTACGACGGCACGCTGCGCTATCTGGAGGCGGTCCGCGCGCACGGGCTGCGCACCGCGATCGTCTCCTCCAGCGCCAACTGCCGTGACGTGCTGCGCTCGATCGGCGCCGAGCACTTCTTCGACGTCCGCATCGACGGCGTCGTGGCCGCCGAGCGGCGGCTGCCCGGCAAGCCGCACCCGGACACCTTCCTGGCCGCCGCCCAGGACCTGGGGGTGGAACCGGTCGCCGCCGCGGTCTTCGAGGACGCCCTGGCGGGCATGGACGCGGGTCGGGCGGGCCGTTTCGGGTACGTCGTCGGCGTGGACCGCGTCGGGCAGACGGACGCCCTGTACGCACACGGCGCGGACACGGTCGTGAAGGACCTCGCCGAGCTGGGAGGCAAGGAGTGATCACCCAACGGTCGTACGCCGTGGAACCCTGGACGGTCCGCGAGACCGCGCTCAACCTGGACGTGCTCGCACAGAGCGAGTCGGTCTTCGCGCTGTCCAACGGCCATGTCGGCTGGCGCGGCAACCTCGACGAGGGCGAACCGCACGGCCTGCCGGGCAGCTATCTCAACGGCGTGCACGAGGTGCACCCGCTGCCGTACGCCGAAGCCGGTTACGGCTACCCGGAGTCCGGGCAGACCGTCATCAACGTCACCAACGGCAAGATCCTGCGGCTGCTGGTCGACGACGAGCCCTTCGACCTGCGCTACGGCCGGCTCGTCGCCCACGAACGGGTCCTTGACCTGCGCCGGGGCGTCCTGGAGCGGACCTGCGAGTGGACCTCGCCGGCCGGCTCCACCGTGCGGGTGCGCTCCACCCGGCTGGTCTCGCTGACCCAGCGGGCGATCGCCGCCGTCTCCTACGAGGTGGAGGCCGTCGACCGGCGCTGCCGGATCGTGGTCCAGTCCGAGCTGGTCGCCAACGAGCAACTGCCCGACTCGAACGGTGATCCCCGTGCGGCGCTCGCGCTGCAGTCGCCGCTGGAGCAGGAGGACGACTTCGCCTCCGGGTGCCGGCTGCGTCTGGTCCACCGCACCCGGCGCAGCGGCCTGCGGGTCGCGGTCGCCGCCGACCACACCGTCTCCGGTCCCGAGCGGACCTCGGCCCGCGCCGAGAGCGGCGTGGACGTGGCCCGGCTGACCGTCACCTCCGTCCTGGAGCCCGGGCAGCGGCTGCGGCTGGAGAAGTTCGTCGCCCACGGCTGGTCCGGGGTGCGCTCACTGCCCGCCATGGCCGACCAGGTGGACGCGGCCCTCGCGGCCGCCGCCCACGAGGGCTGGCAGGGGCTCGCCGACGACCAGCGCGGCTACCTGGACGACTTCTGGTCCCGCGCCGACGTGGAGGTGGACGGCGACGAGGAGGTCCAGCAGGCGGTCCGCTTCGCCCTCTTCCACGTCCTGCAGGCGGGGGCCCGCGCCGAACAGCGGGCGATACCCGCCAAGGGCCTCACCGGCTCCGGATACGACGGGCACGCCTTCTGGGACACCGAGATGTTCGTGCTGCCCGTCCTCACCCACACCGCCCCCGGCGCCGTCGCCGAGGCGCTGCGCTGGCGGCACAACACCCTGCCCGCCGCCCGCGAACGCGCCGCCCAGCTCGGTCTGGACGGGGCCGCGTTCCCCTGGCGGACCATCGCGGGACCGGAGGGCTCGGCCTACTGGCCGGCGGGCACCGCCGCCTTCCACGTCAACGCCGATGTCGCCGACGCCGTGGTCCGCTACGTCGCCGCCACCGGCGACACCGACTTCGAACGGGACACCGGTGTCGAGCTGCTCGTGGAGACCGCCCGCCTGTGGCGCTCGCTCGGCCACCACGACAGCCGCGGCGCCTTCCACATCGACGGCGTCACCGGCCCCGACGAGTACAGCGCGGTCGCCGACGACAACACGTACACCAACCTGATGGCCCGCGCGAACCTGCTGGCCGCCGCGGACGCCGTGGAACGCCACCCGCGGCAGGCGGCGGAGCTCGGCGTCGACGCGGAGGAGAGCGCCGCCTGGCGGGACGCGGCCGAGTCCATGCACATCCCCTACAACCACGAGCTCGGCGTCCACGAACAGAGCGCCGGATTCACCCGGTACCAGCGCTGGGACTTCGAGAACACCCGCCCCGAGCAGTACCCGCTGCTGCTGAACTTCCCCTACTTCGACCTCTACCGCAAACAGGTCGTCAAACAGGCCGACCTGGTGCTGGCGATGTACACCTGCGAGGCGTACTTCGACGAGGAGCACATCGCCCGCAACTTCGCCTACTACGAGCCGCTGACCGTCCGCGACTCCTCGCTGTCCGCCTGCTGCCAGGCCGTCGTCGCCGCCCAGGCCGGACACCTCACGCTCGCCCACGCCTACACGGCCGAGGCCGCGCTGATGGACCTCGACGACCTGGAGCACAACACCCGCGACGGACTGCACATCGCCTCCCTCGCCGGCACCTGGATGGCCCTGGTGGCCGGCTTCGGCGGGCTGCGCCACTACGACGACGGGGCCCGCTTCGCCCCCCGGCTGCCAGAGCGGCTGCGCCGGCTCGCCTTCAGCCTGCAACTGCGCGGCAGCAGGCTCCGCGTGGAGATCGGCGCCGACAAGGCGACGTACACCCTGCTCGACGGCCCGCCGCTGACGGTGTACCACCACGGCGAGCCGGTGACGGTCGGCACGGACAGCCCGGCGGTACGGGCGGTGCCGCCGACCCGGCCGGGGCCGACACCGGCCCAGCCGCTGCACAGGGCACCGACTCGACCGGCGTGAGCGACGACGCCCCGTCTTTCAGGGGCGCTGGGGGTACCCCCGGCGCCCCCAAAAAAGAAGGGCGCTCACGTGAGGGCGTTGAAAAGGAGGTGTACCAGGTCGCCCGTCGCGTCCGCCGCGAACAGGGCCGCCAGCGCGCCCAGGGCGAGGACGGCCGCCGCGGCGGGCCACAACTGCGGGGGCGGAGTCGTCTGGAGTGCCGCGATCCGGCGCGTCACCGCGCGGTCCGTGAAGTTGAGGGCACAGGCCGGGCGCGCGGCGCGGCCCGCGCTGAGTGCCGCCCGGGCCAGCGCCAGGGCGGTGGTGCCGCGGTCCCCGACCTCGGTCGCCGCCTGCTCGTCCGCCCACCGCTCCACCAGGAAGGTCACCGCGGAACGGACCGGGCCGAGCAGTGGGTTGGCCGCCGCGGCGAGTGTCACCGCCGTCACCAGGCGGCCGTGCCGGTGCCTGAGGTGGGCGCGTTCGTGGGCCAGCAGCACCCGTCGCTCCGCCGGTGCCAGCGCGCCCAGCATCGCCGAGGTGACCAGGATCCGGCCCGGCCGCCCCGGGATCGCGAACGCCCGCGGCACCTCGCAGGCCGCCACCACCAGCTCGGTGTCCCTGGGATGCCCCTCGCACAGCCGCCGCAGCGCCCGCCGGGTGTGCCGCTCGGCCCGCACCGCCCGCTGCACCCGCCAGACCACCACGACCAGCGCCAGGCAGGCGGCGACGCCGATCACCTCGGGCACCGGGTCGGCCAGCGGCCGCCCGTCCTCGTGGGCCTCTCGGACCACCGGCGGGGCGTCGCCCAGCAGGGCCGTCGTGAGCAGGACCAGCGACCAGGTGGCCGCGGCGGCGGTCAGTACCGCGGCGGACGCGAGGACGCGCGCCGCCAGCGCCGGCGCGACCCGGCGGGCGATCAGCGGGCTGACCAGGTGGAGCAGCAGGGAGACCAGCAGCGGGGTGTAGACGTCGAACCTCATGCGCCGCCTCCGGCGAACAGGTTCCGCAGCGCCCGCTCCTCCTCCGGGCTCAGCCCGGACACGAACTGCTGGAGCGCCGCGATCGGGTCCGGGCCCCGGTCCAGGGCCTCGTGCATGGCTTCGGCGGTCAACTCGGCCGCGTTCTTCGCCGGCCGGTACGCACCGCGCCGCCCGTCGGCGTCCCGCAGCACCAGGCCCTTGTCGTACAGCCGCTTCAGGATCGTGTGCACGGTGTTGTACGCGAGCCCGCCGCCGATCTCGGTCTGGATCTCGGCGGGGGTCAACGGGCGTTCGGTCGCCCACAGTGCCGCCAGGACCTCGCTCTCCAGCTCCCCGGCGCTGCGCCGCTCCGTCCTGCCGCGGGACCCTGTGCCAGCCATGCCACAACCTTACAGCGCGTAGTGCCGCCGTTCGTATGGACTTACCCGCGCTGCCTCCGCCGGTAAGTCCGGTTAATTTGTCAGTGTTTGTCCCTGAGTCCATGGAGGGTCCTGCGCGCCGCAGGGGAACAGGGGGGTGCCTCGATGGTCCCGAACGTGAACGCCACACCCGTCCTGGGCCGTCGGGGACGCTACTGGCAGAGCGGTGCCTGCCTGGTGCTGCTGCTCGGCGCGGGCTGGCTGGTCCTGCGGCACTGGCCGGTCGTGGCGCACGGGGCGGTCCGGCTGGCCGGCGCCGACCAGGGGTGGCTGTTGGTTGCGGCCGTGGCGGCGGTCGGGACCTGGGCGTCGTCCGCGCTCGCCCAGCAGGGCGCGGTCACGCGCCGGCTGCCCGGCGGGCGGCTGGTCGCCGCCCAGTTCGCCGCGTCGGCCGCCAACCACGTGCTGCCCGCCGGGCTCGGCGCGGGCGCGGTGAACCTGCGGTTCCTGATGCGCTGCGGGCTTCCGGCGGGCCGCGGTGCGTCGGCCCTCGCGGTCAAGGCGGCCTCCGGTGCCGTGGTCCGGCTGGCGTTGATCGCCGTGCTCGCTCCCGCATGCCCCGGACTGCTGCGCGTCCCGCACGTGTCCGGGGCCGCGATCCTCGCCGTGACGGCTGCGGCCACCCTGGCCGGGGTGCTGCTCCGGGCCCGGGTCTGGCCCCGCTGCCGGGGTGCGCTGGCCGCCGTGGCCGCCGACATCCGGGCCCTGCACGCACGCCCGGTCCGCGCGGCCGCGCTGTGGGGCGGCTCGCTGACCTTCGCCGGGCTGCACGCGCTGGTGCTCTTCGCCGTGATCCGGGCGGTCGGACTGCCGCTGTCCCCGGCCCGGGTGGCGCTGCTCTACCTCGCCGCCAGCGGGGCTGCCGCGCTGCTGCCGACCCCGGGCGGCATCGGCTCCCTCGACGCGGCCCTCGCGTTCGCTCTCACCGTCTCCGGAACCCCGGCCGCCGCGGCCGCCTCCGCCGTGCTCGGCTACCGGCTGCTGACCGTGTGGCTGCCGCTGCTGCCGGGCCTGCTGGTGCTCGGGTTACTGATGCGGCGCCGGGCGCTGTGACCGGGCGGGCGTTTCCCGGCGCCCCGCATCAGGTAGGAGTCCGGTGTCGTCGGCCGACAGGAGGGGGACTGGTATGCCAGCGAACGACACGGAGGGCCGGCTGGGGGAGGAGTTCTTCACGCCGGGGACCTCGTCCTTCGCCTGCTTCCTCGCCGCCCACCGGCCCGAACTGCTGCCCACCCGCAGCCCGCTGCCCCCGGGCACGGTCGCCGCGCCGGACGCCTTCCCGCACGGCACCACCGTCCTCGCCCTCGCCTACCGCGACGGCGTGCTGATCGCCGGCGACCGCCGGGCCACCATGGGCAACCTCATCGCCCAGCGCGACCTGGAGAAGGTGCACCCCGCGGACGACCACACGGCGGTCGCCTTCGCCGGTACCGTCGGGCTCGCCGTCGACATGGTCAAGCTCTACCAGGTCGAGCTGACCCACTTCGAGAAGATCGAGGGCATCCCCATGACCCTCGACGGCAAGGCCCGCCGGCTCGCCGCGATGATCCGGGAGAACCTCGGCCAGGCCATGCAGGGCCTCGCCGTCGTCCCGCTGCTCGCCGGTTACGACCCCAAGGCGCCGGAGGGCACGCGCGGCCGCATCTTCAGCTTCGACGTGGCCGGCGGCCTCTACGAGAAGCGCGCCTTCCACGCCGAGGGCAGCGGCTCGCCGTACGCCGGCGGCGCCCTGAAGAAGCTGTACCGTCCCGGCCTCACCCGCCGCGAGGCCGCCCTGACCGCACTCCAGGCGCTCTACGACGCGGCCGACGACGACTCGGCGACCGGCGGCCCCGACCTCAACCGCCGTATCTTCCCGCTGGTCTCGGTCATCACGGAGGACGGTTTCGAACGGCTGCCGGAGACCGAGACGGCGGAGCTGACCCGGGAGATGGTCGACCAGCGCCGCACCCGCCCCGACGGACCCGGCGCGACGTCCTGACTCACGGGGCGGTCACCGGTCTCTCCGGTAGGTCGTCCCGGGTCCACGTGTCCGGAACCCACCGGGCCGCCACGCACGCGCAGAGCGCCAGCCACCCGGCCGCGAACAGCCAGCCGCCGATCACGTCGGTGCACCAGTGCACACCCAGGAAGACCCGGGTGGCCCCGACGGCCAGTGCCCAGCAGGCGACGGCCGCGCACCACGGTGTGCGGCCGTGCGGGGCCCTCGTCCAGACCGCGAGGATCACGAGGCCGGCGGCCAGTGCGGCCGTGGTGGTGTGGCCGGAGGGGAACGACCAGCCGGAGGCCGAGGTCTGCCAGTCGGCCTGCGGCGGCCGGGGCCTGGCGACCAGCTCCATCACGGCCTGACGGAGTGTCTGGCCCAGGGCGAGGCAACCCACGCCGAGGAGCGCGGCGACCAGCCGCTGCCGCCGGGTGCGGCCCGCGACCACCCCGGCCGCCACGACCAGGGCGTACGGCACGACCCCGGTGCCGGTCGCGGTGATCCCCCGGGCCACGGCTACCGCCACGTCGGGACGATGACCGAGGGACCAGGCCAGCAGCGTGCGGTCCGGGGCGAGCGGGACGCCATGCCGGCCGGTCACGACCAGAGCCAGCACCGCGAACGCCGCCCAGGCCCCGAACGCGATACTTCCCGCGAACTCCGCGGTCCTCTTGTGGTCCATGACGCCGACGACGGCCCTCCCGTTGCGGTGACTACGAAGATGTAGACGGTCTACCCGAATGTAGACGATTGCCGTCCCGCCGGTGTTCCCGCCTGTCTGTGTCCGTGTCCGGTCACGGGCTTTGCCGCACCATTGCCAGTTCATGACCGGCTGACTACATGGGTGTAGTCATCATGGTCGGCGGAGTAAGGCATGCCTTCACTAAGTTCGAGCCAAGGGGCGGGGACGGGCCTGCCGGGGAGGGCTGCGGCGGATGTGGGACGACGCGTTTCCTAGTTTCCTGATCGGGCTGAGGGAAGGTCTCGAGGCCGGGCTGATCGTCTCGATCCTCGTCGCCACGCTGGTGCGGGCCGGGGCCAGGAACCGGCTGCCGCAGGTGTGGACGGGTGTCCTGGCCGCGATCGCGCTGGCGATGAGCTTCGGCGCGGTGCTCACCTTCACCGCCGCCTCCCTCTCCGCCACCGCTCAGGAGGCGTTCGGCGGCACCCTCAGCGTGGTCGCGGTCGCCTTCGTCACCGCGATGGTGTTCTGGATGCGCCGCTCGGCCCGCTCCCTCGCCGGCGAGATCAAGGAGAAGGTCACCGGCGCCCTGGCCATGGGCTCGGGCGTGCTGATCCTGACCTCGTTCCTCGCGGTCGGCCGTGAGGGCCTGGAGACCGCGCTGTTCCTGTGGACCACCGCCCGGGCGGCCGGGGAGTCCGCGGGCCCCCTGGCCGGCGCCGGGATCGGCCTGGTCCTGGCAGCCGGCCTCTGCTGGGGCCTGTACCGGCGCGTGCTGAAGATCAACCTCACCCGGTTCTTCACCTACACGGGCGCGGTCCTGATCGTGATCGCCGCCGGCGTCCTCGGCTACGGGCTGCGCGATCTCCAGGAGGGCGGCGTCCTTGCGGGCGACACCGCGTACGCCTTCGACCTCGGCGCCCACGTCGACGCCGGCTCCTGGTACAGCACCCTCCTCCAGGGCGTCCTCAACATCACCCCGGCGATGACCTGGCTCCAGGTGATCGGATACGCCGGCTATCTCGCCGTGGTGATGACCCTGTTCGTACGCGGAGTGCGCGGAGTGCGTGCCGGTGCGCCGAAGCCGGCCGCCGCCACGTCCGCACCGCGGCCGGCCGTCGCCGAGCCGGAGGCCGCCCCCGAGCCGGTGGCCGATACGCCGGCGCCCACGCCCGCCACCCAGCTTCCGGAGCCGGAGCCGGAGCCGGTGCCGGCCGCCCGCGAGCCCGAGCCGCAGCCCGCCACGGGCGCGCGGCGCCGCCCCGCCTGGGTGGTGCCCGTCGCCGTGGTCGCCGTCCCGGCCGTCGTGGCCGGGCTCGTGGTCGCCTTCGCCCGGCCCAAGCCCACCAGCGGCGAGACCGTCGCCGTCTCCGAGACCGAGTGCGGCAAGGGCTTCACCGCGCCCAAGCCGGGCCGGCAGACCTTCCAGATGCAGAACACCGGCGGCAAGACCTCCGAGGTGTATCTGATCGACCCGAGCACCAACGCGGTCTACGGCGAGGTCGAGGGCCTCGCCCCCGGCACCACCCGGGACCTGGTCGCCACGGTCGCCGGCGGCACCTACGCCTGGCGCTGTGTCCCCTCCGGCGGCAAGGCCGTCACCTCCGCGTCGGTCACCGTCAGCGGTGGCGGAGGCAGCACCAAAGCGGTCGTACCGGTCTCCGAGAACGACCTCGCGGCGCCGCTGAAGGCCTACAAGGCGTATGTCGGACAGGGCCTGGCCACCCTCGTCGCGCAGACCCGCACGCTCGACGCCGACATCGCGGGCAACCATCTCGACAGGGCCCGCACCGACTGGCTGACCGCCCACCTCACCTACTCCTCCCTCGGTGCCGCCTACGGCACCTTCGAGGACTTCGACAAGAAGATCAACGGCCGTGCCGACGGCCTCCCCGGCGGGGTGGCCGACAAGGACTTCGCCGGGTTCCACCGGGTCGAGTACGGGCTGTGGCACGGGCAGACCGCGGAGCAGCTGAAGGCTCCGGCGCAGGCGCTCGCGGACGCGGCGGCCGGGCTCCAGAAGGCGTTCCCCACCCAGGACTTCGACCCGGGCGACCTGCCGCTGCGCGCCCACGAGATCCTGGAGAACACCCTCCAGTTCGAGCTGACCGCCGACACCGACGAGGGCAGCGGCACCAACCTCGCCACCGCGAACGCCAACCTCGCCGGCACCCGCGAACTGCTCACCGTACTGCGCCCGCTGCTCACCACCCGGGCGCCGAAGCTGCTGCCGGCCGTCGACGCGGACATCACCCGCCTCCAGCAGCTCCTGGACGCCGAGCACCAGGGCACGACCTGGACCCCGGTCGAGCAGCTCGACACCGTCACCCGGCAGCGGATCGCCGGAGCCACCGGACAGCTCCTGGAGGACCTCGCCCCGGTGCCGGACCTCCTGGAGATCAGGAAGTCCGCCTGATGAACGCCGCACCACACCCGCACCCGCACGACGAAGGGAACCCTCCGATGTCCGCTGCCGACACCCCGTCCTGCCCGATGGGCACGGGCCGCCGCTCCTTCGTGCGGACGGCGCTGGGCGCCGGGGCCGCCGGCGCGGTCCTGGCCGGCGGCGGCTTCGCGCTCAGCCAGGCCGGCGGCACCGCCGAGGCCCAGGCCGCCGACGCGAGCAGCACCACGATGGTCCCCTTCCACGGCACCCACCAGGCCGGCATCCTCACCCCGGCCCCGGCCGCCGCCACCTTCGTCTCCTTCGACGTCATCGCCGACAGCCGGCAGGAGCTCGCCGACCTGCTGAAGACGATCACCGCACGGGCCCGCTTCCTCACCTCCGGCGGTACCCCCGACGACCTGGGCGTCGGCGCGCCGCCCGCCGACAACGGCATCCTCGGCCCCGAGGTCCCCTCCGACGCGCTGACCGTCACCGTCGGCGTCGGCGCCTCCCTGTTCGACGACCGCTACGGCCTGGCGAAGGCGAAGCCGGCCCGGCTGACGCCGATGCGGACCTTCCCCAACGACAACCTGAAGGCAGCCGAGTGCCACGGCGACCTCTCGCTGCAGATCTGCGCCAACAGCACGGACACCGTGCTGCACGCCCTGCGGGACATCGCCAGGCACACCCGGGGCGGCATGCAGATCAGGTGGCGGATCGACGGTTTCCAGAACGCCCCGCGGCCCACCGGCGCCCAGCGCAACCTGCTCGGCTTCAAGGACGGCATCGCCAACCCGGACGTCACCTCGGCCCGGGAGACCAGCCGGCTGATCTGGGTCGGCGAGGGACAGGGCGAGCCGGCCTGGACGGTGGGCGGCAGCTACCAGGTGGTCCGGATCATCCGGATGCTCGTGGAGTTCTGGGACCGGGTCTCGCTCAGCGAGCAGGAGCTGATGTTCGGCCGCCGCAAGGACACCGGCGCC
Organism: Streptomyces sp. NPDC001714; assembly: GCF_042892755.1. NCBI lineage: Bacteria > Bacillati > Actinomycetota > Actinomycetes > Kitasatosporales > Streptomycetaceae > Streptomyces > Streptomyces sp. NPDC001714. The sequence goes on from NZ_JBIAUL010000002.1 coordinate 284,359, forward strand.
CCCCTGGACGGCGCCAAGGAGACCGACATCCCGAACTACGCCAAGGACCCGAGGGGCAACGCCATCCCGCTGGACGCCCACATCCGGCTCGCCAACCCGCGCACCGCCAGGACCGACAGCACCCGCATCCTGCGCCGCGGCTACAACTACGACCGGGGCGTCGACAGCGTCGGCAACCTCGACATGGGCCTGGTCTTCTGCTGCTACAACCAGGACGTCCAGCGCCAGTTCGAGGCCACCCAGACCCGGCTGATCGACGAGCCCCTAGTCGACTACATCTCCCCGACCGGCGGCGGCTACTTCTTCGCGCTGCCGGGCGTGAAGAACGCCGAGGACTGGCTGGGGAGCGGACTGCTGGCGGCCTGAGCTCGACCGCCCCCCCTGGCCTTTACCTTCTCATGACGTTCTCTTGGTGAAGCCCTGGTATAGGCGCTACTGCGAACGATGTGCAAGTACGGGAGGATGGCACAAGGCTGCCGACGGCAGCTGCCCATCGCTCGACCGAAGGATGTCACCTCCCGATGACGGCTGCCCCTGGTTCCGCTCCGTCCCTCCCCGCCCAGGCCGAGACCAAGCGCTCGGCCTGGCACCGTGTCCGGGGCTCCATGACACGCCAGGAGTGGATCAGAGTCGGTGGGATGGCCGGATTCGTGCTGGCCCTGCACGTCATCGGCTGGGGGACGCTGGTCGGGATCATCGCGCCGCAGCACTTCAGCGTGGGCACCGAGTCGTTCGGCATAGGCATCGGCGTGACCGCGTACACGCTGGGCATGCGGCACGCCTTCGACGCCGACCACATCGCGGCCATCGACAACACCACCCGCAAGCTGATGGGGGAGGGGCAGCGCCCGCTGTCCGTGGGCTTCTGGTTCTCCCTCGGCCACTCCAGCATCGTCTTCGGCCTCTCCCTGCTGCTCTCGTTCGGCATGAAGGCCCTGGCCGGCCCCGTCGAGGACGACGGCTCGCACCTGCACGAGGTCACCGGCCTGATCGGTACGACGGTCTCCGGCACCTTCCTCTACCTCATCGCCGGCATCAACCTGGTCATCCTGGCGGGCATCTGGAAGGTGTTCCGGCAGATGCGCTCCGGCGCCTACGACGAGGCCGCACTGGAGACCCAGCTCAACAACCGCGGCTTCATGAACCGCTTCCTCGGCCGGGTCACCGGCTCGATCCGCAAGCCCTGGCAGATGTACCCGCTCGGCCTGCTGTTCGGCCTCGGCTTCGACACCGCCACCGAGATCGCCCTGCTGGTCCTGGCCGGCTCCGGCGCCGCCTCCGGCCTGCCCTGGTACGCCATCCTCACCCTGCCGGTGCTCTTCGCGGCCGGGATGTCGCTGCTCGACACCATCGACGGCTCGTTCATGAACTTCGCCTACGAGTGGGCCTTCTCCAAGCCGGTCCGCAAGGTCTACTACAACCTCACCATCACCGGCCTGTCCGTGGCCGTCGCGCTGATCATCGGCACCGTGGAACTCCTCGGTCTGCTCGCCGACAAGATGGACCTGCACGGCGTCTTCTGGGACTGGGTTTCCGGCCTCGACCTCAACACCGTCGGCTTTGTCATCGTCGGCCTCTTCTTCGCCACCTGGGCGATCGCGCTGGTGGTGTGGAAGGCGGGCCGCATCGAGGAGAAGTGGACGGCGGGGCTGAGCCCCCGGACCGCCGAGCAGACCGAGGGCTGAGCGCGCCCGCTGGAAGTGCCGCGACGTGCCGTCCTGCGACGGCGGCGCCGTCGTGGCCGGTCGCGCAGTTCCTCCCCCAGTCTTCGGCCGGGGGTACTCCCAGCGCCCCTTACGGGGCGCTCGTCAGCCGCGTACTTTCAGATCCGCCCGCCACTTGATGATCTGCTTCTCCGCGTCGCCCGTGTACGACCACGGGGTACGGGTCGCCCGCCGCCCCTGGAGCCGCAGCAGCTCCACCGCGAGGTCCGTGACGCCCGCCTGACAGGCCGCGTGCGTCAGGTAGTTGAGGTCGCGCAGCTCGCCCGGGGCGACCGGGCCCTCGGCGCGCTGGGCGATCCAGCGCTCCCAGGTGCGCCGTACGTCGCTGACCGCGCCGTCGTGCTTCCAGTGCTGGCTGAGCGCGACCGCGTTCTGCTGTCCCTGCGCCGCGTCCAGGGCATACCGGAACTCCTCGACGCGGGCGTACTGCACCAGGACGGGCAGCGCGCAGCCCGGCGGGGCGACCCCGGCCGCGTCCCGGGCGAAGTCGTACATCAGGCCGTGCGTACCGTGCCAGCGTGCCGAGTAGTAGTGGAGCACCTGGAGATGGCCCTCCACGTTGTACGGGTCGCGCCGGTGCAACTCGTCCCACCAGCGGGCGAGTTCCTGCCGGCGCACCCCGGTCGGATACAGCCGGGCCACCGAGATCAGGGAGACCCAGGGGGTCGGGTCCTGGGGGTACGCGTCGGCGGCGGCCAGGCAGGCCAGCACGGCGGTGTCGATCCGGGCCCGGTCGATCGGGACACCCCGGCCCGCCGAGATGGCCAGGGTGAACGCCCGGGCCGTCTCGGTCGCCGCCCGCAGCACCAGCGCGTCGGCGCCGTGCGGCTCGGTGGCCAGCCAGGACTCGGCCGTCGAGTTGCCCGCGCAGGCCTGCGCCAGCAGCCGTACCCGGTGTCCCCGGGCCAGCCAGTGGGGGCCGGTGGCCCGGAGCAGGTCCCGCAGGCCCTGCCAGCGGCCGATGACGATGTCCTGACGGGCCGAGGTGAGGGATTCGTCCCCGCAGTCCGGGTCGAAGTCGGGGGCGAAACGGTCGCGCGCCATCGGACTCGTACCTCAGAAGTCGGTGGGGAGGCCTTCGTAAGCCTGGGCGTGCACGGTGACTGGGTCGTCGGGCACGTAGTCGGCCTCGACCGTGCGGGTGGCGTCCAGCTTGGCCGGCCGGTAGTAGTCGCTGCCCTGCTTCCAGTACCAGAGCATCGGGACCAGGCCGACGGCCAGCCCGCCGATGCCGATCGCGATGGCCGCGGTGCTCAGTTCGCCGAGCGACTCGACGAAGATCCAGAACATGAACACCGCGCCGAGCAGCGGCCACAGCCCGCCGAGCAGGAAGTTGCCCGCCGACTTGAACAGCATCTTGCGGTAGGCCACGACCACCGCGAGGCCCGCGAGACCGTAGTAGACGGCGATCTGCAGGCCGATCGCCGAGATGGCGTCGTAGAGGATCTCGCCCACCGAGCCCAGCGCGTTGGAGGCGATGAACAGGGTCAGCGCCACCGCGCCGACCACGCCGATCGCCACGTGCGGGGTGTTCCAGGTGCGGTGCACCCGTCCCAGCGCGGTCGGCATCGTCCGGTCGCGGCCCATCGCGAACAGCGAGCGGGTGACCTGGATGAGCGTCGTCTCCAGGGTGGCGATGGTGGACAGCATCACGGCGGCGATGAGCAGTTTGCCGCCCCAGCCCGGCCAGATCTCCTCGCCCAGCACGCCGAGCACGTTGGCCTTGTTCGCATCGATCTGGTCCGAGGAGAGGATGACGTTCGAGGCGATGGTGAAGACCTCGAACAGGGCGAAGACGATGCCGACGCCGATCAGGCCCGCGAGGCCGGTGGTGCGGCGGGAGTTGCGGGTCTCCTCGCTGAGGTTGCTGGTGACGTCCCAGCCCCAGTAGTAGAACGCGGCGATGAGTGCGCCCGAGGCGAAGCCGGAGACGCCGTCGAAGTGGGAGAAGCCGAGCCAGGACCAGTCGAAGCTGCGGGCGTTGCCGGTGTGGAAGAGGGCCAGCACCGCGAAGAGCAGCAGGATCGCCAGTTCGATGCCGGACATCACCAGCTGGGCGCGGACGGTGAGGCGGGCGCCGCCGAGCACCACCGCCAGCATGATCAGGAACCAGGCGGCGCCGACCACCGTGGACAGGGCCACGTTGCCGGCGAGGCCCGAGTCGAACAGGGACAGCGTCATCGACCCGGCGGGCAGCGAGCCGGCCACCATGAAGATGGTCGCGGACACCACCAGCGCCCAGCCGCTGACGAAGCCGAGGAACGGGTGCAGGGTGCGCCCCACCCAGGAGTAGCTGGCGCCCGCGTTCACGTCGATCCGGCCGAGGTAGCTGAAGGCGAGCGCGATGCCCAGCATCGGTATCGCGCACCACAGCAGGGCGGCCGGACTGGCCAGCCCCACCGCCCCGACCAGCACCGCGGTGGTCGCGGCCAGCGAGTACGCCGGTGCGCTGCCCGCGACGGCCATGACCACGGTGTCGAGCGTGCCGAGGGCGTTGGCCTGGAGCCCTCTGCCCCTGTTGTTGCTCATGGTTGTGCTGCTTTCCGGTCGTGCAGGGCGCACGGGAGTGCAGGCCCGCGGTGGTACGGGTGGGGGGTGCACGACCCGCCCCGCACCCGGTGAGGGATGGCCTCGGGCAGGGGGCCGGTCGGAAAGAGAAAGGGGTGGTGAGGGCCGCATGCCCAGAGTCGGCGAACGGTCACACCGCGTGTGTGGGTGTGACTATAGCGGCACTCTTTGACCTTTCAAGCTGACCGACCGGTAATCACATATGCCACTTGAGGCCGACAAGTCTCACGCCGGAAGCAGTGGTTCCGTGAGCCCCTCAGTCCCCCAGCCGGTCGAGCTGCCGCAGCTTGTTGGTGGCGTCGAGGGCCGCGACCTTGTACGACTCCGCGAGCGTCGGGTAGTTGAACACGGCGTCCACCAGGTAGTCGACCGTGCCGCCGCAGCCCATCACCGACTGACCGATATGGATCAGTTCTGTCGCTCCGGTACCGAAGCAGTGCACACCGAGCAGCCGCCGGTCCTCGGGAGAGACCAGGAGCTTGAGCATGCCGTGCGAGTCGCCGATGATCTGGCCCCGGGCCAGCTCCCGGTAGCGGGCCACCCCGACCTCGAACGGCACACTGTCCCCGGTGAGTTGGTCCTCGGTCCGGCCGACGAAGCTGATCTCCGGGATCGTGTAGATGCCGATGGGCTGGAGGTTGTCCATCTGCCCGACCGGTTCCCCGTAGGCGTGGTACGCGGCGACCCGTCCCTGTTCCATCGAGGTCGCGGCGAGCGCCGGGAAGCCGATGACGTCGCCGACGGCGTAGATGTGCGGTACCTCGGTGCGGAAGTGCTCGTCCACCTTGATCCGGCCGCGCCGGTCCGCGGACAGGCCCGCCTTGTCCAGGTCGAGTCCGTCGGTCAGGCCCTGGCGGCCCGCCGAGTACATCACCGTGTCCGCCGGTATCTTCTTGCCGCTCTCCAGCACGGTCAGCGTGCCCCGCGGATGCCGCTCGACGGCGGCGACGGTCTCCCCGAACCGGAAGGTGACGGCCAGGTCCCGCAGGTGGTACTTGAGCGACTCGACGACCTCGACGTCGCACATGTCGAGCATGGCCGCGCGCTTCTCGACCACCGTGACCTTGCTGCCGAGCGCGGCGAACATGCTGGCGTACTCCATGCCGATGACACCGGCACCGACGATGACCATGGAGCGCGGCACCCGCTCCAGTGACAGCACGTTGTCCGAGTCCATGATGGTACGGCCGTCGAACTCGACGCTGTCCGGCCGGGCCGGCCGGGTGCCGGTGGCGATGATGATGTGCTCGGCGCTCAACAGCCGCTCGTTGCCGGTCGGTTCGCGCAGGGCGACGGTGTGCGGGTCGACGAACCGGCCGACGCCGGAGCAGAGGGTGACGTGGTTGCGGGAGAGCTGGTTGCGGATAACGTCCACCTCGCGGCTGACCACGTGCTGGGTGCGCGCGGTCAGGTCGGCGACGGTGATCTCCTCCTTCAGCCGGTAGCTCTGGCCGTACAGGTCGCGCTGGGTCAGGCCGGTCAGGTAGAGGACCGCCTCGCGCAGGGTCTTGGAGGGGATGGTCCCGGTGTGGATGGAGACACCGCCGACCATGTCGGGGCTGTCCACGACGGCGACCCGGCGGCCGAGCTTGGCCGCGGCGATGGCGGCCTTCTGACCGCCGGGTCCGGAACCGATGACGAGCATGTCGAAGTCGGGCACCCTGCGAAGTCTGTCAGCAGCCGCCCCCGCTTCGAAAGGGTGAACGGGCAACCTTCGCGTGAAATCCGGTACGGACCAGGCCCGTTGCGCGCCTCACGGGGCCCGGGGGCCGCCGCCGTCAGGGCAGGAGCCGCTCGATGCAGTTCGGTCCCTCGCGCTCCATCTTCTTCCTGGCCCATTCCAGCGTGGCCGGGGTGACGTCCCGGCCGGACGCCATCACCAGGTCTTCGGGCGCCACCCCGGTGCCGGGGGCGCTGTGCAGCAGGGAGTCCGGGGTGGCGCGGTCGTCGGACGGCCGGGACGCTTCGGGTTCTGAGGTCGACATGGTCCCTCCTTCGCGGAGCGGGGTGCACACTCTCACGATTGCCTGCCCGGCCGCACCCCGCATCCCGGGAGGCAATTCGCCCCTTTCAAGCTGTAAGGTGACCGTACATCCGTACCGGGGAGGCCGTCACGATGGCCGAGCAGCTGTTGTACCAGAATGCGCCCGGGAGCCCCCGCTACCTGCCGATCGCCGAGCACGGACTGATCGGCGACCTGCGCAGCGTGGCCCTGGTCGGCAGCAACGGCACGATCGACTGGTACTGCAGCCCGTCCTTCGACGCCCCCAGCGTCTTCGCCGCCGTCCTGGACGCCGAACGCGGCGGCTTCTTCGCGCTGGCCGCCGCCGTACCGGCCCGCACCAAGCAGTTCTACTTCCCCGACACCAACGTGCTGATCACCCGGTTCTACACCGACGAGGGCGTCGGCGAGGTCCAGGACTTCATGCCGGTGGCGGGCGAGTCGGCCGAGTGCGCGCGGCACCGGTTGATCCGCCGGGTGCTGTGCGTGCGCGGCACCGTGCCCTTCCGGGTCCGGGTGGCCCCCCGCTTCAACTACGGCGCCGACCCGCACACCCTGCGCACGCTCGGTGACACCGCGCTGTTCGAGTCCGCGGACATGTCCCTGCTGCTCACCTCCACGGTGGCCCTGGAGAGCGACGGCCCGGACGCCTGCGCCGACTTCAAGGTCTCCGAGGGCGAGTCCGCCGTCTTCGCCCTCGACCAGGCCGGCGAGGACATCGCCCCCCGCGGCTGCGCCCGTGCCGAGGCCGAGCGGCAGTTCGAGACCACGGTCTGCTACTGGCGGCGCTGGCTCCACCAGTCCCGCTACCGGGGCCGCTGGCGCGAGATGGTGCACCGCTCCGCGCTCACCCTGAAGCTGCTCACCTACGCCCCCACCGGCGCCATCGTCGCCGCGCCCACCACCAGCCTGCCCGAGCAGGTCGGCGGCGAACGCAACTGGGACTACCGCTACGTCTGGATCCGCGACGCCGCCTTCGCCGTCTACGCCCTGCTGCGGCTCGGCTTCAGCAGCGAGGCCGCCGCCTTCATGAAGTTCGTGACCACCTACATCAGCCCAGGCGACGGCTTCGCCTCCGGCCCGCTGCAGATCATGTACGGCATCGACGGCCGCTCCGACCTGCCCGAACGCGAGCTGACCCACCTGGAGGGCCACTGCGGCTCCGCCCCGGTCCGGGTCGGCAACGGCGCGGCCGGCCAGCTCCAGCTCGACATCTACGGCGCCCTCATCGACTCGATCTACCTCTACGACAAGTGGGCCGAGCCCATCTCCAGCGCCCAGTGGGACGACGTCACCCGACTCGTGGGCTGGGTGTGCGACCACTGGGACCAGCCCGACGAGGGCGTCTGGGAGACCCGGGGCGGCCGGAAGAACTTCCTCTACTCGCGGCTGATGTGCTGGGTCGCCATCGAGCGGGCGATCCGCCTCGCCAACCGGCGCGGCCTGCCCGCCGACCTGCCCCGCTGGCTGCAGTGCCGCGACACCATCTACCGCTGGATCATGGATCGCGGCTGGTCCGAGCGGCGCGGCGCCTTCGTCCAGCACGAGGGCGGGGACGTCCTCGACGCCTCGCTCCTGATGATGCCCCTGGCCAAGTTCATCGCCCCGACCGACCCCAAGTGGCTGTCCACCCTGGACGCCCTCACCGAGGACCTGGTCTCCGACTCCCTCGTCTACCGCTACGACCCGCAGGCCAGCCCCGACGGGCTCCGCGGCGACGAGGGCACCTTCTCCATCTGCTCCTTCTGGTACGTGGAGGCCCTGGTGCGCGCCGGGCGCGTGGACGAGGCCCGGCTCGCCTTCGAGAAGATGCTCACCTACGCCAACCATCTCGGGCTGTACGCCGAGGAGATCGGCCGCACCGGCGAGCAGCAGGGCAACTTCCCGCAGGCGTTCACCCATCTCTCCCTCATCAGCGCCGCCTTCAACCTGGACCGCGCGCTCGGCTGAGGGTCACGGCAGCGGCTGCTCCGCCCAGATGACCTTCCCGGCGGGCGTGTAGCGGGTACCCCAGCGCTCGGCCAGCTGCGCGACCAGGAACAGGCCCCGGCCGCCCTCGTCGGTGCTCGCCGCGTACCGCAGGTGCGGGGAGGTGGTGCTGCCGTCGGAGACCTCGCAGATCAGCGTCCGGTCGCGCAGCAGCCGTACCCCGATCGGTGCTCGGCCGTGCCGGATGGCGTTGGTGACCAGCTCGCTGAGGATCAGCTCGGTGGTGAACGACAGCTCGTCCAGGTCCCAGTCGGCCAGCTGACGGGTCACCTTGGACCGCACCTCGGAGACGGCCGCCGGATCGGACGGCACCTGCCATGCGGCGATCCGGTCCGCGCCGAGCGCCCGGGTCCGGGCGACGATCAGCGCCACGTCGTCGCTGGGCCGGGCCGGCAGCCGCTCCAGGACCGCCGCGCAGGTCTCCTCCGGGGTGCCGCCGGCCGCCGACTCCAGGGCGCCGGCGAGCAGTTCGAGCCCCTCGTCGATGTCCCGCTGCCTGTCCTCCACCAGCCCGTCGGTGTACAGGACCAGGCTGCTGCCCGCCGGCAGCTCCAGCTCGGCCGTCTCGAAGGGCAGCCCGCCCACGCCCAGCGGCGGACCGGCCGGCACGTCCGCGAACTCCACGCCGCCGTCCGGGCCGACCAGCGCGGGCGGCGGATGACCGGCCCGGGCCACCGTGCAGCGCCGCGACACCGGGTCGTAGATCGCGTACAGACAGGTAGCCCCGGTGATCGTGGCCGCGGTGTCCGCCTCGTCCGCGGGGATCTCGTCCTGGTCGATGCGGCCCACCAACTCGTCCAGCAGGCCCAGCAGTTCGTCCGGTTGCAGGTCCAGCGCCGTGAAGTTGTGCACCGCGGTGCGCAGCCGCCCCATGGTCGCCGCCGCGTGCAGCCCGTGCCCCACCACGTCACCGACCACCAGCGCCACCCGGGCCCCGGACAGCGGCAGCACGTCGAACCAGTCCCCGCCCACGCCCGACTGGGCCGGCAGATAGCGGTAGGCGATGTCCAGGGCGCTCTGCGCGGGCAGGCTGCGTGGCAGCAGACTGCGCTGCAGGGTGACCGCCATGCTGTGCTCACGCGTGTAGCGGCGGGCGTTGTCGATGGAGACGGCCGCGCGGGCCACCAGCTCCTCCGCGAGGGCCAGCTCCTCGGTGTCGAAGGGGGCGAGCTTCTCCGAGCGGCAGAAGTTGGCCAGGCCCAGCACCATGTTCCCGGCCCGCAGCGGCACCGTGATCAGCGAGTGGATGCCGAACTCCAGGATCCGGCCGGTCAGCTCCACGTCCTGGACCCGCCAGCCGGGCGAGTCCCGCAGCCGCGGCTCGACGACCGACTCGCCGGTCTGCAGACTCCGGCCCTGCGGCGAGGACGGCACGAACTGGAACCGCTCGCCGACCGGGTACAGCGGGGCGTCCTTGCGGATGCCGGTGAACGCCACCCGGCGCAGCGCGTCCCCGGGCTTCGGCTCCTCGCCCTTGAGGACCGCCTCGTACAGGTCGACGGTGGCGTAGTCCGCGAACCGCGGCACGGCCAGCTCGGCGAGCTCCTCGGCGGTACGGGTGACGTCCAGGCTGGTGCCGATGCCCACCCCCGCGTCGTACAGCATGTTCAGGCGCTCGCGGGCCACCTCGGCGCGACCGGAGAGGGCGCGCAGCTCGGTGGAGTCGCGCAGGGTGACGACGCTGCCGGGCGGCCGGCCGCGCACCTCGATGGCGCGCTGGTTGACGGCCAGCAGCCGGTCCTTGACCAGGTGCACCTCGTCGGTGGCGACGCGCCCCGAGGCGATCAGCGTCGCCGTCTCCGCGTCCAGGCCGAGGTCCAGGATCCGGCGGCCCTCGGCATCCGCGGGCAGGTCCAGCAGTCGCTGCGCCTCGTCGTTGGCGAGCATCAGCCGGTCGTCGCCGCCGACGATCAGGACACCCTCCCGCACGGAGTGCAGCACCGCGTCGTGGTGCTCGTACATCCGGGTCATCTCGTCCGGGCCGAGACCGTGCGTCTGGCGCAGCAGCCGCCGGCTGACCAGCGCGGTGCCCGCCGTCGCCAGGGCCAGCGCCGCGGCGGCCGCGGTCAGCAGCAGCGGCAGCTGCTGGTGGGCCGTGCCGCCCACGTGCGCGGTGGTGATGCCGGCCGACACCAGGCCCACCACCGTGCCGTTCGCGTCCCGGACCGGGACCACGGCCTGCACCAGCTCCCCGATGGTGCCGTGGACCTCCTCGGTGACGGCCCCGCCGGCCAGCGCGGGCCCGATGTTCCCGACGAACTTCTTGCCGATGCGGTCCGGCTTGGGGTGTGTGTACCGGATCCCGTCGGTGTTCATGACGACGATGAAGTCCACGCCCGTCGCCTTGCGGGCCGCCTCCGCGCGCGGCTGGAGCGCCGTCGTCGGGTCGGGCAGCCGCAGCGCCGCCGCCGTGCCGGGGGCATCGGCGAAGGTCTGGGCGACGGCCAGGGACCGGTTGCGGGCCTCCGTGCTGCTGTTGTGCCGTTCCTGGAGCACCAGGGCCACCAGGGCCGACACGATCAGCAGCAGCACGATCACCACTTGCAGGAAGAAGACCTGTCCGGCCACGCTGCGTCCGCTCAGCGCCGACCACAGCCGTCCGGACCGGATACGCCCCGGCCCGCTCGGCTCCCGCTCCCGCTGGGCGAGCGGCGCGCGCGGAGTCCCGGAACGGGACGGCCGAGTGTCGGACCGGCCGGGCTGACGGACCATGAGCCCATGTCTACACTGCCGGGCCCCGCGAGGCGAGAGCGTGCCCGGAGGTAACCGGGGCGATACCCCGTTGTGTCCCGATCACGCCCGGCCCGCGGGCCCCGGACGGCGGGTGGCCAGGAGCAGCGCCACGTCGTCGGGGCGGTCGGTGGCGTGCCGGGCCATCGCGGTGAGCCGGTCGGCCACCCCGGTGAGGGTACGGCCGCCGCGCCGCCCCGGCGCCGCCCCGGCCTCGGCCAGGGCCGCCCCCAGCGCCGCGATGCCGTCGTCGATGTCGGCGCCCGGCCGCTCCACCAGCCCGTCCGTGTACAGGGCGAGGATCGCGTCCGGCGCCAGCTCCAGCTCGGTCACCGGATACCGGGCCCGCGGGTCCACGCCCAGCACGACACCGCCGGGGACCTCCAGGACACGGGTGCGGCCGTCCGGGGCGCGCAGCAGGGGCGGCGGATGACCGGCCCGGGCGATCCGGGCGCGCCCGGTGGCGGGGTCCAGACGCAGGTAGCAGCAGCTCGCGAACTGGCCCGGGTCGAGGTCGATGAGCAGCCGGTTGGTGCCGCTCAGCACCTCGTCGGGCGGCCGGTCGCTGAGCGCGAACGCCCGGACCGCGCTGCGCAGTTGCCCCATGGTGGCGGCCGCCTGCACGCCGTGCCCCTGGACGTCGCCGATGACCAGGGCGAGGCCGTCGCCCGCCCCGACGACGTCGTACCAGTCGCCGCCCACGTCCATGCCCTGGGTGCCCGGCAGATACCGGCCCGCGGTCTCCACCTGCGGGTGCGCCGACAGCCTCCGGGGCAGCAGTGCCTGCTGGAGTCCGCGGGCGAGCGCGGCCTCGCTGTCGTAGCGCCGGGCCTTCTCCATCGCGTGCGCGATCAGGCCCGCGAGCGCCATGAGGACGGTGCGCTCCTCGGTGCTGAAGCCGCGCTCGGCCTCGAAGCCGAGGATGCAGGTGCCGACCGGGCGCCCCGAGGCGATCAGCGGCAGGAAGGCACGGGCGCCCACGTCGGCGTCCAGGGCGAGGCCCGGGTAGGTGTCCGCCAGCCGCCGCATCGACTCGAAGAACAGCGGCTTGCCGGTGGTGAGAGCCTCGACGCCGGGGATGTGGGCGTCCAGGCCGACCCCGTCGAACGGGGCGAGGAAGCCCGGCGGGAAGCCGTTCTCCCAGGCCAGGTAGAAATGCCGGTCCTGGAGCAGGTAGATGGCCAGCCGACGGCCGCCGAACGCGGGGAGCAGCTCCTGCGTCACCACCGCGGAGACCTGCCGGGCGGTCACCGCGTCGGTCAGCGCGATCGCCAGGGCGATCGGCCGGTACAGCGGCGCCATGGAGGGACCGCCGGGCCGCCCGAGCAGGGCCGCCGTGCCCGGCTCGGCCGCCGGGGGCAGGTGCACGGACGGGTCGATCCGGTTGGCCGGGACGACCGTGCAGGTGACCAGGTCCGCTCCCGGGTGCACGGACAGGGCGAGGAAGTCGCCGTCGGCGGCGTCCCCGCGCCTGACCTGGAAGTGCACCGGGCCGCTGGCGAGCAGCGCACCACGCCAGTGGTCGTCGTACGGCGGCCCGCCCAGCCACGGCATCGCCTCCCAGACGGACCGGCCGAGCAGCTCGGAGCGTGTCCGGCCGGCCAGCCGGACGACCGCCGGGTTGGCGTAGCGGACGACCCCGGAGCGGTCCAGGCAGAAGACGCCCTCGGGGAGCAGATCGGCCGCTCCGTCCGCGGCGGCGGACGGGCCCGGGTCGACGACGATCCCGGAGACCAGCGACGGGTCGACGGCGCCGGGCGGCGGCCACAGCTCCAGCAGCAGCGGGGCGCCGTCCGCGGCCCGCACCCGCAGCGGGGCGTGCGGCGGCTTGCCGGCCGCGGTCTCGTGCAGCGCGGTCAGCACGTCGCCCGCGTCGTCGGGCGTCACGGCCACGGCCAGCTCGGCGCCGGTACCGGGGAAGTCCCCCGGCGCCATGCCGAGCAGGGCGTGCAGCCGGTCGTCCGCGTGCACCGCCGAGGTGGCCGGATCCCAGGTGAATCGGCCCACCCGGGCCGCCCCGGGCCGGGGCGCGGGCGGCCGTACGCACACCGGCTCGCCCTCCCAGGCGACCGCCGCGTCGCCCTCCTCGGCCACCAGTTCGCGCAGCCCGGTCCCCAGCCGCTCGGCCAGCCGGGACAGCCGGTCCAGGTCCGGCAGCTCGTCCACGGTGTCCGCGGTACCGGGAAGCAGCACGGTGAGCACCCCGAAGGACGGCTCCGTCCCGGGCACGGGCGTGTACACCGAACCGAACTGGAACGGCAGGCCCGCCGCGAACTGGGGATAGCGGCGCACCATCTCGGTGGCGTTGGGGAGCACCACCCGCGTCCCGAGCCGGTAGGCGTCCGCGACCGGGAACGGCCGGTCCACGTGCAGCCGCCACCAGGGTCTGAACAGCGGCCCGGGGAGTCCCACCAGCGTGGCCAGCCGCAGCAGCCCGGGGGTGCCGGAGCGCAGGTACACCCCGGCGACGTGGGCGCCCGCCGCGCCCAGGGCGCCGGTCGAGGCCTCGACCAGCAGCGCGGTCAGCCGCTCACGCGCCCGGCCCACGTGCTCGCCGCTCCCGTTCATCGGGTCCTGCCTCGTCCGCGCACCGCCGGGTGGGTGACACAGCAAGAATGCGTCACGACGGCCCGAAAACGCACCCCCGCGACACGATCCGCTCGGCGCCCCGCCGGCACCGCCCGGGCCGTCACGGCGGACGCCCGTCAGGTGGACGGCGGCGGGTCAGAGCTCCGGCTCCTCCGCAGCCGGCAGGGCCGCGCGCATCGAGCGCAGGGCCAGCAGGAGGACGCCGATGTCGTCCAGGTAGATCGGGTCGGGCAGCAGGTCGGTGGGGAGCACCAGATACAGAACGGCGCCCCAGAACACCCAGCGCGAGCCGGTCGGCAGCCCGGCCCGGCGCAGGGTGCGCCGGGTGCGGACCAGCCGTACGAGCACGGCGACGGCGCCGGCCAGCAGAGCCGCGGCGACGATCGCGCAGATCACGAGCACGGTCGTGGTGGTGTCCATGGCTGTCCTGTCGTCCGGCCCCGATCCGGCCCGGGGTCTCTCACTGGTCCGTCTTCCCGGTTTCGTCCTCGGGCATGGCCGCGGGTTCGGCGCTCTCCTTCGGGGTCCGCAGCCCCTTGAAGGCGCGGGTCAACTGCTGGAAGGGAGAGGCGGGTTGGGGTGCCGGGGCGGCCGGGGCGGGGTTGTCGCGGAGAGCGGCGAGCGCCTCGTCGGCCCGCTCGGCGGCCTCCCGGTACAGGTCGCGGGACCTGGTCATGGCCTCCAGCGCCTCGGCGTACTGCGCGACCCGCCCCCGTTCGCGGGCCAGCTCCTCCTCCAGGGTCATCAGGGTCCAGTTGTCCCGCAGATCGGCCAGCGCCTCCTCGGCGCCCTGCGGCGCGGGCTTCGGAAGCGCGGCGAACCGGCGCACGGCGGCGATCAGTTCGGTGGGCTCCGAGCCGTCCAGGAAGACGCTGCGCACCGCGTACCCCTGCGCGTCGTAGCCCGACGGCGCCGGGTCCGGGGGCAGCAGCACGGCGCCGCCCCGCGGGACCTCGACACCGAGGTCGCGCAGCGCCCAGTTGACGGCACGGAACTGCTGGGGCGCGGCCCGGTGCTCCACGACGCGGTGCGCGAGGCCCGGCGGCAGCTGCCGGACCAGCGGCAGCCGGCCGAGCGCGTCGGGGGTCATCGCCTCGTGCACGACGAGGTTGACGCACCAGGCGTCCTTCGCCGCGTCCCGCAGCACGCGGCGCATGTCCTTGTCGTCGGCGGGCAGCGGGTTGACCGTGCGGAGTCTGACCCCGGCCACGACCGGGTGGTAGTCCCAGGCGGCCTCGCCGCCGTCACCGGCCTCCTCGCCGTCGGGCCAGAACATCGCCGCCGGGGAGGGCCAGGCCTCGTCCCAGGGGCGGTCGGCCTCGGCGACCAGCTGCCACTCCCGGCCCGCCTGCCGGCCCTGCGGGTCGACGGCGAGGGCCAGCCGGGCGCGCACCGTCACGGTGCCGTCGTCGACGCGCCAGCGGGCCTCGAGGACGCGCCGGGCGGAGTTCTCGGGCACGGCGGGTTCCGCGAAGTCGTCGAGGGCACCGGACTCCTTGCGGCTGCGCAGGATCCTGCGGATCACCTCCTCGGAGTCCGGACCCGTGTGACGGCCGCGGGCGGCCCAGACGGTCGGCGGAAGGACGGCACGGTCGGTGGCGGAGTTCGACATGGGCCAATCTGCTGGTGGGAGAGGAGTGCGTGCTCCAGTATCGCCGCCCGGGAGCGTGTCTCATAGGGCGGGGCCGCCCGCGCGCGTCGAGTGCGCCCCGCACCCGGGGTGCGAACCGAGTGCGCCATACGACGCCGGTTCACCCGTGCCCGTGTTCCGGCCCGCCCCGCACAATGGTGCGGCGAACGGGGCCCGCCCGCCCATCCGCTAGGGGCGGGCCCCGTTCACGCCGCCCGGCCGCGTGGGAGAGGGGCCGGCGGCGCTCCGCCCGGCCCCTCCCTCAGTGCTCACGTATCAGCGCTGCGTCATGCGCCACTCTCGCGGAGCATGTCCTCGCGCTCCACGAGCTTGACGCGCTCGCGGCCCTGCGGCTCGCCCAGCGCCTTCTCGGCGGCGTCCAGCCTGTACCAGCCCTCCCAGGTGGTGAAGCGGACGTCGCGCTCGGCGAGGAAGGCGTCCACGGCCTCCGGCGCGGGCGCCTCGGGGGTGTGCAGGCGACCGTTGGCGTAGTCGTCCAGCAGGTTGGACACCGTCTCGTTGGCGTCGCCCTTGGTATGGCCGATGAGGCCGACCGGGCCGCGCCGGATCCAGCCGGTGACGTAGGTCGACCGGAGGTGGCTGCCGGACTCCTCGATGACCCGGCCGCCCTCGTCCGGGACGGTGCCCGACTCGATGTCCCAGGGCAGCTTGGGCAGCTTGTCGGAGAGGTAGCCGACCGCGCGGTAGACCGCGGTGACGTCCCAGTCCTTGAACTCGCCGGTGCCCTTGACGTTTCCGGTGCCGTCGAGGGCGGTGCGCTCGGTGCGCAGCCCGGTGACCCTGCCGTCCTCGCCGAGGATCTCGGCCGGGGACTCGAAGAAGTGCAGGAAGAGCTTGTGCGGGCGGTCGCCGACGTCGCGGATCGCCCAGTTCTCCAGGGTCTTGGCGACCATGTCGGCCTGCTTGTTGCCGCGCCGGGTCTCGATCGAGCCCTTGTCGTAGTCGATGTCCTCGGGATCGACGATGACCTCGATGTTGGGGGAGTGGTCCAGCTCCCGCAGCTCCATCGGGGAGAACTTCGCCTGCGCCGGGCCGCGGCGGCCGAAGACGTGTACTTCGAGGGCCTTGTTGGCCTTGAGGCCCTCGTGGACGTTCGGCGGGATCTCCGTCGGGAGCAGTTCGTCGGCGGTCTTGGCGAGGATGCGGGCCACGTCGAGGGCCACGTTGCCGACGCCGAGGACGGCGACCTTCTCCGCCTCCAGCGGCCAGGTGCGCGGCACGTCCGGGTGGCCGTCGTACCAGGAGACGAAGTCGGCGGCGCCGTAGGAGCCGTCCAGTTCGATGCCGGGTATCCGCAGCTCGCGGTCGGCGGTCGCGCCCGTCGAGAAGATCACCGCGTCGTAGAAGGAACGCAGGTCGTCGAGGCTGATGTCGGTCGGGTAGTCCACGTTGCCGAAGAGGCGGATCTGCGGCTTGTCGAGCACCTGGTGCAGGGCCGTGATGATGCCCTTGATGCGCGGGTGGTCGGGGGCGACGCCGTAGCGGATCAGGCCGAACGGGGCGGGCATCCGCTCGAAGAGGTCGATGGACACGCCGGGCTCGGCGGCCACCGTGGACTTGAGCAGGGCGTCGGCGGCGTAGATCCCGGCGGGGCCGGCTCCGACGATGGCTACCCGCAGGGGGCGCGGCATGATCAGGTTCCCTTCGAGTGAGGACAAGCGATCTCGAACGGGAAGCCTAAGCTAAGGCAGTCCTAAGTTAGTACGCGGGTCCGCTCTATGACCTCATAAGCCGATCTTATGACGTGTATCGGGTCCGGCTTATGGCTTCCGGGACGTCATGGCGGCCTCCCGGTGCTTGGCGGGTGCCCGGCGCATGCACCAACCTGTCCTCTGCGGCGCACCGAGGCGCGGTGGCCGGAGGGCGAGGGGTGAGAGCGTGGAGGCACGCGGGGAGACGGCCGTCGCGGTGACCGGCGGCAGCGGATTCGTCGGGAGCCATCTGGTGCGGCGGCTGCTGGAGCGAGGGTACGGGGTCCGGGCGACGGTCCGCCGCGCGTCCGACGCGGCGAAGGTACGGCCCCTGTGGGAGCTGCAGGAGGCCTTCCCCGGCCGACTCACCCTGTTCGAGGCGGACCTGCTGGCGGACGGGTCCTTCGACGAGGCGTTCCGCGGCTGCGCGACCGTCTTCCACGTCGCCTCGCCGTTCCTGATGCCGGAACGGATCAAGGACGGTCAACGGGACCTGGTGGACCCGGCGTTGCTCGGCACCCGCAACGTGCTCGGCAGCGTGGAGCGCACGCCGGAGGTGGAGACCCTGGTCTTCACCTCCACCGTGGGCGCGATCTTCGGCGACTACGCAGACGTCCGCGCGATGGCGGGCGAGGTCCTGACGGAGAAGTACTTCAACACCACCAGCACGGTGGCGAACAACCCCTACCACTACGCCAAGACGGTCGCCGAGCGGGCCGCCTGGGACGCCGAGGCCGCCCAGGACCGCTGGCGCATGGTCTCGATCAACCCCGGCCTGATCCTGGGCCCTTCCCTCACGCCCGCCTCCGAGTCCGGCAGCCTCTTCCTGCTCGACGAGCTGTTCAAGGGCTACTTCTGCTACGGCGCCCCGGACTTCAGCTTCACCACCGCGGACGTCCGCGACGTGGCCGACGCGCACATCGCGGCGGCGGAGAACCCCGCGGCCAGGGGGCGTTACATCGTGGCCCACGAGACGATGACGTCCTTCCACGAGATGTCCCGGATCATCCGCAGCCGCCACCCCTGGGACCCCCGCCTGCCACGCACCGCGCTTCCGCACGGGCCGGTACGGGTCCTGGGCCCGCTCTTCGGCCTCACCCAGGACTACATACGCAAGCACCTCGGCATCCGCTTCCGCGTCGACAACGGCCGCAGCGTCCACGAACTGGGCCTTGCCTACCGGCCCGTCGAGGAGACCCTCCTGGACCACCACGAGAGCTGGCGCACCCGGCGGCGGAGGGTCTGACCCCGACGGCCAGGGGGTCAGGCCGGGCGGATCACCCGGTGGATCGCCGACTCCCCGGCGTTGTAGATCGACTCCTCGCGGATGAGCGCCCCGGGACTCGGCGCGTGCACCATCGCGCCGCCGCCCGCGTAGATCCCGACGTGGCTGTCGTCGTCGAAGAAGAAGACCAGGTCGCCGGGCTCGATCGCGGCCAGCGTGATCGGGGTGCCGGCCAGGGTCTGTTCCGGCGCGGTGCGCGGCAGCGTGACGCCGGCGGCGCGCCAGGCGGCCTGGGTCAGGCTGGAGCAGTCGTACGCCCCCGGCCCGGTCGCCCCCCAGACGCACGGCCGGCCGATCTGCTCCCGCGCGAACGCCAGCGCCTTCATGGCCTTGCCCGGCTCGGCCGTGACGCCCGGCTGGAGGAAGACCCCGGGTTCGGCGTAGGCGCCCGGTGCGGGCGCGGCTGCGGTGGCCACCGGGGCGGGGACCTGCGGGGGTGCGGTCGGCAGGGGGGTGGTGGGGAGCGGGGCGGTGACGACCGGGGCCGGGGCGGCCGTGGGCATCGCCATGGTGGGCGCGGCCATCATCATCGCCTCGGGCGGCGCGGTCATGGCCGTCGGCACCGCGGCCGTCGCCGGTGCGGGGGGTGCCGTCATGGGTGCCGCCATCGGTGCCGGCATGGGCGTCGGCATCGCGGCGGCGGGCATGGCCATGGGGGCCGCCATGGGTGCCCCCATCGGCGTTGGCATCGCGGCGGCGGGGTCTGCCGTCGCCGTGGGCATGGCCGTGGTGGCGGCGTAGGCGTAGGCACCGTCGGCGGGCTGCATGCCGGCCGCGTAGGCGCCGGACATGTCGGCGGCGGGTGCCGCGGCGAAGGGGGCGGCCGGCGGCATGGCGGCCACGGGCGGCACGGGGGCGGCGGCCGCTGCGCTGTACGCGCCGACGGCGTAGGCGGTGTCGGGGGTGGCCAGGGGGACGTCGCTGTAGGCGGCGGCCGGAGGCAGATCGGTGTAGGCGGCGGCCGCGTTCGGCGACATGACCCGGAATCCGCCGGCGTCCATCGGGGCCGGGGCGGGAGCGGCAGCGGGAACCGCGGGCGCCGCGGTCGGGAAGGCGCTCGTGCTCATGGGGTCCGCGGTCGGGAAGACGCTCGTGCTCATGGGGTCCGCGGTCGGGAAGGCGCCGCTGTTCGCGGGGGTGGCGGTCGGGAAGGCGCTCGTGCTCATGGGGTCCGTGGTCGGGAAGGCGCCCGCGTCGGCCGCGGTCGGCATCGGGAACGAGCCCGTGGCGCCCGGCGTCATGATGCGGAAGGAGCCGGAGTCCCCCGGGGACGGGGCCGGAGCCTGGGCGGCGCCCGCGTCCATGGGGGGCGCGGTCTGGTAGGTCCCGCCGCCCGAGCCGCCGGGGGTCATGATGCGGAAGCCGCTCGAGTCCGCCGGGGCCTGAGTCGGGGTGCTGTCGGCGCCGCCGGGGGTCATGATGCGGAAGCCGCTCGAGTCCGCCGGGGCCCGGGTCGGGGTGCTGTCGGTACCGCCCGGGGTCATGATGCGGAAGGTACCGGTGTCCGACGGGGACACGATCGGGATGCCGCCCGTCTCGGTCACCGCCGGGAGCGCGCGCGTGGCGGCGAGGGAGTCGGTGCGGGCGGAGCCGCTGCCGGTGCGCTGGTTCGGTATGCCGGCGGCCGGAGCCTGCCACTGCTGCGCCGGGGCCTCGGGCGTGGGCCAGGGGCTGGGTGCCGGCGGAGCGGCCTGGGCGACCGGCATCGGGGCCGGGGCGGGTTCGAGGGCGGCGACCGCCCGCTGCCCGGTGCGCTGGGACAGCATCTCGCGGGCCTTGGCGAGCTTGAGCTGGTTCTTGGTCTTGGAGGTACCCGGCGTAGGCCGCTGCGGCGCGGCGGCGGGCAGCGTCCTGGGCCCACCCATAGTCCCCGCGGGCAGCGCCGCCGCGGGCCCCGCCGTCAACTCCAGCTTCGGGCGCGCCGGCAGCTCACGGACGACCTCGATCTCGCTCTGCGCGGACGGCCCCGCGGTCAGCTCCAGCCGGGCCGGGCCCGAGTCCTCCAGCTGGCCGAGCAGGTCGGCGGCCATGGCGCTGACGGGCCGGCGCGGGCCGGGCCGGCTGGGCAGCCGGTCGGTGGGCAGCGCGGCCGGAACGCTCGGCCCCAGCTTCGAGCGCGCTCCCTCGAACCACTCCCGGGCGATGTTGTCGAGGCCCGGGTCGTCGCGACGGGGCCGTTTGAACAGCGGGACACCACGTGAGCGCGAGCCCCCGCTCATCGCACGGGTGGCGTTGTAGTTCCCGGTGGCGTTCTCAGCCTGGTCGTAGAGGCTGTCGATCCGCTGTCGAACCTCGTCACGGCTCTCGGGCGCCATTGAGGGGTCGTGCTCCTTCCGTACTCCGCCTACCGGGTTAGCTGTCGGGTTCGGGCGCGGTGAAGTCCGGAAGGCATGCCCTACGGCCTCTGCCCTTGCGGACGGTCGGCCGATTCACCCCAGTGGTTCGGTTGGGTCCCCGGCTCCGGATCCGCCCCTGCGGGGCACCGGACTCGGCGGAGGCCGCGCGGCCCGACGGGATTCGCCGGGGGGAGCCGAGCGGCTTGCCCGTCAACTTAGCCAACTTGTGTCACTCGTGTGAAGGTTGAAGTGGCTATTGTCCGATACGTATTTGTGATGTTCGTCTTAGCGTTCGGAACTCGACCGTACGGAACGGCATTTCGCGCGCATCCATTGCATTCGCAGGGTCACCGGGGCGTTGCCGTCGGTCGCGTTCACCCTGCTCCCGGGCACGCGCTTTCTGTGAGGTCACCGTGAATTCGTGGGTCTGTTGAACACGATGGCGCCGTGGGCCGTATAGGGCGGGGGATTTCCATGCCCGGCCGCCTACGACACGCAGGGGAACGACCTTGAGACGCAACAGGCGCAGACGCCCGACCGGCGCACAGCGCGCGACCTTTGCAGCGGTCGCCCTGATGCTCGGCGGCGGAGGACTGGTCGCGGTGAACGTCTACGCCTCGGCCACCGAGGGCGGCGGGGACCAGCAGGGCCAGGTCGCCACCGGCCAGGTGCTCTCCGCTCCCACGGTCTACTGCCCCGACGTCGGCAGCCGGCTGACGGCGGTGCCCGACGCGGCCCGGGCCGACGTCGACCGCGAACTCGCCCAGCTGGACCAGCAGATCGCGGCCGCCTACCAGCAACTCACCCAGTCCGCGGCGGCAATCGAGCAGAACCCCGGCCTCGCCGACGAGACGATCATGAATCCGCTGAAGGAGAAGCGGTCCGAGTCGATCCAGCGCATCTCCGACGCCATCGCCCGCGAGGGCGACCGCCCGCAGGGCCTCGACGACCTCGCCGCCTGCACCCTCCGCTCCTCGAACCAGGGCGACGGGCAGTCGGCCACGCCCCAGGGCAGTGCCACGCCGAGCCAGAGCGGCCAGGGCAGCGCGGCGCCGAGCCAGGGCACCGGTGCGGTCGGCCAGGGCGGCAACGGCCCGGTCGCCTCCGACTACGCGGACATCACCTCCGTCCAGCCGAACGTCGCGACCCCGGCCGAGCAACCCGGCGGCTCCACCGGCACCTTCAGCTCCAGCTGCGGCGTCAACGCGAACGGCCTGTTCAACTCGGACAACGTGATCGTCGCGCCCGGTGTCTCCAACGGCGCCCACCACTTCCACGACTACATCGGCAACCAGTCCAACAACGCCTTCGCCAGCGACCAGGACCTCGCGAACGCCGACACCAGCTGCGCGGACCAGGGCGACAAGTCCACGTACTACTGGCCCGTGCTGCGGCTGCAGAACGGCAAGCAGGAGCGGGACGCCGACAAGCCGGGCGGCGGCACCGAGGGCAACGCGGGGCAGATCGTCACGGCGAAGGAGGTCACGCTGACCTTCGAGGGCAACCCGACCTCCAAGGTCACCGAGATGCCCCGGCTGCTGCGCATCATCACCGGCGACGCCAAGGCGTTCGTCAACGGCCCGGCCAACGCCAACGCCTCCTGGAGCTGCACCGGTTACGAGGACCGGCAGCTCAAGGACAAGTACCCGCTCTGCCCCTCCGGCAGTGACGTCGTGCGCACGTTCAGGTTCCAGAGCTGCTGGGACGGCCGGAACATCGACAGCGCCAACCACCGCACCCACGTGGCGTTCGAGGCTCCCGACGGCAGCTGCCCGGCCGGTTTCCAGGCCATCCCGCAGCTGGTGCAGCGCATCGTCTACGACGTGGACGCTCCGAGCCTCCAGGACGGCGGCCGTACGGTCCCGCTGTTCGCGGTGGACTCGTTCCCCGAGCAGCTGCACAAGCCGGTCACCGACCACGGCGACTTCATCAACGTCTTCGACGAGAGCCTGATGCGGAAGATGGTCGACTGCATCAACTCCGGTCGCAAGTGCGGTGCGGGGGCCGACGAGCAGCCGCCGTCCCAGAGCGCGGAGCCGAGCGGGACCGCGAGCCCGGTCACCCCGCCGGCCGAGACGCAGAGCGCCGAGCCGTCCGCGCCGGCGACCGATCAGCCGTCCTCCGGCCGGCCGTCCCCCGATCAGCCGTCGTCCGAGCCCCCGGCCGACACCCCGGCCACGGAGACCGCCACCGCCACCGCCACCGCCACCGCCACCGCGCCCGGCTCCGGCTCCGGCGGCACCGGGCTGCCGAGGGTCTACGCGACCGCGTCGCCGAAGAAGACGTCGACCACCAAGTCGTCGGGCGGCGGTGTGATCAGCGAGCCGACGCAGCGGCCCGACACCGAGGCCCCGGCCGGCAGCACCGCCGCGCCGACCGGCACGGCGGCCGCCGTACCGGCCGGCCAGGAGACACCGGCCACCGGTTCGCAGACCGAGCCCCAGGCCGTCCAGGGCGGTCTCGCCGAGACCGGCGCCCACCTGTGGCCCGCGGTCTTCGGCGGGCTGCTGCTGGCCGCCGGGGCCGCGCTGCTGTGGCGCACCAAGCGGAACTCGGTCTGACCCTTCTCACCTGCTGCGCAGTCTGTCCTGGGCGGGCTCGGACGTGGGGAGCATCTCGTCGTGCTCCGCGCTGTCGAGTCCGCCCAGGCGCGTTACTGCGGGGGCCGTGCGGGCCTGTTGACCGACCGTCATATTACTGAACCGTAACCTGACGACTGCTACCGCCGGTAATGTGCGGCTCGTTACCGTCGGGTAAACCGCACCTGCCCCGTCGGCCGCTCCGGGGACGTCCGTTGCACCTCCCACGTCCAGCACGTCCAGGAGGTTCCCCATGCCTGTCCGCGTTCGCCTGCTGGCCACCGCCGTCGCCGCTGCCGCCTGCCTCTGTCTGCAGACCCTGCAGGCCACGGCCTCCCGGGCGGAGGTCTCCCGGGGCGTCACCATCCCCGCCTTCTACGACCCGCCGGCAGCCCTGCCCACGGCCGACGGCGCCCTCGTGCGCACCGAACCCCTCCCGCTGGCCCTGAGCCTGCCGAGCCTGTCCGGCCCGCTGCCGGGCACCGCGACCCGGCTGATGTACAAGTCCACCGACTCGGCGGGCGACCCCGTCGCCGTCACCGGCGCCTACATCGAACCCAGCGCCCCCTGGCTCGGCCCCGGCGCCCGCCCGCTGGTCGCGCTGGCCCCCGGCACCATGGGGCAGGGCGACCAGTGCGCCGCCTCCATGGGCCTGCAGTACCCGCTGCTCCTCAACGGCCGGACGGTGTCGGTAGGTTACGAGGACCTGTCGATCTACCGGTTGCTCGCCGAAGGCGTCGCGGTCGTCGTCACCGACTACGTAGGACTCGGCGCCACGGACCGGCTCCACACCTACGTCAACCGGCTCGACGGCGCCCACGCCGTCCTCGACGCCGTGCGCGCCGCCCGGAACCTGACCGGTGCCTCGGTCACCGCGGCCTCGCGGGTGGGCCTGTTCGGGTACAGCCAGGGCGGCGGCGCGACCGCCGCGGCCGCCGAGCTCCAGCCCGCCTACGCCCCGGACATCACCCTCTCCGGCACCTACGCCGGGGCGCCGCCCGCCGACCTCACCGCCGTCACCGCGGCCATCGACGGCAGCGACCTGGCCGGCGCCCTCGGCTGGGCGGTCAACGGCTTCGTCCAGGCCGACCCGGCGCTCCGGCCCATCGTCGACGCCCACCTCGGCGCGGCGGGCCGGGCGGCCCTCGCCGACCTGTCGACGATGTGCGTCGGCGACGCGCTCCTCGCGTACGGCTCCCAGCACAGCACCGCCTGGACGAACGACGGGAGCTCCATCTCCGAGGTCATCGGCGAGGAGCCCGCCCTCCAGGCCTTCCTGGGCGATCAGCGCATCGGCAGGACCGCGCCCGCGAGCCCGGTCCGGCTGGCGACCGGTGTCAGCGACGACCTCGTCCCGCACGCACAGGCCCGGCGGCTCGCCGTGGACTGGTGCGACGAGGGTGCGGACGTCACCTATGTGCCGGTCATCCTGCCGGGCGCGGGCCGCGCCCTGCTGAACCACCTCGAACCGCTGCTCACCGACCAGGGGGACGCCATCACCTGGCTCACGGCCCGGCTGTCCGGCGTACCGGCAGGCTCCAACTGCTGGAGCCTGCCGGTACAGCCATGAACGGAAAGCCCTGACGTGCGGTGCCCGCCGCCGTCGCAGTCGGCGCCCACCGCACGTCAGGGTGCTGGTGTGACCTTGCTGATCGTCCACCACACCGTTCCTGTGGACTGAGCAGGGGTGAGCCCACTCAGCCGCACGCCCCAAACGGTCTTGGGCGCACTGGTCCCCGGCGTACTCGACCCCGGGGCAGCGACACGGATCCTGTCCGTGGTCCGATCCCGGGAGGCCGGCTCCCTCCGTGACCTGGGTGTATGACTGCGGCCAGAGGCGACGGGGAGGCCTCGAACCATCACTCCGGTGGAGCGGGGGCCCCGTACGCCGACGCCGTACCCGACGTCCCAGATCACGCGATCACCGTAGCCCGAATGGCCCAGGCAACCGCAAGGCTGGGAGCTAGTCATCACGCGATCGAGTTAAACCGTCCTGGTTTCCCTTCGGCGACCAATGGGCGACTCCCTGCCCGGGCGGCACGGCAGCCCCACCGGCGCCTACGCGCACGGGGCACTGGCCACCGGACCGGCACAGCACGGCCGTACCGGCGGACACGTCACCCGGACGGACGAAGGTGCGGGCGCCGGATCGAGGGCCCACGATGGGAGCAGGCCATGTCGTCGATCCGAGGGAGCGCCGGATGGCAGCGCAGCGCCGTGCCTGCGGGCCGCCCGCGGAGGAGATGCTGCGGGAGTGCGCCCGTGACGTGGTGGCCGTCGCCGAGGGCATCCGCGAGGTCTCCGCACGGACCAGCTCCGTCCTGTTCGCCCCGGCGCTGACGGGTTCCGCGCGCCGCCGCCCGCGCACCGGCCTGGCCGCCCGCTGGGCGCTGCTGCGGACGCTCACCAACCGGCACGGCCTCGGCGGCTCGGCGATCGTCGCGCCGGACGGCGTCGGCCATCTGCTCGGCGCGGCGGGGGAGGCGCTGGGCCGGGAGAGCCTGGCCGCGCTGGTGGCGGTCACCTCGCTGCGGCTCAGGATCGCCGCCGTACTCGTCGACCACCCCGAGTTCGGGCACGACCCGGGCATGCGCCGGCTGACGGACGCCGTCACCGCCGACCGAGACCCGGAGGCGGCCGTCCGCGCGCTGCGGGCCCTCCTCAAGGACCGGGGCGCCCAGCGCTCCCTGTCCGCCCTCGCCCCGATCCTGGCGGAACTCCTCGCCGTCCGTGGCCTGCTGGACGAGGACCCGCTGAGCGACGAGACCGCCTGGGCGCTGGCCGCGGGCCGGGAGCTGACCGCCGGTCCGGTCACCGGCTTCGACGCCTCCCACCTCTCGGTCACGGACAAGGGGGAGGGCGCCGCCCAGGCCGTCGAACTGTCCGCCCAGGAGGCCCGGTCCCTCGTCACCGAGGGGTCCTTCCTCGGCTTCCTGCGCAACATCGACGCGCTCGCCGGCGAGGCCCGCGTCCTCGTCCAGGAGGTACGCGGCCCCGACGGCGTGCTCCGGTACGTCGTCCAGGCACCCGGCACGGCCCCCGGCCGCCCCCGCGACGACTCCCCGCAGGACTTCGCCGGCGCCTGGCGCAACCTGTTCCTGACCGACTCGCCGTACACCCGCTCGATCCTGCTGGCGATCCGGGACCACGGCATCCCGCGCGGCGCCGACCTCGCGCTGGTCGGGCACGGCGAGGGCGGGATCGCGCTGCTGAACCTCGCGCAGGACGACGAGTTCTGCCGCGCCTACCGGGTCACCCACGTGGTCGCCGTCGGCGCGCAGGCCGACGACCGCAGGCCCGCCGACCCGCGCACCTGGGTCGCCGGCATCACCAACCGGTACGACATCGTCCCGGCCCTGGACGGCCCCGTCGCCCCCCATCCCAACCGGTACCGGGTCGACTACACCGGCCCCACCCGCGAGTTCCCGCTCTGCCACCTGCTCCGCGTGTACATCGACCACCTGGAGACGGTGATCCCGCAGGCCCGGGCCGACGTCGACCGAGCCCTCGCCCCCTACCGCGGGCCGGTCGAGAGGACCCGTGTCTACCGGCTCAGGGACCGCGGCCGCCCGCCCGAGGGCTACCCGTTCCTGGCCGTCCCCACCACCAGCCTCGCCACGTCGGCGGGCCCGGTCGACGTGCCGGTGCGCTACTACGACTCCTCCGCCGCGCACCTGTGCTTCCCGGTCGACACCGATGTGGCCCGCAGTCTGCTGCCCGACGTCGCCTGGATGGTCCCCACCCGGCTCGGCCGCCGCGCCCTCGCCGTGCTCTCCCTCTACGAGCACCGCTGCACCACCATCGGCCCCTACACCGAGCTCGGCCTGTCGGTGCTGGTCGACGACCTGTGGCGGCCGCACGCGTACGACCTCGCCGCGGACCTGCTGCGCCGTGCCGACCTGCGCCGCACCGGGCGTTACGTGGTCGCGCTCGCCGTCGGCACCGAGGAGGCGCGGGCGGTGGCCGAGGAGGTCTGGGCCCAGCCGGCCGTGGGCGGATCCGCCGACGTGGAGCTGCAGGGGCGGGAACTGCGGGTACACGCACCCGAGTTGGGTGTCTCGGTGGAGGGCCGCCCAGGGCCCGGAGCCCGCTGTCCCGAGGCGGACTGGGTGCTCTACGGGCGCCGGGGCGAGAGCACCGTTCGCACCCTGGTCCGTGCCCACGGCAGGCCGCGCATCCATGCCCGCCCCCGGCTGCGGCTGCGGCTCGACGGCGCCCACGGACCGCTCGCCCGGCACCTCCAGATCCTCGAACTCGACGCCGTACGGCCCGGGTTCGTCCTGTCCAGTCCCCGGTTCACGGCCTACAGAAGCGCCGGCGCGGTACTGCCGCGCTAGGCATCCCTCCGAGTGCAGGGGAGCCCCATGGCGACCGAATCCCGTCCTGTCACCGCCGCCCCCGAACTCCTCGCGTACGTGGACGGCCTGAGGGTCGACGCGGACCGGATGGACGGCTACGCCCAACGGCTGCGCGGTGTCGCCGAAACGCTGAGCGGCTGCGCCGGGGCCCCGGAGTGGAGCAACGCCGCCCTGGAGCGCCAGGCGACGGCCTGCGTGACCGCGGCGATACAACTGCGGGCGGCCGCGGCCGCGCTGCTGGCGCACGCGGCGGTGTGAACGGCGGCCCTCGAGCGATGACGCGGCGCGGCCGGGACGATCGCGTCCCGGCCGCATCGTGGCGTCAGAAGGTCAGCCGGCCGGAGCGGTGTGGGGTTGTTCCGGGGCCGGGCTTGGGGCGGGTGCGGGTCCAGGACGGGTCGGCGGCGGGGTCAGGAGTGGGGGGACGGTCCATGGGGCGGGGGGCCTCCTGAGGAGCGGGGGGTGGTGAGCGGTGCGTCCGGTGCCGTCGACAGCTCGGCCCAGACGACGCGGGCGGAGGGCCGTCCCTCCGGCGCGGCCGTGACGCCCCAGTCGAGACTGAGCGCGTCGACGAGGAACAGGCCGCGCCCGTTCTGCTCGTCGGGTCTGGCCCGCCGGGGTGCCGGGAGCGTGATGCTCCCGTTCTGGTCCTCGACCTCGATGCGGATCCGGTCGGCGTCGGCGTGCACCCGGCAGACGATCCGCCGGCCGGCCGAGTGCACGATCGCGTTGGTGACCAGTTCCGAGGTCACCAGGACCGCGTTGTCGCGGGCCTCCTCGCACACGCCCCACGAGCCGAGCAGGTCGCCCACGCTCCGGCGTGCGTTGCCCACCGCACGCGGCGTCGGCGCCAGGTCGAAGACCCGGCTGAGCGGGGCGGGCCGGTCCCCGGAGGCGAACCGGTCGAGGCCTTGCGGCCCAGGGAGTCGACCGAGGCGTTCGCCTCCGGGTGGTCCGGGGATGCCCGTCGCGTCCGACGGGCGGTACGGGCCCTCGGCGGCGGCCGCCAGGGCCGGCCGGTGCAGGCCGGGTATGTGGTCCTCCGGCAGTCGGTCGAGCGGCTGGGGGAGAGAGGGCGGGGCCATCGCCGTGCGCCTTTCGTCCGGCTTCGCAGCGTGGGGCTGAGCGGTCGCGTCCGCCCCGGGCCGCTCGGGGGCAGACGACGACCCGTGCCTGGGCGGCGCCGGGCCGCAGCTCAGTCTCCCCCAACTGGACTGCTTCGCCTGCTCCTTGGTCGGCCGGAGCAGTTGAGTCCACTCTGGCATCTGCCAACATCGCCTCGCAACCGGCAAGTTGAAAATTGCAAGAAGCGAAGTGCATGCTGCTCCCGACAGGAAGTGATCGAACGCGTCCGTGATCGATCACGGGTACGTGAGACGGTGACCCTGGAACCTGGTGTGAGGGGGTAGGGCGTGACCTCGGAGACCGACTGGGGCGGAGCCCCTTCCGTCCTGCGCATGATCCTCGGCCGGCAGCTGGAGGAGATGCGGACCCGGGCCGGCCTGACCTATGAGCAGGCGGCCGCCGCGATCGGGGTCAGCCACTCCACGATCCGCCGGATGGAGGCCGCCAAGGTGGCCCGGCTCCGGCTGGCCGACGCCGAGAAACTCCTGCAGGTCTACGGCGTGACGGACTGCCAGGAGGTCGACACCTTCCTGCAGTCGGTGCGCGAGGCCAACAAGCGCGGCTGGTGGCACACCTACCGCGATGTGATGCCGGACTGGTTCGCCGCCTATCTCAGCCTGGAGCAGGCGGCGTTGCAGATCCGCGCCTACGAGAACCAGTTCGTGCACGGCCTGTTGCAGACCCGCCGGTACGCCGCCGCCCTGCTCGGCGCCGGCAACCCGCACGCGCCGGGCGAGGCGACCGAACGCATGGTTGCGCTGCGCATGCGCCGCCAGGAGCTGATCACCCGGCCGGCCCCGCCGCGGCTGTGGGTCGTGATGGACGAGACCGTACTGCGCTGGCCGGTCGGCGGCGCCGAGGTGATGCGCGCCCAGATCGACCATCTCATCGAGATCAACCGGCTCCCCAACGTCACCTTGCAGATCATGCCGTTCGCCAACGGCCCGCACCCCGCCATGCGCGCGGGTGCGTACCACCTCTTCCGTTTCAAGGCCCCCGAACTGCCCGACATCGTCTATCTCAACGGTCTGGTGGGCGCCGTCTACCTGGACAAGAGCGACGACGTCGTGGTCTATCGCGAGGCCCTGGACCGGTTGGGCGCGCAGGCAGCGCCCGCCAGAAAGACCGAGGCCCTCCTCGGTGCGATTCGCAAGGAGCTCTAAGTGCACCACCCCATACGCAACGGCATCCCGTCCCGGCAACTCGGCGCGCGCGGCTGGTCCAAGCCGTGGAGCGACGACGCCGGCGGCGCCTGCGTCGAAGTGAAGAAGCTCGCCGACGGCCGGGTCGCGGTCCGCCAGTCGACCGACCCCGACGGACCGGCGCTGGTCTTCACACCCCGTGAGATGACGAGTTTCCTGTCCGGTGTGAAGGCGGGTGACGCCGACTTCCTGATGTGATCGGATCTCCCGGAACTTCCTTGCTATAGCTGATCGTTCAACCAACCCGCCCCACCTGACGCACCACCGCGCAGCCCCCGAACACCCCCGCATCCCTCACCTGAATGGGAGACACGGCGTTGCCAGACAACGGATGGCCGGCCGACCGCATCGACACCGAGAACGCGCACTCCGCGCGGATCTACGACTACATCCTGGGCGGCAAGGACTACTACCCCGCCGACCAGGAGGCGGGTGACGCGATGTCCCGGGAGTGGCCCGCGCTCCCGATCCACATGCGCGCCAACCGCGACTGGATGAACCGCGCCGTGCGCTGGCTCGCCGAAGAGGCGGGGATGCGCCAGTTCCTGGACGTCGGGACCGGCATCCCCACCTCCCCGAACCTCCACGAGATAGCCCAGGCGGTGTCCCCGGACTCCCGGGTCGTCTACGTGGACAACGACCCCATCGTCCTCACCCTGTCCCAGGGCCTGCTCTCCAGCACGCCCGAGGGCCGGACGGCGTACATCGAGGCCGACTTCCGTGACCTGACGGACCTCTTCGACGCCCCCGAGCTGCGCGAGACCCTCGACCTGGACAAGCCGGTCGCCCTCACGGTGATCGCCATCGTCCACTTCATGCTCGACGAGGACGACGCCGTGGGTGTCGTACGGCGCCTGCTCGAACCGCTGCCGTCCGGCAGCTACCTGGCGATGTCCATCGGCACCGCCGAGTTCGCGCCCGACGAGGTGGGCCGGGTCGCCCGCGAGTACGCGGCCCGCAACATGCCGATGCGGCTGCGCACCATCGACGAGGCCCACGAGTTCTTCGAGGGCCTGGAGCTGGTCGAGCCGGGCATCGTCCAGGTGCACAAGTGGCACCCGGACGGCACCGGCGAACAGGGCATCCGCGACGAGGACATCGCGATGTACGGAGCGGTCGCCCGCAAGCCGTAGCACGGGTTCCGTGCCGGGGCCCGGCTCACCTTCCCGGCCCCGGCACGGTCGTCTCACCCCGAGGACAGCGCCCTGCTCAGGCGTTCGGGTCGAAGGAGATCCCGGACGGCATGGAGTACCCCAGGTTGGCGTTGAACGAGCCGTCCTTGATCTTGATGGTGGCGTCGCCGAAGTCCGCGTTCATCAGCTTGTCGCGGTAGCCCGCCGGGTAGCCGTCCCAGCCCACCAGGCGCGGGAAGAACCAGCCGCCGGTCACGTTCTCCGGCGGGTCGTCGTTGGAGTTGGCGAACCTGAAGTCGTGGGTGGACAGACCGTCCTTGTGGTACACGATCTTCGGGTGGGTGCCGTCGAACCGGATCGCCGAGGCCGGCTGCACCAGGTAGCTGCTGTGCTGGGACACCGAGACGTACTGCACCTGGTTGTTCTGTATCCAGACGATCACGTGTTCCCAGTCGTGCCGGTGCCCGATGGCCAACGGGCCGTACGTCGCCTGGTCCTTCTCGAAGTAGCTGGCGTACATCACCGCGCACCAGCCGTTGTTGCACTTCTCGCGCGAGTAGGTGTTGGCGTTGGCGAGCTCCGCGTAGTCGTGGCAGTGGCCGTTGACGTCACCGCCGAGCGCGAGACCGGGGTTGATGGTGCCGTCGGCGCCGATGGCCGCGGTGGCGTAGCAGCCGTCGCCGTCGTAGTCGTAGGCCGGGGAGAACGTCTGTTCCAGGCCGTCGGCGTTCTGCGGCAGCAGCGTCAGGACGTCGGCGTGCGCGGTGGCGGGCACGGCGACGACCAGCGCGAGCGCGCCGAGAGCGGCGGCGAGGGCCTGGCGGAGCGGCCGTCTGCGGGTGGGGGATTGCAGTTCGGTCATGGGGACTCCCTGTCGGTGAAAGGCGAAGCGGAGTCTCGCAGTCAGCTCCTGCCGACGACCACCCTTACGACTTAACTTTGACCCAAAGACAATTGAACAGCTCGCCCAACTTGGTTGCTGTCAGAGGCT
Organism: Streptomyces sp. NPDC001714; assembly: GCF_042892755.1. Lineage (NCBI taxonomy): Bacteria > Bacillati > Actinomycetota > Actinomycetes > Kitasatosporales > Streptomycetaceae > Streptomyces > Streptomyces sp. NPDC001714. The sequence continues at coordinate 316,312 of NZ_JBIAUL010000002.1, forward strand.
GTTGACCTGCTGTGAGTTCCTCGGATGCGGTTGCCGCAGGGCCTTGCCGAGGTCAGGCTGCTCGTCGGTTCGTCCGCCCCCCACCACCCGAGAGGGAACCCCGTGAGCGACACAGACGTGCCTTCGGCCCCGTGGAACCGGCGCGGCTTCCTCGGTGCCGCCGCCGTGGCCGGGCTGCTCGGCACGCTGCCCACACCGGCCGAGGCGAAGACCGCGGCCGCCACGGCGATATCCACGGAGTCCGGCCAGGTCACCGGAGTCCAGGGCGGTCTGCGGGGCGTCACCGTCTACAAGGGCATCCCGTACGCCGCCACCACCGCCGGCGCCAACCGCTGGCGCCCGCCGCAGCCGGCCCCCTCCTGGGACGGGGTCCGTGCCGCCGACTCCTGGGGCCCCGCCTGCCCGCAGCCGGTCACGGGCATCCCCGGCGACCAGGTGCCCGAGCTCGGCGAGGACTGCCTGAACCTCAACGTCTGGACGGCGGCGACGGGTTCGGGGGACAACCGCCCCGTCCTGGTCTGGCTGTACGGCGGCGATCAGGCACTGTGGTCCGGCCAGGAGATCTACGACGGCTCTCTGCTCGCCTCCAAAGGCGTGGTCGTCGTCACTCTCGACTACCGGGTCGGCCCGCTCGGCGGTCTCGCCCACCCCGAGCTGAGCGCCGAGTCCGCGTACGGCGGCTCCGGCAACTGGGGGATCCTGGACGTCGTCGCGGCGCTGGAGTGGGTCCAGCGGAACATCGCCGCGTTCGGCGGCGACCCGGACCGGGTCACCCTGGCGGGCTGGGGACAGGGCGCGTCCATCGTGCACATCCTGCTCGCGTCCCGGCAGGCCAGGGGCCTCTACCACCGCGCGCTGCTCTCCTCGGGCGTCCGGTACACGAAGGACCCGGCCCTCGCCCGAGGGGCCGGCCGCTACCGGGCCCTCGCCGCCGCCGAGGCCGACGGCACCGACTTCGCGACCCGGTCGGGAGCCGCCGATCTCGCGGACCTGCGCGCGCTGGACGCCGACGACATCGTCAGCCGCGCCGCCGCCGACCCCTCCGCCGACTTCGGCCACGTCCTCGACGGACACGTCCTGCCCGACACCTACACCGCCGTCCTCAAGGCCTGCGCCGAGACCGACGTACCCGTCCTGACCGGCGTCTGCAAGGACGCGAACGGCGCCTCGCCCGACCTGAAGCTGACCCTCGACGCGTTCCAGGCCCACGCCCGGTCCGAGTTCGGTCCGCTGGGACTCGCGGACACCTTCCTGGACCTCTACCCGGCCGACAGCGACACGGCTGCCGCCCAGCAGTTCAGCGCCTACGCCCGGGACGAGGAACGCGTCTCCGCCTTCCTGTGGGCGACCCAGTTCAAGGACACGGCCGCCAACTCCAGCGCCGTCCACACCTACTTCTGGACCCGCGTCCCGCCCGGGTACGACGACACCAACCCGGTCGTCGGCACCACCGCGACCGGCGCCTTCGAGGGCTCCGACGTCTACTACCTGCTCGGCTACCTCTACAACACCGACCGCCCCTGGACCTCCAAGGACTACGACACCGCCGACACCACCGCCTCCTACGTCGCCCGCTTCGCCGCCACCGGCGACCCGAACGGCGGCTCACTGGCCAACTGGCCGGCCCTCGCCACCGACACCCCGCAGACCATGGAACTCGGCGGGAACCCCGGCACGCTCGCGGTGGCCGACAGCGACGCGAAGCTCACTTTCCTGAGGACGTATCTGGAGTCGCAGACCACGGAGTACTGAGGTCCCGGTTCCGAGGTTCCCGCTACGCCCGTGCGGAGCCCTGGGCCGAATGGTGAGCCGAGCCGTGGCCGAGGACGCGGTTGTGGTGACGGCGGTGCGCGGTCGGGGTGCGGTGCAGGGCGATCAGCGCCGCGTCGTCGCCGAGGTGTCCGCCCGCATGCCCCAGCAGGTCGCGCCGGATGTGGTGCATCAGCGCCTCCGGAGCGGCATCGGTCCACTGCGCGACCCGCTCGGCGAGCGGGTAGAAGCGGCCCTGCGCGTCCCGGGCCTCGACGACACCGTCGGTGTAGAGCAGCAGGGTGTCACCGGGCTCGAACGAGAACACGTCCACGGTGTGCTCGGTGCCGTCCGCCCCGTGTACACCCAGCGGCGGCGACGGGTGCAGGCTCGGCACGGTGACCGCGTGCCCCGGGCTCAGCAGCAGGGGCGGCGGATGGCCGCTGCTGCTCATCCGGGTGACCGGGTCCTCGTCGGGGATCTCGACCAGCAGTGCGGTGGCGAACCGCTCGCCCGCCTCCTCCGGGGGCTCCAGGTCGGCCGCGTACCGCTGCACGCTCTGCTCCAGGGCGGCCGCCAGGTCCGGCAGGGTGACATGCCGGTGGGCGGACTCCCGGAAGGCGCTCAGCAGCAGCGCCGCCTCGCCGATCGCGGACAGCCCCTTGCCCCGCACGTCGCCGATCATGACCCGGACCTCTTGGTCGCAGCGGGTCGCCGCGTACAGGTCGCCGCCGATCTGCGCCTCGTCCTCGGCGGCCAGGTACAGCGAGGCGATCCGCAGCGGGCCGATGTGCTCGGGCAGCGGCCACATCAGGACGTGCTGCGCGGCCTCGGCGACCGTGCGCACCTGGGCCAGCTGGGCACGGCGCCGCTCGCGGACCGCGCTGTAGACCACCACCATCACCGAGAGCAGCGCCAGGGTGACGATCTGCACGAGGTGGTTCGCGGTGGTCAGCCCGCCGTGGAACATGGCGATCACCACCTGGGCGATCACCGCCAGCGCCCCGACCAGCGCGGTCGCCCGGGGTCCTGCGAAGGACGGGGTGAGCGCCGGGGCGATGACCAGGGCCGGGCCCAGATGGATGTCCTGCGGCGCGCGGAGGTCCGCCACCGCGATCACCACGATGAGCAGGACCGGGAGCAGCAGCAGCGCGTGCGACGACTGCCATGACCGCCGCAGCCCCGTCGCACAGCCCTGCAGCTTGCCCATGCCACCAGCGTGCGCCACCGCCGGGGGACCGGCCACCGCGAACCGGACGGCCCGCCGGCGGTTTCACGGCACCCCGGAGGCTCCCGGCCTGCTACAGGTTCACGGACCGCATCCCGGCCTCGTCGTAGCGCTCGCCCGCCGCCCGGGGCACCTCGGCCTCGATCCGGGCCAGGTCCTCCTTGGTGAGCTCCACGTCGACCGCGCCCGCGTTCTGCTCCAGGTAGCCGACGCGCTTGGTGCCCGGGATCGGGACGATGCCGTCGCCCTGGGCCAGCACCCAGGCGAGGGCCAGCTGGGCCGGGGTCACGTCCTTCTCCGCGGCGATCTCCTTCACCTTGGCGGCCAGCCGCTGGTTCGCCTCCAGGTTGTCTCCGGTGAAGCGGGGACCGGTGCGGCGCCAGTCGCCCGCGTCGAGGTCGTCGGGGGAGGAGAACCGGCCGGCGAGGAAGCCGCGGCCCAGCGGCGAGTACGGGACGAACCCGATGCCCAGCTCCCGGCAGGCGGGCAGTACCTCGTCCTCCGGGTCCCGGGTCCACAGCGAGTACTCGGTCTGCACGGCCGCGATCGGGTGCACGGCGTCGGCCCGCCGGATCGTCTCGGCGCTCGCCTCGCTCAGCCCGATGTGCCGCACCTTGCCCTCGGCGACCAGCTCGGCCAGGGCGCCGACCGTCTCCTCGATCGGTACGTTCGGGTCGACGCGGTGCTGGTAGTACAGGTCGATGTAGTCGGTGCCCAGACGCCGCAGCGAGCCGTGGATCGAGCTGCGGACGTGCTCGGCCGAGCCGTCCTGCGGGCCGATGCTGCTCATGTCGCCGGGGACGGCGTGGTCCATCCGGTAGTTGAACTTCGTGGCGATCACGTACTCGTCCCGGTGCCCCCGGATCGCCTCGCCGACCAGCGACTCGTTGGTGAGCGGTCCGTAGAGCTGCGCGGTGTCGAGGAAGGTGACGCCGAGTTCCCGCGCGCGGTGGATGGTCCGCACGCCCTCGTCCTCGTCGGCGGTGCCGTAGAAGGCGGACATGCCCATGCACCCGAGGCCGATGCTGCTCACCCGAAGATCCCGCAGATTGCGCTGTCGCATGTGATTCCCAGCCTTTCCCGCTGACTCGTTCTCCTCCTGGACGCTACGACTTCAAGAGCACTCGAAGTCAAACGGGCGCCGCCGATCCGGTACACCTGGACCCGGAGCCCGTACCCGGTACCCCGTACCCGTCGCCGAGACCGTCCGCGGAGGCCGCATGCTGCTGCGCCAGCTCGAATACCTCGTCGCGCTCGCCCGGGAGCGGCACTTCGGCCGGGCGGCGACCGCCTGCCATGTCTCGCAGCCCTCGCTGTCCGCGGCGATACGACGGCTCGAACACGACCTGGGGGTCCCGGTCGTGCGCCGGGGCCGCCGCTACGAGGGCCTCACCCCCGAGGGCGAGGTCGTGCTGGCCTGGGCGCACCGCATCCTCGCCGAGGAGGACGCGCTCCGCCAGGAACTGTCGGCGCTGCGGGACGGCCTCACCGGCACCCTGCGCCTCGGCATCGTCCCCACCGCCGTCCCCGTCGCCTCCCTCCTCACCGGCCCCTTCTGCGACCGGCATCCGCACGCCCGGGTGGCCATGGAGTCCCTGTCGTCGGCCGACATCCGGCGCGGCCTCGCCGGATTCGAGCTGGACGCGGCCATGACCTACCTGGACGACGACGAACTGCGCCAGGTCCGCCGTTTCCCGCTCTACGAGGAGCGGTACGTCCTGCTCACTCCGGTCGGCGGGCCCCTCGGCGACGCGGCCACGGCCACCTGGTCGCAGGCCGCCGCCCTCCCGCTGTGCCTGCTCGGTCGGCGGATGCGCAACCGGCGCATCATCGACGAGTGCTTCGCCGCCGACGGCGCCGCCCCCGTCCCGGCCGTCGAGTCCGACAGCGTGGCCGGGCTCTACGCCCACCTCCCCGGCGGCCGCTGGTCCAGCGTGATCTCGCACGCGTGGCTGCACATGTTCGGCGTTCCGGAGGGCATGCGCGTGGTCCCGCTCGAGGGCCCGGCCCACGGCCCCCGGGTCGGACTCGTCGTCGCCCGCAGCGAACCCCAGTCCGTGCTCGCCGGCGCCCTGGTGAAGGTCGCCCGGGAGGCGGGGCTGAGGGACGCCCTGGACAGTCGGCTGCACGCCGTCCTGGACGGCCGCGGCCGGTGATAGAAGCGGGCTATCACGGCATAGCAACGTTCGCTTTGACCTGCGCAGTTGTTCCCGAGGATCGTGAAAGGCGCCCATCCGCAACGGAGTTGAGGAGCCGCCACCATGGCCAAGGTGCTCTGCGTCCTGTACGACGACCCGACCGACGGATACCCCACCGGCTACGCCCGCGACGGCATCCCCGTCATCGACCACTACCCGGGCGGCCAGACCACCCCCACCCCCGAGGCGATCGACTTCACCCCCGGCCACCTCCTCGGCAGCGTCTCCGGCGAACTCGGCCTGCGCTCCTTCCTGGAGAAGGACGGGCACACCCTCGTCGTCACCTCCGACAAGGACCGCGCGGGCTCGGTCTTCGACCGTGAGCTGGCCGACGCGGACGTCGTCATCTCGCAGCCGTTCTGGCCCGCGTACCTCACCCCGGAGCGGATCGCCGCCGCGAAGAACCTCAAACTGGCGATCACCGCGGGCATCGGCTCCGACCACGTCGACCTCGACGCCGCCATCGCGCACGGGGTGACGGTCGCCGAGGTGACGTACTGCAACAGCATCAGCGTCGCCGAACACGTCGTGATGATGATCCTCGGGCTGGTCCGCAACTACCTGCCCTCGCACCAGGTGGTGCTCGACGGCGGCTGGAACATCGCCGACTGCGTGAGCCGGTCGTACGACCTGGAGGGCATGCACGTCGGAACCGTCGCCGCGGGCCGGATCGGCACCGCGGTGCTGCGCCGCCTCGCGCCCTTCGACGTCAAGCTGCACTACACCGACCGCACCCGGCTGCCCGAAGCCGTCGAGCGCGAGCTGAACCTGACCTTCCACGAGAGCGCGGCCGCCATGGCCCCGCACTGCGACGTCGTGACCGTCAACGCACCCCTGCACCCGGAGACCGAGGGCCTGTTCGGCGACGAGCTGCTCGGCACGATGAAGCGCGGCGCGTATCTCATCAACACCGCCCGGGCCCTCATCGCCGACCGGGACGCCGTCGACCGGGCGCTGCGCAGCGGGCAGCTGGCCGGGTACGCGGGCGACGTCTGGTACCCGCAGCCCGCGCCCGCCGACCACCCCTGGCGCACCATGCCGCACCAGGGGATGACCCCGCACATCTCCGGCTCCAGCCTCTCCGCGCAGGCCCGCTACGCCGCCGGCACCCGGGAGATCCTGGAGTCCTGGCTGGCCGGCCGGCCGATCCGCGACGAGTACCTGATCGTCGACGGCGGGAGGCTGGCCGGCACGGGAGCCAGGTCCTACTCCGTCAACACCCGTTAGGGGTTCAGCCGGACCGGCAGCTCGAAGAGGTCGTTCTGGGTGACCACCGGCTTGTTGCGCAGCTCGGACGCCGGTACCGCGAGGTCCAGGCCGGGGAAGCGGTCGTAGAGCGCGGGCAGCGCCACGCCCGCTTCCAGCCGGGAGAGCGCCGCACCCGGGCAGACGTGCGGGCCGTGCCCGAAGGAGATGTGCCGGTTCGGCGACTCCCGGGTGACGTCGAACTCCCCGGCACTCGGCCCGTGCGCGTTCTCGTCACGGCCGATCGCGGCGTACGACACGATGAGCGCGTCGCCCGCCGGGAGCACCTTGTCGCCGACCGGCACGTCCTCGGTGGCGAAACGGATCAGCACGTGCGAGGTCGGGGTGGACCAGCGCAGGGTCTCCTCGACCACCGCCGACCAGTCCACCTCGCCGGAGAGCACCTTGGCGCGCTGGTCGGGGTGGGTGGAGAGGTTGACCACCGCGTTGACGATCAGGGAGATCGTGGTCTCGTGCCCGGCCGCCACCATCAGCTGGAGGGTGGAGACGATCTCCTCGTCGGTGAGGTGGTCGCCGTCCTCGGAGGCCAGGATCAGCGCGCTGGTGAGGTCGTCGCCGGGCTCGGCCCGTTTGGCGGCGACCGTCGACGCCATGATCCCCGCCAGCTCGGTGAGGGTCGCGATGACCTCCGCGGGCGGCGTCTGGGTCGAGAAGAACTTCTCGAACAGCTCCTTCAGCCGCGGCAGTTCGGCCTCGTCGATGCCCATCAGGTCGGCGACCACGAACATGGGCAGCGGGTAGGCGAAGGCCGCCTTGAGGTCGACGCTCTCCTCGTCGGCCGGGAGGGCGTCGAGCAGGTCCTGGGTCAGCTTCTGGATCCGCTCCCGCATCTGCTCCACCCGGCGCGGGGTTAGCGCCTGCGCGACCAGCGTGCGCATCCTGCGGTGGTCGGCGCCGTCCACGGTCAGCATCGAACGGCCGGGGTTGGCGAGGCCGATCAGCGGCCAGTCCGGCGCGATCTCCCCGCGCTGCCAGGCACCCCACACGTTGATGTCCTTGACCAGGCGCGGGTCGGTGAGCAGCGCCTTGGCCTCGGCGTGCCGGGTGACCGCCCAGACGGGCACCCCACCGGGCAGCTCCACGGCCGCGAGCGGACCGGCGGCGCGCAGCCGCGCGCTCTCGCCGTCGAGGTCGGTGACGAAGGGGTCGAGGGCGATCCGGGCTTGTCCGGTACCGGTCGTCATCGTGACGTGCCTCCCAGGGCAGGGTCGGGTAACTGCGCCATGCGGTGTGCTGCGCCTGTCTCTCGGTGCGGAGGTGCGGATCAGAGGGCGGGTACGGGCGTGAACCTGACGGGCAGTTCGGTCAGCCCCCGCAGCCACGGCGAGGGCCGTCGGGTGAGGGACTCGGCGGGCACCGCGAGGTCGATGTCGGGGAGCCGGTCGAGGACGACCTCGATGCCGGTCCGCGCGACCACCTCGGCGACCTCCTGGGCGGGGAACGGGCAGCGGTGCTCGCCGTGCCCGAAGGAGAAGTGCGCGTTGTTGCCGCCGGTCAGCGCGGAGGCGTCGGTGCGCACCTGCGGATCGGAGTTGGCGCCCTGCAGGCCGAGGATCAGCAGGTCGCCGGCGCGGATCCGGCGGCCGCCCAGCTGGGTGTCGCGGGACGCCCAGCGGCCGGCGATGTTCTGGCTGGGGGTGTCCTCCCAGAGCACCTCGTTCATCGCCTCGGCGACACTGTTGCGGCCGCCGAACAGCGAGGCGGCGAACCGGTCGTCGGTGAGCATCAGGCGCAGCGAGTTGCCGATCCAGTCGGCGGTCGGCTGGTGCCCGGCCGCCATCATGACCATCAGGTCCTGCATGATCTCTTCGTCGGTGAACCCGCTCTTGTCCTGGAGCATCCGCGACACCACGTCGTCGGCCGGGTCCGCCTTCCGGTCGGCCAGCAACTGCGCCATGGACGTGGCCAGATGCTGCTGCCCGGCGATCGCCCGCTCACGCCCGTCGATCATGTCGTTGAGTGCGGTGACCAGGCCGGGGCCGTCCTCGTCGGGGAAGCCGTACAGCCGCGCGAGCACCCGCACCGGCAGCAGCATCGCGTACTGGCCGATCAGGTCCGCCTCGCCGCTCGTGCACAGCCCGTCGATCAGCTCGTCCGCGAACCGCTCGGCGTGCCCGCGCAGTTCGAACGGGTCGACGGCCTCCAGCGCGTCGCTGATCATCCCGGCCCGCTCGCGGTGCCGTTCGCCGACGGTGTACAGGATCGACGGCTGCTTGCGGCCGATCATCGGCAGCAGCGGCCAGTCGTCGGGGATCGTGTCCCACCGGTTCCACAGGTCGGAGTCCCGGCTGAACAGCACCGGGTCCCCGGTCACCTGGTGCAGCTCGCGGTACCCGACCACGAGCCAGGCCGGCACGTCCCCGTCGAGCACGACGGGGGTGACGGCGCCGTGGTCGCGCCGCATCTCGCGGTACAGACGCGCCGGTTCGGTCTGGAACCGGGGGCCGCCGAGCGGCACGGCTTCGGGGGTCACACGAACTCCTGTCGGGGCAGGTCCGCCGGTGCGGACGGGCCGGCGTACCGGTTCTTGACGTGCTGGACGAGCGTGATCAGCACCTGCTTGCCGGACTCCCGGGAACGGGCGTCGCAGTTGACCAGCGGGACGTGCGGGTCCAGGTCGAGGGCGTGCCGGACGTCCTGGGGCGTGTGCACGGGGCCGCCGAAGTCGTTGCAGGCCACGATGAACGGGGTGCCGTGCTTCTCCAGCCGGTCGATGGCGTACCAGGAGTCGCCGATCCGCCGGGTGTCGACGAGCACGACCGCGCCGAGCGTGCCGGAGAACAGCCGGTCCCACAGGAACCAGAACCGCTCCTGCCCCGGCGCCCCGAACAGGTAGAGCACGTTGCGCGCGTCCAGGGTGATCCGGCCGAAGTCGAAGGCGACGGTGGTCGCGGACTTGCCGCGCACCTCCCGGATGTCGTCGACCCCCTCGCCTGCCTGGGTCATCGTCTCCTCGGTGTTGAGGGGACGTATCTCGCTGACCGAGCGGACCAGGGTGGTCTTGCCGACGCCGAAACCGCCCACGACCACGATCTTGAAGCCGTGGTCGGCGGAGGCACCCAACGGGGTGCGCGCGTCAGAGGTTGCGGAGTCCAACGAGCACCTGCTCCAGGATGTCGGGGTCGGTGATGGCCGGCCGGTGCGGATGGCGGGCGCTGACCCGGCCGGCCGCCTGCAGATCGCCCAGCAGGATCTTGGTGATGCTCACCGGAAGCCTCAGCTCCGCGGCGAGCTCCACCACCGAGGTCGGGAACTCGGCCAGGCGCAGGATCGCCGCGTGCTCCGACTGCATGCCGGGCGTCGGCTCCGACTCGGCGACGACCAGGGTGACCAGGTCGAAGGGGCTGTCGGGGCCGGTGCCGCTGCGGCCGCCGGTGATGGTGTACAGGCGGTCGGGCGCGTCGTCCCTGCCCGGGCGGCTCATGACGTACGGGGCTGCGCGGTCAGGTGCTCGCCGAGCTGCTCGACCAGTTCGCTCATGTTGTGCCCGACCAGGCCGGGGTCGGCGTCCTCGCTGGTCACCACGGCCAGATGGGCGCCCTCGCCGGCCTCCACGATGAACAGCACGCCCCCGTAGAACTCGGTCATCGCGGACCGCACGCCGCCGCTGCCGTCGCCGAACTCGACGGACGCCCCGTGCGACAGCGACTGGATGCCGGCGGCGATCGCCGCGAGCTGGTCGGCCTGGTCGACGGAGAGCTCCGGGGTACGGCAGAGCTTCAGCCCGTCACGGGAGAGCACCAGGGCGTGCCGCGCGCCGGGGGTGCGCTCCAGGAGGCCCTCGATGAGCCAGGTGAGCTTGTCATCGGCGGTGGTCCTGCCGGTCATGAAGTGGGGTCGCCTTCCGGGTACGCGTGCGGGTGGGAGGTGAGCTCTGGGCCGGACTCCGGGTGGGGCGCGGGGACCGGGTCGTGCGCGGGGGTGGGGGCGTACGGGGCGGCCGGCTCGTCGGCGGGGCCGGCGGTCTCGGCGGAGTCCGAGTCGTGAGAGGCCGGGCGGACGGCCTGCCGGAAGCTGTTGAAGCGGGCGGCACGGACCTGGGCGTCCGCGGCGCGGGGCGCGGGGCGCGGCTCCGCCGGCTGGGGCGCCGATCGCCGCTCGGCCTCGGCGAGGGTCCGGCCCCGGCGCCGCCTGGGCAGCCCGGTGGGCCCTTCCTCGTCCTCGTCCGGTTCGGCGGCGGACTCGTGCACGGGTACGGGGTCCGCCGCGACCGGCACCGGCTCGGCCGGCTCGGTCTGCGTCGCCGCCGCGGGCTCGTCGGTGACCGGGCGGGTCAGCAGGTCCTGCGGGACCAGCATCAGCACCCCGGTGCCGCCCCGCGCCGACGGCCGGAACGACACCTTCAGGCCGTACTTGCGGGCCAGCCGGCCCACCACCGCGAGCCCGAGCCGGGTGCCGGTGAGACCGCCCAGCTCGATGGTGTCGCCCGCGACCGCCCGCTCGGCGCGGCGCAGTTGCACGTCGCCCATCACCAGCCCGCTGTCCTCCACGGACACGATGACCCCGGCCGGCACCTCCTCCACGTACACGTGGACCTCGGCCGTGGGGGGCGAGAAGTTGGCCGCGTTGTCGAAGAGTTCGGCCAGCGCATGCATGACACCCTCGGCGGCGTGTCCGGCGACGGCCGTCTCGCTCACCGAGTGCACCCGTATCCGGCGGTAGCCGCTGATTCGTCCCATCGCGCCGCGCAGGATCGACTCCATGCTGATCGGACGTGCCCAGCGGCGGCCGGAACGCGCCCCGGTGAGTACGGCGATGGAGTCGGCGAGCCGGCCCGCCTGGGCGGTTCGGTGGTCGAGGTGGAGCAGATCGGCGAGCACGTCCTCCTCGGTGTGCCGGTCCTCCATGGCCCGCAGGTCGGCGAGGGTGGCGGTGGCCAGGGCCTGCATCCGCCCGGCCGCGTTGCCGGCGGCGGATACCGCCGCGGCCCGTTCCCGCTGGGCGCGCTCCAGTTCGGCGGTGAGCCGGGCGTTCTCCTGCTGGTACCAGTCCAGTTCCTGGCCGCTGTCCTGGTGGATCCGCGCCCGCTCTTGCTCGAAGGAGTCCGCGAACTCGCTGCGCTGCTGGGCCAGTTCGTCGATCAGCCGCTGCTGTTCCAGGCGCGCTTCCTCGGTGGTCCTGGCCTGCTGATGGAGCAGCCGCCCGATGTCCTGGCTCACCGTCTCCAGCCGGCGCCGGGCGGCTCGGGCGGTCCGTGCCGCGTGCACGGCCCAGGTCACCGCCGCACACAGCAGCAGTGCGGCCGCGCTCGCGCCGAGGGCGAGGGGGGTGCGGACCGAGGCCGGCGCGGCGGTCACCGCGGCGACGACCGCGAGAGCCGACACCACGCCGGTCAGCGCGAAGGTCGGAACGAGCGTACGGAGGGAAGGTCGTTCGCCGGGATGCGTGGGCGCGGTCATCGGTCCGGTCTGGTCCTCGGAGCAGGTAGGGATGTGTGTCCGGTGAAGGAGCTGTGACGCTCGGTGCTGAACTGGGCGTCACTATACGAGAGTTCGTGATCGAAACAGAACGGTTCCGGTCTCATTGCAGAAAACCGGCTACCGGGAAGATGACATGCTGTGCTTCGGCTGTGAACGATCTTGTGCGTCACCGCGTCCGAAGGCGTCCGCCACCACCGCGGCTGCCGCCCTGACCAGCGGGGAGTCGGACTCGGCGGCCGCGGCGGCGTGGGTGGAGAGAACGGCGACGACGACCGGCGCACGGCCGGGGGGCCAGGCGACCGCGACATCGTTGGCGGTGCCGTACCCGCCCGTTCCGGTTTTGTCGCCGACCGTCCAGTCTCCGGGCAGCCCGGCGCGGGTCCGCTCGCCGCCGGTGGTGTTGGCGAGCAGCCAGCCCGTGAGCCGCCGTCGGTCGGCGCCGTCCAGGGCGTGACCGACCGTCAGCTTCGCATAGGTCGTCGCGATGGCCAGGGGAGTGGTGGTGTCGGTGACCCGCCCCGGTTCCGCCGAGTTCAGCTCCGGCTCCCACCGGTCCAGGCGCGTCACCCCGTCCCCGAGCGAACGGCACGTCCTCGTCACCGCCACCGGCCCGCCCAGTTGCTCCAGCAACAGGTTCGCCGCGGTGTTGTCGCTGTAGGAGATCGCCGCTCCGCACAACTCCGCGACCGTCATTCCCGCGGCGAGATTCTCCGGCTTTCCGGTGACCGGAGCACCGCCGGCCCGCTCGACATCGCTCTCGTCGTAGTGGACGACCTCGTCGAGCACGTCCTCGTCGAGGTCGCGCAGCACGGCGGCCACCGCGACCGTCTTGAACACCGAGCACATCGGGAACAGCTCACCGGATCGGTACCCGAGCCGGGCCCCCGAGCCGGTGTCCCAGGCGAACACCCCGAGCCGGGCCCCGTGTTCGCGCTCCAGGGCGCGCAGTCCCGTGGTCGCCTCCGGCGCGGGCGCGGTGGTCACCGCCACCCCCAGGGCCGAGGCCAGCACCATGCGACGCGACGGTTTCCGCATTACCGCTCCTTTACCGGGACGACGGTCAGGGGGACGCAATCGCGGGCGTCCGGGTTCAGCCGTGGACCGGTGATAAATCCGACGCCGATATCCGACCACCCGTAGCTCCCGCATCGTCGCAAATGATCCAAACGTCTATACGATGGCGCGTGGAACGGCCCGTGCGCGGAGAACCTCTTGGAGGGCGCAGGCCGACGACGGGGACGGTGTCGAGGGGGCGATGCCTTTCATGAAAGGCGACTGGAGCCGGGTGGCCGCTCGGGCGGTCCGGTTCGTGCGGCGCACGCTGCGCGACGAAGGGCACGCCATCGTGGTGGAGCCGGTACGGCAGTTGGTGCGGCGCGGACTGTCCGGGCTCGTGCTGGCGTTCGTGGCCGCGTTCGGCGTCATCTTCTTCCACGGCATCGCCCAGCACCCCTTCGGCCGGCGGCTGGTGTGGCACCTCGGCGGCGTCACCGCCGACCTGCCCCTGTGGCTCTCCCTGCTGCGCACCCCGGTCTCGCTCTACGTCCCGGCGCTCGACCTGCCGGTCTGGGCGGGCATCACCCAGCTCTTCCTCGCCTTCGCCCTCGCCGAACTCACCCTCGGCCGCGCCCGCACCCTCGCCGTCGCCTACCTCACCACCCTGGCCGGCACCATGTCCGCCCGGGTGATGGTCGCGCTGGGCCCCGGCTGGTGGGGTTTCGGCCTGCCCCCGGAGGTCGGCCGGATCCTCGACACGGGCCCGTCCGCCGCCGTGGTGGGCCTCTTCACCTACCTGGCGGTGGTCCGGCGCGCCCCCGTCGTCTTCACCCTCACCGGCGGCTCGATGGTGTGGGAGTCCATCGCCGTACCGAACCTGGCCGGCCGCGAGCACCTGATCGCCGTGACCACCGCGATCGCCCTCGGCCTGCTGCACGGTCGCCGGCTGCCGTTCTCCGCCCGCCTGGCGGAACGCCTCGAGGCCACACCGTCGCCGCCCCGGTCCGACCCACCGGTGCCCCGCCCGGGCCCACCGCGCCACCCCGTACCGTCCTTCCGGCTGCCCTGAGATTCCCAACCCTCCCGGCTTCCCCGAAATCCCATATGTCACGCAGCCGCCCGCCGAACTGCTCAACCACGTCAATGTGATGGTTTTCGCACTTCAGCCGGTCCGGCCAACCCCTAATGTTGCGCGGGCTACGGCAGGGCGCGGCTGACACCATGGTGTTCGTCGCCGGCAGGCTGAAGGGATCCAGGGATGTTCCGCAAGGTGCTGGTCGCCAACCGTGGAGAGATCGCCATCCGCGCTTTCCGCGCGGGCTATGAGCTGGGTGCGCGCACGGTCGCCGTGTTCCCGCACGAGGACCGCAACTCGTTGCACCGGCTGAAGGCCGACGAGGCCTACGAGATCGGGGAACCCGGGCATCCGGTGCGGGCCTATCTGTCCGTCGAGGAGATCGTGGGCGCGGCCCGCCGGGCCGGGGCCGACGCCGTCTACCCCGGCTACGGCTTCCTCTCCGAGAACCCCGAACTCGCCCGCGCCTGCGAGGAGGCGGGCATCACGTTCGTCGGGCCGAGCGCCCAGACGCTGGAGCTGACCGGCAACAAGGCACGCGCGGTCGCCGCCGCCCGCGCCGCCGGCGTACCGGTGCTCGGGTCCTCCCAGCCCTCCAACGACATCGACGAACTGGTCCGTGCCGCCGACGAGATCGGCTTCCCGGTCTTCGTGAAGGCCGTCGCCGGCGGCGGCGGCCGCGGCATGCGCCGGGTCGAGGAGCCGGCCGCGCTGCGCGAGTCCATCGAGCAGGCCTCCCGGGAGGCGGCCTCCGCGTTCGGCGACCCGACCGTCTTCCTGGAGAAGGCCGTCGTCGACCCCCGCCACATCGAGGTGCAGATCCTCGCCGACGGCGAGGGCAACGTCATCCACCTCTTCGAGCGCGACTGCTCGCTCCAGCGCCGCCACCAGAAGGTCATCGAGCTGGCCCCCGCGCCCAACCTCGACCCGGAGCTGCGCGACCGCATCTGCGCCGACGCCGTCCGCTTCGCCCGCGAGATCGGCTACCGCAACGCCGGCACCGTCGAGTTCCTCCTCGACCGCGACGGCAACCACGTCTTCATCGAGATGAACCCGCGCATCCAGGTCGAGCACACGGTGACCGAAGAGGTCACCGACGTCGACCTGGTCCAGGCCCAGATGCGCATCGCCTCCGGCGAGACCCTCGCCGACCTCGGGCTCTCCCAGGAGACGGTGAAGCTGCACGGCGCCGCCCTCCAGTGCCGTATCACCACCGAGGACCCCGCCAACGGCTTCCGCCCCGACACCGGCCGGATCAGCGCCTACCGCTCCCCGGGCGGCTCCGGCATCCGCCTGGACGGCGGAACCACCCACGCGGGTACGGAGATCAGCGCGCACTTCGACTCGATGCTGGTGAAGCTCACCTGCCGGGGCCGGGACTTCAAGGCCGCCATCGGCCGGGCCCGGCGTGCCGTCGCCGAGTTCCGCATCCGCGGTGTCGCCACCAACATCCCCTTCCTCCAGGCCGTCCTGGACGACCCGGACTTCCAGGCGGGCCGGATCACCACCTCGTTCATCGAGCAGCGCCCGCACCTGCTCACCGCCCGCACCTCGGCCGACCGCGGCACCAAGCTGCTCACCTACCTGGCGGACGTCACCGTCAACAGGCCGCACGGCGACCGCCCCCACCTGATCGAGCCGACCACCAAGCTGCCCCCGCTGCCGGCCGGCGAGCCGCCCGCGGGTTCCCGGCAGCGGCTGGTCGAACTCGGCCCCGAGGGGTTCGCCCGCGCCCTGCGCGAGTCGCCCACCATCGGCATCACCGACACGACCTTCCGCGACGCCCACCAGTCCCTGCTCGCCACCCGCGTGCGCACCAAGGACCTCCTCGCCGTCGCCCCGGTCGTCGCCCGCACCCTGCCCGAACTGCTCTCCCTGGAGTGCTGGGGCGGCGCCACCTACGACGTCGCGCTCCGCTTCCTCGCCGAGGACCCCTGGGAGCGGCTCGCCGCCCTGCGCGAGGCCGTCCCCAACATCTGCCTCCAGATGCTGCTGCGCGGCCGCAACACCGTCGGCTACACCCCCTACCCGACCGAGGTGACCGACTCCTTCGTGCAGGAGGCCGCCGCCACCGGCATCGACATCTTCCGCGTCTTCGACGCCCTCAACGACGTCAACCAGATGCGCCCCGCCATCCAGGCCGTACGCGAGACGGGCACCGCGATCGCCGAGGTCGCCCTGTGCTACACCGCCGACCTGTCCGACCCGGACGAGCGCCTCTACACCCTCGACTACTACCTGCGGCTCGCCGAGCAGATCGTCGAGGCCGGTGCGCACATCCTCGCCGTCAAGGACATGGCGGGCCTGCTGCGCGCCCCGGCCGCCGCGAAGCTCGTCTCGGCGCTGCGCAGCGAGTTCGACCTCCCGGTCCACCTGCACACCCACGACACCGCGGGCGGCCAGCTCGCCACCTACCTCGCCGCGATCCAGGCGGGCGCGGACGCGGTGGACGGCGCGGTGGCCTCCATGGCCGGCACGACCTCGCAGCCCTCCCTGTCGGCGATCGTGGCCGCGACCGACTACTCGGAGCGTCCCACGGGCCTCGACCTGCGGGCGATCGAGGACCTGGAGCCGTACTGGGAGAGCGTCCGCAAGGTCTACGCCCCCTTCGAGGCGGGCCTCGCCTCGCCGACCGGCCGTGTCTACCACCACGAGATCCCCGGCGGCCAGCTCTCCAACCTGCGCACCCAGGCCGTCGCGCTCGGTCTCGGCGACCGCTTCGAGGACATCGAGGCGATGTACGAGGCCGCCGACCGCATCCTCGGCCGGCTGGTCAAGGTGACCCCCTCCTCCAAGGTGGTCGGCGACCTCGCCCTGCACCTGGTCGGCGCCGGGGTGCAGCCGGAGGACTTCGAGGCGACCCCCGACAGGTTCGACATCCCCGACTCGGTCATCGGCTTCCTCCGCGGCGAGCTGGGCACCCCGCCCGGCGGCTGGCCCGAGCCGTTCCGCACCAAGGCCCTGAAGGGCCGCGCCGCCGCCAGGCCGGCGCCCGAGCTGACCGCAGAGGACCGCGAGGGCCTGGCCAAGGAGCCCCGTGCGACCCTCAACCGGCTGCTGTTCCCGGCCCCGACCCGCGAGTTCGAGACCCACCGCCAGACGTACGGCGACACCAGCGTCCTCGACAGCAAGGACTTCTTCTACGGGCTGCGCCCGGGCAAGGAGTACTCGGTCGACCTGGAGCCCGGCGTCCGGCTGCTCATCGAGCTCCAGGCCGTCGGTGAGGCGGACGAGCGCGGCCTGCGCACGGTGATGTCGAGCCTCAACGGGCAACTGCGGCCGATCCAGATCCGCGACCGGGCGGCGGCCTCCGACATCCCGGCCACCGAGAAGGCGGACCGCGCCAACCCCGGCCACGTCGCGGCTCCGTTCGCCGGAGTCGTCACCCTCGCCGTGGACGAGGGCGCCGAGATCGAGGCGGGTGCCACGGTGGCCACGATCGAGGCCATGAAGATGGAGGCCACCATCACCGCCCCGAAGGCCGGCCGGGTCTCCCGGCTCGCCATCAACCGCATCCAGCAGGTGGAGGGCGGCGACCTGCTGGTCGAGATCGCCTGAGCCCGGACGGCCCCAGAGGGCGGGGGAGGGCCGGCCGGTGCCGGCCCTCCCCGGCTAGGAGCGGGAGAAGTGCGCGCGCAGCCGGGCCTTGACGAGGTTCGGGTCGCGCTGGGTGAAGTAGGCGGCGCTCGCCACGAACACGTCACGGCCGCGTACCGCCAGCGAGGTCGGGTTGGACAGCCCCTCCTGCACCGTCAGGACGCTGCTGTGGCTGCCGTCGGGGCCGACCAGCGCGACCTCGTTGGACGGGTTCAGCGCGGCGAGCACGACGTCCGAGTGCCCGGGGAAGACGAAGTCGTCGACCCCGGTGAGGCCGGTCGCCCTCGTCTGCGTCGGCCCTGCCGAGCCGTCGGCGCCGACCGGGATGCGCAGCAGCGTGCCCCGGTCGGTGTTGGTCACCCACACCGCGTCCTTGTGGACCTTGATCCCGTTGGCGCCGAAGCCGGTGGCCGACGAGAGCCCCGCGAGCGCGGTGCCCGTGGCCCAGGCCGTGGGCGTGCCGCCGGACCGCGGGACGCGCCACACCGTGCCCAGCGCCGAGTCGGCGGCGTAGAGCACGCCGTGCTTCTCGTCGAGGGCCAGCCCGTTGGGCAGGCCGTCCGCCGGCAGCTGGGCGATCTGCTCGGGCTTGCCGCCGCCCGCCGGGATGCGCCAGACGCCGGTCCGGTCGGTGCCGGTGGCGTAGTTGACGTACAGCGTGCCGTCGTGCGCGCGGGCCAGGCCGTGCGTGACCGCGGTGTTCACGAGGGGGGTCCGGGGGTTCTTCTCGTCGGGCAGGGTGGCGAGGACACGGACCCGGCGCTCCCGGGTGACCTTGACGACCTGCCGGGCGAACGCGAAGGACATGTCGACCGTGCCGCCCTGCTCGGCGACGACGCTCTCGGGCGTCTGCCCGTGGGCCAGGTCGAAATGGGCGACGGTGTGGGGGAGGGAGAGGACCGGCTCGTCGCTCGCGGCCGGAACCGCCGCGAGCAGACCGATCGCGACCGCGGCCGGGGCGACGACGGCCCGGCGGGGGAATCGGGGCATGTGACCTCTTTCGACGGGAGCGCAAGGCTCCGGCGTACCGGTCACACCAACATGACGCTTCCCCGTCCCCCGGCCGCGGCAGCCGTGGCCGCGACGTCGCCCGCCCGGCGCACGGCGTGGCCCCGCATGCCGCGCAGCCGGGTGACGGCCCCGCTCAGTTCCACATGGGGTAGTTCATGACCTGCGTGTATCCCTCCGGCCTGGCGCCGGAGTAGGTCAGGTTCATCTGCGTGAAGTGCTGCACGTTCGGGTGCTTCGTCCAGGCCGTCGGGCGGTAGAGCCGTACGGTCACCGGGTATTTGTGGAACTTTCCCGCCGCGCAGTACGGCTTGCAGTCGTTCACCAGGTTCACGCCCTGGGCGACCGCCGTGCTGTCGTTCCACTGGGTCCAGTGCATGCCGGTCAGGATGCTGTTGCCGTCGCCGCAGGCCAGCAGGAAGTCGGTCGGCCGGAACCGCTGGTGCCAGAGGCAGTCGACGAGCACGGGGTGCTGGACCGTCGCCGGCGACGCGGACGGTGTCGGCGGCGTCGCGGACGCCGTCGTCATGCCTGCCGTGAGCAGCAGGGCCGCCCCGAGTCCCATCGCCGTTCCCACCACTGGTCTGCGCATGTTCGCTCCCACCCGTTCCGCCGTACGTGTTCCCTTCGACGCTACGACCGTCCTGCGAGATGTACCACTTGCGGCGTATTCGCCATTCCGTTCATGTCATGGTCGCCGGTGGAGCGGGAGGCGATCTGGGTGAGCAGGCCGAGCGCCAGGAAGACCCAGATCAGGACCTTGGCGGCGGTGTCCAGGACCAGGGGCCGGGTGGCGGAGCGCACCTCCTCCTTCGCGGCAGGCTCGTCGCCGAGGAGCCCCTTCGGGTAGACGGGCGACAGCATGCTGGTGTAGGCGCCGAACCGCATACGGTAGCGGGCGACCGCGGCCGTCGCCCCGAAGACCGGCCCGGGCAGTCGACCCAGCACGATCCCGATGATCCAGAAGATCCAGCAGACCGCGAACCAGCCGGTCGCCGCGAGGTTGGCGATGATCGCCGCCGGGATCATCAGGATCAGCCGGAACAGCACCGCGAGCCGGTTCAGGGTGGTGGGCCGCAGCTCGATCTGCACCGGGTGGTCGGGTGCGGTGAGGGCGAACGGCGGATACCGGTCCACCAGGAGCATGGAGCTGGCCGCGACCCGGGTCTCGTAGGCGAGGTACCTGCCGAGGAACGAGGCGATGGAGTCGGGCAGCCGGCCCAGCACGAGGGCCGCGAACCAGCCGGCCACCGTGGCGAAGAAAGCCGCGATGCCGAGGAAGACGAGCACGACGTACTGTGGGACCAGCAGCGGCCAGCGCAGCAGCACCGTCCAGCGGCGCTGCCGGGCCGGCGCCGGGATGTCGAGCGCCGGCCGCCATTCGGGGCCGTCCGCCGTGGCGGGAGGACGTGGTCCCCAGCTCTGCGTCATGAGTCCTCCCGGCGTCCGGCCGCGGCGCGGATGGCCTCTCCATCGTGCGGCGGAACTACGGTCCCCGCCAGGGTGGACCGGGCGAACTCAGCCGTGTTTGACGGTCAGGCCGTAGAACGCGACCCGGGCGCCGTTGGTCGTGCTGTCGGAGGACGACTGGTTGTAGGAGCCCGCCTTGAAGTACTGCCTGTACTGGTTGAAGGAGGACGGAATGGCGTAGTGGGTCGTGGTGCCGTTGACGGTCAGGTCGATGGTGTTCCCGCCGGACACCGCGATGGTGTACGTCCAGGTCTTGCCGATCGACACATGGCCCACGCCGTGGGAGGTCTGGCCACCGTCCGGGGAGTTCTCGGTGCCGAGCACGATGTCGCCGTTGGAGTGGTAGTAGAGCTCCAGCAGCGGCTTGGTGGAGGAGCCGCCGGTGCCGAGATGGATCTGGCCCACGCAGACGTTCTTGGTCACCGAGACCACCCGCAGGGTCGCGCTCATCTTGTGGCTGCCGCTCAGCGACCAGTTCGCGGCGCTGCCGTCCCGGTTCATCTCGCGCAGTTCGGAGCGGGCGTAGTTGGAGTTCGGGGTGGTGACGCCCTTCTCGGGCGCCCAGAAGGTCATCGCCCCGTCACGGGTGTCGGTGTAGAAGTACGCGTCCTGGTAGCCGTTCGCGCCCTGCAGCCGGGACGAGGGGATGGTGGTCGGTGAACCGGGGGAGCCGACCGGCTCCTGGAGCTGCCATATGGACAGGTCGAAGTTGCCGCCGGGCGCGACGTTCGGGTCCGCCGCCTCCGCGCCGCCGCCGAACAGGATGGTGAGGGCGAGGGCGAGGCCCGTGGCGGTGGGCGCCGCGAGCATCCGGGAACGGTTCACGTGGGGGGTCCTTTCGTCAGAGGGCTGCGCCCGGAGCTCACCCACGTTCGTTCACGTGCGTGAACTCTGGACGCATACATAACCGCCGATGACCCGTGAAGCTAAAGGTCCGGACCAGTCCCGTCAAGGGGTTCAGCAGGCGCCCTCGTCCTGCCAGGGACCCCACTCCGAGGCGCCGGGCACCTCGTTCTGGGTCCACCACTTGGCCTTCCAGTTGTGGCTGTTGTACGAGACCTCGTTCCCGGCCGTGTACACCGCGGTCGAGCTCCAGGCGGTCTTGCACGAGGTGGGCGTGGGTGTCGGGGTCGGGGTGGGGGTGGGCGTGGTGGTCGGCGGGGTGACTCCGGCGAACTTCACCGAGTACTTGGCGAAGTCCCAGTCGCCCTGCGCCACGCTGGAGCAGGTCCCGGACGTGGTGCCGTTGTTGTCGACCGGGGTGCACTGGCGGTCCCGGTTCAGGGACCAGAACGTGAAGCGGTCCATGTTGTGGCTCGTCGCGTAGTCGAGCACGGTCTGGAAGTCGGCCTGGGTGAAGTACTCGCCGGTGTCGCTGCGGCCGTTCATGCCGGAGAAGCCCTCGTGGGCGTAGGCGGTCGCCTGGTCCCAGCCGAAGGTCGACTGCAGGATCGAGTTGAAGTTGGTGAGCGCGCTGGTCTGCGAGGCCGCGCCGCTGAAACCGCCGTCGAACGGCATGATGGAGAAGTTGTTGGGCGTGAACCCCTGCGACTTCGCCTCCAGCAGCATCTGCTTGCCGAACCAGCCGGTCCCGTCCGCCGTACCGGCCGTCGTCACCGACACGTACAGGCCCGGGTTGTTCTGCTGGAGTATCTTCGCGGCGCCGATCTCGTTCTTGATCGCCGCGGTGTTCTCGTACTCCGGCTCCTCCAGGTCGAAGTCGATGGCGTGCAGCCCGTACTTGGTGATGACCTGCTGGTAGGCCGCCGCGGTGGAGGCCGCGTCCGCGCAGGTCTGCCCCAGCTTGGTGCCGCCGTAGCCGCCGATGGAGACGGAGACGTCACCGCCCTTGGCTCGGATCGTGTTGATCACCGACTGGACGGCGGTGTCCGAGGAGACCGCCGACGTGCCGCCCCAGGTGGGCGAGCAGCCGCCGCCGTTGGGGGCCAGGACGAACGCCAGCTGAAAGGCCTTGAGGCCGGTGGCGTCCATGATGGCGGCCGCGCCCGGCGGGTTGTTGTCCAGCGGCATCAGGTAGGGGGCGGCCGCGTACCACCGGTTGCTCAGCGCGGTGGTCGCGCTCGAGGCGTTGCTCGCGACGAGCGCGGTGGTGCCGGCGGCGAGGGTGACGGCGGCCGCCGCGCCCAGACATGCGCGAAGGGGTCTCACTGGTGCCTCCAGGGGGCCGGGGAGGTGGGGTGTCCCAGCTTCCGGAGGTGTCGCGGTCACGTCAATGAATTGGACTGGACCAAAGCTCACTTTGGACTAGACCATACCATTTCTTTACCTGTTGGTGCGGAGCAGTTCCAGCGTCCCGAACCGCACCTTCACGCCGGGCGACCAGAGCACGCTGACCGGCGGCCCGGACATCGCGGGCAGACCCGCCGCCTCCACCAACTCATCGTCCAGATGCAGGAGTTCGGCCCGATGCAACGGCCAGGGGGCATGCTCGTTGGGGAGGTGCGCGGTACGGCCGTGCCAGGTTGCGTGCAGCCCCCAGCGCGCGGTCAGGAAGTGCTCCAGCGGCGAGGGCTCGGTGATCGGTGGCCCAATCCGCACGACCGCCCGGCTCGCGGCCGCCGGGCGCCGCCGCCGGCAGGTGTAGGTGACCACATCGCCCTCCCGGCGCAGCCGCATCGCGGACCAGATGTACGGCAGCCGGAACCCCAGCCGGCCCACCAGTACGGGGAGCAGCCGGGTCGCGTCCAGGGACCTGAACACCACCCCGCGCCGCCCGTGCTCGTCCACCGAGTACAGCCTCACGTTCGTCTCGCAGAAGGTGCCCAGATACGGCAGCCCCGGCCCCGGCCCGAACCCCGTGCCCCGCATCAGGAACGGGACGAGCCCGACGTAGGTGACCCCGTCCAGGGTGTCAGGCCGGGTGCCTGCGGGCAGCAGCGCAGCCACCTTCTCCGGCTCCACCGGCCAGTGCAGGAAGGTCAGTTGGTGCCACCCCTGCACCATCGTCGGCCACCGTACGGGCCGCGGGGTGGACGGGGTTGTGGGCTCGGTCGCCGCTGTCTCCATGGCACCGGTGATAGCACGCCAGTGCGATCCGATGCGATCCGACGAAGCGTTCCGGGAGAGCGGGGTGGCGCCGGTCCGGCCGGCGCACTTCAACGGCGACGGCCCGCTGATCAGGACTTCCGCGCCGCTCGGCCCGCCCACCCGGGTAAACTGTGGGCGACACGCAGGCCTTGAGAAGGAGGAGCCGGGATGCCGCCGCACAGCTCCTCCGCGGCCGGGGTCCCGGGCGACGCCGACGGACCCGGCGAGCCGTCGCCCGTCCGGCAGGCGCTCTCGGACAGCGTGTACGAGAGCATCAAGGCGATGGTCATGGACCACGAGATCGCCCCCGGCGCCCGCGTCGGCATCGACGCGCTCTCCCGCACCCTCGGCGTCTCGCCCACCCCGGTCCGGGAAGCGCTCGCGCGGCTGGAGTCCGACGGCCTTGTGGTCAAGCGCGCCCTGTCCGGATACCGGGCCACGGAACTGCTGACCCGTCAGGGCATCGCGGAACTCTTCGAGATGCGGCTGCTGCTGGAGCCGAGGGCCGCCGGCCTGGCCGCCGTCAACGCCACCGAGGAACAACTCGACGGTCTGGAACGGATCGTGGAGGAGATGCAGGGCCAGCCCAGCCCCGACGGACGGTACGCGTCCTACCGCGACTTCGCCGCCCTCGACCAGCGCTTCCACGAGGCGATCGGCCAGGCCGCGCACCGGCCGCTGCTGGCGGATGCGGTGGAACGCCTCCACGCCCACCTGCACATCTTCCGGCTCGGCGACGTCGCAGGCGCCGGCGGCCCGACCGTCGCCGAGCACGAGCGGATCGTGCGGGCGGTGCTCCGCCGCAACCCCGAGCGGGCGGCGGAGGCGATGACCGAGCACCTCACCCGCAGCATGGAGCGCCAGCTCCGGGACGACGGCGCGGACGACCACGGCGACTCCGCGCCGGCTACTCCATGAGGAACACCTCTTCCGCCGCGGCCCACCACGCACCCGGGGCCGCCTCCGGAACCGGCGTCTGACAGGGCGCGGTGCGCCACCACCACTCCCGGGTCGCCTCGTCGGCGGCCATCAGCGCCAGGTCGGCCGCCAGGTCGTCGCCGTGGTACTCGAAATAGGCGAACAGCCGGTCGCCGAGGAGATGGATCGAGCAGTCGGCGATGTGACAGCGCCGGAGCCGGTCCAGGACCGGCTCCGGTACCGCGCGGTGCAACTCGCGGTACTCGTCGAGGAGCGCGTGCACACTGCGCGGCCTTCGTGCCCCGGCTCATCGACGCGGCCCGCGCCCAGCGGAGTAGCCGTCGACGGTCCGGGTGCCGACGAGCCGGTACTGGGCGCCCAGGGTGGCCGGCGGGCACCTGCACCGGACGCGGCTGGCGAGGGTGTGGGCGAGCAGGACCCGACGTCCGGTGGGGATGCCGGACAGCTCGGCGGCGGCCGGGTTCGCCCCGGTGAGGAGCAGCTCCCTGCCGATGCGGGTGCAGCCGTACAGGAAGCCGAGACCGAGCATGGCCAGCACGGTGAACTGGGCCAGCTGCGGGACGGCCGGCGAGCCGCAGACCCGACCGACGCAGATGTCGGCCAGCGAAGAGGACCGCAGGGCGTCGATCCCGGCCGGCCGGCTGGTGAAGGCGGCGTCCGCGGTGAGGGCCGAGTACATGAGGGAGACCAGGCCCAGCAGGGCGAAGTCCATCGCAAGCGTGACGACGAAGGAGCTCACCCCGGTACGGGCGATCAACCAGCCCGTCACCGCGCCGATCGCCGCGCCCGCGACCAGGCAGAGCAACAGCCCGGCCTGCAGGGGCAGATGGAGCTTGTCGTAGCCGAGGCCCGCGAACATGGCGCCGAAGGCCGCCATCCGCCCGACCGCGAGGTTCATGTGCCCCACGGACAGGGCGGCCATCTGCGCGAGCGCCACCACGGTCAGCGTGGCCACGTCCCGCAGCAGCGGGAAGAGGACGAGGCGTTGGTCGAGGAAGGCGGGTCGCAGCGCGCCGAACAGGACGCTCAGCGCGATGACCAGGACCAGCAGACCGAGCCGCTGGTCGACCCAGAACGGCATCCGGTGACCGGCCGCCTTCTCCTCCGGGACGGTCGCCGGCCGGCGGACGGAGGTCGTCATGCCACCCTCCGGTCGTCGAGCGCGTCCGGGTCCCAGTCGATGCCGATGCCCGGCACGTCCGGGGCCACGGCCAGGCCGTCGCGGATGGCCAGCTCGGTCCGGGTCACCGCCCGCAGTTGCGGGATGTACTCGACGAAGCTGCCGTTGGGCACCGCGGCGGCGAGGCTGACGTGCAGTTCCATCAGGAAGTGCGGGCAGACCGGCACGTTGTGGCTCTCCGCCAGGTGCGCGACCTTCAGCCACGGGGTGATGCCGCCGATCCGGGCCGCGTCGACCTGCACGACGGAGGCGGCACCCGTCTCCAGGTAGCCGCGGAATTGCGTGAGCGAGTACATGGACTCGCCGACCGCCACCGGGATCCGGGTCGCCCGCGCGAGCCGGGCGTGGCCGCTGATGTCGTCCGCGGGCAGCGGCTCCTCCAGCCAGTACGGGTCGTAGGGCTCCAGCGCGGCCGCGAGCCGGAGCGCCGAGGACGCCGTCTGGGACTGGTTGGCGTCGGTCATGACGTGCAGCGCGGGACCGACCGCCTCGCGTACGGCGCGCAGCCGCTCCGCGTCCTCGGCGGGATGCGGCCTGCCCACCTTGATCTTGACGCCGGCCCAGCCCGCCTCCTGGGCCCGCAGGGCGCCCTTGACCAGTTCCTCGGTGCTCAGATGCAGCCAGCCGCCCTCGGTGTCGTAGACCGGCACCTCCTGGCGGTGCCCGCCGGCCAGCCGCCACAGCGGTTCCCCGGCCCGCTTGCAGCGCACGTCCCACAGGGCGGTGTCCACGGCGGCGAGGGCGAGGGAGGTGATGGCGCCGGTGGTGGTGGCCCGGGTCAGGGCGAACAGCCGCTGCCAGAGCGCTTCGACGTTGCGGGCGTCCTGTCCGGCGAGGGCGGGCAGCAGATGGTCCTGCAGCAGGGCCAGCACGGACGTGCCGCCGGTGCCGATCGTGTACGCGTAGCCGGTGCCCGCGAGACCGTCCGCCGTCGCCAGGTCGACCAGGACCGTCTCCTGTTTCACGAAGGACTGCACCGCGTCGGTGCGGTCCGTCTCGACGGCGATGTCGACCAGCCGGGCGGTCGCGGCCGTGATGATGCTCATCGATGTCCGTTCTCTCTCGGGCTCTTCGGGTTCTTGGTGCTCTCAGGTCTCTTCGCGCTCTTTCCAGGCGGTCAGCCGCACGAGAGGTACTCGTCGGCGAACTCCGTCCTCAGCTGCCTGGTCTTCTCCTGCCGGGTCTTGTCGTAGTCGGCGACGTTCGCCCTGGTGACGACGAACGAACCCGAGTCGACCTCCACCCCGGGATCGCGCATGGTGCACTGCTTCGTCTGGAGCAGCGCGAGCGCCCAGGTGCCGATCTCGGCCTGTCCCGTGGGGTTCTGCACGACGGTCGCCGTGACCGTGCCCAGCCTGATGCCGCTCAGGATCTTGGCGTCGTCGTCGATGGCGATGACCTTCGCCTTCGAGCCGGACGACTTCACGGCGTCGGCGGCGGCGACCGCCGGGTTGTAGGCGGTGGCGACGATGCCCGTGATCTGGCCGCCCTTGGCCGCCATGAGGTCGGACACGGCCTTCTGGGCGGTCTGCAGGTCCGTGTCGATGTCGGTGATGGTCTGCAGGAGCTTCACCTTGCCACCGGACTCCCTGACGGCCCGGGCCACGCCCTTGATCCGCAACTGGGTGTTGGCGTCCACGTTGTTGCCGGTCAGATGGACCAGGGTGCCCTTGCCGTCCATGGCGTCGATGGCGGCCTTCGCGGCCTTGTAGGCGGCGAGTTCGACGTCCGTGGAGAGGCAGAAGTCGGCCTCGTCCTGGTCGCCGGCCGGACAGGAGCCGAGAGACGCCACCGGGAAGCCCTGCGACCTGAGGTCGGCGAAGGTGGTGTTGATGTCGGTGGGGGAGACACCGAACACGCCGAAGGCGTTGTAGCCGCGGGCCGCGAGCGTGGACAGCAGGTTGTTCTGCTTCTGCTGGTCCCACTCCGCCGTCTCGTCGAAGGTGACGTCGCCGAGGCCGTAGGTCTTCTTCGCGGCGGCCCCCGCCGTCTTCCACGGCTGGAAGTACGGATGGGCGCCGCCGGGCACGAGGGCCACCTTGGTCCCCGACCCGTCGGCCAGGTCGGCGCCATCGCCGGTGCGTCCGGCCGCCGAGGTCTGCCCGGAGGCGGGGGCGGGTGCGTTGCGGTAGGTGCAGGCAGCGGTTCCCGCGGCGAGCAGTGTCGCCGTGAGAACCCCGGACAGGACGGATCTGGTCGGGAAGTGCATCGCCCACCCCTGCGAGATCAGATAGGAAATCAATGCGGCGATCGTGAGGCAGGGGGATGCGTGCGTCAAGGTCTGCGGCAAGAACGGTTGTTATCTGCGGAGATTCGGAGGGTGGTGCATCCGGAGCCTTAGAGGACTTTGAAAATCCTATAGGAAATGCGCCAGCTGCTCATATGGTCGGCCGGGCCGCTCGCCGCCGTCCAACTCCACCCGTTCGTACGGCAGTTCGCCCGCGATCCGGTCGCGCCCGACTCTGGTCGCCCCCTCCCACATGGGAGAATCCCAGTGCAGGCGCAAACCTCATCGACCTCGCCGACCTCAAGCGGCAGATCGAGGCCCGCGACCGCGAGATCGACAACCCGTACACCAAGGACGTCCAGGTCCAGGGCATCCGCAACGCCCTCGGTCACATCGGCGACTCGCTCAGCCGTACGGCGCCGATCCACCGGATCCTGGACACGGGCGCCGGCCCGCTGATCGCCGTCCGGCTGAACATCCTCACCCGCGCGGCGGGGTGCCCGGCCACCGCTCGCTGGAGGGCACCTTCCTCGGCGGCTGCCTCTTCTCCGGCCGTGCGGAGGGCCGCGCGGCGGCCGCGGCGACGGCGACCTGACGCAGTCGACCGGCCGGCGATCGGACGGCAACCTGACGGAAAGGACCGGGAAAGTCCGAGTCACCCACTCCCAACCTGCCCCGACAGTGGCACCCTTGACAGCGTGCGTACTGTTTCGCGACGTTTGAGCGACACCTCCGGACCGGCGACCCGGTCGCCGGTCCGGGAACGAAGGTGTACAGCGGGGAACAGGAGCTGTTCGTAGAAGCGGCAGAACGCGGAATACGCGTTATGGGGGGGAGCGGTCGCCCATGCGATCCAGAGGCCAGTGCAGTCATGCGTCACACACCTCGTCAGCCGAAGGGCGGTTGATCTGAGGTGGACATCACGATCCACAGACCCGGCGAGCTGACCCAGTCGCTCCGCCGGGCCTGGCATCACGCCATGGACGAGTCGCCGGAGTACGCCAACCCCTTTCTGGCCCCGGAGTTCACGATCGGCGTCGGCCGACACCGGGCCGGCGTACGGGTGGCGGTCCTGCGGGAGGGCGGGGAACCGGTCGGCTTCTTCCCGTACGAGCGCAACGCCCTCGGCGTCGGCCGGGCCGTCGGCCTCGGTCTCTCCGACTGCCAGGCGCTGGTGCACCGGCCCGGAGTCACCTGGGACGCCCAGGAGCTGCTGAGCGCCTGCGGGATGTCCATCTTCGAGTTCGACCACCTGGTCGCCGAGCAGAGACCTTTCGCCCCCCATGTCACCGGCACCTTCGCCTCGCCGGTGATCGACGTGAAGCCCGGCGACGGCGGTTATCCCGAGTGGCTGCGCGCCACCTACCCGGGCCTGGCGAAGACCACGCTGAAGAAGGAACGGCGCCTCGGCCGCGACATCGGCGACCTGCGCTTCGAGTTCGACGAACGCGACCCCGCGGCCCTGCGCACCCTGATGCGCTGGAAGTCCGCGCAGTACCGGCGGACCGGACGCATGGACCGCTTCGCCCGCCCCTGGATCGTCGACCTCGTGGACCACCTCTTCCACGTGCGCGAGGAACACTTCACCGGCGTGCTGTCCGTCCTCTACGCCGGCGACCGGCCGGTGGCCGCGCACTTCGGCCCGCGCTCGGGCACCGTACTCGCCGCCTGGTTCACCGCCTACGACCCCGACCTGCACTACTACTCGCCGGGGCTGATGATGCATCTGCGCACGGCCGAGGCGGCGGCGCGCGGCGGCGTCACCCTCGTCGACCTCGGGCGCGGCGACAAGGAGTACAAGGACTGGCTCAAGACCCGCGAACTGCGGGTGGGCGAGGGCTTCGCCACCCGCACCCACCCGGTGGCCGCGGCGCACCGCCTGTGGCGCCGGCCGGTCCGCGGGCTGCGCAACACCGTCCTCGCCCATCCCCAGCTGCGCGACCCCGCGGACCGGCTGCTCAAGACGGTCGGCACGCTGCGCGCGTCCCGCCGCGCGGACGGCCTGCGCAAGGAGTGAACCGAGCCGCCGCCCCGGCCACGGGCCGGACCGCCCCGGCCGGACCGTGGCCGGGGCGGCGACGGCCGACCGTGCCCGGCCGCTCGCCGTCCATGCGCACTATGATCCTGTCAAGGTAAAAACGTAGGGGTTTGTCCTGGTAAGGATGTGGCCTCGGCCGGAGTGATCCATGCCCCGCAAGCGCGCAACGGACGACGATGAACTGCTGGCCAGACTCAGGTCGCTCACCGCCCAGGCGCGCGAGCGGGCCGAGTACCAGCGGTCGCAGGTCGAGCTGGCCATCGCCCTCCAGCGCGGCATGCTGCCCCGCGACCTGCCCGACACCCCCCGCTTCCACCTGGCCGTCCGGTACGCCCCCGCCTGCTACGGGCTCAACGTGGGCGGCGACTGGTACGACGCCTTCACGCTGCGCGACGGTCACATCGGCCTGTCCATAGGCGACGTCCAGGGCCACAACATCGAGGCGGCCGCCTTCATGGGCCAGGTCCGGGCGGCCCTGCGGGCGCTCGCCTCGATGACCGGCGAGCCGGGCGAACTGCTCGCCCGCACCAACGACCTCCTGGTGTCCCTGGGCAGCGACCTCTTCGCGACCTGCACCTTCATGCGGCTCGACCCGGAGACCGGGGTGCTGGAGAGCGCCCGGGCCGGTCACGTCCCGTTCGTGTGGGCCACCGCCGACGGAAAGTCCGGGCTGGGGGAGGACGAGGGCGGACCGCCGATGGGCATCGAGCCGGGCATCGAGTACCCGGTGGTCCGGTACCGGCTCATCACCGGCGGCATGGTCGTGCTGCTCACGGACGGGGTGGTGGAGGGCCCGTCGATGCCCATCGAGGAGGGGCTCGACCAGGTGGTACGGCTCGCGGGCGTCGCCGCCGTCGCCGGCCTCGATGCGCACTCCCTGGCCGCCGCCGTGATCAAGGGCGCGGAACGGGTGGGCCACGAGGACGACGCGGCCGTGCTGGTCATGGGCCACGACGACCCGGCTTCCACGTCGTAGCCCTCGGGCAGCGGCGGCTTCCACGCCGTAGCCTCCGGGCACCGGCGCACGCGTCGGATCGGCCGTGGGCGGCTCCCGCCTCGCCGAGACGGCCGCCTCGGTGTGTGATGGCTGGTGTGGTGGGTAACCAGGAGCTGCGCCGGCCGGCCTTCCTCGCCCTCCGGACGCTGGCCGTCGCCACCTGCTACTACGCGGCAGGACGGCTCGGCCTGCTGTGCCGGCTCACCGTCGAGGGCGCCGTCTTCACCCCCATCTACCCGCCGACCGGCGTGGCGCTGGCGTGTCTGCTGGTCTTCGGCCTGGGCTGCTGGCCGGGCATCACACTCGGCGCCTTCTTCCTCGTGCTGTCGCTCGGCACGCCCGGGCCCGACGTCGTGGGCATACTGTTCGGCAACACGGCCGGGCCGGTGTGCGCCTGCGTGCTGTTGCGCCGGGCCGGCTTCCGCACCGACCTGAGCCGGCTGCGCGACGGTCTCGCCCTGGTGTTCCTCGGAGCGCTGGCCGCCATGGTGGTCAGCTCCACCGCCGACGTGGTCACGCTGATCCTGGTCGGCAAGCTCGACGCGACCCACTTCTGGCCGATCTGGCTGGCGTGGTGGGTGGGCGATGCGATGGGTGTCCTGATCGTCACCCCGCTCCTGCTGGTGCTGTTCGAGGCCCGTCGGCCCCCGTCCCTGGCGCGCTGGAAGGAGAGCCTGGCCCTCGCGGTGGTCGTGGCCGTCCTGGTCCCGCTGACCACGCTCAGCTCCCTGAGCGCGCTGTTCCTCGCCTATCCGCTGCTGATCTGGGTCGCACTGCGGTTCCGGCTGGCGGGGAGCGTGCTGTGCGCCCTGTTCACGTCGGTCGTGGCCGCGGTCGCCGCTACGAACGGGGTCGGCGCGTTCGCCCACCTGTCGGCCGTCGAGGTGATGCTGAAGCTGCAGCTGTTCAACGGTTCGCTGGCCCTCACCGCACTGCTGCTGTCGGCCGTCATCACCGAGCAGCACAACACCCGGCGCTCCGTCGCGGAGGCCTGCAAGGAACTGGCCGAGGCTCTGGAACATCTCAGCGCGCACGACTCCCCGGCCGGGCGCGCTCCGCCCCGGACGGCGGAACCGCGGCGCGAGCGCGGCGCCCGGTGACCGACCGGACGGGGGACCGGGCGAGCCGCCCGGTCCCCCGTGGAAAGGTGCCGGTCCGGGATCAGACGGTGCCGCTCGCCGTGATCTCGACCTTGGCCTTGGGGGCGCCGCTCTGGGAGCCGTAGCTCTCGATCTTGTCGACGATGTCCTGGCCCTCGACGACCTCACCGAAGACCACGTGCTTGCCGTCCAGCCAGGACGTCACGACGGTGGTGACGAAGAACTGCGAGCCGTTGGTGTTCCTGCCCGCGTTGGCCATGCTCAGCAGGTACGGACGGTCGTGCTTGAGCTTGAAGTTCTCGTCCTTGAACTTCTCGCCGTAGATGCTCTTGCCGCCGGTGCCGTCACCGCGGGTGAAGTCACCGCCCTGGAGCATGAACTGGGGGATGATCCGGTGGAAGCCGGAACCGGCGTACCCGAAGCCGTGCTGTCCGGTGGCGAGCTCACGGAAGTTGCGGGCCGTCTCGGGCACCACGTCGTCGAACAGGTTGAACACGATCCGGCCGGCCGGCTCGTTGTTGATCGAGATGTCGAAATAAACGTTGTCGCTCATGCAGGTCAACCTATCGCGAACCGTCCCCCGGTCCCTCCCGTGGGGCCGCAGAGCCCCGGGTGTCGGGGCGCGGGCGCTGCTCAGGGCCCCAGCAGAGTGTCCAGGAGCTCCCGGCCGAGAGCCCAGTCGCCGAGCCCGCTCGCGGAGTTGAGGTGCCCGTGCGCCCCGACGGAGTGCCTGCGCGCACCCCAGCCGGCGGCCAGTGCGGCGGAGGCCGCGGTGCCGCCGTACGGGTCGTCGTCGCTCGCCACCACCAGGGCCGGGCCGGGCAGTGGGCGGGCGGTCAGCTCCTGGAAGGTCGGCGCGGCCGCACCGGGGAACGCCGGTCCCCGGGGATCGGGCGGCGCGACCAGGAACGCCGGGACCCGGCCGGGCCGTGCCCGCGCCAGCCACTCGGCGGCCGCCCAGCAGCCGAGGCTGTGCGCCACCAGCGCCACCCGGCCGTCCCGCGCGACGGCGACCTCGTACGCGGCCTGCACCGCGGCGACCCAGTCCCGCAGTTCGGGCCGGGACCAGGAGCCCGGCGCGATCCGCACCGCCGTGTCGCCCCACGCCTGCTCCCACCGGCTCTGCCAGTGCCTGTCGTCCGACCCGTCGATCCCGGGGATGATGACGTACGCGACCACCGCCGACCGTCCTTTCCGTCGTGACCCCGCGTCCGCCGGGTCCGTCCTGCGGGCGATTCTGGACGGACCAGCGGCGGCGGCACGGCCCGGCAAGTGATCCAGAGGAAAGTGGGGACGACGACGATGGAATCACTCGACGAGATCGACCGGGCCATCCTGGAACTGCTCCAGACCGAGGGCCGGCTCACCGGAGCCGAGGTCGGACGGCGGGTCGGACTCTCCCAGCCGGCGGCGGGCGCCCGTATCCAGAGGCTGGAGAAGAGCGGTGTCATCACCGGCTACCGGGCCGTCGTCGCCCCCGCCGCGCTCGGGCTGAACATCCACGCCGTGGTCCGGCTGCGCACCACGCACGCACAGCTGCCGATGGCGCTCGCCCTCGCCGCCCGGACCCCGGAGGTCGTCTCGACGCTCCGGGTGACCGGCGAGGACTGCCTGCTCTTCGACGTGTACTGCACCCACGCCGAACGCCTCGAGGAGGTCGTGGACTCCCTGGCCCGCCACGGCCCGGTCACCACGTCCCTCGTCCTGCGCGGCTACCCGCCCAAGCCGCTGCCGACGAACCCCTAGCCACGAACCCCGGCCACGAACCCCTGGCTGAGAGCCCCCAGCTACGAACCGGTCGCCACGAACTCGTGGTGGCGCCGCTCCAGCCGGTTGAGCACCGCCTCGGCCATGGCCGCCTCGCCCTTGGCGTTGGGGTGGGCCGGGGCCGCCGGGGAGGTCGGCTGGAGGGGCTCGATCCAGCGGTCGGCGGGGGCCTTGCACATGTCGTGGCCGACGGTCGGGCCGTAGGTGTCCACGTACCGGGCGCCGTTCCAGGCGGCGACCAAGCGCAGCATGAGGTTCAGCCGCTTGCCGGTGTCCCGGAGGTAGGGGAAGTCCTTGGCCGCGAAGGGCACCGTCGGGTAGCAGCCGCTGCCGTCGTCGGGCAGCAGGTCGGGGTAGCCGACGACCAGGATCCGGGCGTGCGGGGCGCGGGCGCGGATCGCCCGCAGCACCTTGTCGACCTTGGGCGCGGTCTGCGCGATGTCGAGTACCAGCTGGTCGGTGCCGGACGCGTTGTAGTACTGCTGGCAGGGGTTGCCCGTCAGGTCCTTGGAGCTCAGGGCCGCGCAGGTGCCGATGATCGAGCTGAACCCGATGTCGTTGCCGCCGATCTGGACGGTCACCAGGTCGGTGCCGCGCTGTACGGCGTCGAGCTGGGGGCCGTTGGTGCCCTGCGCCTTCCACATCTCGGCGGTCGTCGCACCGGAACAGCTCACGTCCTTGAACGCGCTCACGTGCCGGGCCGCCGCCACCAGCGAGGGGTAGTTGTGGTCGGAGCGGGCGCAGTTGGCGTCCACCTGCGTCGGGATGACCGGGCCCGATGTGTAGGAGTCGCCGAGCGCCACATAACTGGTGCCGCGGTCGTCGCCGGAGCCGTGGCCGCTGCCGTGCGCCGCGGCCGGAGTCGTGGACGCGGCCACCAGGGCGCAGCCGCCCAGCGCCGCCGCCACCGTGGCCTTCCGCCGGTGCCGCCTCGCCGAACCGTCGGACGGGATGCCGTGCGCCATGAGATCCCCCCTGGAACCAGGACGCGCACGGAACCGGTCCCGACGGGCGGCCCGCACGCGTGTGTCGGGGGTCTGTATACCGCCCGGTAGGAGTCCGTAGCCAGAGGTCGGACGCAACGAACTGGATCGAGTAACCCGCCCTGCCCGCAAGGGCATCCGGTCCGGGCAACGGCCCGGTGGCACTCCAGCGATTGAAGATGGAAACCGATCGGTTTACGATGGGTGGCAACCGAGGGAAACCGATCGGTTTCCGATCTCCGTGCGCGTCTGGAGTGTGAGTGTCATGACCGCGATCAAGGATTCCGTCGTCCTCGTCACCGGCGGCAGCCGAGGCGTCGGAAAGGCGCTGGTGGAGGAGCTGTACGCGCGCGGCGCCGGCAAGGTCTACGCCACCGCCCGCGACCCCCGTACCGTCACCCACCCGGACGCCGTGGCGCTGGCCCTGGAGGTGACCGACCCCGACTCGGTGGCCGCGGCCGCCGAGCGGGCGCAGGACGTCACCGTCCTGATCAACAACGCCGGCGTCGCCTCCGGGACCCGCTTCCTGACCTCACCGCTGGAGGACATCCGCAAGGAGTTCGAGACCAACTTCTACGGTCCGCTGCTGCTCACCCGTGCCTTCGTCCCGGTCATCGAGCGCAACGGCGGCGGGCACATCCTGAACGTGCACTCGGTCCTGTCCTGGATCGCCGAGGGCGGCGCCTACAGCGCCTCCAAGGCGGCCCTGTGGTCGCAGACCAACAGCCTGCGCCTGGCGCTCCAGCCGCGCGGTATCGGCGTCACCGGCCTGCACATGGGGTACGTCGACACCGACATGGCGGCCCACGTCGAGGGGGCCAAGGCGAAGCCCGAGGACATCGCCGCGGCCGCCCTCGACGGGATCGAGTCGGACGCCTGGGAGGTGCTCGGCGACGAACTCACCCGCTCGGTCAAGGCCGGCCTGTCGGGCGACCCTGCCGACCTGTACCGGCAGCTCGGCCGGTGACCAGGGCCCCGCATCCGAACGGCACCGCCCCCTTCCGTCCGGCTCCCAGCGGGCGGGCAGTTCGGCAGGGGCTCCGGGCCGGTCGTTGAAAATTCCGCTGTCGGAAGGGTTGTCGCCTGGTTGCCTCACCACTTAAATCAAATCCTGAACTAAGCAGTGGGGTGCGCCGGTTGGAGGTGCCCCCTGCCGACCTCAGGGAGCCGCTGATGAGACTGAGATCCTTGGGCGTAGCGCTCGCCGCCATGGCAGCGCTGCTGGCCCTCCCCGTCGCGCACGCGCCGGCGGCGCAGGCCGCGGACACGCCGTTGTCCCAGGGCAGGACGGCCACCGCCTCCTCGGAGGAGAACGCCGGGACCGCCGCCGGGAACGCGGTGGACGGCAACACCGGCACCCGCTGGTCGTCCGCCTTCACCGACGACCAGTGGCTCCAGGTCGACCTCGGCGCCACCGCCCAGGTCAACCAGGTCGTCCTCAACTGGGAGACCGCCTACGGCAAGGACTACAAGGTCCAGATCTCCTCGGACGGCAGCAACTGGACCGACCTGCAGTCCGTGACCGGCGGCGACGGCGGCACCGACACCCTGTCCGTGTCCGGGCAGGGCCGCTACGTCCGGATGCTGGGCGTGCACCGTGCCACCCAGTGGGGCTACTCGCTCTGGGAGTTCCAGGTCTACGGCACCACCACCGGCACGCCCCCGGTCCAGGGCGGCGGCGACCTCGGCCCCAACGTGATCGTCGTCGACCCGTCCACACCGAACCTCCAGGCGAAGTTCGACTCCGTCTTCGCCCAGCAGGAGTCGGCGCAGTTCGGCACCGGCCGTTACCAGTTCCTGCTCAAGCCGGGCACCTACAACGGCATCAACGCCCAGATCGGCTTCTACACCTCGATCTCCGGGCTGGGCCTCAACCCCGACGACACCCAGATCAACGGTGACGTCACGGTCGACGCCGGCTGGTTCAACGGCAACGCCACCCAGAACTTCTGGCGTTCCGCGGAGAACCTCGCCATCACGCCGTCGAACGGCACCGACCGGTGGGCCGTGGCTCAGGCGGCTCCCTTCCGTCGGATCCACGTCAAGGGCGGCCTCAACCTCGCCCCGAACGGCTACGGCTGGGCCTCCGGCGGCTACATCGCCGACTCGAAGATCGACGGCACGGTCGGTCCGTACTCCCAGCAGCAGTGGTACACCCGCGACAGCTCGGTCGGCGGCTGGACCAACGGCGTCTGGAACATGACGTTCTCCGGCGTCCAGGGCGCACCCGCGACCGACTTCGCCACCGGCTCCTACACCACGCTGGACACCACCCCGGTCTCGCGCGAGAAGCCGTTCCTCTACCTGGACGGCAGTGCCTACAAGGTCTTCGTCCCGGCCAAGCGCACCAACGCCCGGGGCGTCTCCTGGCCGGCCGACGCGGGCACCTCGATCCCGCTGGACCAGTTCTACGTCGTCAAGCCCGGCGCCACCGCCGCCACCATCAACCAGGCCCTCGCCCAGGGCCTCAACCTCCTCTTCACACCGGGCATCTACCACCTCGACCAGACCGTCAACGTCACCCGCGCCAACACCGTGGTCCTCGGCCTCGGCCTTGCCACCCTGGTCCCGGACAACGGCGTCGACGCCATGCACGTGGCCGACGTCGACGGCGTCAAGCTCGCCGGGTTCCTCATCGACGCGGGCACCGTCAACTCCGACACCCTGCTGCGCATCGGCGACCCCGGCTCCACCGCCGACCACTCCGCCAACCCCACCACCATGCAGGACGTGTTCGTCCGCATCGGCGGCGCCGGACCCGGACTCGCCACCAACTCCGTGGTCGTCAACAGCAACAACGTGATCATCGACCACACCTGGCTCTGGCGCGCCGACCACGGCAGCGGCGTCGGCTGGACCACCAACCGCGCCGACTACGGCCTCAGAGTCAACGGCAACGACGTCCTGGCCACCGGCCTGTTCGTCGAGCACTTCAACAAGTACGACGTCTACTGGAACGGCGAACGCGGCCGCACGATCTTCTTCCAGAACGAGAAGGCGTACGACGCCCCGAACGCCGCCGCCATCACCCACGACGGCGTCGTCGGCTACGCGGCCTACAAGGTCGCCGACACCGTGACCACCCACGAGGCGTGGGGCCTGGGCAGCTACTGCAACTACACGGCCGATCCGTCGATCGTGCAGTCCAACGGCTTCCAGGTGCCGACCGGTTCGGGGATCAAGATGCACGACCTGCTGGTGATCTCCCTGGGCGGCATGGGGCAGTACGCCCACGTCGTCAACACCACCGGATCACCGACGTCGGGGACCAGCACGACCCCGTCGAAGGTGGTTCAGTTCCCGTAGCCGGCCAGGCCGGACCCGGCTGAGCGCTGCGCGGGAAGTGTCGCGAGATGCCGTCAGTCACTGCGGCGCCGTCGTGGCCGGTCGCGCGGTTCCTCCCCCAGCCTTCGGCCGGGTACCCCCAGCGCCCCCTTCGGGTCGCTGCCGTGCCGGACGCCGTAGCAGCAGCCGTCGTGCGGGCCGCTCCACGCCCTCGTAGAGGAGCCAGGACAGGCCCAGCGCCACGGTGAACGCGACGGCGGTGACGGTGGTGCCGGTGAGCAGGTGGAAACGCGGGCGGGTGCCGAGCAGATGGGTGCCCGCCCGCAGCACCAGCAGATGGACCATGTAGAACGCGAACGACAGTTCGCCGAGGCGGACCAGCCACCGGCGCCGCCACAGTGACGGCAGGCCGTGCAGGTCCGCGACGGCCGCCGCCGGGATGAGCAGCGCGAAGCCCGTGATCGTGCAGGCGGTGGCCGCGTACTCGGCGGTGACCTGCGGGACCAGGAAGTAGCCGATGATCGCGAGCGCCAGCGAGGCTTCCAGGCCCGGTCCGCGCCAGCGGCCGAGCAGCACAAGGCGTGCGGTGGCCGCCCCCAGCACGAACTCCGGCAGCCGGGCGGCCGGGAACGAACTGATCGGCTGCGCCCACCAGTGGTGCGCGTCCGTCCAGGCCAGCGCCAGCACCGTCAGCAGGGCCAGTGCGGCCAGCGCAGTGGCGCCCCGCCCGCCCAGACGGCGCAGCAGCAGCGCCAGCAGCGGGAACGCGGCATAGAAGAACGCCTCGCAGGCCAGCGACCAGCTGACCGGGTCCAGTGTCTGCCACCACGGCCGCCACCAGGAGTGCACCAGGAACACGTCGGCCAGGCCCTGCAGCAGGGTCGGCCGCGGCTGACGGGGCAGCGTGCACACCATCGCCAGTGCCATGGCGACGGTGACCAGGTGCACCGGGTAGACCCGGGCGACCCGCCGCCACCAGAAGAGCGTCGCCCGGTCGCCCGGCCGCGCGGACCACATCAGGACGAACCCGGAGAGGACGAAGAAGAATGAGACTCCCGAGGCGCCGGCTTCGAACCCCCAGGACATGATGCGGCCGCCGGTGCCGCCGAAATAGCGGAAGTTGTGCACGTGCAGCCCGAAGACCAGCAGCGCGGCCATCCATCTCAGTCCGGTCAGGGAGGGCAGCGAAGGGGCGGGGGCGGACGGCAGGGTGCGGGCGGGTGGCGCGGCGGCCGGAGCGGTCGGAGGGGCCTGGGTCGCCGTCGTCATCGAGTCACCTGCCGGGGGGTTCGCGCGTGGAGCATGAAACGGAGCGTTGCCCGTTCCACACCGTTCATTCCGGCCTCGTACGAAACATCACACCAACGCCGACGCGCAGCCTCGGCCATCCGGGCCGTCGCTCCCGCCATGCCCCGCACCCGCCGGAGTGGCGTCTTGACCCGCACCTTTGGGGAGCGGGCGGTACGCCGGAAGACGGGGGCACGGACGGATGACACCGGCCGCCGCCGCGTTGACGGTGCGGTTCGGCAGCGCCCGAGGGGGCGCTGGGGGTACCCCCGGCCGAAGGCGGGGGGAGGAACTGCGCGACCGGCGACGACGGCGCCGCGGAAGGCCGACGGCAGGAG
The DNA here is from genome assembly GCF_042892755.1 of Streptomyces sp. NPDC001714. Lineage (NCBI taxonomy): Bacteria > Bacillati > Actinomycetota > Actinomycetes > Kitasatosporales > Streptomycetaceae > Streptomyces > Streptomyces sp. NPDC001714. The sequence continues at coordinate 355,508 of NZ_JBIAUL010000002.1, forward strand.
GCGGCACCTCGTGCGGAGCGCTCAGCGGGTGGCCGCCGTGGCGACGGCGCTCGGCCGGTCCGCGGACGGGATGTCCCGGACCGTGGCGGACGGGGTGGTCGACGGGACCGCTGACGATCCCCGGCCGGGAGCCTGTGTGGTCCCTCGTCGTGTGGGCGCGAGACTGGGGCTCGGACGGGGCGTGACCGGGGCCGGGGATCCCGACGCGTGGTGCGGGGCGGTGGGACTGACGATCGGCGGCGCGAGGGGGACCTGGGGGGAGTGCGGCGCGGCAGGCGCCGTCAGGTGCAGCGACAGGGCGACGCAGACGGCGACGGCACAGGTCACCCCGGCTCCGGCCGCCGCGCGGACCGTGCGGCGGCGGCTCGCGGCGCGCCGGATCTCCTCGTAACGGCCCGGCGGCGGACCGAGGTGCGCGGCCGGCGGCCGCAGGATGACCGTGAGGGGGTCGTCGGGGCCGTCGAACTCGGGCTCGTCGTCAAAGCGTGTGGTCAAGGCTTCTCCTCAGATGACCGCGGAGCAGTTCTCGGGCCGCGTGCAGGTCGGCCTTGACGGTTCCTTCCTTGCGCCCGGTCAGCTCGGACACCTCCCGGATCGGCATGTCAGCGTAGTAGTGCAGGAGGATCGGCACCCGCAGCCGCTCGGGCAGCGACTGCACCAGCAGCCGTACCGACGGATCCGCCGGCTCGGTGTGCGGACGGATCGCGGCCTCCGTGCCGGCCCGGCGCACCGCCCGGCGCTCGCGCTCCAGCTTGCGCCAGTGGTCCCGGACGAGGTTGGCCGCGGTGACGTAGAGGAAGCCGCGCGGCTCCTCCACCTTCGTCCACCGGGCCCACAGCCGGGTGAAGGCCTCCGAGGCGATCTCGTGCGCCGTCTCGTCGTCGTCGACCAGACGGCGGCACCAGCCGGCCAGGCGCGGGTACAGGGCGGCGAACAGCTCGGAGGCCGCCGTGTCACGGGACCGTTTCAACGTTCTCCAGGGTCGAGGGGGCTCGCTCGTCGGGCTCGTCGGGGAGGATGCGGGACCGGTGGCGTGCGTTCCACCGGTCCCGCTGCCGTTCCGGCGGGTCAGCGTTTCGTGCCGGTCAGCGAGGCGAAGACGATCACGTTGTCGAGGTAGCCGTCGCCGCCGCGCGGACCGCCGCAGGTGATCAGCCGCAGCGCCGGGCGGTCCACGTCCCCGTACACGTCCTGCGTCGGGAACGCGGCCTTGGCGACCGTACGCACCTCGTCGACGGTGAACACCGCCGATCTGCCGTTCTCCAGGCGCGCCACGGCCTGCTCGCCCCGGCGCAGCTCCGCGAGCCGGCGGAACACCCCGTCCCCGTAGGCGCCGACCGTGACATGGCCGAGGATCACCGACGGACCGGTCTGCCCCGGGGTGGGGGAGTAGCGGTACCAGCCCGCCCGGTCGTGCGCGGTGACCGGCGGCACCTGCACCGTGCCGTCGGCGGCGAGGCCGAGCCGCAGCAGCGGGGTGTCGACCCCGATCGCCGGGATGCGCAGCCGGACCGGCGTGGACCGGCCGAGCGCGGTGGGCGTGCCGGAGGCGGTCGTGGCCGTGGCCGTGGACGGGGGCGGCGAGGACGCCGGCCGCCGGTGGGCGGCCGGGGCCGTCCCGTCCGGTGTCCGGGCCGCGCAGCCCGCCAGCAGGGAGGCCGTCGCGGCGGTGACGAAGGCGCGCCTGGAGAGCGGGGTCATGCCCCGGTCGCCCGGCGGCGACGGACGGTGAACACCACCGCGCCCGCGGCGAGCGCGGCCGCCGCACCCCCGCCGATCAGCGCGCTGTCGGAGCCGGAACCGGAGGACGGCTCCGTCACGCCGGTGTCGGGCGCACCCTTCGGCACCGCCGCGACCTGGCGCGAGTCCCGCGTCGGCGCGGGGGTCGAGGCGCGGGTGGGCTCGGCGGACGGGACGGCGGACGGCTCGGCGGAAGCCGCGGCGGAGGGGGCCACGGTGGGGACCGGGCTGGGGGTGGTGCTGTCGGCGAACGCGGGCACGGTGCCCGCCAGGACGGCGGTGCAGGCGAGTGCCGTGGCGCTCAGGACAGTTCGGCGCATGAGGACGCTCTCTTTCGTCGGCCCGCCGTGGTCGGGGCGGGCTGAGTTACGGATCGAGCGGAGAGACGACCCGGCACCGGGGCGGGTTGTAAAGAGATGGCAAAGCCGTGCGGCGGGAGGCGGCCGCTCGGGCGTCGGCCGGTTCGCCACCAGACTTGAGTGGTTTGTTTTCTTGAATCACTCGTGTTTATGGCGGTAGGTTGGCGCCATGACCGCATCCCAGCCCCCGACGACCGCCGATGAGCTGCGCGGTGCCGGCCTGCGGGTGACGGCCGCCCGCGTCGCGCTGCTGGAGACCGTCCGCCACGGCGACCATCTCGACGTCGAGGCGATCGCCTCGGGTGTCCGCGAGCGGGTCGGCCACATATCGCTTCAAGCCGTGTACGACGCGCTGCACGCGCTCACCACGGCACGACTCATACGCCGTATCGAACCGGCCGGCAGCCCGGCCCGGTTCGAGGGGCGCGTCGGCGACAACCACCACCACGTCCTGTGCCGGTCGTGCGGTGCCGTCGCCGACGTCGACTGTGCGGTCGGCGACGCTCCGTGCCTGACCGCTTCGGACGACCACGGCTTCGCGATCGACGAGGCCGAGGTCATCTACTGGGGCCTGTGCCCCGCCTGTTCCACCGTCAGTAGTTCCTGAGTACGTCCAGTAGTTCCTGAGTACGTCGATCCGCCCCTTCCGGAAGGATTTCCCCCATGTCTGAGGCCCAGGAGAACGCGGGCAAGTGCCCGGTCGCGCACGACCGCGCGCCGCACCCCACCCAGGGCGGCGGCAACCGCCAGTGGTGGCCCGAGGGGCTCAACCTGAAGATCCTTGCCAAGAACCCTGCCGTCGCCAACCCGCTCGACGAGGGTTTCGACTACGCCGAGGCGTTCCAGAACCTCGACCTCGCCGCCGTGAAACGTGACATCGCGGAGGTCCTCACCACCTCCCAGGACTGGTGGCCGGCCGACTTCGGCAACTACGGCCCGCTGATGATCCGCATGGCCTGGCACAGCGCGGGCACCTACCGCATCTCCGACGGCCGCGGCGGCGCCGGCGCCGGTCAGCAGCGCTTCGCGCCGCTCAACAGCTGGCCGGACAACGGCAACCTGGACAAGGCGCGCCGTCTGCTGTGGCCGGTCAAGAAGAAGTACGGCCAGGCCATCTCCTGGGCCGACCTCATGATCCTCACCGGAAACGTGGCCCTGGAGTCGATGGGCTTCGAGACCTTCGGCTTCGGCGGCGGCCGCGAGGACGTCTGGGAGCCGGAGGACGACGTCTACTGGGGCCCCGAGAAGGTCTGGCTGGACGACCAGCGCTACACCGGTGACCGTGACCTGGAGAGCCCGCTCGGCGCCGTCCAGATGGGCCTCATCTACGTCAACCCGGAGGGCCCCAACGGCAACCCGGACCCGATCGCCGCGGCCCGCGACATCCGCGAGACGTTCCGCCGGATGGCGATGAACGACGAGGAGACCGTCGCCCTCATCGCCGGCGGCCACACCTTCGGCAAGACCCACGGCGCAGGACCGGCCGAGAACGTGGGCGCCGAGCCCGAGGGCGCCCCGATCGAGCAGCAGGGCCTCGGCTGGAGGAGCACCTACGGCACCGGCAAGGGCGGCGACGCGATCACCAGCGGCCTGGAGGTCACCTGGACCACCAAGCCCACCCAGTGGAGCAACGACTTCTTCGGCATCCTCTTCGGCTACGAGTGGGAGCTGACCGAGTCCCCGGCCGGCGCCAAGCAGTGGGTCGCCAAGGACGCCGAGGCGATCATCCCCGACGCGCACGACCCGTCGAAGAAGCGTCTGCCCACGATGCTCACCACCGACCTGTCGCTGCGCTTCGACCCGATCTACGAGCCGATCGCGCGCCGCTTCCACGAGAACCCCGACCAGTTCGCGGACGCCTTCGCCCGCGCCTGGTTCAAGCTGACCCACCGCGACATGGGCCCGAAGTCCCTGTACCTCGGCCCGGAGGTCCCGGCGGAGACGCTGATCTGGCAGGACCCGCTGCCCGAGGCCGAGGGCGAGGCCATCGACGCCGCCGACGTCACGGCCCTCAAGGCCAAGCTCCTCGACTCGGGCCTGACGGTCTCGCAGCTGGTCAAGGCCGCGTGGGCGTCGGCCTCGACGTTCCGGGGCAGCGACAAGCGCGGCGGCGCCAACGGCGCCCGCATCCGCCTGGAGCCGCAGCGCGGCTGGGAGGTCAACGACCCGGACGAGCTCGCCCAGGTCCTGCGCGTCCTGGAGGGCGTCCAGCGCGACTTCAACACCGGTGCCAAGAAGGTCTCCCTGGCCGACCTGATCGTCCTCGGCGGTGCCGCCGCGGTGGAGAAGGCCGCCAAGGACGGCGGCGTCGACATCGAGGTGCCCTTCGCCCCGGGCCGGGTCGACGCGACCGACGAGCACACGGACGCCGAGTCCTTCGCGGCCCTGGAGCCGGCCTCGGACGGCTTCCGCAACTACCTCGGCAAGGGCAACCGCCTCCCCGCCGAGTACCTGCTCCTCGACCGTGCCAACCTGCTCGGCCTGAGCGCCCCCGAGCTGACCGTCCTCGTCGGCGGTCTGCGCGTCCTCGGCGCCAACCAGGGCGGCTCGAAGCACGGCGTCCTCACCGAGACGCCGGGCGTGCTGACCAACGACTTCTTCGTCAACCTGCTCGACATGGGCACGACCTGGAAGTCCACCTCCGAGGACCAGTCCACCTTCGAGGGCCGCGACGCGAGCGGCGCGGTCAAGTGGACCGGCACCCGTGCCGACCTGGTCTTCGGCTCCAACTCCGAGCTGCGCGCCGTCGCCGAGGTCTACGCGAGCGACGACGCCAAGGAGAAGTTCGTGAAGGACTTCGTCGCCGCCTGGACGAAGGTCGCGAACGCGGACCGGTTCGACCTGGTCTGACCGACCGGGACCCGATGCCCGGGCCGGCTCCTCGTGAGCCGGTCCGGGCATCGCCGTCTTTACGGCTCCTTGGTCAACTCCCCACCGGTACACGTGCGTAGCGTGCTGCACATGAGTCGTTCTTTACCCCACCATGACCTCGACTCCCGTTGTTCACGCGACCTTCGCAGACTCTGCACGTCCTGAGCCATCCCCCGTACCGGTCGCCCGCGGGAGTTCCGAACATGAGCCACGGTCACAGCCACGACCACGGTCACGGTCACCACCACCATCACCACCACGGGGACGGCGACGCCGCCTCGTCGCTGCCGCCCGCCCTCGATCTGTCCGTCCCCGACGCGGAGCTGACCCCCGGTCAGCTCTCGCGCCGCGCCATGCTGCGCCGCACCGGCCTGCTCGGCGCCGGCCTCGCGGCGGGCAGTGTCCTCGCCGGTGCGGGCCAGGCCGCCGCGGCGGTCTCCGCCGCCCACTCCCGGAACGGCCGTTCCGGCGGCTACCTGTGGCTGGCCGGCGACCACCACATCCACACCCAGTACAGCTCCGACGCCAAGTACCGGGTCATCGACCACGTCCGGCAGGCCAACGCGCACGGCCTGGACTGGATGGTCATCACCGACCACGGCAGCGAGACCCACGCCAAGATCGGTGTCGAGAAGGTCAACCCGGACATCGTCGCCGCCCGCGACCAGATCGACGACACGCTGGTCTTCCAGGGCCTGGAGTGGAACATCCCCGCCGCCGAGCACGGCACGGTCTTCGTCCACCCCGGCAAGAACGAGGTCGCCGTCCTCAAGGAGTTCGAGAACTCCTTCGACGGCTCGGTGAAGGGCGCCTCCTCGAGCAGCCCCGCCAACGAGGCGCTGGCCATCTCCGGGCTCGACTTCCTCGCCGAGCAGGTGCAGCGCCGCAACGTCAGGGACGCGCTGTTCCTCGCCAACCACCCGGCCCGCAAGGGCATCGACTCGCCGCACGAGATCCGCGCCTGGCGCGACGCCCAGCCGTCGATCGCCGTCGGCTTCGAGGGCGCCCCCGGCCACCAGGCGGGCGGCCTGCCCAAGCCGAACGGCCCCGGCTCGGCCCGCGGCATCTACGACAACAGCCCGAGCGCCGACTCCTTCGCCGGCTACCCGCTGGAGAGCTACCGCACCTGGGGCGGCTTCGACTGGATGACCGCCACCGTCGGCGGCCTGTGGGACAGCCTGCTCGCCGAGGGCAAGCCCTGGTGGATCACCGCCAACTCCGACTCCCACAACGTCTACGCCGACACCGCGGTGCGCGGCCCGAACAGCGACTTCAACGCCAACGGCCGCTACGAGGACCCGGTCTACGGCACCGGTATCAGCCTCACCGACACCGACTTCTGGCCCGGCCAGTACTCCCGCACCCACGTCGGCGCCTCGTCCTTCTCCTACAAGTCGGTCATGGACGGCATCCGGGCCGGCCGCGTCTGGGTCGACCACGGCGGCCTGATCAGCGGCCTCGACGCCCGGCTGCGCTCCGGCTCCCAGTCGGTGACCCTCGGCGACGTGCTGCACGTCCGCAAGGGCAGCAAGGTCGACCTGGTCATCGAGATCAGCCTCGCGGGCGGCCCCAACTGGGCCCAGTTCGTGCCGACGCTGGCCCGGGTCGACGTCATCCAGGGCGATGTCACCGGCAAGGTGAGCGACAAGGACACCTTCGCCACGCCCGCCACCAAGGTCGTGAAGTCCTTCGAGGTCAACAAGGCGACCGGCTCGGTCAAGCTGACATACTCCCTCGGCCGCCTCGACAAGCCGGTCTACGTCCGGCTGCGCGGCACCGACGGCAACCGCTCCGCGGTCGGCTTCAACGGTGCCGCCGTGGACCCGGCCGGCCCGGCCATCGACGTCCTCGGCGACGCCGACCCGTGGAAGGACCTGTGGTTCTACTCCAACCCGATGTGGGTCCTGCCCGCATGACCTCCCCGCACCACGCGTCCGGCGTCCACCCCGTCATCGGGGTGGACGCCGGTACGGCGACCCTGCGCGAGGCCGACCACCTGATCCACCGGCTGCCGGCCCCATTGGTGTTCGCTGAGGACGTGTTCGCCTGCACCCACCTGTTCCGCACCGACGAGCGCCGGGGCACGACGGTCTCGCTGGCCGTCCCGCGCGCGGACGTCGACGCGGTGTGGCGGGAGTTGATCGAGGCGCTGCCGGAGGGCACCGGCCTCGCCCTGGCCGACCGCACCCACGGCCCCGACGACGCGGTGGACGCCGCCCGGCTGGCCGCCGCCGCGCCCCCCGCCTCCGGCAGGGCCGTGGTCTACCCCGGAGTGGCGCACCTGACCGGCACCGTCACCGTCGCGGACCTGCTCGACCGCACCGCCATCCAGCACCTCGTCGTACTCGGCGCACCCGGCGTCCAACCTCCGCCCACCGCCGAGGTGCTGACCCAGGACCACGTACGCCCGGAGTGGCGCGACGGCGTGCTCACCCTCACTCTGGTCCCGGCCGCGGGCGGCCTGCTGGCCCCCTTCGAGGTCCCCAACCCCACCCCGTGCTGCGCGGACCACATCTGACGCGAGGGTAACCCCTTAGTGACATGGCCTGGTCAAATCTGTCAGGCTTCCGACTCGCACCACTTCGTCATGCGTGAGGCCGCCACCGGCGCACCCCGGCCGGACCGGCGGCCACCGAGCAGGCCGGGACCCCGGCCTCCGCAAAGGAGTTTCGTGTGAGATCGACCCCCCACAAGGCCCTCGCCACCAGCGCGTTGGCCATCGCGGCACTCGCCGCTGCCCTGCTCCCCGGCAGTACGGCGTCGGCCGCCGGCCAGGCGGCCTGCACCCCCGCCCAGGTCGTCACCAACGGCGGCTTCGAAAGCGGCACGTCACCCTGGAGCCAGTCCTCGACCAGCGTGATCACCAACCGCTCCGGCCAGTCCGCCCACGGCGGCTCCAGTTTCGCCTGGCTGGACGGCACCGGCGGCACCCACACCGACACGCTCTCCCAGAGCGTCAGCATCCCCTCCGGATGCGCCGCGACGCTCACCTTCTGGCTGCACGTCGACACCGCCGAGACGACCTCGTCCACGGCGTACGACAAACTCACGGCGAAGATCGGCAGCACCACGCTGGCGACCTGGTCCAACCTGGACAAGAACACCGGGTACGTGAAGAAGTCGTTCGACGTGTCCTCGTTCGCCGGGCAGACCGTGACCGTCGCCTTCACCGGCACCGAGGACTCCAGCCTCCAGACCAGCTTCGTCCTGGACGACGTCGCCCTCGACACCTCGGCCACCACCACTCCGGGCGACAGCACCCGCACCCCGGCCTCACCGTCGTACACCGTGAGCCTGACCAGCAACTCCACCGGCACCGGCTGGACCGGCCACGAGAGCGTGACCTTCACCAACGCCTCCGCGACCGCGCTCAGCGAGGTCTACCTCAGGCTGTGGGACAACTACCACGGCACCTGCTCGGCCCCGCCGATCACCGTCAGCAACGTCACCGGCGGCACCGCGGGCGCGCTCTCGGTCGCCTGCACGGCGCTGGAGGTCGCCCTGCCGACACCGCTGGCGCAGGGCCAGAGCACCACGATCGGCTTCGACCTGGGCATCACCGTCCCCAGCGGCGCCGACCGCTTCGGCTACGACGGCTCCTTCAGCATGATCGGCAACGCCCTGCCGGTCCTCGCGGTCCAGGACGGATCCGGCTGGCACCTGGACCCGTACACCAACAACGGCGAGTCCTTCTACTCCCTCGCCGCCGACTTCAAGGTGACCCTGGACCACCCCAGCAGCCTGCTGGTCCCGGCGACCGGCACCTCCGTCGACACCCCCGGCTCCAGCGGCCGTACCGTCACCACCGCCACGGCCTCCAAGGTCCGTGACTTCGCCTGGGCCGCCGGGCCGTTCACCAAGATCTCCGGCACCTCCCCGGGCGGGGTACCGATCAACATCTACTCGGTGTCGGGCATCAGCTCCTCCAGCGCCCAGTCCATGCTCACCACCGCGAAGTCGGCGGTCGACGCCCACGCCGGCCGCTTCGGGGCCTACCCGTACGGCGAGCTGGACGCGGTCATCGACAACAACTTCTGGTTCGGCGGCATGGAGTACCCCGGCTTCGTCCTCGACCTCGTCAGCACCACCGCCCTCACCCACGAGATCGGCCACCAGTGGTGGTACGGCATCGTCGGCGACGACGAGTACAACAGCCCGTGGCTGGACGAGGCGTTCACCGACTACGCCACCGACCTGGCGCAGGGCCTGTCCGGCACCAACTGCTGGAACAGCGTCTCCTGGGCCTCGTCGGCGGAGAAGATCACCAACTCGATGGCCTACTGGGACGCCCACTCGTCCCGCTACTCCACCGTCGTCTACGGCTACGGCAAGTGCGCGCTGCACGACCTGCGCCGCCTGATCGGCGACACCGCCATGACCAACCTCCTCAAGAGCTACGCCAGTTCGCACTGGTACGGCGTCTCGACCACCGCCGAGTTCAAGGCGGCGGCCCAGGCGGCCACCAGCACGGACCTGACGTCGTTCTGGACCACGCACCGCATCGACGGCTGACACCCGTCCGGAAGGGGCGGGGAATTTCCCAACGGGCAAGGTGCAGCTCAGGGGATCTTTCCCGCTCCGTGCGTACACCGCCGTCCTGCGTCGCAGCGAGATCGTCGTGAGTCCCGAGCGACCGGCGATGCTCGGCGACGCCGTCTTCGCGATCGCCATCACCCTGCCGGCCCTCGACATCACCGTGCCCGAAGGTCTGCAGGAGTCGGAAGTCCCGCATTCCGCGCCCTGCACCGGACGACGGCACCGGCCGCGGTGGAGGAGCAGCAGCCGTGAGCCTGCTCGGGTCGGGTGATCAGGGGATGGCCAGTTCGGCCCAGATGGTCTTCCCGGTCCCGGTGTAGCGGGTGCCCCAGCGCTGTGACATCTGGGCGACGAGGAACAGGCCGCGGCCGCCCTCGTCGTCCCGGCGGGCCCGCCGCAGGTGCGGTGCCGTGTGCGCGTTGTCGGAGACCTCGCACAGCAGGCTGCGGTCCTTGATCAGCCTCAGCATCACCGGGCCGGTGGCGTACCGGATGCTGTTGGTCACCAGCTCGCTCACCACCAGCTCCGCGGTGAACGCCAGCTCGGACAGGCCCCAGGTCTCCAGCTGACGCTCGGTGTCCGTGCGCGCCCGCGCCACCATCGCCGGGTCGGGCGGCAGCTCCAGGTCCGCCACCTGGCCGGCGCCCAGCCGCCGGGTGCGGACCAGCAGCAGCGTGGCGTCGTCCGCCTGCGGTCCGGGCGGCAGCGTCGACAGCGCCCGGTCGCACAGCTCCTCCAGCGGGCACCGCTGCCAGGTGAGCACATGGGCGAGGCGGTCGATGCCGCTGTCGATGTCGGTGCGCCGGTCCTCGACCACGCCGTCGGTGAAGAACGCCACCACACTGCCGTTGGACAGGCTCAGCTCGACGTTCTCGTAGGGCAGGCTGCCCAGCCCCAGGGGCGGCCCCGGCGCCAGCGCGGAGAGCGCCACCGAGCCGGTCGCGTCGGCCACGATCGGCGGCGGATGACCCGCGCTCGCCCAGACACAGCGGCCGCTCACCGGGTCGTAGATCGCGTACAGGCAGGTCACCCCGAGCGCCTCGTCGCCCAGCCCGTCGTCCGCGTGCGGTTCGGAGTCCTGCGCGACCAGGCCGTCAAGGCGGGTGAGCAGCTCCGCCGGGTCGAGGTCCAGCAGGGCCAGGGTCCGTACGGTGGCGCGCAGCCTGCCCATGGTCGCGGCCGCGTGCACCCCGTGGCCGACCACGTCGCCGACGGTCAGCCCCACCCGGGCCCCGGACAGCGGGATCAGGTCGAACCAGTCGCCGCCCACGCCCACCCGGCTGTCGGCGGGCAGATAGCGGTACGCCACGTCGACCGCGCTCTGCTCGGGCAGGTGCTGCGGCAGCAGGCTCCGCTGCAGCACCAGGGCCGCGGCGTGCTGGCTGGTGTACCGGCGGGCGTTGTCGATGCCGACGGCGGCGCGCTCGGTCAGCTCCACGGCGAGCGTCTGCTCCTCGGGCCCGAAAGGGTCGGGGTTGCTGCTGCGCCGGAACGTCGCGAGGCCGAGGACCGCGTCCCGCGCGAGCAGCGGGACGAACAGGCTGGAGCGCCGGTCGGCCGGTGCCGGCCCGTTCGGTGACCCGGTCGGGGCGGCGTCGACGACGGGGCGGCTGGTGGCCAGGCTCAGTGCCTGCGGCGAGGACGGCGGATAGGAGACGGGACTGGTCCGGAACTCCTCCGGGGTCCGGCCGTGCATCCGCAGCAGACTGTGCCCCGGCGCCGAACCCGTCGGCGGCTGCCGGCCCTCGATCACCGCAGGCGGGAGGTCCACCAGCACCTCGTCGGCCAGCTGCGGCACCGCCACGTCGGCGAGCTCCGCGGCTGTGCGGCGCACGTCCAGCGAGGCGCCGATGCGCTTGCCCGCCCGCACGAGCAGCGACAGCCGTTCCTGGGCGCGGTAGCGGTCGGTGATGTCCAGGGACTCCTCGAACAGCCCCAGCGGCTCGCCGCGGGCGTCCACCAGCCGGTGGTACGAGCAGGACCAGACGTGCTCGCGCCCCGGGTCGGCGGGGGCCCGGCCCCGATAGTGCATGCCCATGATCGGTTCGCCCGTCGTGAGCACGTGCTCCATGATCTGGTCCTCGTCGGGAGGATGGTGGCGGGAGATGAACTCTCCCTCGGGAAAGAGGGCCGCGGCCGGCCGGCCGACGTACTGGGCGACCCCCGCGAGCTCCAGATCGGTGGAGACGTTCCCCCAGACGACCCGCATGTCGGTGTCGAAGATGGTCAGGCCCACGGAGGACTCGGTGGCCAGCCCCTGCAACATGGCCAGCTGCGACTCCCAGCAGCGCAGCGCCTCCAGCTCCGCCGCGACCACGACGGTCGCCGCCACGCCCTGGGACGTGAGCGGGCTGAAGGTCACGGCCGCGCGGAGGGTACGCCCGTCCCGGCACGCCAGGTCCAGGACCGTGCTGCGGGGCCGGTGCGCCGTGCAGAGCGAGGAGGGCCGCGGTCTCGGATCCGCGTCCGCCGCCAGCAGCACGGCCGCCGGCCGGCCGAGCACGTCCTCGGCGGGATGTCCGAGGAGGCGCTGGGCCGAGGGGCCCCACCCCGAGATGCGGCCTTCGGCGTCCAGCACCGCGGCCGCGGCCTTGGTGAGGTCCAGGGGACTGTGGAATTCGACGTCGGCCGCGTTCGGAAAACGATCCATGGGCACCGCTTCCCTCCGTGCTCCCTCAGCATCCCGTGCCGCACGACGGACGACAACCGCACGCAGCCGTCGCCGCTGCCCGGTACCCGGCGGACGCCGACGGCCGACGGACATCGCCGCACGCTCACGCTCCCCGGCGGGGAGGCGCCGGCACCGTCATGACCGGTTCCGCACGGACTCGCGCCGGCCCCGGATCGCCGGTCCCCGGAGCGCCGGGTGCGGGACCGCCGGCCCCCGGACCGCCGGCCCCCAGACCGCCGGCCCCCGTTCCGCCGGCCCCCGTTCCGCCGGCCCCCGGACCCCCGGACCCCGGACCCCCGGACCCCCGGCCCCCCGGCCCCCGGACCGCCGGGTGCCGGCGCGAGCACCGTCGCGGGGTCAGCCCGTGTGGCCCTCGCCGTGTCCGCCGTGGGCCGCGCCGTGGTCGAACTTCATCGCCTCCTCGGGCATGACCACGAAGGGCCGCATCATGCCCATGTCCTCGTGTTCGAGGAGATGGCAGTGGTACATGAAGCGGCCGTACGCGCCGTCGAACCTCCCCATCACGCGCAGGACCTGACCGCCCGGCACCCGGAAGACGTCCTTGTGGCCGAGCTCGTTCGGCGCCAGCGGAAGCTGTGTCGCCGGGTCGAACGCGATCGGCTTGCCGGTGCCGCCCACCGCCGGGTCGAAACCGGAGACGTCGTAGGCGTCGCGGCCCAGCAGCTGGAAGTCGGCCAGGTGGATGTGCATCGGGTGCACGATCGGCGCCAGGTTGAGGAAGCTCCACTGCTCGTAGGAGCCCTCGGCGATGGTGAACCCCAGCGCGTCGTTGAAGGTCCGGGATGTGCGCCGGTAGGTCTTCGTCGTGCCGTCCGCCCCGGTCAGCTGGATGACGCCGTCGGCCGGGACCTGGACGGAGCCGGGGTCGGTGACCTCCGTCATCTCCCAGATCTCCGGGTGGCCGCCGGCGCCCTTGGTGGCCGGCGGGGTGAGCACGATCAGGCGGTGGCCGTGCGGGATGTCGTGCGTGAGCCGTCGGAAGGAGCCGGAGAGCACCTCGGGCAGCTCGAACCCGTCCGTCGTACCGCCGCAGCCGACCCGGAACTCCATGACGGCGGGATACCGCACGTCACCCGCCGGGTCGGGCACGCCCGGCGGCTGGTTGCGGCCCTTGTTGACCAGGCGCAGCTTCCTGCCCTCCAGGCCCCGGAAGTCGGCGAGCAGGTCGAACCGCTCGGCAGGGGCCACGGTGAGCGTCGGCAGCGCCGCGTCGAAGTCGACCGGGACCGGGCGGGGCAGCAGCCCGCCGTCGCTGCCGATCTGGTGCAGCACGCCCGGGACCGGGTTGCCGTCCTCGTCGACGAGGACGAGTTCGTAGATGCGCGCGTTGGACGCGTTGACCAGCCGGAACCGGTACCAGCCGTCGGTCACCTCGGCGTACGGCCAGATGCGGCCGTTGACCGTGGTGTACGGGCCGGTGAACGGGGTGGTGACCGGCTTGCCCGTCTCCGGGTTCCGCTGCTGGACGATGACGGTCTTGTGCAGCAGCCGGCCGTTCAGGCGGCCGTCCTCGTCGGTGTCCAGGTTCCGGTCGGCGAGCAGCAGCGGGATCTCCCGCTCCCCGCACGGCAGCCCGAGGGCGTCCTCCTCGTCGTCACGGACCAGGTAGGTGCCGTACAGGCCGGTGTGCACGTTCCACCGCGTCACGTTCATGGCGTGGTCGTGGTACCACCACTGCACCGCCTGGTGGTCGTTGGGGTACTCCGAGAGCTGGGCGTCGCCGGAGCCGACGGCGTTGTCCGCCCAGCCGTCGTTGCCCCCGCCGGTCTGGGCTCCGTGCAGGTGGGTCACGGTCCAGGCGGGCAGGGCGGCGACGTCCTTGTCGGGTTCGGCGCCCTCGCGGCCGGGCTCGGTGTTCGGCTGGGGACGGCCGTCCGTGCGCAGCGGCACCTGCACCGAAGTGACCGGATACTCACTGCCCTTGGGGATCCGGTTGGTCCAGGCGATGCGGACGCGCTGCCCGCGGCGGACCTCGACGGTCGGGCCCGGCACCTGCCCGTCGTACCCCCACATCAGGGTCGGCGGGAGCTGCGGGTGCAGGCGGACCCAGGTCGGGCGGAGCGCGATCTCCGTCTCGCGCAGGACGTCGCCGGTGCCGGGCCGCAGGACGGGCGGGACCGGCAACGGTGCCACGTACGGCGCCAGTTCCTCCGCCGTCGGCGCCGTTTCCCCCGCGCCGCTTTCGGTGATCCTGTCGATGATGTCGGTCAAGGTCGAACACCCCCGTGTGTTCTGTGACTCTTGTGTGTTCTGCTATGTTCTGCGGTTCTTTTCCCCTCACTCCACAGGACTCCCGAGGCCCGGACGACGTTCCAGGAATGCACCCTTCCGCCTGAAAGGGTGAATATTTCCGGCCACCCGCGTGCGGACGCGGAAACGCCGCTCGGCACGGTCCGGGGAGGAGGACCGTGCCGAGCGGGTCAGGGCGGGGGTGGCGTCAGGCGGCGGTGCGCTGCCTGCGGCGGAGCGTCAGGTACGTGCCCGTGGCGCCGGCGGCCACCAGAGCGCCCGCGCCGAGGCTGACCGGCAGGGCCGGGAACTGGCCGGAGCCGGTCGCCGCGGCCGTGTCCACCATCGCGGGGCCCGGGGTGATGTGGGTGCTCACCGCGGAGACGTGGCGGATCGGGCCGATGTGCTTGACGGAGCCGTCCGAGTTCAGCAGCACCTGCTTGTTGTTCGGGTGCCGGAAGTCGAACATGTTCGTCAGCGAGCCCGCGGTGGCGTCGAAGGAGTGGTCGCCGACGCGGCCGGTGTGCCAGTTGTCCTCGATGAAGCGGGTGATCGAGGACTGGTCGGTCTGGGTGTGGTCGACCTTGTTCACCTTGCTGTACGGCGAGATGACCAGCAGCGGCTGCCGGGTGCCGGGGCCGCAGCGGTCGGCGTAGCCGCCGGACGCGGCCGGGCCGGACTGGCAGGCGGCGCTGTCGAGGGCCTTGCCGTTGGAGCCGACCGTGGTGTCCTTGGAGCCGTTGCGGGGCTTGGCGTAGGCGTGGTCGTACCAGCCGTCGGAGTCGTCGTAGGCGACGACGATCGCGGTGGACTTCCACTGCGGCGAGTTCTGGATGGTGTTGATCTCGTTGACGAGGAAGTGCTGCTCGTCGATCGGGTCGGAGTACCCGGCGTGGCCGTCCTGGTACTCACCGGCCTTGAGGAAGCTGACGGCCGGGAGCTTGCCCGCCTTGGCGACCGCGGTGAAGTCGGTCAGGTCGTAGTTGTGGTTCGCCTGGCCGTTGTGACCGATCTCGTTCACGTTCTTCGGCGCCACGTGGTGCGGGTTGGACGTCGACTTGTAGTACGAGAACGGGTTGTGGTGCGGGCTGTAGTCGACCACCGAGGCGCCGCCGACGTTGGTGTGCGTGGTGTCGCACTTGGCGTAGGAGCCGGACGTGCCGGTGTAGGCCGTGGACGGACGGAAGCCGCCCTGGAACCAGCCCCACGTCACGTGCTTGGAGTTGAGCAGATCACCGATGTTCCTGCCCTGCAGCGACGCCAGCGCGCTGGTGCTGGTGTGGTCCTTGTCGGAGCAGTCGTCGTAGGCCGGGTCGGGGTCGTTGACGACCGTGCCGACGCCCTTCGCGTCCGGGGAGGCGATGGCGTACGAGTCCGGCGTCGACGTCTGCTTGCCGGTGACCGAGTCCACCGAGATCGCGCCGTGCGTCTGACCCGAGACCAGGTTGAGCGCGCCGGGTGTGGAGGGGCCGTAGACCGAGCTGTAGGAGCGGTCGTTGAGGGCGTACTGCTGGGCGTAGTTCCACAGACCGGTGACGGTGTTGCCGTCGTAGTAGTCCATGACCAGGCCCGGCTCGCCGAACAGGCCGCCGGAGCACTTGTCGACCTCGGTGTTCTGCACGAACTGGTCGGCCTTGCCGCCGTCGTAGGCCAGCTGCTCGGGCCCGTAGGAGTGGTTCTGGTCGCAGGTCATCGCCTGCGACGAGGAGAGCCGCTTGGGCGCGTACTGGTTCGGGTTCTTCGTCAGCAGCCCGGCGTGGGCGACGGTGTCGATGTCCTTCGGGGTCTTCTTGGACGCCGTGAACTTCGTGCCGTCGGTGTTCGCGGCCTTCGGGTAGGTCGCGAAGTAGTGGTCGAAGGAGATGTTCTCGTCGAACAGCACGACCACGTGCTTGATCGGGGTCGCGGTCGACGAGCCGCCGCCGTGCCCGGCGGGTACGGCGGCCCAGCTGGGCGCGGTGCCTCCGAGGACCGTGAGCGCGGCGGCCCCCGCGAGGGCGCCGAGGCTCCTCATCGCCGTTCGTCTTCCTGTGCTGGCCATGCTGGTTCCCCTCCGGGCATGAACGTCACTGCGTCGTACAGGCAGGGATGCTTCGCCCGCTTGCGGGCGCTACGGCGGAGCCATGATGGCGGCTGGATGAACACCGGGTCAGGGATGCTGGGGCAAATTTTGACGGTGTATTGACCGTTCGGGCTACGGAATTGCCGTGGAGTTGTTCGAACAAGCTCAGGTGAGCAGGGCGCGTCCGTACCAGTCGTCGCGGTCCCGCACCCCGGGCAGGGCGAAGAAGTAGCCGCCGCCGAAGGGCGAGATGTAGTCGACCAGCGGCTCCCCGGCCAGCCGCTTCTGCACGGTCTCGAACTGCCGGGCCAGGTCCTGCTGGTAGCAGCAGAACAGCAGGCCCATGTCGAGGTTGCCGTTGCCGTCCATGCCCCGGTCGTAGTTGTAGGCACGGCGCAGGAGCCGCTGGTCGGCGGTGGCCGTGGTGCGCGGGTTGGCCAGCCGGATGTGCGCGTCCAGCGGGATGACGTCGCCCTTGGGGTCGTCGGCGTAATCAGGCGTGTCGTGCTCGGCGTTGCCGTCCAGGGGCGCCCCGGACTCGCGGGAACGGCCGAACATCCGCTCCTGCTCGCTCAGCGAGACCCGGTCCCAGAACTCCACCAGCATGCGGATCAGCCGCACCACCTGATAGCTTCCGCCGACCGTCCAGTCCGGTTCGCCGGAGTCCTGGCCGACCCACACCAGCCGGTCCATCTCCCGGGTGCTGGTGGTCTCCGGGTTGGCGGTGCCGTCCTTGAAGCCCAGCAGGTTGCGCGGGGTGCCGGACGGGCGGGGCGGACTGGTGAAGCCGTCCAGCCGCCAGCGGACCTGCATGCCGCCCCGGGTGTGCCGGGCGATGTCGCGCAGTGCGTGCAGCACGGTGTCGGTGTCATCCGCGTGCAACTGCAAACTGAGGTCGCCGTGGCACCACGCGGGCCGGAGGTCGTCGTCCGGGAACGCAGGCATCGTCGTCAGCCGACGCGGTCTCAGTTTTTGGAGCCCGTACCGGTCGTCGAAGAGCGAGCCGCCTACGCCGACGGTCACCGCGAGCGCTCCGGAGGGCAGTTGCTCGCCGAGGACTCCGGAGTCGGCGGGCGGGCCGGTGACACCGACCGGGTCCGGGGTGCCGCCCGAGGTCAGGAAGCGGGCGCGGTCGGTGAGCGTGTGCAGCAGCTCGGTCAGGTCCGCGCGGTTCTCGGCGGTGACGTCGAAGGACGTGAACACGGTCGTCCGGCGGGGCGTGGCGATCGCGGACTGCTGGCGGGCGCCGTGGAAGGGAGCGATCGTGCTGGGGGCGGTGGGGTCCGTGCTGGGGGCGGCCGCGCCGCCCGCGGCCAGCCCGGCGCCCGCGAGGGCCGCGCCGCGCAGGAACCCGCGGCGGCCCACTCCGCCCTTGCCGGCCGTCTCGTCGGTGCTCATACCGTCCTCCGCGGATCGCACAGGGTCGCCACCGACGCCAGCCGCTCCACCAGGTCGCCGAGGACCGCGTCGACGTCCTCGCGCTGCCGGTGACCGAGCTTGCCGAGCGGTGTCCAGGTGCCGCCGTGCCCGAAGCCGTCGAGCGTCCTGCCGGCCTGCTTCAACTCGCTCTCGAGACCGGCCAGATCGGCGTACCGGGTGGCGAGCAGCGGGTGCAGCCGGGACATGACCTCCACCGTGCCGTCCAGGTTGGCGCGGGCGGTGGCGAGGTTGCTGCCGCTGCCGTAGTCGGTACGGCCGGTCAGCTCGAACTGCACCGTGTTCTCCAGGATCTCGTGCGCCCGCAGCCCCAGCTGGGCCGGGTCCATCCGGGTCTGCGCCCAGTCGTCGCGCAGCGCCGTGACCGCCTTCACCAGCTCGGCCGCCGGACCGCGCAGGCCGGCGGCGGGCTCGCCGTGCCACAGGCCGTACTCGATCCGGTGGAAGCCGGTGAAGTCCTTGTCGTGCACCCCGCCGGGCAACCCCGCGTCCGTGCCGTTGATCGCGCCGTCGGCGTCGCCGAAGGCGTCGTACGCGGCGCCCAGCCGCTCGTACTCCAGGTGCGCCGGCAGCCACGCGGTGCGGGCGGCGGCCAGATCGCCGCGGTCGACCGCGTCCCGCAGGGCGGCCGTCAGCCGTACGACGTCGGACAGGCCGCTGCCGACCCACTTCTGGTAGGCGAGCGCCGGCGGGATCAGGTCGTGCTCGGTGACCGGGGCCGCGGCCGGGCCGCTACGGCCCTTGGCGATCCGGACGGTCGGCCCGGTGACGGCGTCGGCGTCGTCGGGCACGCACTTGAACGCGTACGCGCCCCTGCCGAGCCGGACGGTCAGCTCCCGGGTGGTACCGGGCCCGATGTCCTCCACCTCGCCGTACACGGCCTGGCTCCCGGGGTCCTCCAGGAGGACCCCGGCGGCCCCGTCGGTCGGGTTGTGCAGGTCGAAGACCTGGACGCCGGAAACCGGCGCGCTCCACCCCCGGCCGCAGCGGCTGGCGGACACCTCCACGGTGGTGTGCGGCAACGCGGCCGAGTCGGCGTGTGCGGGGTGTGAGTCGTGCGTGAGCGCCAGAACTCCGGCCACCAGGCACACGACGGCGACACCGACGACCGTCCAGGGACGCAACGACCTCCAGTTGAGGCCGGACAACACCATCCCGAGCTCCCGGGGGTTCGTACCGTTCGTGATCGCCTCATGTTAGGCAGCCCTTTGTACTCGAACGGCCGTCCAGGGAAACCCATGACCAAGAGTTCCCTGCCGGTTCACCGGACCTCCGGGGGAGCCGCTCAGTCGGTACCGGGCTGGACCAGCCTGAAGACGGCGCGGGCACCGGCGCGCCGCACGGCCTGCCGCAGCCGCGCCGGGAACGGACGCGCGGCGGCGGCCGGGACGCGGGCACCTGCCAGGCGGGGAAAGAGAGCCTCGGCGTTGCCGCGGTCGACGGCGGTGAGGGTGCCGGGGTCGACGCCGCTGTCCAGCCCGTTGGCGAAGTACTGGCCCGCCGCGGCCGGCGCGAACGGCCAGTCGCTGCCGAACAGGACGTGCCCGGGCCGGGCGAAGGCGAGCAGCGTGGGCAGCGCGGCCGGACTGGAGGAGAGCGCGGTGTCGAAGTAGAAGCCGCGGAGGTCCTCCAGGATGTCCAGCGGGCTGCGCCCGGTGTCGGCCGCGAGGGCGACGGCCATGCGGTGCGAGGCGTACGGCACGAAACCGCCCGCGTGACTGAGGACGAACCGGATGCGCGGGTACCGGCGCACGACGCCGTTGCGCACCAGGAGATACGCGGCGCGGGTGGTGTCGAGGAGGAAGTCGGCGGCGAACGGCGGGATCCCCGCCACGGTGGGCCCGGGCAACTCGGCCGGGTGCACGAACGCGACGGCGCCGTGCTCGTCCAGCACCCGCCACAGGGCGTCCTGGCCGTCGGCCCCGAGGTAGTCGCCGCCGGTGTTGGCGAGCAGGGTGACGCCGTCGGCGCCGAGCCCGGCGAGCGCGCCTTCGGCCTCCCGGGCGGCCGCGGCGGCGTCCGGCAGCGGCAGGGTGGCGAACCAGCCGAAGCGGCCGGGGTGCTCGGCGGCGAGCGCGGCGGAGAAGTCGTTGAGCCGCCGGGCCAGGGCGGCGGCCTCGCCGGGGCCGGTGAGGAATCCGGTGCCCGGCGTGGAGACGGACAGGATCGCCGTCTCGGTGCCGAGCAGATCCATCTGCTCCAGCGCCGCCTCGGGACTCCAGTCGGGCAGGGCGCGGCCGCCCGCCTCGGCGATCCCGTGCCTGGCGAGGGCGTCGCGGTAGAAGGGCGGAACCAGGTGCTGGTGGACGTCGATCCGGCGAGGTGCGCTGGTCATGGGAGTGCCTTTCCCGTCGGGACGGCTCTTGACCGCCCTCTGACGGCCTGCTTACCGTAGTGGACATTCCAATTGGAGCAAACGCTACAGCAAAGAGCCGCGACGGGAGCGACATGAGGTGGTCCGGTGAGTGAGACGAGCACCGTGCACAGAGCCGACGAGGGCGCCTACGACGTGGCGGTGATCGGTTACGGGCCCACGGGGGTGACGGCCGCGAACCTGCTGGGTGGGATGGGGCTGCGGGTCGTGGTGGTGGAGCGGGACGCGGAGGTCTTCTCCCGGGCGCGGGCGATCTCCACGGACGAGGAGGTCATCCGGATCTGGCAGCGGATCGGCCTGGCCGAGCGGCTGAAGCTGGACATGCTCGCCGAGCGGCCGCTGGACTTCGTCGACGCGCGGGGCCGTACCTTCCTCAGCGCGTGCCCCGCCCCGCGTGGTCACGGGCATCCGCCGCAGATGTTCCTCTACCAGCCCGCGCTGGAGCAGGTCCTGCGCGACGGCGTCGACCGGTACCCGAACGTGGAGGTGCTGCTGCGCCACGAGTGCCTGCGGCTGCGTCAGGACACGGACGGCGTCGAGCTGACGGTCGTGGGCGCCGACGACTCGGTACGGCGGCTGCGCGCGAAGTACGTGATCGCGGCCGACGGCGGCTCCAGCCTCACCCGGGCCCAGCTGAACGTGGGGTACGAGGGGCGGACGTACGAGGACCGCTGGGTGGTCATCGACACGGAGATGCTGAAGCCGTGGCCGGACCACGACCGGCTGCGGTTCCGCTGCGACCCGGCCCGCCCGGCGGTGGACTGCCCGACGCCGCTCGGCCATCACCGCTGGGAGTTCCCGGTCCTGCCCGGCGACGACGAGAAACACCTGACCGGTGACGACGCGATCTACGCGATGGTGTCGCGGTACGGGATCGGCCGGGACCAGATCAAGATCCTGCGGGCCACCGTCTACAGCCACCACGTCCGCTTCGCCGCCCGGTTCCGGGTGGGCCGGGTCTTCCTGGCGGGGGACGCGGCGCACGCGATGCCGCCGTGGATCGGGCAGGGCATGGCGGCGGGGGTGCGGGACGCGGCCAACCTCTGCTGGAAGCTGGCCGCCGTGCTGCGGGGCGAACTGCCGGAGAGCCTGCTCGACTCCTACGAGGCCGAGCGCAAGCCGCATGTGAAGGAGGTGACCCGGCGGGCGGTGTTCGTCGGCCGCCTCATCACCGAACGCCGACTCCCGGTGGCGCGGGCCCGGAACGGCGCGCTGCGGGCGATCCGCCCGGTGTCGGGTCTCACCTCCCGGCTGGTGGACTCGAACTGGATACCGGTCGCGTCCTACGCCAAGGGCTTCCAGGCCCGGCCCCGCACCAAGGCCTCCGGGCAGCAGATTCCGCAGCCCTGGGTGATCGGCTCCGACGGGGAGCGGGTCCGCCTGGACGACGTCCTCGGCGGCCGCTGGCTGCTCCTGCACCTCGGCCTGCCCCGCCCGCAGCAGGCGTGGGAGCGGGCCGGCGTGCCCTCGCTGGCGGTCCTGCCGGCGGGTTCGCGTCCGGCCGAGGGCGCGGTCGTGGACAGCGACGGTGTGCTGCTGCCCTGGCTGGCGAAGCGCGACGTGACCACGCTCGCCCTGCGCCCCGACGCCTATGTCTACGCCGCCGCGCCCGCCGGCGTCCAACTCCCCCGGCCACCGGACGGGTTCGCACCCGTACCACGACCCGCCGCCGTCTCCGCCCAGTGAGGACCACCCCCATGACCACACACATGCAGCCGCCGTCGATGCAGGAGTCGCTGCTCGACGTCGCGGGCAAGAAGATCTTCGTCGCGGAGACCGGTGACGGCCCGGCCGTCCTGCTCCTGCACGGCGGCGGCCCCGGCGCCTCCGGCGTCTCCAACTACAGCCGCAACATCGCCGAACTGGCCAAGGAACACCGGGTCATCGTCCCCGACCTGCCCGGCTATGGCCGCAGCACCAAAGGCATCGACGGCACCGACCCGTTCGGCTACCTCGCCGACCACATCCGTGGCCTCCTCGACCGGCTCGGCCTGGACAAGGCCCACCTGGTCGGCAACTCCTACGGCGGCGCCTGCGCGCTGCGCCTCGCCCTGGACACCCCCGACCGGGTCGACCGCATGGTCCTGATGGGCCCCGGCGGCATCGGCACCACCCGCGCCCTGCCCACCCCCGGCCTCAACAGCCTCCTCACCTACTACTCCGGGGACGGTCCTTCGCGGCTGAAGCTGGAGAAGTTCATCCGCACCCACCTGGTCTTCAACGCGGCCGAGGTGCCCGCCTCGGTCATCGACTCCCGTTACCAGGACAGCATCGACCCCGAGGTCGTCGCGAACCCGCCGCTGACCCGCCCGAAGTCCCTCGGCACCGTGTGGAAGATGGACTTCACCCGCGACAGGCGCCTGGCACGCCTGCCGGTGCCGACCCTGGTGCTGTGGGGTGCCGCGGACAAGGTCAACCGGCCCTCCGGCGGCCGGATGCTGGCCGACCGGATGCCCAACTGCGACCTGTACGAGGTCGCCAACACCGGGCACTGGGTGCAGTGGGAGCGTGCCGAGCTGTTCAACAGCGTGTGCGCGGACTTCCTGGCGGGCCGGCGATGACCACGCATCCTGACGTCTTCGGGTCCGTGCACCTCGGTTATCTGGTCATCGAGACACAGAGGTTCGGTGACTGGCGTCGTTTCGGCACCGACGCCATCGGTATGCACCACGACGACCTCGACACCGGGCTGATGCGGTTCCGCCTCGACGACCACGAGTGCCGGTTCCTGCTGCGGCGCGGCCCCGCCGAGGACGTCGTCGCCCTCGGCTGGCACCTGGACGACCACACCACCTTCGAGCAGATCGAGGCCCGGGTCCGCGCCCACGGCGTCCCCGCGGTGGAGGGCACCACCGAGGAGGCGAAGCAGCGCGGCGTCGAACGCCTGCTCCGCTTCCCCGGCCCCAAGGGCATCACCCAGGAGATCTACACCACCCCCGTCCTCGCCACGGCCCCCCTCACGATGCTCGCGTCCGGCTGGGTCACCGGCGACTCCGGCATGGGCCACGTCGCCATCACCTCGGCCAAACCCACCCTCATGCGCGGCTACTTCAACACCGTCTTCGACGCCCGCCTCACCGACTACATCGACGAGACCATCAGCGGCGTCAAACTCAAGATCCGCTTCCTGCGCGTCAACGAACGCCACCACTCCATCGCCATCGCCGCCGTCCGCGCCCTGCCCATCGACCCCGTCCGCACCCGCGTCCAGCACCTCAACATCCAGGCCGCCTCCCTGGACGACCTCGCCCGCAGCTACCAACGCGTCCACGAACTCGGCTTCGACATGGCCCTGTCGGTCGGCCGGCACACCAACGACAAGGAACTCTCCTACTACGCCCGCACCCCCTCCGGCTTCGAGTGGGAGGTCGGCTGGAACCCGATCGTCGTCGACGAGTCCACCTGGGAACCCAGCACCCACCAGGGCATCAGCATCTGGGGCCACACCCCCGTCGGCCGGACCATCGTCGACAGACTCGACCAGCTCCGCGCCGGCACCCGCTCCCTGCTCCACCCGGAGAAGACCGTCCCCGCACTGAGTGGCGGCGGCATCCCCGACGAGTGACGGCCCGGCCCGTCGCCCGTGCACAAGGCCGTCGGTGTGTCCCCGTACCGCTCCCGCAGTGCCGTCAGCGTCTCGGCCGGCCGAGCTTCGCCCGGCACGCCGTCGAGTGTGTGGGGCGCCCAGCCCGGAGGCCGGTTGACGCCGTCGCTCCGCCAGGTCCACGGCGATGACGGTGCCGACGCCGAGGACGGCGGCACCGTCATCACCGGCGGCGAGGCCGACACCGGCGGCCTCCGCTTCTCCGGCGCCCCTTCGTCGCCGTCGGCCGCCGCCCCCGACCGCCGATCGGCACGCCTTTCGACGGGTCGGCGTGCTGTGGACGAAACGGACACGAGAAGATCGTCCGACGCACGCGTCCACCCCGTCCCGGAAGGAACCGACGAGATCATGCGCCTCATCGTGGCCCGCGGCCCGGCGGAGGTGTCCGGATGACCGGCGCCGAGGAACACGTCCTGCTGCACGTCGACGGACGGGCCGCGCACATCACGCTCAACCGCCCGAAGGCCATCAACGCCCTGTCCCACGCGATGGTGCGCCGTATCGACGAGGCCCTCACCGCCTGGGAGCACGAACCCGCCGTCGAGACCGTCGTCATCACCGGCGCGGGGGAGCGCGGTCTGTGCGCGGGCGGTGACATCCGCGCCGTCCACGACGACGCCCGCGACGGCGACGGGTCGGCCGCGGCCGCGTTCTGGCGTGACGAGTACCGGCTCAACGCCCGCATCGCCCGGTACCCGAAGCCCTACGTCGCGCTCATGGACGGCATCGTGATGGGCGGCGGGGTCGGTGTCTCGGCGCACGGCAGTGTCCGGATCGCCACCGAGCGGTCGCGGATCGCCATGCCGGAGACCGGGATCGGCTTCGTGCCCGACGTCGGCGGCACCTACCTGCTCGGCCGGGCGCCCGGCGGACTCGGCACCCATCTCGCCCTGACCGGCGCCCAGATCGGCGCCGCCGACGCCGTGCTCTGCGGACTCGCCGACCACTACATGCCGTCCGGCTCGCTCCGGACATTCGTCTCCGACCTCGCCGGCCTGCCCGTGTCCGAGGCGCTCGCCCGGCAGGTACGGCAGGCGCCCGACGGGGAGTTGGCCGGGTACCGGGCGTGGATCGACGCCTGCTACGCGGCCGACACCGTCGAGGAGATCGTCGAGCGGCTGCTCGCGTACGGCGGCCCGGCGGCGAAGGAGGCTGCGGACACCCTGCTCACCAGGTCGCCCACCGCCCTGAAGGTCACGCTGGAGGCGCTGCGCCGAGCCCGGCAACTCGGCTCGCTGGAACGGGTCCTGGACCAGGAGTACCGCGTCTCCTGCGCGACCCTCGCGAGCCATGACCTGGTGGAGGGCATCCGCGCCCAGGTCGTCGACAAGGACCGCGCCCCGCGCTGGTCCCCGGCCACCCTCGCCGAGGTCACCGACGCCGACGTCGACCGCTTCTTCGCCCCGCTCGGCGAGTGCGAACTGGGCCTCGCCCCACCCGTCTGACCCGCCCCACCGGCCGTCCACCAGGCGCGAGACGAAGATCACGCCTGGTGACGCGGTCTTGGCCGTGCTCCTGACACGCGGTACGGTCTGTCCGATATCGACGACGGCGAGACGGAACCCGGTGGGAATCCGGAACGGTCGCGCCACTGTATGCGAGAGCCCCCGGGCTGCTCGTGAGTCAGACCCGTGGCCGTCGTCCTGTGCACCACCGAGATGGGACGCGAACTCCCAGAGGAGGTCCTGCCATGGCGCAGACCGTCGCTTCGCCGACAGCCACCACCCCCGCCGTTCCCGCCAAGCTGCCGCTCTCCGCGATAGCTCCGTGGGCGGTCTTCTTCGGCATCCTGATGCTGATCCTGCTCTACTTCGTCGGCGCCGAACAGGGCGCCACCTCCGTGTTCAGCGGCACGGACGTCCACGAGTGGGTGCACGACGCCCGCCACCTGCTCGGCTTCCCCTGCCACTGACGCGAGGGGCGCCGTACCACCCATGAACTCCGCAACGGTCCGGAACCTCCTGGTGCGGGGCATGCTCGCCGGCCTGGCCGCCGGCCTGCTCGCCCTCGTCGTCGCCTACCTGCTCGGTGAGCCGAACGTCGACAAGGCGATCAGCTTCGAGGACGCCCACTCGCACGAGCACGAGATGGAGGTCGTCTCCCGCTCCCTCCAGTCCACCGCCGGCCTGGCCACCGGTGTCCTCGTCTACGGGGTCGCCTTCGGCGGCATCGCCGCCCTGGCCTTCTGCTTCGCCCTCGGCCGCGTCGGCCGTCTCTCGCCGCGGGCGACGGCGCTGCTGCTGTCCGGCTGCGCGCTGACGGCCGTGTACGTGGTGCCGTTCCTGAAGTACCCGGCCAACCCGCCGTCGGTGGGCGACCCGGACACCATCGGGAAGCGGACCACGCTGTACTTCCTGATGATGCTGCTCAGCGTGCTCCTCGCGGTCGCCGCCACCCTCCTCGGCAAGCGGCTCCGACCGCGGCTGGGCACGTGGTGGGCGACCGTGCTCGCGGTGTTCGCGTTCGCCGTCGTCATCGGGCTGGCGTACCAGTTCCTGCCGGTCGTCAACGAGGTGCCGGCGGACTTCCCGGCCACCCTGCTGTGGCGGTTCCGGCTCTCGGCGCTCGCCATCCAGGCGGTGCTGTGGGGCGGATTCGGCCTGCTGTTCGGCGAGTTGGCCGAGCGCGTCCTCAACCCGAAGCCGGCGAAGGCACCGGCTGCCCCGCGTACCGTGCCCGCTCCGCACTGACCGGGAGCGCGGCACGGCGAACGACACGAGAGGGCCCACCGGAACCGTCCGGGGGCCCTCTCGCGTTCGCTCACACCGTCGTGGGCCTGCGCGCCGACGGCCGGCCCCACCTGAACCGACGTCGGCATCCCGCCGAACCGGTCGCTCACCCCCGTTCCATCTTCGAACAGCGGGCGCCCGGTGAGGTACGTCTGCTGTGAACCGGCCGTGAACCCGCCGTGTCTTCGGCGCGCGGCCGGTGCCGCACTCGCGTCCGAGACCGCTGACAAGGAAAGATGGGCCGCGAGTGATCGATCAACGACTGCGGAGGAAGTGGACTCATGCCGCATGAGCGAGCGGGCCGGCCGGCGGCTCCGGAGGACCTCGTCGACGTGGCCCGGCTGGTCACGGCCTACTACGCGCTGCACCCCGACCCGTCCGACCCGGGCCAGCGGGTGGCGTTCGGCACCTCGGGACACCGTGGGTCGTCGCTGACGACCGCGTTCAACGAGGACCACATCGCGGCCACCAGCCAGGCCATCTGCGAGTACCGGAGCGGCCAGGGCACCGACGGCCCCCTCTTCCTGGGCGCCGACACCCACGCCCTGTCCGAGCCGGCCAAGGTCACCGCACTGGAGGTCTTCGCCGCCAACGGTGTGACCGTCCTGATCGACAGTGCCGACGGCTACACCCCGACCCCCGCCGTCTCGCACGCGATCCTCACCCACAACCGGGGCCGTACCACCGGCCTCGCGGACGGTGTCGTGGTCACCCCCTCGCACAACCCGCCCGCCGACGGCGGCTTCAAGTACAACCCGCCCAGCGGCGGCCCCGCCGCCTCCGACGCCACCTCCTGGATCCAGGACCGCGCCAACCAGATCATCGCGGGCGGGATGAAGGACGTACAGCGCATCCCCTACGAGCGCGCGCTCGCCGCGCCGGCCACCGGCCGGTACGACTTCATGGGCGTCTACGTCGACGACCTGCCCAGCGTCCTCGACCTCGACGCGGTCCGGGCCTCCGGGCTGCGCATCGGCGCCGACCCGCTCGGCGGCGCCTCCGTCGCCTACTGGGGCCGGATCGCCGAACGGCACAGCCTCGACCTCACCGTCGTCAACCCGTACACCGACCCCACCTGGCGCTTCATGACGCTGGACTGGGACGGCAGGATCCGCATGGACTGCTCGTCGCCGTACGCGATGGCCTCGCTCATCGAGAAGCGCGACGAGTTCCGGGTCGCCACCGGCAACGACGCCGACGCCGACCGGCACGGCATCGTCACCCGCGACGCCGGCCTGATGAACCCCAACCACTACCTCGCCGTCGCCATCTCCTACCTGTACCGCCACCGCGAGCAGTGGGCGGCGGGCGCCGGTGTCGGCAAGACCCTCGTCTCGTCCTCGATGATCGACCGGGTCGCCGCCGACCTCGGCCGTCAACTGGTCGAGGTCCCGGTCGGCTTCAAGTGGTTCGTGGACGGACTGGTCAGCGGCGCGATCGGGTTCGGCGGCGAGGAGTCGGCCGGCGCCTCCTTCCTGCGCCGCGACGGCTCCGTGTGGACGACCGACAAGGACGGCATCCTGCTCGCCCTGCTCGCCTCCGAGATCACGGCCGTGACGGACAAGACCCCGTCCGAGCAGTACGCCGCCCTCACCGCCCGCTTCGGCGAACCCGCCTACGCCCGCATCGACGCCCCCGCGACCCGCGAGGAGAAGGCGCTCCTCGCCAAGCTCTCCCCGGCCCAGGTCACCGCCGAGTCCCTGGCCGGTGAGGCGGTCACCGCGGTGCTCACGGAGGCACCGGGCAACGGCGCCGCGATCGGCGGCATCAAGGTGACCACGGAGAACGCCTGGTTCGCGGCCCGCCCGTCCGGCACCGAGGACGTCTACAAGATCTACGCCGAGTCCTTCCAGGGCCCCGACCACCTGGCCCGGGTGCAGGAGGAGGCCAAGGCGGTGGTGAACACCGCACTCGGCGGCTGACGACGGGGGCGGCGCGGTGCCGGGCCGTCAGGTCGCGAAGGTGCGGCGGCGGGCCCGGGCGTCGGCCAGGTCCGCCGCGGCCCGACGGGCGTCCGCCGCGAGGTGGGCCGATCCCCAGGCGTGCGCGGTGCGTGCGGCCAGCGCGTAGCCCTCGGCCGCCGCCCGGTCCTCGCCGAGGAGCCGGTGCAGGTCGGCCAGGGCGTGCGCGAGCGGACGGCTCGCGTACGCGGTGCCCGCCGCGCCCGCCAGCTGGTCCCGCAGCGGCCGCAGGTGCCCGAGGAGGGCGGCCGCCGTGTCGTGGTCCCGGTGGAGCACGGCGAGCTGGGCGCGGAAGTCGAGCTCCAGGCCGTAGAGATGGTCCCGCGGCGGTTCCGCGGGGACGGGTACGGCCAGGGCCTCGTCGCGTCTGCCCAGGCGCGCCAGGACCAGCGCCCACGCCACCGCGACCTGGCCGGGCGCCGACTCGTACACGTCCCGGACCAGCGGCTCGACATCGGCCGCACGGTCCTGGACGAGCCGCATGGTGATCAGCCCGAGCGTGCGCAGACCGGTGGCGTGGTGGGCGCCCACCCGTTGCAGGAGGGTGTCCGCCTCGGCGTAGGCGGCCTCCGCCGCCGCGAAGCGCCCGGTCACGCAGGCAAGCATGGCGGAGGTCGCCGCGCTGAGCCCCTGCGCCCACACCAGCCGGTAGCGGCGGGCGAGGACCAGACCCTCCGCGGTGTGCCGGTGCACGGCGGCCGGATCGTTGCGGGCGGCGGCGGTCATCGCGTCCAGGTTCTCGCAGACCCAGCGATAGGCAGGCAGGTCGTGCGCCTGGGCGAGGCCGCGCAGCTCCGCGGTGAGCGGCGGCCGGGCGCCGGCCCGGGTCTCGTGCGGCAGCAGGCGCGCCGAGGTCATCAACGCGGCCGCCATCAGGCGCGGTTCGCCGTCGGCACGGGCGAGCGCCAGCTGGGCGCGGGCCGCCTGCCTGGCCCGGGGCGGGTCCTCGGCGGCCACCGCGTCGACGAGGACCTGGAGGACCCGGGCCCGCGTCGGGCCGTCGAGCCCGGCGTCGGCGGCGAGCCGTTCGAGGCGGGCCAGCGCGGTCCGGTCGTACGGCCCTTCGAGCCGGCTGCGCCAGGGCGCGGGCTCGGTCCAGGCCCCGTACACGGCCGCGACCAGGTCGCCCCGGTCGGCCTGTTCGGCGAGTTCCACCGCGCGCTGCCGGGTACGCCGGGCCGTGTCCGTGGCGCCGGTGCGCACCTGGGCGCCCAGCAGCCGTACCGACAACTCGATCAGCCGGTCGGGCGGGGTGTCGTCGCCCGTCGCCGCGACATGGGTGTCGATCGCCTGCTGGATCAGGGTGACGGCGACGTCGTGGGCGTAGCGCCGCTCGGCCGCCTCGGCGGCCCGCAGCGCGTAGTCGACGGCGAGCGGGGCGTCGGCCGCGCTGCCGGAACGGGCGAAGTGGTGGGCCAGGGCGGCGAGTTCGCCGGGCCGGTGCTGGAGCAGGAGGCGTGCGACGCGGGCGTGCAGCCGGGAGCGCCGGGCGCCGGACAGGTCGGCGTAGACGGTGTCGCGGACCAGGGCGTGCACGAACCGCACGCGGCCGGGCCCGGGTTCGGCGAGCAGGTCGGCGGCGAGCGCCGCGTCGAGCCCCTCCAGCACCTGCTCCTCGTCCGCCTCCGCGGCATCGACGAGCAGGGCGACCTCGGCCTCCAGACCCAGCACGGCGGTGAGCTGTACGACGGACCGGGCGGCGGCGGGCAGCAGGGCGAGGCGTCTGCGCAGCACGTCACGCACCCCCTGGGGGACCTCGGAGACCGCGACCAGGGCGCCCTCGTCGGCGAGGAGCCGGGCGCTCTCCAGGACGTAGAACGGATTGCCGCCGGTGCGCTCGGCGAGCGCCGCCACGGTCGCCGGAGCCACGGGCGCGCCGCAGACGGCGTCCACCAGGGTGGCGGTGTCCTGGAGCGGCAGACCGCCCAGCGCGATCCGGTGCGGCGCGGCCGGAGCGAGATGGGCGAGGGTCTTCAGGAGGTGCTCGCCGACCTCGGCGGGCCGGTAACCGGCGACGACGAGCATCGGCACCCCGGTGACGGCGGCCGCCGCCTCGACCAGGGCGAGGGTCTCGGCGTCCGCCCGGTGCAGGTCCTCCAGCAGGACGGCGAGGGGCGCCCCGGAGGCCGCGCCGCGCAGCCATGCGGCGAAGGCGCGGTGCATACGGAAGCGGCCGGCGCTGGCCTCCCCGTCCGGGGCGGCGGCCGTGCTCTCCGGCTCCCGCAGCAGCACCGTCAGCTCCTCCGGGCTGGCCGGAGGCACCTCGCGGGCGAGCGCGCCGAGCGCCTCCACCCAGGCCCAGGCGGGCGGTGCACCCTCGTACTCGGGGCAGCGCCCGACCACCACCCGCCAGCCGGCCTCGCGCAGCCGGGCCGCGGCCCGGTCGAGGAACGCGGACTTGCCGGCCCCGGCCGCGCCCGTCACCAGCACCAGTCCACCACCCGTGTGCGCGGCCCGGGCCGCCCCGTCCAGGGCCCGCAACTCCCGGCCCCTGCCGACGAACAGACCCGGGCCGGTGCGCGCGGGAGGCTCGGCGACGGGCTCGGGCACGGCCGCGCGCAGCACGTCGAGCCGCCCGTTGAGCACGGCATGCTCCAACTCCCGCAGAGCGGGCCCGGGATCGCAGCCGAGTTCCGCGCGCAGGACGGTGCCGGCCCGGCGCACCGCGGCGAGGGCGTCGGCCTGCCGGTCGCAGGCCCACTGGGCGAGCGCGAGCAGCCGCCAGCCCTCCTCGCGCAGGGGACTGTCCCGGACGAGCGACTCGGCGTCGGCCGCGGCCTGTGCCACCCGGCCGGTGCGCAGATCCGCGGCCACGGCCAGTTCCCGGGCCTCCGCGCGCAGCCCGGTCAGCCTGGCCACCTCGGCGGCGGCCCACTCCTCGTCCGCGTGCTCGGCGAAGGCCGGCCCCCGCCACCAGCCCAGCGCCTCGGCGAGCAGCCGCCGGGCCTCCTCGGCCGGGGCGGTGCGGGCCCGCCCGACCCAGCTCTCGAACCGCCAGGCGTCCACCGCGTCCGCGGCCAGCCGCAGGGCGTACCCGGGCGCCACGGTGACCAGGACGGTGGCCGGGGCCCGAGGCGGGCGCCCCGGTTCCAGCGACCGGCGCAGATTGGACAGGTAGGCGTGCAACGACACACCGGCCTTGGCCGGCGGCTCACCCCGCCACAGCGCGTCCGTCATCCGCTCCACCGACACCACACCGCCCCGGGCCGCGATCAGCAGGGCCAGCACGGCGCGTTGCCGCGGAGCACCCAACCCGACCGGTGTCCCGTCGACTTCGGCACCCAGCGGACCCAGGACTCGCATACGCAGCACGCCGCGGGAATCTACCCGAGCGCCGCGTCGATCCCGTCAACAGGCGTTAAACGCGCGCTGGACGGGACCGCCAAGCCGGGCGCCAAGCGGACGCCAAGAGGAGTGCACCAGCCTGGGCAACTCATCGCATTCACCGGATCGTTGGAGCAAGCAAGCGTGTCCCTCAACAGCAGCCACGGCGCCTCCGCCACCGCAGAGCGTCCCCATACCCACGAAATGGTCGTGGTCCACCGGGTCTTCCGCCGCGAGTCGGCACTGCTGCCCCGGCTGGTGCGTGCCGTGCCCGACGGCGACCGGGCCGGTGCGGCGCGGGTCGCCGCCGCCCTGCGCGACTACACCCTCGGCCTGCACCACCATCACCACGCCGAGGACGAGCTGATCTGGCCGCTGCTGCGCGACCGGGCCGCGCCCGAGGGGGCGCTGGTGGAGCGGATGACGGAGCAGCACGCGGCGATCGACCACACCCTCGCGGCGGTCGCCGAGTGGACGCCCCTGTGGGAGCGGTCCGGAGACCGGATACCCGGCGAGGAACTGGCGCTGGCCCTGGACGCCCACCGGATCGCGCTCCTCGAGCACCTCGACGAGGAGGAGCGGTCGCTGCTCCCGCTGATCGCCGAGCATCTCACCGTCCCGGAATGGGAACTGGTCGGACAACGCGGCCTGGAAGGGCTGCCGAAGAACAAGCGCATGCTGGCCCTCGGCGCGATCCTGGAGGAGGCCACCCCCGAGGAGCGCGCCTTCTTCCTGGGCAAGGCCCCGCTCATCGGCCGCCTGCTGTGGCAGGCCGTCGGCCGCCGCCAGTACGACGCCTACCGGCGGAGCATGCGTGCTCCACTGGACGGAGAGTAGACCATGGCCCTTCTCGACTCCGCCCCGCTCGACGTCCTCGACGCCTACCGGACCTGCGAGTTCGCCACCCTGGGCCGGGACGGCACCCCGCTCGCCTGGCCGACGGCCGTGCTCCGCCGCCCGGACGGGACACTGCTGCTCAGTACCTCCCTGGCGTTCGCGCAGAAGGCGCTGAACATCCGCCGGGACGGCCGCGTCGCCCTGCTCTTCTCCGACCCCACCGGCAGCGGCCTGGAGAAGGCCCCGCAGATATTCGTCGGCGGCCACGCCCACTGCCCCGACGAGATCATGACCGGCCCGCAGGGCGCCGAGGACTACTGGCGGATGCTGTTCGAACGCCAGCCGCACAGCAGGTCGTACGTCACGGCACCGATGCGGCTGGTGATGGACTGGTACTACCTGCGCCTGCTGATCACCGTGACGCCGCACCAGGTCGTCGTACGGCCCCCCGTGCCCGCGTCCGAAGGGTTCGCCGCGCCCGCCGCGCCGACCGGTGCACAGGTCGGCGCCGCGCAACTCGCCCGCTACCCGACGGCGGTGCTCGCCGCGCGCGACTCCTCCGGGGCGCCGCTGCTGGCACGGACCCGGCCGGTGCCCACGAGCCAGGGGTTCACCGTCGACGTGCCCGCCGACTGCCCGGCCGCCCCGGGCCCCGCCGCCCTCCTGGTGCACCGGCACGACGACCGCCTCAACCACATGCAGAACGCGCTCGTGCGCGGCGAACTGCGCGAGGACGGCCGGGGACGGGTGCTGGTCCCCGCCAAGGTCGTGGAGCCGATGGGATCGGGCCGCGTGAGCGACGCGGTGAGCGTGCTGCGCAGCACGAGGCAGGCCACCGACCGCTATCTGCGCCGGCGCGGCCTGCCCCGGCCGAGGGTGCGGTGGGCGGAGTTCAGGGCGCTGGCGCAGGACGCGCGGCGCAGGTGACGTCCGTCGCCGGCAGCCGCCCGGTGGCGAGATACGCGTTGACCGTCGCGTCGGCGCAGGAGCTGCCATAGACGCCGAACACCGCGTGCTGGTCCGCGCCGCGCAGCGTCACCAGCCGGGAGCTCGGCCAGTCGCCGCGCACCGCCTGCGCGCCCTGGTAGACGGTGCGCGGATCGCCCGTCGCGTTGACGAGCAGGGCCGGCAGGTCGTCCCTGATGGTGGTCGGACGCTCGCGCGGCGGGTCCCAGAAGGCGCACGGCCCGATGTTGTTGGTCACCGGCCCGAACAACGGGTCCTGCGCGCGGGCCCGTTGGACGTCACGCCAGTACGTCTCCGGGTCGCGGGGCGCGCCGGCGTCCCCGCAGAGGACGGCGGTCTGCACGCTGCCGTACGCCGAATCGGATCCGGTCAGCAGGAAGCCGAGCATGTCGGCGAGCCATGCGCTCGGCGTGACCGCCTTGCCGTCGGCCGCGTCCCGCAGGTCGCGGATGCCCCGGGCGAAGTCGCCGTACGCCGAGTCGTCGTCCTGGGAGAGACCGTTGAGGACGACGAGCGGTGCGACGTTCTCGTCCACCTCGTAGCCGCCGATCCGCAGCGGCCCGTGCTCGGCGGCCGCCTCGATCCGACGCACGACGGCCAGCACCGCGTCCCGGTCACCGCCCAGGCCGTACGCCGGGTCACGGGCGGCGGCCCAGGCGGCCCAGTCCCGCAGGGCGTGCCGGTTGGCGGGCTCCGCGCCGCGCAGCAGCCGGGGGTTGTAGCGGCCGGGGTCGATCACCCCGTCCAGGACGACCCGGTCCGTGCGCTTCGGGAACATCGAGGCGTAGACCTCGCCGAGGTAACTGCCGTACGAGTAGCCGAGGTAGGAGATCCGCCGTTCACCGAGCGCCGCACGGATCACGTCCATGTCCCGCGCGGTGTTCCGCGTGGTGACGTACGGCAGGACGTCGCCCTCGTACGTCCGGCAGTCGCGGGCGAGTTCCTCGGCGAGGCCCGTCGAGCGGTCGAAGCCGGCGCGGTCGTGCCCCGCGCTGCGGAACTGCGAGCCGGTCGGCCAGTGACAGTCCAGCGGGGTGCTGCGGCCGACGAAGCGAGGGTCCACTCCGACCACGTCGTACCGCTTGCCCACGCCCTTCATCGCCGCCCGCACCCACGGCGGGTCGCCGAGCGTCTGCCCGCCCGGGCCACCGCTGTTGAGCAGCAGCGCACCTACGCGGTGGGCGGTGTCGGTGGCCTTGATCCGGGAGACGGCGACCGTGATCGTACGGCCGCCCGGGTCGTCGTAGTCCAGCGGCACGGTGACGTCGGCGCACTGGGCGCCCGCCTTCTGGAGGTCCTTGCCGGTGTCGTCGTCGGGGCCGAGCACGCAGCTCTTCCAGGAGAGGTGCTGGTGGTGGTAGCGGGCCGACGGGTCCGGGGCGTCGGTGGTCGCCGGTGGGGCGCCGAGGGCGAGAGCGCTCGCCAGGGCCAGGGCGGCCGAGGCCGCGAAGCCGGTCATGCGGGGGTCCTTTCGGAGTCGCAGAGGGACGTGTCGACGAGGTCCTGGAAGTCCAGTTCGGCCCGGAGGCTGTCCGGGACCTGGTTCAGGGCGACGGCCACGCTTCGGCCACCGGGGCCGACGGCGACCAGCGCCCGGTGTCCGCCGGGCACCGTCCCGGCGTGCCCCCACCACACCCCACCGCACGACAACGGCGACGAGATCAGCCCGAGGCCGTACCGGGCACCGGGCCACAGTCGGTCCGGTTCGGCGGCCACCGTCCGCTTCATCTCGGCGAGTCGGTCCGCCGGCAGCAGCCGCCCGCCGAGCAACGCGGTGGCGAACCGGGTGAGATCGCCCGGTGTGGAGACGAGGGCACCGCCGACCCCGCCGAAGGACATGTTCCAGTCGGTGCCGTCGACGCGCCGCCCGTCGCCGGACGCGAAGTAGCTGTGGGAATGCGGCCCTCGGAGACGGGTTTCGTCCCCCGGCCAGTAGGTGTCGTGCAACCCGAGGGGCCGGATCACCCGGCGGCTGATCTCGTCCTCGGGAGCGTGCCCGGTGACCTTCCGGACGATCAGGCCCAGGACCAGGTAGTTGGTGGTGGCGTAGTGCCAGGACTGCTGCGGGCGCGGGAGTTCGAGGGCCCGTTCGATCAACTCGCGTGCCGTGAAGTGGCGGTACCGCAGCCGCTCCGGGTGCTCCCACTCCGGTGCGTCGAGGTAGTCCGGCAACCCGCTGGTGTGCCGCAGGAGTTGTCGTACGGTGATGCGTCGGCCGTCATGGCCGTGGGCGTCGATCAGGCCCGGCAGGTAGCGGTCGACGTTCGCGTCGAGGGAGAGCCGGTGCTCGGCCGCGAGTTGCAGGACGACCGTCGCGGTGAACGTCTTGGTGACGCTGCCGACGCGCAGCCGGTCGGTGCTGTTCATCGGGCGGCCGGTGCGCAGGTCCGCCGCACCGGCGGTCTCGGTCCAGCGCCCGCACGGGCCTTCCGCGAGGACCGAGGCTCCGGCGATGTGATCGTCAGCGGTCAGCCGGGTCAGCGCCCGTCGGACGCCGTCCTGCGGACCGCAGCGCGCGGCAGGCCCCGGAGGCGACGACCGCGCGAGGGCGGCCGGTGCGGACACCAGCACGAACGCCGCCACCGATAACGCCAGGGCGGACTTCAGGGAGAACGTTGCCATGCGTCATCACGCTAGGCACGGGCCGCCCCGCGATCACTCCGGCGGGCTGCCGCATTGCCCGTGGGGGCAACCCCCGGCCGGAACCTGCGGCGAACCCCCGGTCGGCTACGCCGACCGGCACTCCGCGAGGCGCTTCGCCAGGAACCTGCGCTCCGCCGCGTTCTCCGCCAACTCCAGCGCTCGCGCGTACGATTCGGCCGCCTCCCGCGTGCGCCCCATGCGGCGCAGCAGGTCGGCGCGGGTTGCGGGCAGCAGGTGGTACCCGGTCAGGTCGGCCTCCGCCTCCAGCTCCGCCACCAGGGCGAGCCCCGCCGCGCCGCCCTCGGCCATGCCCACGGCGACCGCGCGGTTCAGCCGGACCACGGGCGAGGGGACGTACCGCTGGAGTTCGCCGTAGAGGCCGGCGATGTCGGACCAGTCGGTGTCGGCGGCGGCCGGCGCGGTGGTGTGGCAGGCGGCGATGGCGGCCTGGATCTGGTACGGGCCGGGGCGGCCCCGGCGCAGCGCGCCTTCCAGGAGCGCGGTGCCCTCGTCGATCTCGGCGCGGTCCCAGGCCGTGCGGTCCTGGTCCTCCAGGGTGACCAGGTCGCCGGCCGCGTCCACCCGGGTGTCCCGGCGGGCGTCGTGCAGCAGCAGAAGCGCGAGCAGCCCGACGACCTCCGGTTCGTCGGGCATCAGCCGGGCCAGCAACCGCGCCAGCCTGATCGCCTCGGCGCACAGGCCGGTCCGCATCAGATCGGCGCCGGCCGTGGCCGCGTACCCCTCGTTGAACAGCAGGTAGAGCACGCCGAGGACGCCCGTCGTGCGCTCGGGCAGCAGATGCCCGGGCGGCACCCGGTACGGGATGCCGGCGTTGCGGATCTTCCGCTTGGCACGCACCAGCCGCTGCGCCATCGTCGCCTCGGGCACGAGGAAGGCGCGCGCGATCTCGGGCGTGGTCAGCCCGGCCAGGGTACGGAGCGTCAGCGCGACCCGTGCCTCGATCGGCAGCGCCGGGTGGCAGCAGGTGAAGACCAGCCGCAGCCGGTCGTCGGCCACGCCGCTTTCGTCCTCCTCGCCGAACGGGTCGTACCGGTCGTACGGCCCCTCGTCCCGTGCCAGCACCGCCGCCTCCCGCAGCTTCCGGGCCCCCACCGCCTCCCTGCGCAGCACGTCCAGGGCGCGGTTGCGGGCGGTCGTGGTCAGCCAGGCGCCGGGACGGCCCGGCACTCCGTCGCGCCGCCACCGCTCCAGCGCCTGGGCGAAGGCGTCCTGCGCGCACTCCTCGGCGAGGTCCCAGTCGCCGGTCACCCGGATCAGGGTGGCGACGACCTGGGCCCACTCGTCGTGGAAGGCGGCGGCGACGGCCGCCTCGACCTCGTCCGTGGGGCTCACTCCCAGACCGGCCGTACCTCTACCGAGCCGCCGGCCAGCGCCGCGGGGTGCCGGGAGGCCAGCGCGATCGCCTCGTCGAGGTCGGCGACCTCGATGACGTCGAAGCCCGCGACGTACTCCTTGGTCTCGGCGAACGGTCCGTCGCTCAGCAGTACCGCGTCGCCCTGGACCCGCACGGTCGTCGCGTCGGCGGCGGGCCGCAACCGGGCGCCGCCCTTGACGACGCCGCGGGCCCGGACCTCGTCGATGTACGCGGTGAAGCGTGGGTCCTCGGCGATCTCGGCCGGGCTGAGCTCCTCGCCGCCCACGGGGGTGCAGACGAACATGACGTACTTCACGACGGGTTCTCCTCCAGGGGCACCGAGACGTGTTCATGGGCGATCACCCAGCTGAAACCGGTGTCCCGGTATCCCGTGGTCACCCGCACCACCCGGTCCAGGGCCTCGCCGGTCACCCGGGTGCCGTGGATCCGGACCAGGGCGTGGCTGAAGGCGCTGCCCTCCCCGGGACGCACCCGGAGTTCGAGCACTTCGCGGTGCACGGGCCCGGTCAGCGTCGCGAACCACGCCTCAACCGTCTTGCGCAGCGCGCCGATTCCCGACTGCGCCTCTGCACCGGCCAACCCGAAGACCTCCACGTCGGGCGCGTAGCAGGCCGTCATCCGGTCGGCGTCCCGGTCGTGGGCGGCCGCGGTCAGTTCGGCGTCGAGACGGCGGACGGCCGTCTCCGCGTCCTCCATGAGCCCCTCGTCCCAGAACGGGCGCACCTCCAGGGCCCCGATGGTGGCCACGGGGTGCGCGGCGGCGATCCGTACGGCCTCCTCCAGGCCGTCGCAGTCCACGACGTCGAACCCTGCCACGTACTCCTTGGTCTCGGCGAACGGCCCGTCGGTCCGCAGCACCTCGCCGTCCCGCACCCGCACGGTCACCGCCCGGTCCGGCAGTTGCAGCCGGTGGCCGTACAACCGGGTCCCGCGCCTGACGCCGTGCTCCTCCACCCAGGGTTCGACGGGCGCCATCCCGGACGCGTCGGCGGTGTCGTCGCCGCAGACCAGCAGCATGTACTTCATGGTTCCTCCCGGTCGTCATGAGCTTCCTACACCCCACCGACGAACGGCACCCGGCGCAATCGACACCCCGGTGCACCGAATTCCCGCGCCGCCGTTCACCAGCCCATGCCGTGCCCCCGGCCCAGGATGCCGTGCGGGTCGTGGCGGCTCTTGGCCTCGGCCAGGGTGCTCCACCGGCTGCCGTAGTGCAGCCGCCAGTCGCCCGGGGACATCGGCAGCGCGTTCGCCGGATAGGCGACCGCGCCCTGCGCCCGCGCGTTCTCGTACGCCGTACGGTTGGCGGCCACCATCGGGTCGGCGGTGCCCGGCGCGGCGGTGCGCAGCAGGGCGAGGAGGTGGACGACCTCGCCGGGCGGGCGGCGGAACAGCGGGGCCCGCAGGGTGCGGGTGAGGAGGGGGTAGAGCAGGACCAGCCCGGTCCCGCGCAGGTCCCGGAAGGCGGGGTCGGTGAGGACGTCGGTCACGACGGACGCGGCGGTGTCCTCGGGGAGGAGAAGGTTCAGCCAGGGGTGCGGGTGCAGCCACTCGCCGGTCGCGCGCAGGACCTCCTCGTCCGTGGCGACCCGGTTGGCGAACTCGAAGTACCCGAGGTCCGTGCTCTCGGACGCGGCGAAGGAGAGGCCGGCGAGGAGGGTCCTGTCGTCGGGCGGGATCGCTCCCTGGTGGGGGGCCACCGCCTCCACCATGTACGTCCAGTCGCCGGCGGTGTCCTCGGCGGGGCGCGCCTGGCCCTCGAGGTAGGCGAAGCGCCGGTCCGTCGCCAGCAGGTGCTGGTCGGCCAGGTAGCCGTCGAGGTCGGGGTAGTACAGGCAATACCGGCGCACCAGCGTGGGCGCGGGGGACAGGCGCAGGGTGGCCCGGACGATGACGGCCACCTGTCCGAGGCCGGCCAGGACCGCGTGGAAGAGGGCGCCGTGCTGTTCCGGCGAGCAGACCAGGTGCTCGCCGGCGCCGGTCACCACCTCCAGCTCCAGCACCGAGTCCGCGACCAGGCCGTGCCGGTGACTCGCGCCGCCCAGCCCGCCCACGGTCAGCACCCCGCCGACGCCGGCACCGAGGTAGTCGGTGAGGACGGGCGGCGCGAGCCCGTACGGCAGGGTCGCCGCGAGCACGTCCCGCCACAGCGCTCCCGCCTGCACCTCCACCCGCTCCCCGGTCACCGGCCCGACCGCGCTCAGGTCACCCAGGTCGAGGACGATGCCGCCGCCCGCCTGCCCCTGGCCGTACATCGAATGACCGCCGGCCCGCGCCGCCACCGGGATCCCGCGCGGCCCGGCATACGCCAGCGCGTCCCCGACCTCGGCCGCCGACCGGGGCCGCAGCACCCCCAAGGGCGGTGCGCACACCAGACGGCCGAAGTCCTCCGCGGCCTCCCGCAGGGCCTCCGGGCGGCTGTCCAGCAGTTCCACGAATGGTTCGGAGACACGGTCCGACGACGTCACGCGGCACGCTCCACATCAGGATCGGTCGACACGGGCGCACCCATCTTCGCGCCGCGGGCACCGCGGACGGTCCCCGTTTCCCGCCCCGACGCCTGAACACCACGGTGGGTTTACCCCGCCGGAATCCGGAGAGCAGCGTGACCGGAGTACTGCCCCCGTCCCCGCTGCTCTCCGGAGCGCATGCCGTATGAGAGGTGTTCTGGTCTGTCCGGCTCCCGCGAGACAGCAACCACGGTCGACACGTCCCCGCCCGTCGACACGTCCCCCGTGCACGCCACGGACCGCACACCGGTCCCGCCGCCCCGCCCGGGGTCGCCCCGCCCGGCCCCGGCCACCCGCGGCGGCCCCCCGCCCGCCCGCCGCGACGCCTACTTCGACAACGCGAAGTACCTGGCGATCGTGCTCGTGGCCGTCGGGCACGCCTGGGAGCCACTGCGCTCGGACAGCCGTACCGTCACCGCGCTCTACACGTTCGTGTACGCCTTCCACATGCCGGCGTTCGTCGTCATCTCCGGGTACTTCTCCCGCGGCTTCGACGCGAGCCCCGCCCGGATCAGGCGGCTGGTCACCGGGGTCGCCGTGCCCTACGTGGTGTTCGAGGTCGCCTACACCCTCTTCACCCGCTGGAGCGACCACGCCCCGGACCGCGAGATCAGCCTGCTCGACCCGCTCTACCTGACCTGGTTCCTGGCG
Source organism: Streptomyces sp. NPDC001714 (assembly GCF_042892755.1). Classification (NCBI taxonomy): domain Bacteria; kingdom Bacillati; phylum Actinomycetota; class Actinomycetes; order Kitasatosporales; family Streptomycetaceae; genus Streptomyces; species Streptomyces sp. NPDC001714. The sequence continues at coordinate 396,429 of NZ_JBIAUL010000002.1, forward strand.
GCCCTGTTCGTCTGGCGGCTGACCACACCGGTCTGGCGGCAGCTGCGGTGGCCGCTGCCCGTCGCCCTCGCCGTCGCGATGCTCGCGAGCCTCTCGTCGTCCATCGGCAACGACCTCGACCTGCAGCGGGTCCTGCAGTTCCTGCCGTACTTCGTGCTCGGCCTGTGCCTGCGGCCGGAGCACTTCAGCCTGCTACGGCGCTGGAGCGTGCGCGTGTGCGCCGTCCCCGTCGTCGTCTGCGCCCTCGGCATGGCGTACTGGTCGGTGCCGCACCTGGGCTACCGCTGGTTCTTCCACCGGGACAGCGCCGAGCAGCTCGGCGTACCCGCCTGGTACGGGCCCGTCATGACCCTCGCCACCTTCGGCTGCTCCCTGGTCCTGGCCGCCTGCTTCCTCGCCTGGGTCCCGGGCCGCCGCACCTGGTTCACCGCCCTCGGCGCGGGCACGCTGTACGGATACCTGCTGCACGGCTTCGTCGCGCAGGGCGCCAAGCCCGCTCACTGGTACGACCCGTCCTGGATGCACGGCCCCCTGGGTGCGGTGACCGCCACCCTCGTCGCCGCCGTGGTGGTGACCCTGCTGTGCACGCCGCCGGTGCGCCGGGTCTTCCGGTGCGTGATGGAGCCCGGGATGGAGTGGGCGTTCCGGGCCCGGGAGGGCCACCCGGCGCAGGACGGCCGGCGAAACGCCGCACGGGTCCTTTCCGGGAGCCGCTGAAGCGGCGAACATGCCGCACCATGGACATTCTGCTCGTCGCCAGCGCGTTCAACAGCCTGTCCCAGCGGGTCTACGCCGAACTGTCCGACCTCGGCCACCGGGTGGACGTCGTCCTCGCCGGCCAGGGCCCCGACGCCGTCCGCCGCGCCGTGGAGGACCGGCGTCCCGAGCTGATCGTCGCGCCGATGCTCAGGACGGCGCTCCCGGAAGACGTCTGGCGGCGGTACACCTGCCTGATCGTCCACCCGGGACCGCTCGGCGACCGGGGCCCCTCCGCCCTCGACTGGGCCATCGCCGGACAGGCGGACCGGTGGGGGGTGACCGTGCTCCAGGCCGAGGCGGCCATGGACGCGGGCGCGGTCTGGGCGAGCGAGCCGTTCCCGGTGGCACCGGTCGGCAAGAGCGACCTCTACCGCAACGAGGTGGCCGACGCCGCCCTCACCGCCGTCCACCAGGCCGTACGACGGTACGCGGACGGCTCGTACAAGCCGCGGCCGCAGAGCGATCCCGCGATCCACGGCCGGGTCGTCTGGCGGGACGCCTTCCGGCAGGAGCGGCGGCGGATCGACTGGGCGGCCGACGACACCGCGACGGTGCTGCGCAAGCTGTGCGGAGCCGACTCGCAGCCGGGGGTGCTGGACGAACTCCTCGGCCGTGAGGTGTTCCTGCACGGCGGCCATCTTGAGGACCGGCTCCGCGGGGAACCGGGTGAGCTGCTCGCGACCCGGGCGGGCGGAATCTGCCGGGCCACCCGCGACGGTGCCGTCTGGATCCCCGAGCTGCGCCCGCGCAAGAACTCCGGCGACCCGGCCCCCTTCCGCCGCCCCGCCACCGACGTCCTCACCGCCCCGGACCTCCCGGAGAGCCCCGCCCCGCTCGAACCGCCCCCGGACCGGCGCACCTGGACCGACATCCGCTACCGGCAGCACGGCGACGTCGGCCTGGTCACCTTCTCCTTCCCCGGCGGCGCGATGAGCACCGACCACTGCCGGCGCCTGCTCGCCGCCTACCGGTACGCCCTCGCCCGGCCCACCCGGGTCCTGGTGCTCGGCGGCCGCCGCGACTTCTTCTCCAACGGCATCCACCTCAACGTCATCGAGGCCGCCCCGGATCCCGCCGAGGAGTCCTGGACCAACCTCGGCGCCATGGACGACCTGGTCGAGGCCGTGCTGCGGACCACCGACCGGCTCGTCGTGGCCGCGCTCGGCGGCAACGCGGCGGCCGGCGGCGCCATGCTCGCCCTCGCCGCCGACGAGGTCTGGTGCCGCGCCGGCGCCGTCCTCAACCCGCACTACCGGCGGATGGGCCTGTACGGCTCGGAGTTCTGGACGTACTCGCTGCCCCGCCGCGCCGGCGCGCAGACCGCCCGGCGGCTGACGGAGGAGGCCCAGCCGGTGAGCGCGGCGACGGCCGCCCGGATCGGGCTCGTCGACCGGCTGGTGCCGGTCCCCGCGCAGGGCTTCACCGCCGAGGTCGAGCGACTGGCGGCCGAACTGGCCGGCTCGCCGGACCTCGGCCGCCGCATCGCCGCCAAGGCCGCGGCGCGCCGGGCCGACGAGGAGGAACGGCCGCTCGCCGAGTACCGGAGGGACGAACTCGCCCGCATGCGCGCCCTGTTCTTCGACCCGGACGCCGCCTACCACTCACTGCGCTCCGACTTCGTCCGCAAGGTCCCGGGCGGTGCCCGGTGACGCGGCTGCTGGTGGCGGGCGTCGGCAACATCTTCCTCGGCGACGACGCCTTCGGCCCGGAGGTCGTCCGCGCCCTGGAGCAGCGCCCGCTGCCGCCCGAGGCGCGGGTCCGGGACTTCGGCATCCGGGGCATGGACCTCGCCTACACCCTGCTCGACGGCTGGCCGGTGGTCGTGCTCGTGGACGCGGCCGCACGCGGCGAACGCCCCGGCACCCTCTCCCTCGTCGAGCCGGAACTCCCCGACGGCCGCCCGGCGGCCCCGCCCGAGGCGCACGGCATGGACCCGGCGAAGGTGCTCGCGCTCGCCGCCCACCTCGGCGACGAGCCCCTGCCCCGCGTCCTCGTGCTCGCCTGCGAGCCCGGGGAGCCGCCGCGCGGCGACGAGGACATCGCCCCCGGCCTGAGCGCACCCGTCCGCGACGCGGTCGGCCGGGCCGTCGCCGCCCTGCACACCCTCGTCCCGGCACTGCTCGCCGACCCGCTGGCCACGCCCGCGTTGGCCCGCCCGGAGGAATCCGCGGCCCCCGCCGCGGCCGGTCGCCCGCCGACAGCCGCCACCGGCGCGGAGGATCGCTGAGCGGACGCGCCCCGTCAGGGGCGCGGGGCTGAGCCGACGTGCGGCCACCGCCGCGTGGGCGCGACCAGCCCCCACCGGCCCGCGGCAGACGAACGGCATGACCAGAGCGGAGTCCCCATGTGTCAGTCGGAGGAGGTCGCCCGGGCCGTCCTGGCCAGGAACGACGGCCTGGCCGCAAGCCTGCGCAGCGACCTGGCCGCGCGCGGGGTCGGCGTGGTGAACCTGCTCTCCAGCCCCGGCAGCGGCAAGACCGAGCTGCTCGGCCGGGTGCTGGCCCGGGCGGGGGAGCGGGGCGTCCCCGTCGCCGCCTTCACCGCCGACCTCGCCACCGAGAACGACGCGAGACGGCTCGCCCGTTCGGGAGCGCCGGTGAAGCAGCTGCTGACCGACGGGCTGTGCCACCTGGAAGCCCGGCAGGTCCGCGGCCATCTGGAGGGCTGGCTGCCGCCGGACACCGCGCTGCTGTTCGTGGAGAACGTCGGCAACCTGGTCTGCCCGGCCTCCTACGACCTCGGCGAGCATCTGCGGATCGTGCTGATGGCGGTGACCGAGGGCGAGGACAAGCCCGCGAAATACCCCACCGCCTTCGGCTCCGCGCACCTGGTCGTGCTCACCAAGACCGACCTCGCCGGGCCGGCCGGCTTCGACGAGACCGCCTTCGCCGAGCAGGTGCGGCGGGTCAACCCCGGGGTGGAGATCGTGCGCTCCTGCGCCCGCACCGGCGAGGGCGTCGACACGGTCCTCGACCGGGTGCTCGCCGTACGGGACGGCGACCCCGCGCACCAGCCCCCGCTCGCCCCCCACCCGCACGGCCACGTCCACGCCCCGACCGCCTCGTGACCGCGCCCACCACGACGCCGGCCGTCCGCCGGCGCGTCACGGTCCGCGGGACGGTGCAGGGCGTGGGCTTCCGCCCCTACGTCCACCGCCTGGCCGCCGGCCTGGCGCTCACCGGGTTCGTCGGCAACACGGCGAGCGGGGTGCTCATCGAGGTCGAGGGCGCGGCGGCCGACGTCGAACGGTTCTGCGAGCGGCTCGCCGGTGAGCCGCCGCCGCTGGCCACCGTGACCGCAGTGGGCGTCGAGGAGGTCCCGGCCACCGGGGCCGACGCCGGCTTCACCATCCGCGCCACCGAGCAGTCGGTCCCGGGCCGCACCCACCTCCCGCCCGACACCGCCACCTGCGCCGACTGCCTGCGGGAGCTGGCCGATCCGGCCGACCGCCGGCACCGCCACCCCTTCATCACCTGCACCCACTGCGGGCCCCGCTTCACCATCGCCACCGGCATGCCGTACGACCGCGCCGTCACCACCATGTCCGGCTTCCCCATGTGCCCCGCCTGCACCCGGGAGTACGACGCCCCGGCCGACCGCCGCTTCCACGCCCAGCCGGTGGCCTGCCCGGACTGCGGCCCCCGGCTGCGGCTGGTGCCCGCCGCCGGCAGCGGGGTGAGCGCCGCTCGTGACGGTGAAGCCCTCTCACGGGCACGAGAACTGCTCGCCGCCGGACGGATCGTCGCCGTGAAGGGCATCGGCGGCTACCACCTGGCCTGCGACGCCTCCGCCGCCCGGGCCGTCTACACCCTGCGCACCCGCAAGGCGCGGGGCGACAAGCCGTTCGCGGTGATGTGCGCCGACCTCGCCGAGGCGGAGCGGATCGCCGAGGTCGGGACGGCCGAGCGGGCCGCCCTCACCAGCCCCCGGCGCCCGATCGTCCTGCTCCGCCCCCGCCCCGGCACCCTGCTCGCGCCCGGCGTCTGCCCCGGCAGCCCGCACCTCGGCGTCATGCTGCCGTACACGCCCGTCCACACCCTCCTCTTCGGTCTCCCCGGCGACCCGCCCGGCCCCCGCGTCCTGGTCATGACCAGTGGCAACCGCTCGGGCGAACCCATCGTCACGGACGACGACGAGGCGCTGAACCGGCTGTTCGGACTGGCCGACGCCTGGCTCGCCCACGACCGGCCCATCGCCTCGCCGTGCGACGACTCGCTGCTGCGGGTCCGCGCCGACGGCACCGAGCAGGTCCTGCGCCGCTCCCGCGGCTACGCGCCGCGCCCGCTGCGCCTGCCGGTCCCGGTGCGGCCCGCGCTCGCGGTCGGCGGCGACCTCAAGAACGCGCTGTGCGTCGGGGAGGGCGACCTGGCCTGGTTCGGGCCGCACATCGGCGACATGGGCGACCTGGCCACCCTGGAGGCGGCCTTCCGGGCGGAACGGCACGTGCGCCGGCTGACCGGGGTCCGTCCCGAAATCGTCGCCGCCGACCGCCACCCGGGCTACCACTCGTCCGCCTGGGCCCGCCGCCGGTCCACCCGACTTGCCCTCGGCAAACCGGTGTTCGTCCAGCACCACCACGCCCACATCGCCTCCGCCATGGCCGAGGCAGGCCTCGACGGGAGCACGCCCGTCATCGGCGTCGCCTTCGACGGCACCGGCTACGGCGACGACGGCACCGTGTGGGGCGGCGAGGTACTGGTCGCCGACTACACCCGCTACCGGCGCCTCGCCCACCTCGCCCCGGCCCCGCTGCCCGGTGGGGACGCGGGCGTCGCCAACCCCTGCCGGACGGCACTGGCCAGACTGTGGGCGGCCGGACTGCCCTGGGACGCCGACCTGCCCAGCGTCGCCGCCTGCTCCCGCGAGGAACTCCAGTTGCTGGCACGGCAGTTGCCGAGCCAGGTCGGCTGCGTGGCCACCTCCAGCATGGGGCGCCTCTTCGACGCCGTGTCGTCCCTCGCGGGCGTGTGCCATCGCGCCGGGTACGAGGCCCAGGCCGCCCTGGAGCTGGAGTCGCAGGCCTGTGCGGCCTGGGGCGAGGACCTGGCCGCCTATCCCTTCGGCGACCGTTTCAACCCGGCCCCCGCCCTGCGCGCGATCATCGCCGACCTGCGGCGCGGCACCCCGGTACCGGTGATCGCGGCCCGCTTCCACCGCGGGGTCGCCGAGGCGGTCCTGGACCTCTGCCGCGGCGCACGCCGCGGCACCGGAGTGAACACTGTCGCCCTCACCGGAGGCGTCTTCGCCAACGCGCTCCTCGAGGACGCGAGCGCGGACCTGCTGCACGGCGCCGGATTCACGGTCCTGCGGCACGGCGAAGTCCCGCCGAACGACGGCGGACTGGCGCTCGGGCAACTGGTGGTCGCGGCCCACGGACCACGACCCGACGACCGACGCAAGGCAGTCAGCGACGAGACGGAGTGACCCATGTGTTTGGCAGTGCCCGGCAGAGTCGTGAGCATCGACGACACAGCCGATCCGCTCACCGGCCTGATCGACTTCGGCGGGGTGCAGAAGCAGGCGTGTCTGGAGTACGTGTCGGACGTCGAGGTCGGCGAGTACGTCATCGTCCATGTGGGCTTCGCCCTGCAGCGCCTTGACGAGGAGTCGGCCCTCGCCTCCCTCAAGCTCTTCGAGGAACTGGGGCTTCTCGAGGAGGAGTTCGGGGACGCCTGGCAGCAGGCGGCCCGGCAGGCGGCTCAGCCGGCCGAAGGGAGCGAGACACGGTGAAGTACCTCGACGAGTTCAACGACCCCAAGCTGGCGCGCCGGCTGCTGGACGAGATCCGGGCCACCGCCACCCGCCCCTGGGCACTGATGGAGGTGTGCGGCGGCCAGACCCACTCGATCATCCGGCACGGCATCGACCAACTCCTCCCGGACGAGATCGAGTTGATCCACGGGCCGGGCTGCCCGGTCTGCGTCACCCCGCTGGAGTGCATCGACAAGGCACTGGAGATCGCCGCGCGCCCCGACGTGATCTTCTGCTCGTTCGGCGACATGCTCCGCGTCCCCGGCACCGACCGGGACCTGTTCCGGGTCAAGGGCGAGGGCGGCGACCTCCGCGTGGTCTACTCACCGCTCGACGCGCTCCAGCTAGCCCGCCGCCACCCGGACAAGCAGGTGGTGTTCTTCGCCATCGGCTTCGAGACCACCGCACCCGCCAACGCCATGGCCGTCCACCAGGCCAAGCGCCTCGGCCTGGCCAACTTCACCCTGCTGGTCTCCCATGTCCGGGTCCCGCCGGCCATCGAGGCCATCATGACCGCCCCCGCCTGCCGCGTTCAGGGCTTCCTGGCCGCCGGACACGTCTGCAGCGTCATGGGCATGGCCGAGTACCCCGAACTCGCCGAACGGCACCGGGTCCCCGTCGTCGTCACCGGCTTCGAACCGCTCGACATCCTGGAGGGCATCCGCCGCACGGTCCGCCAACTGGAGCGCGGCGAACACCGGGTGGAGAACGCCTACGCCCGCGCCGTGCGCGCCGACGGCAACCCGGCCGCCATCCGCATGATCGAGGAGGTCTTCGAGGTCACCGACCGGAACTGGCGCGGCATCGGCCGCATTCCCGGCAGCGGCTGGCGGCTGAGCGAGGCCTACCGCGCCTTCGACGCCGAGCACCGCTTCGACGTCACCGGCATCCGCACCGAGGAACCCGCCGAGTGCCGCGCCGGCGAAGTCCTGCAGGGGCTCATCAAGCCCACCGACTGCGCGGCCTTCGGCACCACCTGCACCCCGCGCACCCCGCTCGGCGCCACCATGGTCTCCAGCGAGGGCGCCTGCGCCGCCTACTACCTCTACCGCCGGATGTCCGAACCGGCGCTCCCGCACGAGGAGATGAACCCCGTTGGCTGAGCAGACCGTCGTCGACCCCGCGAACTGGAGCTGCCCGGCGCCGATCCGCGACCGGCCGGTCGTGGTCATGGGCCACGGCGGAGGCGGTGCCCTCTCCGCCGAACTGATCGAGCAGATCTTCGCCCCCGCCTACGGCAACGCCCTCCTCGCCGGGATGACCGACTCCGCCGTCCTCCACCTCGGCGGCGCCCGCCTCGCGCTCTCCACCGACTCCTACGTCGTACGGCCGCTGTTCTTCCCCGGCGGCTGCCTCGGCGACCTCGCCGTCAACGGCACCGTCAACGACCTGGCGATGAGCGGCGCCCGGCCCGCCTACCTCTCCGCCGCCTTCGTCCTGGAGGAGGGCGTCGAGCTGACCGTCGTCGAACGCATCGCGCGGGCCATGGGGGCGGCGGCCGAGACGGCCGGCGTCACCATCGCCACCGGCGACACCAAGGTGGTCGAGAGCGGCCACGGGGACGGGGTGTACGTCACCACCGCCGGCGTCGGCCTGGTCCCCGAGCGCGTCGACATCCGGCCGCAGCGGGCCCGGCCCGGCGACGCCGTCATCGTCAGCGGACCGATCGGGCTGCACGGGGTCGCCGTGCTCAGCGTGCGCGAGGGGCTGGAGTTCGGTGTCGAGATCGCCAGCGACACCGCGCCGCTGGCCGACCTGGTCGCGACCATGCTGGACGTCACCCCCGACATCCACGTCCTGCGCGACCCGACCCGCGGCGGCCTGGCCGCCTCCCTGAACGAGATCGCCCGTGCCTCGGGAACAGGCGTACGGCTCGCCGAGCGCGCCCTGCCGGTGCCGGACGCGGTCGCCAACGCCTGCGGCTTCCTCGGCCTGGACCCGCTCTACGTCGCCAACGAGGGCAGGCTCGTGGCCTTCGTCCCGCCGGCCGACGCCGACGCGGTGGTGGAGGCGATGCGCGCCCATCCGCAGGGGGCCGGCGCCACCCGGATCGGGGAGTGCGTGACCGAACACCCCGGAATGGTGGTGGTGGCGACCGGACTCGGCGGCACCCGGGTCGTGGACCTCCCGCTCGGAGAGCAACTGCCCCGTATCTGCTGACGGTATCGCTCGACGACAGGCGATGACCCCGCCGGTGCCCGGGCTGTCCCGGGCACCGGCCGGGGTCATTCGACCGCGGTGATCTCCAGCTCCCGGCCGCTGCGCAGCTCGGTGGAGGGCCGGTCGCAGCGCGGGCACCAGAAGAACGGCGGCATGCCCACCGCGAACTCCTCGGCGCACGGCCCGCACCAGGCGCGCGCGGTCACCTGCTCGACGACGAGCCGGGCCCCGGCGAGGGCGGTGCCGTCGCGGGCCACCTCGAAGGCGAAGTCCAGGGCGTCGGGGACGACCCCGGACAGTTCGCCGACCCGGACGGTCACCGCACGGACGTGGTCCGCGCCGTCCGCCCGGGCCCATTCGTCGGCCTGCTCGACGATCGCGGTCGCGATCGACAGTTCGTGCACGACCGGCTCACGGATACCGGTGACCGGCGCGCAGCCCGCCGGCGATCCGCCAGATCCTCATCTCGCGCATCATGCTGGGGATCTCGGTGACGAACAGCGCCAGCAGCAGCGCGCCCACCACGGCGACCTCGGCGGTCAGCACGCGCTGGGCCGCCGTACCTGTTCTCTTGCGTTGCATCTTCATGTGGTCCATTCGGTTCATGCGGGGGACTCCCTGTCGCTCTGGGTCATCCGGGCGGGATGTTCGGCATCACGTCCAGCAGCACGTCGTGCCGCTTCCAGTGGATGTTGGTCGAGCGCCGCGCGTCGGCGGTGCCGTCCGGGTGGTGTCCTGTCTGCTTCGTGTACGGGCCCCGGTTGCCCTGGTGCATGCCGGGCACGTGGGACGGTGTGTCGGGCCGGGCCTGGGCGCGGCCGACTCGGATGCTGCCCATGGGGTGCTCCTTCCTGTGTTGCCGTTCCTCGAGGCCGCTCGGCTCAAGGCCGCTCGGTGAGCTCCTCGAAGAAACGCTCCACGGCCGGCCACATCCGGCCACCGCCGGACAGGCCGCGCCACTCCCGGCGGACGACGGCGAGCATGCGGAAGCAGTCGTCGACCGGGACGATCCAGTGGTGGTCGAGGCCGTGCACCGTGTTGACCAGCAGTGCCTCGACATCGGGGGTCATGCCGGCCAGCGGCGGGCAGCCGGCGACCGCCCGCTGCCAGGCCGCCGCCTCCACCTCCCAGCGCATGGCCCCCGCCGGGCTCGGACCCTCCGCGGTGACCGAGCCGTCCGCGCGCGGCACGAAGAAGACCAGGCCGACCGGGACCCCGAGAGCCGCGGTGTCGACCTTCGGGAGGCGGACCCGGCGGGTGGGGATCAGCCGGAACCGGCCGTCGCCGTCGCCGGTGCCCTGCCGGGTGTCGGCGAACAGCACCGAGCAGGCGCGGCAGGCGCAGCGGACCTCGGCCTGCCCGGTGTCGTACAGATGCGGATGGTCTCCGGCCAGCGGCTCGGCGCACAGGTCGCACACCTCCGCCCCGGCCGCCGGCTGCCGGTCGGCCGAGGAACGGATGAGGCGGGCCAGGGCTCCTTCGGCGGTCACCGGGCCTCCTGTGGCCGGCGCAGGGAGTCCAGGGGGACGAAGGCGGGCGCCGGGGCCTCGGGCACCGGCTGCACGTCGGCCAGCTCGGGAGCCGCGGCGAGCACCGCCTCGCGGACGGCGTCGGTCACCTCCGTGGTACCTCCGCCGCACCCCGAGCCGCAACCGCCGCCCGTGGCCAGCCGCACCCGGCCCACCTCGCCCTCCACACCGGCCCACTCGACGTCACCGCCGCGTTCCCGCACGGCGGGGCGCAGCCGCTCGACCGCCCGGGCGGCCCGGCGCTCGGGCGCGTCCGGGTGGATGTCGTGCAGGACCATGAGGTGGTCGAGCAGCTCGTCGTCGGCGAGCCGCTCGGCCAGCGGCGCGTCCGCGTGGTCGAGGACCCGGGCGAGCGCCTCGCCGTAGACCTCGGTCAGCAGCCGTACCGCCTCGACGGCCGAGCCGCCGGTCGGCCCCGGAGCGGACTCCAGGCTCTCCAGCAGCCCGTCGAGCCGGGCCAGCCGGGACTCGACCGCCGGGCCGTCGAGCCGTCCGTCAGCCATGGTTCGCCCCGTACACCGGCGAGTGCGTGACGCTCAGCGTCTTGCCCTTGCCCGTGTACATGTGGACACCGCACGGCAGACAGGGGTCGAAGCTGCGGACCGTGCGCATGATGTCGACACCCTTGAAGTCGTCCGGGCCGTTCTCCTCGAAGATCGGCTGGCCCATGACGGCGTCCTCGTACGGGCCCGGGGTGCCGAACTTGTCACGCGGGCTGGCGTTCCACGGGGTCGGCGGGTACGGGTGGTAGTTGGCGATCTTCTTGTCCTTGATCACCAGGTGGTGCGAGAGGACCCCGCGCACGGCCTCGTGGAAGCCGCAGCCGATCGCCTCGTCCGGCACCTCGAAGTCCTCGAACACCTTGGTGTCGCCGGACCGGACCAGGCCCATCGCCTCGTCCAGGAACTGCAGGGCCATGGCGGCCGCGTAGGCGACGAAGTAGGGCCGGGCGCGGTCGCGTTCGAGGGTGTTGGACCACTTCGGGATCTTCCACTCCAGCGTCGTCTCCGGCAGGCTCGCACCCTTGGGCAGCGAGATCCGCACGCTGGTGCCGGTGGCCTTGATGTACGGCGTGTCGACGATGCCGTTCAGCGCGGTCGACCAGAGCCGGGCCAGCGGGCCGCCGCCGGTGTCCAGGGCGAGGTGGTCGCCGGTGCGCTGGTCGTACCAGCGGGGGCTCATCACCCAGCTGTAGTTGCCCTCGAAGTCCCGCTTCTGCGGCACCGGGAGGGTCGTCTGGTTCCACGGGTGGCGCATGTCGACGGGGTTGCCGAGCGGGTCGTGGGTGACGAACGGGTCCTCGTTCACCCAGTCCTCGTAGAACGAGCTGCCCAGCATGATCCTGAGGCCCAGGTTGATGTCGACCAGGTTGTTGGTCACCAGCTCGCCGTCGACCACGATGCCCGGGGTGACGTACATGGCCTTGCCCCAGCGGTTCATGTTCTCGTACTTGTAGTCGACGACCTTCGGGTCCTGCCAGGCGCCCCAGCAGCCGAGCAGGATACGGCGCTTGCCGACCTCCTCGTAGCCGGGCAGCGCCTCGTAGAAGAAGTCGAAGACGTCGTCGTTCATGGCGACGGCCTTCTTCACGAAGTCGATGACGTGCATCAGCCGGCTGAGGTAGTCGGTGAACGCGGTCGGCGACGGCATGGTGCCGACACCGCCCGGATAGAGCGTGGAGGGGTGGACGTGCCGGCCCTCCATCAGGCAGAACATCTCGCGGGTCGTCCGGGAGACCTTCAGGGCCTCCTTGTAGACCTCGCCCTCGAAGGGGTTGAAGGCCTTCATGATGTCCGCGATCGTCCGGTAGCCGTGGATGCCACCGCGCGGCGCGTTGGTCTTCTGCGCGCGGGCCAGGACGCTCGGGTTGGTGGCCTTGACCATCTGCTCGCAGAAGTCCACGAAGACCAGGTTGTCCTGGAAGATCGTGTGGTCGAACATGTACTCGGCCGCCTCGCCGAGGTTGACGATGTGCTCGGCCAGCGGCGGCGGCTTCACGCCGTACGCCATCTGCTGGGCGTAGTCGGAGCACGTCGTGTGGTTGTCGCCGCAGATACCGCAGATGCGGGAGGTGATGAACCCGGCGTCGCGCGGGTCCTTCCCCTTCATGAAGACGGAGTAGCCGCGGAAGAGGGAGGACGTGCTGTGGCACTCCACCACCTCCCGGTTGGCGAAGTCGATCTTCGTGTAGATGCCCAGGTTTCCGATGATCCGGGTGATCGGATCCCAGGACATGTCCACGATCTGCGCGGGCTTGCGCCCTTTCTGCCGGGCCTCTGTTGTCATCGGCTCGCTGCCCTTTGCTGTGGGGGAGGGGACTCGGTCGGTGGGGGTGAGGTGTGCCGGGGCGCGTCAGGGGCGCCAGCGCGGGGCGTAGCCGCTGGTGAGCTTGCGCTTGTTGTGGCGCCACTTCGGCTCGTGGTTGACCAGCTCGTTGGTGAAGCCGCGCAGCCGGCGGATGACCGCCCCGTACGGCTTGATCGCGAGCGAGGAGAGGGTGCCGCCGGGCGGCTCGTCCATGAACGGCATGAACGCGTCCGGGAAGCCCGGCATGGTGCAGCCGATGCAGATACCGCCGACGTTGGGGCAGCCGCCGATGCCGGCCATCCAGCCCCGCTTGGGCACGTTGCAGTTCACGACCGGACCCCAGCAGCCCGTCTTGACCAGGCACTTGGGCGAGTTGTAGTCCGCCGCGAAGGTCGCCTGCTCGTAGTAGGCGGCGCGGTCGCAGCCCTCGTGGACGGTGCGGCCGAACAGCCACTGCGGGCGCAGCATGTGGTCCAGCGGCGGCGGGGGAGCGGTGCCGGCGGCGTGGTAGAGCACCCAGACCAGGGTCTCCATGAAGTTCTCCGGTTGCACCGGGCAGCCCGGGATGTTCACCACCGGCAGCCCGCCCTGGGACTTGAAGTCCCAGCCGAGGTAGTCCGCGAGGCCCATGGCACCGGTGGGGTTGCCGGCCATCGCGTGGATGCCGCCGAAGGTGGCGCAGGTGCCGACGGCCACCACCGCCCAGGCCCGGGGCGCCAGTTCGTCGATCCAGTCGTTGAGGGTCTGCGGCTGCCCGGTCTCCGGGTCGTTGCCGAAGGACGTCCAGTAGCCGTCGCCCTCGATGATGTTCTGGTTCGGGACGGAGCCCTCGATGACGAGGATGAACGGCTCCAGCTCGCCCCGCGCGGCCGCCCGGTACGGAGCGAGGAAGTCCTCGCCGCCCAGGCTCGGCGAGAGCACCTTGTTGACCAGGTTGACCTTCGGCATCCCCGGAATCAGGCCCAGGACCAGGTCCTCGATGGAGGGCTGGTCGGCGGCCGTCACCGAGACGGTGTCGCCGTCGCAGCTCATGCCCTCGGAGATCCAGAGGATGGTGATCTCGTCGAACCCCTGGTGTTCGCCGGCGCGGCCGGCTTCGCCGGCGACGGCGGTGGTGCCGTTCTTGCTGGTGCTCATACGCTAGGCCTCCGATGGAGTGGGTCCCGGGGACGGCTCGGCAGCCGCCGCTGGGGCCGGGACGTCGGTGCCCCCGAGCGGCTCGACTTCGTCGGGCCGGAAGTAGTGGAAACGGCCGTACCAGCCGTGCAGTTCGGCTGCCGGGTCGTCGTCCACGGTGACGGCGAGATGGGTGCTGCCGTCCACGTCGTGGAAGACGGCGGCCACGGTCGCGGTCCGGCCGGCCAGGAACATGTCCTGGGCGTCGGCGCCTCTGCCGCGCGGGCGCAGCCGGACCGCGCTGCCGCCGCCGACCCGCACGCCGTCGACGTGGACCGTGTCGGTGGCCGGCGACAGCCCGTCGTCGCCGCCCTCCTGCCACCAGGCGGGGCGCTCGGCGCGGGGGTTCGCGTCGACGCCGGCTTCGCCGGTCGGGCTGAGCGAGCGGATGGCGCCGTGCAGCCGCTCGAAGACCTCCGGCGGCATGGTGTCGACGCGGTCGAGGATCTCGGCGGCCCGCGGGTCGGTGGCCCGGGCCTCCCGCTTCTCCTCGTCCGTCAGCAGCATGGTGCGCAGGGTGAGGATCTCGTCGATCTCACCGGCGTCGTGCAGGTCACCGGGGCTCTCCGGCGCCACCTGCGGATGGTCGGGGAGGATGATCGGCGAGGAGAGCAGCAGGGCGGAGACCGAGCCGTCCTCGGGGGCGGTGGCGGGGGGAGCGCCGCCGAGCACCGGGAAGGTGAAGTCGTTGCGGCAGCTGCGGGCGGCCTCCTGGAGGTCCCGGCCGGGGTCGATCAGGGAGACGAACTCCGCGCCCTCGACGCCGAGGAGGGTGTGGGTGGCGATGAGCGCGTGCCGCAGGGCCCGGTCGCGCGGGGCGTGCGGATCTCCCAGGTGTCCTTCGTTCGTGGTGCGCACCCGGAGCCGGAAGAGGTCCCCGCCGAGCTGCTCGGCCACGAGGACGGTACTCGCCCGCACCTCCGCCCGGCGACGTACGATCCGCCCGGCACCGGAGGGCAGCTCCTCGGTGTCGGTACCGGCAGGCGAGCCCACCGGAAACCCGTGTTCGGCCCCGTCCGGCGCGACCGTGAACTCGGCCTCGCGGGCCACCGCCTCCTCGAAGGTCAGCTGTACGGTCCCGTCGCCGCAGCTCAGCGACTCGACCGGCCGCCCGTCGGCATCCTCGACCTGTTTGTGCTGAAGCTGCAGATACCGCACCCGCAGCCGTAGGACCGCGTCCGGCCTGCGCACTCGCAGCAGGCACTCCGTCTGCTGGTACCAGGAGTCCGCCGAACCCGACACACCCGGCCTGACCGGCCCGTCGGCCTCCGCCCAGTCCCGGGGGAAGAGGACCCCGAACTGCCAGCGGGCACGATTCTTCGGCGAGGACCGCCGATAGGGGTAGAGGAGGTAGCCCTCGTAGAGCACGGCGTCGGCAACGGCACTCATCTGTTCGAAGGTCGGCGCGGGGCGGCCGGAGCCGTCCACCAGGGCAGTGCGGGGCGCTCTGCCGTCGACCAGTCCCTCGGCCATGCAGCCTCCTCGGATCCGTGCGCGCGCCCATACCTTCCACCACGGTCACACCGGTCACGCCCGCTCGCCTCTTCTGGGCGAGCGGGGTTGGGCCGGACGGGGGGTGCCCGGGAGTGAGCGGGATCAGCCGGCGGAGGCGGCCCGGGCGCACCGGGACGGTGTGGGCGGACCGGGAAGCGGACCGAGAAGACGCTGTCGCCGGCCTGGGTCGCGATCGCGTCCCGTACGGGCGTCGGGCCGGGCAGGCTGACGCGAGATCAGGGCGGTGGCGGCCGGGCGCGGTGTCAGGGGGCGACGAAGAGGGCGGGGAAGCGGGGTCCGAGCCAGGGCTTGCGTCCGAAGGCGAAAACCTGGCCGCGGGCCATGGCGAGCCACGGGTTGCGGCGGCCGAGGGCGATGAGCAGGAAGGCGACCGGGTCGATGAGGATCGTGCAGTCCGGGCGGTCCGGCGGTTCCGGTGCCACCTGGACGGAACCCTCGGTGAGGGTGACGCCGAAGGCGCCGCCGCCGCGCAGCCGGATCGTGTAGCGAGCGGTCAGACCGGCGGTGGCCGTGCCGTCCGCCACGGCCGGCATCACCGAGAGCAGGAACGGCAGGCACCATGCGACGCGTTCGGCGTCGATCATGTGCGGGCGGCGCGCCGCACGGGCGAGATCGTAGCCGTGGCCCAGCATGTGGGTGAGCAGGTAGGAGGCGAGAACGGACCGGTCCATCGGCCCGAGCGGGGTGACCGGCGCCGGACCGTCCGCCGCCGCGGCCAGCGCGTCGGCACAGCGCTCCGCCTGCTCGGTGATCATCGCCGCGAGCGGCGCCGCCCGGCGCTCCCCGAACAGGGTCAGCGACTCGGCGTTGGCCGCCGCAAGGCTCTGCGGCGTGCCGTCCCCGTACGGGCGTTCCCGGCCCTGGGCGAGGTCGGCCATCAGCTCGTTGGCCAGCGCCAGATGGGCCGCCGCCTCGCCGACCGTCCACCGCGATCCCGGTACGGCTCCGCTCGTGTCGGCGACGCCGTCGAGTACGGCCGTGATGTCTGCGGCGGTCTGCCGTATCGCCTGCCCGAGCCCTGCGGGCAGTGCCCCGCGGACGTCCTGCCGTGCCGCCTGATCCACGCCGGTCCCCCCTGTTCTGTCGCGCGGTACCCAATCAGACGCACGGGGCCGCCACAACCCCCGCGGCGATCACTGCGCCCCGAGCCCCCGCAGAAAGGTGTCGACGACCGTGTCGGCGGCCTGGGCCGCGCTGAGCTCGGGCAACTGCTGCGACGCCAGATGCATGAGCTGCGGCAGCAGTGAACCGGCCCAGGCGGGCGGCAGGTCGTCACGCAGCAGCCCCTCCTCGGTGGCCCGCCGCAGGAAGCCGTCCACCTCCTGGACCAGGGCGTCGCGCCGCGCCCGGATCGTGTCGTCGGCCTTCAGCCGGGTGAGTTCCACGGGCCACTTGCGATTGACGTCGATGATCTCCTCGACGTACCGGTGCAGTGCCACGGCGACCGGCGCCTCCCGCAGCCTGGCGTGCTCGACGGCCCGCTCGACCGCGTCGTACCGAGCCTCGTAGATGGCCGCCAGCAGCTCCTCGCGGGACGCGAACCGCCGGTAGACGGTACGCCGGTCGACACCGGCCTCGGCGGCGATCGCGGCGATGCTCGCGCCCGGATCGACGGCGAGCATACGGGCCCCGGTGGTCAGAACGGCTTCCAGATTGCGTGCTGCGTCGGCTCTCACCCGCCAGAGCATAGCCGCAGGTGTGGAACCTGCCACACCTTCTGTCACGAGGGTGAGGCTCACATCCCAGTAAGTGCTACATTGAAGTGACAGATAAAAGAACCCGTCTCTTCAACACCCCTCGGAGAGGGCACATGATCACTTACGACCGTCTCTACCTCGCGGGCTCGTGGACGGCGCCGAGCGACCCGGAACTCCTCGACATCCGCTCGCCGCACGACCAGGCGATCATCGGCCGTGCCGCCCAGGCCCGGCCCGCCGATGTCGACCGCGCCGTGGCCGCCGCCCGGGCCGCCTTCGACGAGGGCCCCTGGCCGCGTGCGGAACCGGCGGAGCGCATCGCCGCCATAAGGCGCCTGAACGCCCTGCGGGAGGCCGACGCCGAGAAGATCGCCGACCTCGTCTCTGCCGAGAACGGCTCCGCCCGCTGGTTCACCAGGGCCGGCCAGCCGGGGCTCACCCGGCAGGCCGAGGCCTACCTCAGGGCGGCGGAGGGCTTCGGCTGGGAGGAGACGCCGGCATCCGCCCCGGCGGTCCGGACGGTGGTGCGCCGCGAGCCCATCGGCGTCGTGGCCGCCGTCATCCCCTGGAACTCCCCGTTCTCGGCGGCCATGGCGAAGATCATCCCCGCACTGCTGGCCGGCAACACCGTCGTCCTGAAGGTGTCTCCGGAGAACTCCCTGAGCATGGGGCTGCTCGCCGAGCTGCTGGAGCGGACCGGGCTGCCGGAGGGCGTGATCAGCGTGCTCCCCGCCGACCGGGAGACCAGCGAGTACCTCGTCTCGCACCCCGACGTCGACAAGATCGCGTTCACCGGCTCGACCCGGGCCGGCCGCAGGATCGCCGCCATCGCGGGCGAGCAGTTGAAGCGGGTCAGCCTGGAGCTGGGCGGCAAGTCCGCCGCGATCATCCTGCCCGACGCGGATCTCGACCGCGCGGTGCCGGGACTGAAGTTCGCCTCTCTCCTCAACAACGGCGAGTCCTGCATCGCGCAGACCCGTGTCCTCGCGCCGCGCAGCCGGTACGAAGAGGTCGTCACCGCCCTCAAGGACCTCGTGGAGTCGCTCAAGGTCGGCGACCCGGCCGACCCCGACACCTTCATCGGCCCGATGGTCCGCCGGGACCAGCAGCAGCGCGTGCGCGACTACATCGAACTCGGCATCAAGGAGGGCGCCCGGCTCGTCACCGGCGGCCCCCAGGTCCCGCCGGGGCTGGAGAGCGGCAACTACGTCACCCCGACCGTGTTCGCCGACGTCGACAACTCCCTGCGGATCGCCCAGGAGGAGATCTTCGGCCCGGTCCTCGTGGTCATCCCCTACGACGACGAGGACCACGCGGTGCGGATCGCCAACGACTCCGAGTACGGTCTCTCGGGCGGCGTGTGGTCCGCCGACGAGACCCACGCCCTCGAGGTGGCCCGCCGACTGCGCACCGGCACGGTCACCGTCAACGGTGCCCCCATCTCCTTCGACGGCCCGTTCGGCGGCCACAAGGCGAGCGGCATCGGCCGCGAGTACGGCGCGGTGGGGCTCGCCCAGTACGTCGAGTACAAGACCGTCACCCTGACGGCATCCGGGGCCTGACCAGGACCGCTGTTGACCTGGGCGAACCTTTCGACGTCTCGTCGGTGGTTCCCGCGAGGGCCCTGCATTTCCCGGGATTTCCCGCCCGAGTGTGCCGTGGCTGTGCGCTGGGGCGGGGAGGGCGGTGACCAGGAGGGAAGAGCCCGGCAAGCGCCGACCTCTCGCCCGGCGACCGGCGTGGAGGCGTGGGTGCGGCCCCTGTGCGCACTTGCCGTGGTGGGAGTTGCCGCCTATGCGTCCTATGTCCATCGGTGATCGTTCGCCTTGCAGGGTGGGGTGGACCGAGTGAGCGCGTCGGGGTGGCCGTTTTCGGTGGACGGGCTGCTGTGACGGGACGAATTCCGCTGAAGACCAGCCACTGGTGCGAGCAAGGAGGCGGTGCGGCTCGGCCCCGACGGGGCCAGCGTGCGCTCGCTCGGCCCGGGCATCATCGACACCCCGCAGGGCAGGCGGGAGGAGGCCGAGCAGTCCTCCATGCCAGAAACTCGTCGACGCGACGGCGCTCGGCCCCGCCGGGGGCGGCTCCGGAGGGCTCTTCGGTTCGCGTCGCCGGAGTTGTACCGGCCTCCCCGGCCGCAGGCCGCCCGGCTGATGTGAGGACCGGGCGGCCCGCGCCTCACGAGCGGTGCGAGGATGACGGGAGACGGCGCGGGTCGCACGGTCGCTCGCCGTCGTCAGCCGTCGTGCCGAGGGAAGGGATCGCGGATGGAGCCGCCACAGGGCGACACGGCGGTCTGCGCGGGACCCGCCCGGCTGGCGGGCCGGCCGCGCGTGACCTCACGGGCCGCGCTCGAACGGCTGGGCTTCGAGCTGTTCGCCGAGCGCGGCTTCGACGACACCACGGTCGACGACATCGCCGCTGCGGCGGGCATCGGCCGGCGCACCTTCTTCCGCTACTTCGCCTCCAAGAACGACCTCGTCTGGGGTGACTTCGAGGAACAGCTGACCAGGCTCGAAGCCCTGCTGGCGGCGGCCGACCCGGAGCTGCCGATGATGGACGCGCTGCGCCACGCGGTCGTCGCGTTCAACCGGTTCGACCCGGCGGAGGTGCCCTGGCACCGGCAGCGGATGACCCTCATCCTGCGCGTGCCGACGCTCCAGGCGGACTCGGCCGTGCGGTACGAGTCGTGGCGGTCCCTCGTCACCGGGTTCGCCGCCCGGCGACTGGGCCGGCCCGCGACCGACCTGCTGCCCCAACTGGTCGGCAGCACCACCCTGGCCGCGTGCGTCACCGCGTACGAGCAGTGGCTGACCGACGAAGACGCCGACCTGGGCGAACTGCTGGATCTGGCCGTGCGGCAACTCGCGGACGGATACCGGGACCTGCCCGGGTAGCCGGCTCCGCCGCGGGGCCTCGGTCAGGTCAGGCCCCGCCGCACCGCGTCGGCGACGACCTCGCCGATGAGGACGGCGGTGGCAGCCGGGCCCCTGAGCGGCGGCGTCGGCAGGATGGACGTGTCCGCGACGCGCAGACCGGCGACCCCGTGCACCCTGCCGTAGGCGTCGACGGCGGCCCGGGGATCCTCGGCGGGGCCCATCGGAACCGTGCCGCAGGTGTGGTGGGACGTGCCGAGGTGCCCGAGGATCCACTCGTCGAGCAGGCGGTCGTCGCCCAGTACCTCGGCCACCGGCGCCACGAGCCCCGCGGAGACCTCCGCGAAGTCGGTCGTGGCGACCAACTCGGCGGTGACACGGACCACTTCGCGCATCCGGCGCCGGTCCGCCGCCGTCGACAGGTAGCCGTAGTCGAAGCCCGGGGGCGTCGCGGGGTCGGCGGAGCGGGTGCGCATCCGGCCCGTCAGTCGCGGGGTCTGGACGGAGACGAGGAACGCGAGCGGGGCGCCGGGCACGGACGCCCTGCCGCCGGTGAGGCCGGGAGGCGGGACGAGGGACTGCAGGATCTCCAGGTCGCCCCGGTGCGCCCCGTCCGACGAGGAGAGGTGCAGCGCGCCGCCGAGCCAGGAACCGACGGGCTCCGGCAGCGGCCGCCGGGGTACCCACTCCAGCACCAGCTGCGGATGGTCGCCGAACCGCCCTCCGACGGCCGGCGCGTCCCTGACCACGGGAATGCCGAGTGACTCCAGGAGGCGGCGCGGCCCGATGCCCGACAGGTGCAGCAGGTGCGGGGAGCGCAACGCCCCGGCGCAGAGCACCACTTCACCGCCGTACACCGTGTCGCGGTGTCCGTCCCGCTCGACCAGCACGCCGGTCGCGCGACCGCGCTCGACGACGACCCTGACGACCGTACTGTCCCCCCGCACAAGGAGGTTGGGGCGTCCGGACGCGGCCGACAGGCAGCCGATGCCCGTGTTGAGACGCACCCCGTCCACGACGTTGCACGGCACCGGGCCGAAACCCGGCGCGTCCTGGGCGTTCTTGTCCGGCTCCGCCGGGAAGCCCAGCCGTCGGGCCGCCGCCCGGAACGCCACGGCGGCGGGATGGCCGAGCCCGGTGCGCCGGACGCGCACATGCCCTCGATCGCCGTGCAGCCCGCTGCCGCCCTGGTCGAGGTCGGTCTCCAGCGCACGGAGGAACGGCAGTACCCGGTCGTAGGACCAGACCGGTCCGGCCGCCGCCGACCAGCGGTCGAAGTCCTCCCGCCGGGCCCGGACGAAGTACCCGCCGTTGACGGTCGTCGAGCCGCCGAGGACGCGTCCCCGTACGACCGTGTACGGGCGCCGAGGAGTGAGGTGGACCGCGTAGGGCTGGACGGCGGGGTGTCCGGGCTGCGCGCCGGGCACGAGCCGGGCGTCCAGCAACTCCGGTGCGAACGCCGCCGGATGAGACGGTACCGGGCCGGCCTCCAGCAGCAGCACCGTACGGCCGGGATCCTCGCTGAGCCGCGCCGCGAGCACGGCACCGCTGCCGCCGGCCCCGACGACCACGACATCGGGACGTCTCATCCGCACGCGCTCCGTGTCGAGCAGGAGTGACACGGCGTCAAGTACCGGTACGGCGCGCTGACCGACATCTGCGTCCCCTTCGAAGCTCCGTGCCGTCGGGCGTCTTCACTTTCGGCACCCGGTGTCATTATTCTCCGACTGTCCGATGGGAGCGCTGCCCAGGGAGAGTCACATGAACGGACCGCACGCCACCCCGCCCGTCCCGGCCACCGAGATCCCGGACGAGGGCACTCCGGACGAGGAATCGCTGATCGAGGCCGACGAACTGATCGAGGAGGTCTCCATCGACGGCATGTGCGGCGTCTACTAGGCGCCGCCCCATGACCGCCATGGACCTGGACCGCGCCTGGGACCTGCATCCGCAGGTCTCGGTGCGGCCGGAACCCTTCGGTGGGCTGCTGTACCACTTCGGCACCCGCAAGCTGTCGTTCCTCAAGGACCGGCGGCTGCTGGCCGTCGTCCAGGCCCTCGCGGAGGCGCCCACAGCCCGTGCCGCCTGCCTGGCCGCGGGCCTCGCGGAGGACGAACTGCCCCGCTACGGCCGGGCCCTCGCCGCACTCGTGCAGTCGTCGATGGTCGTCGGGAGGACCTCATGACCGCCACGCCCACGTCCGTGCCCACGCCCACGTCCCCGTCCTCGTCCCGGCTGGTCGACCTGTTCGAGCTCGGGCTCGACGCACCGATCTGCCTCACCTGGGAACTCACCTACGCCTGCAACCTCGCCTGCGCCCACTGCCTGTCCAGCTCCGGCCGCCGCGACCCGCGTGAGCTGAGCACCGCGGAGGCCAAGGCGGTGATCGACGAACTGGAGGCCATGCAGGTCTTCTACGTCAACATCGGCGGCGGCGAGCCCACGGTCCGCCACGACTTCTGGGAACTCCTGGACTACGCCACCGCCCATCACGTGGGCGTGAAGTTCTCCACCAACGGTGTCCGGATCACCCCCGAAGCCGCCGAGCGCCTCGCCCGCAACGACTACGTGGACGTCCAGATCTCGCTCGACGGCGCGACCGCGGACGTCAACGACGCGGTGCGCGGCCCCGGCTCGTACGCCACGGCCGTCCGGGCACTGGAACACCTCGCCGCCGCCGGTATGAAGAACTTCAAGATCTCCGTGGTCTGCACCCGGCACAACATCCCGCAACTGGACGCCTTCAAGGCGCTCGCCGACCGTTACGGCGCCCAGCTGCGCCTGACCCGGCTGCGCCCCTCCGGACGCGGCGCCGACGTCTGGGACGACCTCCACCCGACCGCCGCACAGCAACGCGAGCTGTACGACTGGCTGCTGGCACACGGCGAGAACGTGCTGACCGGCGACTCCTTCTTCCACCTCTCCGCCTACGGCCAGGCACTGCCGGGCCTCAACCTGTGCGGAGCCGGCCGCGTCGTCTGCCTGATCGACCCGGTCGGCGACGTCTACGCCTGCCCGTTCGCCATCCACGACGAGTTCCTGGCCGGCAACGTCCGCGAGCCCGGCGGCTTTCGCGGCGTGTGGCGTGACTCGGAGCTGTTCCGGCGGCTGCGGACACCCCAGCAGGGCGGCGCCTGCGCCTCCTGCGGGTTCTACGACACCTGCAAGGGCGGCTGCATGGCGGCGAAGTTCTTCACCGGGCTCCCGCTGGACGGACCGGACCCCGAGTGCGTCCAGGGGTACGGCGCGGAACGGCTCGCCCGGCGTGACACGGCTCGGCTGCCCAAACCGTCCGGCGACCACTCGCGGCGCCCCGTGGACCTGGTCCTCACCCGTCGCCCACCGGTGACCGAGTGCGCAGAGAGTCCTCTGGCCGGGCTGGATCCGACACCCACCGGAAAAGGCGGAACACATGCCTAGGAACCCCTGGTTCGAGTCGGTCGCCGAGGCCCGCCGCCGGGCGAAACGGCGGCTGCCCGGCTCGGTCTACGGCGCGCTCGTCGCGGGCTCGGAGCGCGGCCGCACGATCGACGCCAACACGGAGGCCTTCGCCGAACTCGGCTTCGCGCCGCGCGTCGTCGGCCACCACGCGGAGCGCGACCTGTCCACGACGGTTCTCGGCGTGCCCACCGAGCTGCCCGTGCTCATCTCACCGACCGGAGTGCAGGCCGTCGACCCGGACGGGGAGGTGGCCGTGGCCCGGGCCGCCGCCAACCGGGGTGTGATCATGGGGCTCAGCTCGTTCGCGAGCAAGCCCGTGGAGGAGGTGGCCGAGGCACAGCCCGACCTCTTCTTCCAGCTGTACTGGAGCGGCACCCGCGACACCATGGTGCAGCGCATGGACCGGGCCAGGGCCGCCGGCGCCAAGGCGCTCATCGTCACCCTCGACTGGTCGTTCTCGCACGGCCGCGACTGGGGCAGCCCCGCCATCCCGGACAAACTCGACCTCAGGACCATGCTGCGGTTCGCCCCCGACGTCCTGCCCCGGCCCGGATGGCTGTGGCGGTACGCCAGGTCGGGCCGCGTCCCCGACCTCACCGTCCCCAACCTGACCGCCCCCGGCGGCGCGGCCCCCACCTTCTTCGGCGCCTACGGCGAATGGATGCGGACCCCGCCACCCTCCTGGGAGGACCTCGCATGGCTGCGTCAGAAGTGGGGCGGCCCCTTCCTCCTCAAGGGCGTCTGTCGCGTGGACGACGCCAGACGGGCGGTCGACGTGGGCGTCTCGGCGCTGTCCGTGTCCAACCACGGCGGCAACAACCTGGACACCACCCCGGCCACCATCCGGCTGCTCCCCGCCATCGCGGAAGCCGTCGGCGACCAGGTCGAGGTCCTGCTGGACGGCGGGATCCGGCGCGGCGGCGACGTGGCGAAGGCACTCGCACTCGGCGCCCGCGCCGTCCTGATCGGCCGCGCCTATCTGTGGGGCCTCGCCGCGAACGGGCAGGCCGGTGTCGAGAACGTGCTGGACATCATGCGCGGCGGACTGGACTCGGCCGTGCTCGGCCTCGGCCACGCCTCCGTGCACGAACTGGCCCCCGACGACCTGGCGATACCGCCCGGCTTCCGGCTGACCCTGGGCGGCACGGACGTGACCTCGACGCTCGCGGCGACCGACACCGGCCCTCGGTCCACGGCCGCCGACGCCGAGTCCACGGCCGCCTGACCATGTCCACGGACTCCATGCCGCCCGTCCTGGCCGACGCCGTCTGGCCTGACCTGCCCTCCGGGGCGCTCGTCCTGGTCCCGGTCGGGTCCACCGAGCAGCACGGTCCGCATCTGCCGCTCGACACCGACACCGTCGTCGCCCGCGCCGTCGCCCGGCGCACGGCCGTCGCCCTCGCCGACGGACCGCACGGTCCGCCGCTGGTGGCCCCCGCTCTGGCCTACGGCGCGAGCGGCGAACACGCCGGCTTCCCCGGGACCGTCTCGATCGGGCACGAGGCGCTGCGCGCGGTCGTCGTGGAACTGACCCGCTCGCTGTCCCTGTGGGCGGGCCGGATCGTGTTCGTCAACGGCCACGGCGGCAACGCGGCCACGCTCGACGGTGCCCTCGCCCAGCTGCGCGTCGAGGGCCACGACGCCGTCTGGACCGCCTGCGAGGTCCCGGGCGGCGACCCGCACGCCGGCCGTACGGAGACCGCCCTGCTCCTGCACCTGGCACCCGAACGCGTCCGACTCGACGCCGCCGTCGCCGGCGACACCCGCCCCCTGCCCGTTCTCCTGCCGGAACTGATGGCCCGAGGCGTCCGCGCGGTCTCCGCCTCCGGCGTCCTCGGCGACCCGGCCGGCGCCACGGCCGAGGAGGGCGGCCGGGCCATGGCCGCGCTGGTCTCCGCCACGGTCCGCCGCATCACCGCCTGGAGCCCCGACGACCGGGGCCGTCTCACCGACCGTTGACGTCGTCCACCGCTGCGAAAGGTGCCCGCCGATGACGCTTCCCCTCGGCTTCGTCGTCGAGTTCGACCGGCACACCCGGGTGGTCGACGGTGGCCGGGCGCTGCTCGGCGGGTTTCCGACCCGGCTGCTCAAGCTGACCCCGCGGGCGCGGCGGCTGTTCACCGGGCGGGTACTGGTCGTACGGGACGCGGCGGGCGCGCTGTTCGCGGACCGCTTGCTGGAGACGGGCATGGCACATCCCGTCGTCGGCTCGCTGCCGGCGCCGGCGGACCCCCGGTACACGGTCGTCGTGCCGGTCCGCGACCGCCCGCGCCAACTCGACCGCCTGCTGCGGAGCATCGGTCCCGGCCGCCCGGTGATCGTGGTCGACGACGCGTCCCGGCAGCCGGCCGCCGTGGCCGCCGTGGCGGCACAGCACGGTGCCCGGCTGGTCGCCCTCGCGGCCAACCTCGGGCCCGCCGGGGCGCGCAACGCCGGACTGCGCCTGGTCACCACGCCGTACGTGGTCTTCGCCGACTCCGACATCGTGCTGGACCCCGACACGGTCCCCACCCTGCTCCGGCACTTCGCCGACCCCCGGGTCGCGATGGCCGTACCCCGCATCACCGGACTGTCCGCCCCGGCCACGACCTGGGTCGAGCGGTACGAGAACTCGCGGTCCTCGCTCGACCTCGGCGCGCATCCGGCGCCGGTACGGCCCGGCACCCCCGTCTCCTGGGCCTCCTCCGCGTGCGTGGTGGCCCGGACCGACGCGCTGGGGGAGGGCTTCGACGCGGGCATGCGGGTCGGGGAGGACGTCGACCTGTGCTGGCGGCTGGTGGCGGCGGGGCGCCGGGTGCGGTACGAACCCGCCGTCCGGGCGGCCCACGAGCACCGGGCACGGCTCGCGGACTGGCTGCTGCGCAAGGCCGTCTACGGCACCGGCGCGCAACCCCTCGCCGAACGGCACCCCGAGTCCGTCGCACCCGTCGTGTTCGCCCCGTGGAGCACGGCGCTGGCCGCCGCGCTGCTCGCCGGACGGCGCTGGTCGGCACCGGCCGCCGCGGCCGTCCTCGGGATCGTCACCGTGCGCATCGCCCGCAAACTCGACGGCACCGAGCACCCCTACCGGCTGGCCGTGCGGCTCACCGGCAACGGAACCCTCGCCACCCTCTCGCAGACCGCCGCGCTGCTGACCCGCCACTGGTGGCCGCTGACGGCCGTCGGCTGCGTGCTCTCCGGCCGCATCCGCCGCGCCACCGCGGTCGCCGCCCTGGCCGACATCGCCCTCGAATACCGTCGGGATCAAGCCACCCTCGACCCGCTCCGCTACGGCCTCGCCCGCCGCCTCGACGACCTCGCCTACGGGTCCGGCGTCTGGTTCGCCGCCCTCCGGGCGCGTTCCGGCACCGCGCTGCGGCCCCGCATCACCCGCTGAGACGGCCCAGTCCCGGTCAGCGGAAATCGCCCTACCGCCGCCCGTCCCCTGCCCCGACACCGGGACATCCCGCCGCCGGCGCCACGCCGCGCGTGGAGCCGGGCAGCGCTCCGTGGGGGTGGTTCCGGGGGACGCGCGGCCTGCGGGCGCATGGGGGCTGGCCGAGCAGTTCCCCGTGCCCCCTCCGGGGCGCTGCTCCGCGAGCGTCCTGCGCTGGTGCTGTAGTCATTCTCGCGTACGGTATTGGCATTCTCATTTTCTGCAAGTACGGTATCCGAACGATGAATGACTTCGTGCAGACCTCGTCCGGCATCCCGCTGAAGCCGGTCTACGGACCGGCGGACCGGGCTGCCGAGCCCCCCGCGCCGGGCACGTTCCCGTTCACCCGCGGCAACTACGCCTCCGGGTACCGGGGGCGGCTGTGGACACTCAGGCAGTACTCGGGATTCGGCACCGCCGAGGAGTCGAACCGGCGTTACCGGTATCTGCTGGAGCAGGGCGGCACCGGCCTGTCCGTGGCGCTCGACCTGCCCACCCAGTGCGGTTACGACTCCGACGACCCCGAGGTGAGCGAGGAGGTCGGCCGGGTCGGCGTGGCCGTCGACACGCTGGCCGACGCAGAGGTGCTCTTCGAGGGCATCCCGCTGGACCGCATCAGCACCAGCTTCACCGTCAACGGGACGGCGGCGATCCTCCTCGCCCTCTACGTGGCCGCCGCCGAGCGCGGGGGAGTGCCCCGGGCCAAGCTCACCGGCACCATCCAGAACGACATTCTCAAGGAGTACGCCTCCCGCGGCACCTGGATCTGGCCGCCCGAGCCGTCCCTCAGGCTCATCGCCGACACGATCGAGTTCTGCGCGGCCGAGGTGCCGAGGTTCAACGCGATCTCGGTGGCCGGCGCGCACTTTCGCGACGCGGGCGCCAACGCCGTCCAGGAGATGGCCTTCACGCTCGCCGACGGGGTGACCTACTGCGACACCGTGCTGGAGCGCGGCCGGATGACGATCGACCGGTTCGCCCCGCAGGTCTCCTTCTTCTTCTACACGCACGGCGATTTCTTCGAGGAGATCGCCAAGTACCGTGCCGGACGCAGGCGCTGGGCGACCATCGTGCGGGAGCGGTACGGCGCCGCGGCCGACAAGGCGGCCATGTTCCGCTTCGGCTGCGTGGCCGGCGGCGCCTCGCTGTACCCCCCGCAGGCCCGCAACAACACCGTCCGGGTCGCCTACGAGGCCCTGGCGTCGGTGCTCGGCGGCGTCCAGTCGATGTTCACCGCCGCCTGGGACGAGCCGTTCGCCCTGCCCAGCGAGGAGTCGGCCACCCTCGCCCTGCGCACCCAGCAGATCCTCGCCCACGAGACCGGCGTCGCCCGCGTCGCCGACCCGCTCGGCGGCTCGTACTTCGTGGAGGCGCTCACGGACGCGACGGAGGAGCGGATCGTCGGGATCATGGCCGACCTGGAGGCCCACGGCGGCATGGTCCGGGCGATCGAGGACGGCTATCTGCAGGGGCTCATCGCGGACGAGGCCTACCGGACCCACCAGGAGGTCGAGGGCGGTGAGCGGCCGGTGATCGGCGTCAACCGGTACGTCGACGAGCACGAGCCAGCCCCCGACATCGCCACCTACGCACTCGACGCGCGGGGCCGCGAGACCCAGCTGAAGCGGCTCGCCCGCGTCAAGGCCGAGCGGGACCCCGCCGACGTCCGCGCCCGGCTCGCCGCCCTGTCACGGGGCGCCGAGGGCACCGACAACCTGATGGGTCCCCTGATCGACTGCGCCAACGCCTACTGCACGGTCGGCGAGATGGTCACTGCGCTGAAGGACGTGTGGGGCGAGTTCCGGCAACCGGTGGTGTTCTGATGGGGAATCCGGTGATGCACTGATGGCGACTCGCATTCTCATCGCCAAGCCCGGCCTGGACGGCCACGACCGGGGCGCCAAGATCGTGGCGCGGGCGCTGCGCGACGCCGGCTTCGAGGTCGTCTTCACCGGCATCCGGCAGCGCGTCGACGACATCGTTGCCACCGCCGTCCAGGAGGACGTGGCGATGGTCGGCCTGAGCATGCTGTCCGGCGCCCACCTGGCGCTGACCGCACGGACCGTCGAGGGACTGCGGGCCGCCGACGCCGGTGACGTCACCGTCGTCGTCGGCGGCACCATCCCGCCGGCCGACGTCCCGCGCCTGAAGGCCGCGGGCGCGGCGGGGGTGTTCCCCACCGGCACCCCCCTGGACGTCGTGGTCGCCGAGGTGCGCGCGCTCACGTCGTCCTCCTGACCCTCCGCGTGCGCGGAGCCCCGAACCCGAGCCATCTGGAGGGAACGTGCGGATCGGTGTCATGATCGGGCCCGAGCGGGGCGACTCCGCGCGGAAGGTCTCGCGCATGATCGCGGACGTGGAGTGGGCCGAGAGCGCCGGGCTGGACACCGCCTGGGTGCCTCAGGTCCCCTCGGACTTCGACGCGTTGACCGCCGTGGCGCTGATGGGCGCGCGCACCTCCCGGATCGAGCTGGGCACCGCCGTCGTACCGCTGCAGGCCCAGCACCCCGTCGCGCTGGCCCGTCAGGCGCTGTCCGCGCAGGCGGCGACCGGCGGACGGCTCGCCCTCGGCGTGGGCCCCTCGCACCACTGGATCGTCCAGGGCATGCTCGGCCTGCCCTACGAGCGCCCGGCCGGTCTCACCCGTGACTACCTGGACGTCCTGGACGCGGCCCGCAGCGGCCCCGGCCCCGTCGACGTCGAGAACGCCACCTACACCGTGCACAATCCGCTCGACCTGGCCCCGGTCGCCCCGCTGCCGGTCCTGCTGGCCGCCCTCGGCCCCGTCATGCTGGCCCTCGCCGGCGAGCGCGCCGACGGGACCGTGCTGTGGATGGCCGACGAACGCGCCGTCGCCGACCACGTCGTCCCCCGGATCACCAAGGCCGCCGAGGCCGCCGGGCGCGCCGCGCCGCGCGTCGTCGCCGGCATCCCGGTGTGCCTGTGCCGGCCCTCCGAGATCGACGCGGCCCGGGAACGCGCGAACCGCATCCTCGGCGAGGCCGAGATCTCGCCGAACTACCAGCGGCTGCTCGGGTACGGCGACGCCGAGGACGTCGGCGACCTGTGCGCGGCGGGCGACGAGGCGGCGATCGCGGCCCGGTTCAAGCGGTTCGCCGACGCGGGGGTCAGCGATCTGTCCGTACGGCTGCTGCCCATCGGCGACGGCCGCGAGGAACTGGTCGCCTCCAAGCGCCGCACCCGGGAGATGATCGCCGGCCTGGCGGCGGATTTCCGGTGAGCCCCGGCCCCCTCGCCGGCATCCGCGTCCTGGAGGTCGGCCACATCCTCGCGGGCCCCTTCGCCACGATGCTCCTCGCCGATCTCGGCGCCGAGGTGACCAAGATCGAGCCGCCCGGCGGCGACCTCTCCCGGCAGGTGGGCGACGCCTACTTCGCCAGCATCAACCGCAACAAGCGCAGCATCTGCCTCGACCTCACGACCGAGCAAGGGCGCCTGGGACTGGGCGAGCTGGCCGCCGACGCGCACGCGCTGCTGGTCAACCTCAAGCCGTCGGTGATACGGCGCCTGGGTCTGACGTACGACGGCCTGCGCCGCCACAACGAACGGATCGTGTGTGTCGCCGTCACCGGCTACGGCCTGGACGGCGGGGACGACCCGGCCTTCGACTACGTCATCCAGGCCGCGACCGGTGTGGCCGCGCTGACCGGCGACCCGGACGGGCCGCCGACCCTGCCCGGGTACTCGTCCGTCGACAACTCCGCCGCCCTCACAGCGGCGTTGGGCCTGCTCGCCCAGATCGTCTCCGGGCGCGGCGGCCAGGTCGACGTGGCGCTGCGGGACGTGATGCTCGCCCAGCTCAACTACCGTGCCTCCGCCTACCTCAACGACGGCGTCGAGCCGCGCCGCATGCCGGGCGGCGCGCACTCCTACTACGTGCCGGCCCAGCTCTTCCCCACCCGGGAAGGGCACTTGGCGCTGTTCGTCACCCACGACGGCTTCTGGCGGAGTTTCGCCGCCGAAGCCGGGATCGACGGCTTCCCGACGATGGCCGAGCGGGCCGCCCGCCGCGACGAGGTCCTCGCCGCCGTCACCCGCGCCCTGGCCGCCGACACCGCCAAGGGCTGGGAAGCGCGGCTGCGGCCGCTCGGCATCCCGGCGGCGGCCGTGCGCACCCTGCCCGAGGCCCTGGACGCCGCCCCGGAGATGATCGTCCGGGCGGGCGGCTACCGGCTGGTCGGCAGCCCGGTCCGGATCGCCGGATACGAGCCGGAGTTCCGGCCGCCGCCCCGGCTCGGCGAGCACGGCTCACTCGTAGTGGACGGTGACTGACCCCTCGTCCGGAACGCCCTGGCAGGTGAGGACGTAGCCCTCGGCGACCTCCTCCTCGGTGAGCACGTCGTTCACCCGCATCGTCGCGCTGCCCTCCGTCAGCCTGGCCATGCAGGTCGCGCAGTTGCCCGCCTCACAGGAGGACGGCGGGGTCAGGCCGGCCCGGCGGGCGGTCTGCAGCAGGGTCTCGTTCGGGTGCTTGCGCACCGACACGCGCCTGGTGCCGAGCTGGATCGTGACGGTACCGGTGTCCTCGGCGGGAGCGGCCCCGTCCGCCACGGGCGCCGGCGCGGCGCCGCCGAACCGCTCACCGAAGACGCGCCCGGGCCCGGGCAGCGCCGACTCCACGAGCGCCATGAAGGGCTCAGGACCGCACACGTACGCGTCGGCGGCACCGTCCGGCCCGACGAACTCCCGTACCGCGGCCGGGTCGAGGAACCCGCGGTCGGCGTCGAGGTGCCGTACGACCGTCAGCCGGCCGGGATACCGCGCGGTCAGGTCCTCCAGCGCCGAGCGGAAGATCGCCGCGTCGCGGTCGCGGTCGGCACAGAGCAGCCGGACGCTCCGGTCGGTACCGGCGAGGGCGCTCTTGGTCAGGGACAGGATCGGGGTGATGCCGCTGCCCCCGCTGAAACCGAGCAGCGGCGTCGCCGCCGGGCGCAGGCAGAACCGGCCGCGGGGCAGGGTCAGTTCGAGTTCGTCGCCCTCCTCGACCCGGTCGATCAGCCAGTTGGAGACCTTGCCGTCCGGGACGCGCTTGACCGTCGTCGTCAGCTCGGCGTCGGACTCCGGAGCGCTCGACATCGAGTACGAACGCAGCAGGTCCCGGCCGTCGACCCGGACCCGGAAGACGCAGAACTGCCCGGCCTGGTACGAGAACGGGCCGTCCTGCGGGTCCAGCACGAAGGTCCGGGCGTCGGCGGTCTCCTGAACGATCTTGACGACGGTCGCGCGCCGGAACAGTGCGGGGCTCGCCATGGACGCCCTCCTCTGGCTCTGGTATCAAGGTTCTGTCGAAACGAGAATACTATTCTCTCCTGGCTGACGGGATCCTCTCAAGGGGTGGGGGCGAGAGATGAGCGAACGGGCCGCGCTGGTCTTCGAGGACCGCGGGTACAGCCGTGCCGAGCTGACG
The DNA here is from genome assembly GCF_042892755.1 of Streptomyces sp. NPDC001714. NCBI lineage: Bacteria > Bacillati > Actinomycetota > Actinomycetes > Kitasatosporales > Streptomycetaceae > Streptomyces > Streptomyces sp. NPDC001714. The sequence continues at coordinate 428,483 of NZ_JBIAUL010000002.1, forward strand.
GCCCTGGCGGACGGGCTGGCGGGGGCACTGGCCCGGCGGGGTGTGCGGGCGGGCGAGCGGGTGGCGCTCATGTCCTCCAACCGGCCGGAGTTCGTGATCGCCGTGCAGGCCGTCTGGCGGCTCGGCGCGGCGGTCGTCCTGCTCAGCCCGGCCTGGAAGCGGGGCGAGGTCGAACACGCCCTGGAGATCACCGGACCCGCCCACGCGGTCGGGGACCACCCGGTGCTCGCCGGACTGATGCCGATGCTGCACCTGGACGAGCCGATCGAGCCGGGACGCGGCGTGGAGCCGTCCGTGGACCAGGACGCCGACGCGGTCCTGGTGTTCAGCTCGGGCACCACCGGCATGCCCAAGGCGGTCCGGCACACGCACGCCTCGTTCGCCGCCGCCGTCCGGCACTGGCGGGACGCCCTCGGTCTCACCTCGCTCGACCGCATCCAGGTCGCCACCCCGCCCTCGCACATCCTGGGCCTGCTCAACATCGTCACGGCCCTGGAGGCCGGGGCCTGGCTGCGCCTGCACCGCCGCTTCGACCTGGACCGGCTGCTGCACCACATCGAACTCGACCGCATCACCGTGGAGATGGCCGTCGCCCCGATCGCGCTCGCCATCGCCTCCCACCCGAAGCTGGAGTCGTACGACCTGTCCTCGCTGCGCTACATCATGTGGGGCGCCACCCCGGTGACCCCGAGCATCGCCGAGACGGTGACCCGGCGGACCGGGGTGGGCTGGGTGCCCGCGTACGGGGCGAGTGAACTGCCCGTCATCGCCTGCAACCCGCTCGACGGGGCACGCCTGGACTCGGCCGGCCGTCCCGTGCCGGGCGTGCGCGTGCGCGTGGTCTCGCTGGAGACGGGAGAGCCCGTCGGGCCGGGCGAGACCGGGGAGATCGAGGTGCGCGCGGAGTCCCTGATGGCCGGGTACCTGCCGGCCGAGGCGACGGCGGACGCCCTGCACGACGGCTGGTACCGCACCGGCGACGTCGGCAGCGTCGACGCGGGCGGGTGGGTGCGCCTCACCGACCGCTCCAAGGAGATGATCAAGGTGCGGGCGTTCCAGGTCGCCCCCGCCGAGGTCGAGGCCGTGCTGCACGGCCATCCGGCGGTCGCCGACTGTGCCGTGTTCGGCGTCCCGGACGGCGCGGACGGGGAGGCGGTCGTCGCGGCGGTCCTGCGGGCCGCGCCGGTCGAGGCCGCCGAACTCGTCGAACTGGTCGGCGGCAGGCTGGCCTCCTACAAACGACCGAGCCGTGTCGAGTTCGTGACCGAGATCCCGCGCCTGCCCTCGGGAAAGGTCCTGCGGCGAGTCCTCAAGGAACAGGTACTCAAGGAGCGCGATGGACGTACGGCTGACAGCTGAGCAACGCCAGCTCCGGGACGCGGCCGCCAAGCTGGCCGACGACCTCGGACCCGGCTCGGTCCTCGACCTGGACGACGCGGACCGGGTCGCCCGCCTGGAGAAGGCGGTCGAGGCCACCGGCTGGCGGGCGCTGCGCTCGGACGGCGCCTCCGGTGTCGAGGTGGCCCTCGTCGTGGCGGAGTTCGGGCGGAGACTGGTCGACGTACCGCTTCTAGGGCCCGTGCTCGCCGACGACCTGGCCGACGGGATCTCGTCGGCGACCGTGGCCGTCGACGGCCGGGCTCGGGACGCACGGGGCAGGCGACGGGCGCTGTCCGTGGAGGGCGACCGGGTGCTGGCCACCGAGATCGGCACGCCGGTCCCCGGCGCCGACCTCACCCGCCACGTCGCCGAACTGCGCGGCGCACCCGAGCAGATCGGCGTCCTGACCGGCGAAGCCGTCGTCCGCTGGCGGGCGTTGGCCGTGGTCGCCACCGCCGCCGACCTCGTCGGCACGGCCCGCGGCGCGCTCACCCTCGCCCGCGACCACGCCAGGATCCGCGAGCAGTACGGCCGGACGATCGGCTCCTACCAGGCGGTGGCCCACCTCCTCGCCGAAGCGCTGGCCCTCATCGAGGGCTCGGTCAGCGTCCTGCGCCACGCCGCCTGGGCCGTCGACGAACTGCCGCCCGCCGAGGCGATCCGGGCCGCCCGTATCGCCAAGCTCTACTGCGCCCGCGCCGCCCGCACCGTCTGCGAGACGGCCGTCCAGGTGCACGGCGGCATCGGCAACACCTGGGAGTGCCTCGCCCATGTCCACCTGCGCCGCGCGCTGACGTCCACCGACCTGTTCCCCGTACGCCTGGAGGAGATCGACCGTGGACTTTCGTGACTCGCCCGAGGAGGCCGCCTTCCGCGACCGTCTGCGTGGCTGGCTGACCGAGCGCGCCGGCAGGTGCCCCACCGCTGGCGACGCGTACTGGGCCCGCCAGGGCGAATGGCACCGCGCCCTGCACGCGGCCGGCTTCTTCGGCCTGTCCTGGCCCGCGAAGTACGGCGGCCACGACCTGCCGCCCGTCTACGACGTCATCCTCGACGAGGAACTCGCCCGCGCCGGCGCCCCCGCCCGCCCCGGCCTCGGCTACCTCGTCCAGGGCCTCGGCCGGCACGGCAGCGAGGAACTGCGTGAACGCTTCCTGCCCGGCATGATCGACGGCACCGAACGCTGGTGCCAGGGCTTCAGCGAACCCGGCGCCGGCTCCGACCTCGCCTCCCTCACCACCACCGCCATCCGCGACGGCGACACCTACGTCGTCCACGGCCACAAGATCTGGACCAGTTACTCCGACGTCGCCGACTGGTGCCTGCTCCTCGCCCGCACCGACCCGGCCGCACCCCGCCACCGGGGCATCTCCGCGTTCATCGTCGCCATGGACCAACCCGGCGTCGAACAGCGGCCGTTGAAGATGATGAGCGGAGTCACCAAGGAGTTCGGCCAGGTCCTCCTCGACGGCGCCACCGTGCCCGCGGACCAGATGGTCGGCGCGCCCGGCGAGGGCTGGGCGCTCGCCATGACGGTCGTCGGACACGAACGCGAACCCTCGACCCTGGGCTTCACCGCCCGCTACGGCAAGCTCGTCCGCGAGCTCGTGGACCGCACGGCCGGCGACACCCTGCCGCCCGACGTCGCCTGGGCGGTCGTCGAGACGGAGATGCTGCGCCTGCACGTGCGCCGGCGCCTGTCCGAACAGCTCGACGGCGTCTCCCACGGGCCGGAGGGCTCCCTGGACAAGCTCCTCATGACCTGGACGGAGCAGACGGTGGGCCACGCAGCCCTGGCCGTCGGCGGCGCCGGCGACCCGGACCTCCTGCACGCCTACCTCTACAGCCGCGCGCAGAGCGTCATGGGCGGCACCTCGCAGATCCAGAAGAACATCATCGCCGCACGGATCCTCGGACTGGGAGCCTGACATGACGGACGGTCGGAACAGGTACGGCATGCCGGAGGAGATCGACGTCCGCGCGGACGGCCCGCTGCGGATCGTCACCCTCAACCGGCCCGACGCCCTCAACGCCGTCAACGACCCGCTGCACACGGGCCTGGCCCGGCTGTGGCCCCGGCTGGCCGACGACCGGCAGGCCAGGGCCGCCGTCATCACCGGGGCGGGAGAGGCGTTCTCCGCGGGCGGCGACTTCGCCTACCTCGACGAGATCAGGCAGGATCCCGAACTGCGCGCGAAGACCATCGCCCACGGCCGGGACCTGGTCCTCGGCATGGTCCGCTGCCGCGTCCCGGTCGTCGCCGCCGTCAACGGGCCTGCCGTGGGGCTCGGTTGCAGCCTGGTGGCGCTCAGCGACATCGTCTACATGGCCGAGGGCGCCTACCTCGCCGACCCGCACGTCCAGGTCGGCCTGGTCGCGGCCGACGGCGGCCCGCTCACCTGGCCGCTGCACACCAGCCTGTTGCTCGCCAAGGAGTACGCCCTCACCGGCGCCCGCATTCCGGCCGAGAAGGCCGTCGCCCTCGGGCTGGCCAACCACGTGGTGGCCGACCCGCTCGCGGAGGCCACGGCCTGCGCGAAACGCATCGCGGGACTGCCGAGGCAGGCGGCGGAGAGCACCAAACGCGTCCTCAACATGCATCTGGAGCGTGCGGTGCTCGCCACCCTCGACTACGCCACGACCGCCGAGGAACAGTCCTTCCAGACGGACGACTTCCGTGACACCCTCGCCCGCCTCACCTCCCGGGAGCGGTGACCCGTCCGCCGGTGCGGGGCGCGTCCGTGCGATGCGGGGCGCGCCCGTGCGGGGCGGGAAGCCGGCTCCGCCGGCCGTCACTTGGGCGGGAAGCGCAGCGCCCCGTCCAGGCGGATCACCTCGCCGTTGAGATAGTCGTTCTCGCAGATGTGCTGGACGAGAGCGGCGTACTCGGCGGAGCGGCCCATCCGGCGGGGGTGCGGGATCTGCGGCCCCCAGTAGGCCTCCAGTTGGTCGCCGGACCTCCCGTAGGCGGGCGTCAGGAACGTGCCCGGAGCTATCGTCATGACCCGGATGCCGAGCGGGGACAGGTCGCGCGCGGCCACCAGGGTCATGGCGGCGACCCCGCCCTTCGCGGCGGCGTACGGAAGCTGGCCGATCTGGCCCTCGTACGCCGCTATGGACGCGGTGGTCACGACGACACCCCGGCCGCCGTCCTCGTTCGCCGGCTCCTGGCGGGCCATCGCGGCGGCGGCCAGCCGCAGGACGTTGAAGACGCCGGTCAGATAGATGTCGAGGGTCCGCCGGAACCCGGCGAGGTCCATCGGTTCGCCGTCCCGGCCGACCAGCCGCCCGCCGCTCGCCGGACCGCCGTGCACGTCCACCGCGATCCGCAGCGGGCCGAGCGCCTCCGCCGCCCCGATCGCGGTGCGGACCTCGCCCTCGTCGGTGGCGTCCGTCCGCACGTACCGGATGCCCAGCTCCTCCTCCAGGGCCTTGCCCTTCTCGTCGGCGAGATCGGCGACGACCACGGACGCTCCCGCCGCGCGCAGCCGGCGGACCGTGGCCTCGCCCAGGCCCCCCGTCCCACCCACCACGAGCGCGGATGTGCCCCGAACCTGCATCGCGACTCCCCTCCCGGGATATGTAGTTCTAGTATGGCGAGAGTAGCATTCTCGCAAAGTGATGTGATCCCTGCCCGCCCCGCCGAGTTGGAGACCGTCCATGCCCGAGGCAGTCATCGTGTCCGCTCTGCGCACCCCCGTCGGCACCGCCCGCAAGGGGAGCCTGCGCGACACCACCGCCTTCGACCTGGCCCACCACATCGTCCAGGCCGCCGCGGCCGGGCTCGACCCGGACCGCGTCGACGACGTGATCCTCGGCGAGGGCCTCTACGGCGGCGGTGTCCTCGCCCGCCACGCCGCGCTGACCGCCGGCCTCACCGGCATCCCGGGCGCGGCCGTCAACCGGCACTGCGCCGCCGGCCTGGCAGCCGTCGCCGACGCCGCCGCGAGCATCCGCGCCGGAATGGACGAGCTGGTGATCGCGGGCGGCGTCAACTCGGCCTCGACGGCGCCGAAGTCCGCCTTCCGCGTCGACGGCGAATGGGTCGAGCCCTGGATGCCGCCCACCCATCCGAACCGGCCGGACGCCCCCAACAACGACATGTCGATCACCATCGGCTGGAACGTCGCCCAGCGGGCCGGCGTCAGCCGCGCGGAGATGGACGCGTGGGCGCTGCGCTCGCACCAGAACGCCGTGCGCGCCATCGACGAGGGCCGTTTCGACGCGGAGCTGGTGCCCTTCGACACCCCGTACGGGCTGTTCTCGGTCGACGAACACCCGCGCCGCGACACGTCGTTGGAGAAGCTCGCCGCGCTCAAGCCGCTGCACCCCGAGATCGAGGGCTTCAGCATCACCGCCGGCAACGCCTGCGGCGGCAACGACGGCGCGGCCGCACTGGTGGTCGCGAGCGACCGGACGGCGGCCGCCGAGGGCCTGCCCGCGCTGGCCACCGTACGGTCCTGGGCGTCCGTCGGCGTGGACCCGGCGGAAACCGGGCTCTCACCCGTCAAGGCCATTCCCAAGGCGCTCTCCCGCGCCGGCCTCACCACCGCCGACGTCGACCTCTACGAGATCAACGAGGCCTTCGCCTCGGTGACCGTGGCCGCCGTCCGCCGACTCGACCTCGACCCCGAGCTGGTCAACGTCAACGGCAGCGGCTGCTCCCTCGGTCACCCCGTCGCCGCCACCGGCGCCCGCATGCTGGTCACGCTCGTGCACGAACTGCGGCGCCGCGGCGGCGGTATCGGCGTCGCGGCGATGTGCGCCGGCGGCGGGATGGGCTCGGCGATGGTCGTGGAGGTGCCGGCACCGTAGCGCACGGCGCGGCGCCGCGGGTCCGGCGTGCTCACCCCAGCGCCGCCGTGACCTGCGGCAGATCGAGCGTCGTACGGATCCCGGGAGCCGCCGCGCACACGAACGGCACGGCGTTGACCGCCCGGTGCGCCGTGTACGACGGGGACACCTCGGCCATCCGGCCGAGCGGCACCGGCAGCCTGACGCCGACGTCCAGCGGGGTGTCGCCCTCGACCGTGAGATGCCAGCCGGTGTCCTGCAGATCCCAGGCCGGGGCGAGGTCCCTCGTGCAGTACCAGGTGGCACGGAAGCGCAGCAGCGGACGGCCCGCGCGCAGCCCGGTCACCGTGAGCCGCTGGGCCGCGACCGTGCCCGCGGCCAACTCGCCCGCCGCGATGCGGACATGGCCGCGCGCGGTGGCCAGCTCGCCGGTCGGCTCGAGGGAGTCGAGCGGCAGCCGCAGGGCGTCCGCGACCAGCCGCAGCGACGGGCCGAAACTGGTGCGCGCGTGCGACAGGCGCCCCTCGTCGAACGCCGCCGGTGCGCTGCCGAAGCCCATCACGCCGAACAGCAGCTCGGGGGACGGCCGCCGGGACAGGTCGGCGTACTCGTCGATGGTGAGGAGATCCAGGCGGCGTGCGAGGGACGTCAGCACGAGCGGCACCGCCTCGGTGATGAACCCCGGGCTGCTGCCCGTGCTGTGGATCGAGGTGCCGCCCCGGGCGCAGGCCTCCGCCACCCGCTCGCGGACGACGGGATCCATGCTGCCGGGGTGGTGGAACTCGCCGCGCGTGGTCACCACGTTGGCGCCCGACGCCAGCAGCCGGCACACCTCGTCGACATCGCACCGCAGCGGCATGTAGAGCACGCAGTCCGCGCCCAGGGCCAGGACGTCCTCGACGTCGTGGGTGGCCCTGACGCCGGTCGGGCCGCTCCCGCACAACTCGCCCGCGTCGCGGCCCGCTTTGGCCGGCGTATGGACGTACACGCCGGCCAGGGCCAGGTCCGGGTGCTCGACGACGGCGCGCAGCGAGCGGGCGCCGATCGTGCCGGTGGCCCACTGGACCACCCGGTACGGCGTCATGGCGCCTCCTTCGTGAAGCGCAGCAGGGCCTCCTGGGCGTAGGACGCGACGAGGGTGCCGTCCGCGGTGAGGACGTCGCCCCGGCCGAAGCAGCGGCCGTGCGCCAGGAGGGGGCTGTGCTGCCGCAGCAGCAGCCACCCGTCCGCACCGAACGGGCGGTGGAACCAGACGGTGTGCGAGGTGACCGCGGAGGTGAACGCCGTTCCGGAGTCGTGCTGGGTGACTCCGGGCACAGGGCGCAGGGCGGTGCCGATGAGCGTGAGGTCGGTGGCGTAGGCGGTGAGTGCCGGGGCCAGGTCCGCCTCGGTGGCCGGGGTGCGCATCCACACGTCGAACTCGGGCGGCTCGGGTGCGGCGCTGTCCAGGTCGGCGGTGGTGCGGGTCTCCCAGGGGATGGGGTGGAGGTCCGTGCGGTGTTCGGGCCCGGGCAGGGCGGGCGCGGCCGGGACCGCCTGCCTGGCGGGGCCGTCCTCGGCGACGTGCAGGGACACCGACGCGGTGGCCACCACGCCCTTCGGCTGCCGGGCGACGATCGTCAGCGCGGCGAAGGAGCCCCCGTCGTGATGGCGCCGCACCTCGTAGCGGACGGGTTCCTCCGGGCGGCCCGCCCGCGCGAACAGGGCGTGCAGGGACTTCACGTTCTTGTCCGGGCAGCTGAGCTGTGCCGCCCGGACGAACTGGGCCAGCAGCTGCCCGCCGAACAGGCGGTGGTAGCCGAGTCGTTGGCTGCCCGCCTCGTAGACGGGACCGGTCTCCTCGGCGTGTCCCCGGAGGTCGAGGCAGTGCAGGAGATCGTCCCAGAGTTCGCTCACGGCAAGTGGCATGCCAGCGAGGGTAATGGAAATATTCAGATGTGAGAATGGCGCTCTCGTACATGGGTGTTCCCGGGCCGGCCGCCGGTGCGGTGGCCGGCCCGGCTCGGACTAGTCGTCGCCCGTGATCCCGTTCGCGCAGTAATCCCAGATCTCGTCCGCGGTCAGCGGATGCGCCGCGTCCTGGCCGCTGGACTGGGCGTTGAACATGACGGTCTGCATGGTCAGCGCCGCCACCCGCTTGGCCTTGAAGCCCGAGCGCAGCAGGTTCGCGTCCTCCAGGTCCTGCATCAGCTCGGTGAACAGCGCGAGCAGCGGAGCGTTCGCGACCCGCATCTCGGCCGGATGCGATATTAGAAGGCGAAGCGCGAAGTCGGTGAACAGCGGCTGCTGCTGGGTGGCCGGGTCGGGGCGGGAGCTGTTGAACAGCTCCTGGACGACCACCCTGAGTCGGTCCAGTGGGTCGGACTGATCGGCGGCGAGGGTCCGCAGCTGTTCCGCGGACTTGCTCATCGCGTCCTCGAACAGCGCGAGCAGCAGCTCGTGCTTGCCGTCGAAGTGCTGGTAGAAGCTCCGCAGTGACTGTTTGGAGCGGTCGACGACCTCCTGCACGGTGAAGTCGGTCGTGCCCTTCTCCGCCATGATCGCCTGGGCCGCGTCGAGGAACCGCTCCACCCTCTGTTCGGCCCGGCGTTTCGCCGCCTGGGTGGAGCGCTCCACGGCGCGCTGCTTCCAGGCCGGTTCCTCGGTCGGGGTGCTCACGGGCTGATCCGCCTTCTGTGCCATGCGAGAACATTACTGCACTGCATCGGGAAGCAGTCGGTGTCGAGTCTGGACAGCGCCGGAGATGTGGAGGAGACTGCTGATTGCTTATTCAGAGAATTACATTCTCATCAAAGGGGTCGTTCGTGACATGGGGCGTGCGGGCCGACCACGAGGTCAGGCAGGTGAGGGCGGTGCCGGAGGGGGCGCTCGTCGGGGCCCTGCTCACCGGAGCCGTACTGATGGGGGTGGCACCGGCCGGGGCCTTCGTGCTCGGAGGCCCCGATGCTGTTTGAGTTCGACGCCGAGCAGCGGCTGTGGCAGGACACCGTGCACAAGGCCGTCCTCAGGGAGTGCCCGCCGGCGCTGGTGCGCGCGGTGGCCGACGACGGCGCCGACCCGGCACCACTGTGGCGCGGCTACGTGGACCTCGGCTGGACCGAGCTGACCGACCCGGCCGACGCGGTCGAGCTGGCGATCGTCCTGGAGGAGCTGGGCCGGGCCACCGACCCCACGCCCTACCTGGCGACGCTGACCCAGTTCGCCCCGCTCGCACCGGAGTTCGCCGACCCCGCCCGGTCCGGCACGGCCGTCCACGCGGGCGTCACGGCGACCCCGGCCGACGGCGGCTGGATCCTGGAGGGCACCGCCCGGCACGTACTCGACGGCGACCGGGCCGACCGCCTCGCCGTGGTCACCGACGCGGGCGTCTTCGTCGTTCCCGCCACCGCGGTGAGCGCCGTACGCACCCCGGTCCTCGACCCCGTCCTGCACCTCGCCGAGGTCACCTTCGCGCAGGTCCGGGTCGGCGCGGGCGACCGTGGCGGCGCGGACCCGGCGAGCGCCCGCCACCTCGCGCTCACCGGCATGGCCCTGACCATGGTGGGCGCCTGCCGCCGGGCCCTCGACCTGGTCCTTGGCCACGTCCGCACCCGCCGCCAGTTCGACGCGCCCATCGGCTCCTTCCAGGCCGTCCAGCACAAGGCGGCCGACATGCACGTGGCCGTCGAACGGGCCCGCGCCCTGGCCTACTTCGCCGCCCTGACCATCGCCGAGGACGACCCGCGACGCCCGCTCGCGGCCGCCATGGCCAAGGCGGCGGCCGGCGAGTGCCAGGCCCTGGTGTTCCGCAACGCCGTGCAGCTGTTCGGCGCGATGGGGCACACCTGGGAGAACGACCTGCAGTTCGCGATCAAGCGGGCCAAGGCGGGCGAGTTGATGCTGGGCGGGGCCGCCGGGCACCGGGCGTCCATAGCCGACCAGTGGGTCGCCCAGGGAGTGTCATGAGACTGTCCTTCGACGAAGACGTCGAGGCCTTCCGCGCCGAGTTCGCGGCGTTCCTGGAGGCCAACCTGCCCGCCGAGGCCGCGGCCGCCGAGCGGTCCCGCTCCACCGCGCACCTGCCCGAGTGGGCCAGGCGCTGGCAGCGCCTCCAGTTCGACGAGGGCTGGCTGCTGCCCGGCAACCCGCCCGAGTTCGGCGGCCGGAACGCCACGGTCATCCAGCAGTACGTGCACCGCGAGGAGCTGTCCCGGCGCCGCATCTGCCACAGCTTCAACCCGCAGGGCGTCGGCATCATCGCCGCCTCCCTGCTCTCCTTCGGCACCGAGGAGCAGAAGCGCCGCTGGGCCGTGCCCATCCTGCGCGCCGAGATCACCGCCGCCCTCGGCATGAGCGAGCCCGGCGCGGGATCCGACCTCGCCTCCCTGCGCACCCGGGCCGAACCCGACGGCGACCACTTTACCGTCAACGGCCAGAAGGTCTGGACGTCCGGCGCCCACGACGCAGACGTGCTCCTCGCCTTCGTCCGCACCGACCCGGACGCCCCCAAGCACAAGGGCATCAGCGTCCTGCTCATCCCCACCGACACCCCCGGCGTGACCCGCCGCCCCTTCGCCTCCTACACCAGCCCCGACGACAAGGACTTCAACGAGGTCTTCTTCGAGAACGTCCGGGTCCCCGCCGAGAACCTCGTCGGCGCCCTCAACCAGGGCTGGCGGGTCGCGAACGGCTCCCTGGGGCACGAGCGGACCCTGATGTGGCTGGGCGAGGCCGAGCGCCTGGAGGCCGTCGTACGCGACTTCCGGCCCGTCGGCGACCTGCAGAAGGACTGGTACGCCACCCTGCTCATGGATCTCCAGGCGCTACGGCTGCTCGGTTCGGCCGCGCTCGCCCGCGCGGCCCGCGGCGAGCAGGACGTACCCGCGCTGTCCGTGCTGAAGGTGTTCGGGTCGGAGGCGGCCCAGCACGCCCTGGAACACGTCCTGGAGGCGTCCGGCCCGGAGGGCCTGGCCCATCCGGCGCGGACGGCGCCGTACTTCCACATGAGCTTCGACGACGACTCCGCCAGCTGGTTCAACCGCTTCGCCCGCAGCTTCGGCGGCACCATCGCCGGCGGCACGTCCGAGATCCAGCGCACGATCATCGCCGAGCGGGTGCTCGGTCTGCCCCGACGCTGAGGAGACGCCCGTGCACATCCTGTACGAGGTGAAGGACGCCATCGCCACTCTCACCCTCAACCGGCCGGAGGTCGCCAACGCCCAGAACGCCGCTCTTCTCGACGAACTCGACGCCGCCTGGACACGGGCCGCCGAGGACGCGGAGGTGAAGGTGATCGTGGTGCGTGCCGAGGGGAAGCACTTCTCCGCCGGGCACGACCTCAAGGACCGCTGGCCCGGCCCCGACGAGATCACCCTGGAGTGGATCTACCGCGCCGAGAACCGCCGGTACCTGGAGTACACGCTGCGCTGGCGCAATGTGCCGAAGCCGTCGATCGCCGCCGTGCAGGGCCGCTGCATCGCCGGCGGGCTGATGCTGTGCTGGCCCTGCGACCTGATCGTGGCCGCCGAGGACGCCCTGTTCTCCGACCCGGTCGTCACCATGGGCATCGGCGGGGTCGAATACCACGGTCACACCTGGGAGCTGGGCCCCCGCAAGGCCAAGGAGATCCTGTTCACCGGCCGACCGCTGACTGCCGAGGAGGCCGAGAAGGCGGGCATGGTCAACCGGGTCGTCCCGCGCGCCGAGTTGGACACGGCCACCCGGGAACTCGCCGAACGCATCGCCGCGATGCCCGCCTTCGGGCTGCGCCAGGCCAAGCGCGCGGTCAACCAGACCCTGGACGTGCAGGGCTTCTACGCCGCACTCCAGTCCGTCTTCGACATCCACCAGACCGGACACGGCAACGCGCTGAGCGTCAGCGGCTATCCGATCCTGGCGAAACTGGACGAGATGAAGGAGAAGCTCCGTCAGTGACGTTCGGCCAGGCTCCGGGTGCCGAGCACCGGGATCAGCTCCGGCTTCTCCGCCGCCTCGGAACCGGGCTCGGCCGAGTACACGAGGATGCGCAGGTCCTGCTCCGCGCCCCGGAGCCGGTCGCAGTCCCGCGTGAGCAGCGCCACTTGCGGGGCGCTCCCGGAGACGCGGATCAACTCCGTCGTACCCGGCTCCGCCAAGACGGACCTGCCGGCGGCTATTTCAGCGTCAACGGACGGCTGCCCTGGTGAGACACGGCCGACCGAGGCCTGCGCCCCGGGTGGGTCACAGCTGAACCAGCCGGGGCGCGGTGCCCTTCGCCCGCACCAGCGCCCCGGCCTCGCGCGTCAGCTCCCGCGCGCTGCCGAGGAGCCCGTCCAGGACGAGGGCCCGGCGGACGTGCCGGTGCAACGGGTGCTCGGCGGTGAAACCGATCCCGCCCAGCACCTGCTGGCAGTGCCGGGCCGCGGTCAGCGCCGCCTGCCCGGCCGCCGCCTTGGCGAGCAGCGACCCCAGGTCGTCCCCGGCCGCCGCGAGGGCGGCCTCGGCGCCCTCCAGGGCCACCAGGGTCTCCGCGAGCCGGTGCCGTACCGCCTGGAAGGCGGCGAGCGGACGGCCGAACTGGACCCGGTCCAGCGCATGCGTCCGGGCGAGCCCCAGCATGGCGTGGCCGCTGCCGAGCAGCCACCAGCCGACCGCCCGCCGTCCCGCCGCGAGCGGTACGGACGCTCCGGTGGACCCCGGCCGCAGCAGCAGCTCCGGGCCCGGCCCCGGACCGTCGGCCGGCACCGGTCGCAGCGGCAGGTCCTCGTCCAGTGTCCGGCCCATGGCCTCCGCACCCCGCTCCCACACCACCCATGAGCCGCCGGTGTACGGCAGCCGGGCGGTGCCGCCGCCCGGCCGCCCGGCGGCCGTGAGGACCACGTCGTTCAGCACCGGGGCATGCGCACCCGTCTCGCCCAGCAGCCGGAACACCGTCGGTATCGCCACCTGAGGGAACTCGGCCAGCAGTTCGGCCCAGCCCAGTTCGGCCAGAGCGGCGTCGAGGGCGGCGCCGGAGGCCGTGCTCGTCATCGTCTTGCGCAGGGTCTGCGCGAGCAGTTCCACCTCGGCGTGGTCCACGGTCACTCCCTCCCCAGGTCCAGGAGCCGGCGGGCGATGATGTTGCGCTGGATCTCGGCGGTGCCGCCGTAGATGGTGGCCGCCTTCGCGTAGAGGTACTCCGACCGCCAGGGCGTCCCGGTCAGCTCCAGAACCCCCGGCAGCAAGTCCCTTACCGTCTCCAGGAGTTGCTGCTCGGCGGTGGCCAGCAGCACCTTGTCGACCGAGGTTTCCGGTCCGAGCCGGACCCCGTCCGCGAGCCGGCGCTGCGTCGCGTGGGAGCGGCAGCGGACGGTGTGCAGGGCGAGGTAGGCGGCGCCGAGGGCCGCGTCGTCCGGGACCTCGGTCTCGGCGAGCAGACGGTCGAGACGGGTGTAGAGGTGGGCGACGCGGTGCCAGAAGCAGGTGGAGCGCTCGTGCGGGAGCAGGTCCATCGCCAGGCGCCAGCCGTCGCCGGGGCGGCCCAGCATCCGGTCGGCGGGCACGGGCACGTCGTCGAAGAAGACCTCGGCGAACTCGTCGACGCCGTGCATCGTGCGCAGCGGACGCACGGTGATGCCGGGGGTGTCCATGTCGACGAAGAACGCGGTGATGCCCTCGTGGCCGGGGGCGGTGCGGGTGAGCAGGACACAGCGGGCCGCGTACTGGGCGAGGCTCGTCCACACCTTCTGGCCGTTGACCACCCAGGTGCCGTCGTCCCGCGGTGCCGCCCGGGTGGTGAGGGACGCCAGGTCGCTGCCCGAGCCCGGCTCGGAGAAGCCCTGGCACCACTGCTCCCGGCCGCTCAGCAGCAACGGGACCATGTCCGCGGCCAGTTCGGGACGGGCGTAGTCGACGAGGGTCGGGGCGAGGACCTCGACCATCGAGTAGATGCCGGGCTCTGCCAGGCCCCGGGTCGCCACCTCCTCGCCGAGCACCGCCCTGAGCACCGCGGGCCCGCCGAGGCCGCCCACCTCCCGCGGCCAGCCGTACCGCATCCAGCCCGCGTCGAACAGGGCCCGGCGCACCCGTGCCAGCTGGGCGACCTGGGCGTCGAAGGAGTGGTCGGGGCCGGGGGACAGGTCGTTGCCGTCCAGCCAGGCCCGCAGGGCCGTGCGGAAGTCCGCCGCCGTGGTGAAGGCGCTCATCCGGCCGGGCGCTGATACGCGTGCGGGCGCCCCGAGTCGTGGGCGCCGCTGCGGCGGATGAAGGTCATCGCCCGGGTGCGCAGCCGCCAGCCGTCGGCGGTGCGCAGGTAGGTGTCGTTGTAGTAGCCGATGCGCAGGTCGTGGGTGGAGTGGTCGACGAAGCACAGCGGCTGGGTGCCCGTCGCCGTGTCGCCCGACAGCTCCACGGCGGGCGTACCGGTGAGGAACAGCCCCTTGGGGGCGGCCGCGACCAGCGCCGGGAACTCCGCGAGGGGGTAGGTGTCGCCGAACGCGCTGTAGGTGCCGTCCGGCGTGAAGACCGCGATCAGCCCGTCGATGTCGCCGCGGGTGATGGTCACCGCGTAACGGGCGAGGAGCTGCTGGATCTCCACGAGGTCGTCCGTGGGGTCAGTGGTCACGGGCCCGCCTCCTTTCCGCACGCTCGCGCGCGTCGTGTTCGGGACGGATGCCGAAGGTGTTGAAGGCCATCGCCATGAGGGTGTAGGTCCCCACGGTGAACACCAGGTCCATCAGCTGGTGTTCGTCGAGGTGCTCGGCGAGGGCGGCCCAGGTGCGGTCCGAGACGTCGGAGCCCTCTTCCAGCTCGTCCACGGCGTCAAGAACCGCGCTCTCCAGGGGGTCGGCCGCCTTGCCCTGTCCGGCCGCCTCGACCTCTGCCTCGGTCAGGCCGGCCTGCTGGGCGGCGTAGAAGTGGTGCGTCCACTCGTACGCGCAGTCTCGGCGCCTGGCGATCCGCAGGATGACCAGCTCACGCAGCCGGGCCGGCAGGGTCGAGCCGACCAGGAGGTAGGTGCTGTAGGGGAGGAAGGCCGCGGTGAGGTCCGGGTGCCGTACGAGCGTGGACATCGCGTTGCCCGCCGCCGCGGCGTTGCGCATGCCCCGGGGAAGCAGGGCGGAGAGCACCTCGCGAATGCGGTCGTCCCACTGGTCGTCCGGCAGCGGAGGCAGACGAGGCGGCATGCGGGCTCCCTCGGGGGCAGGATGCATTAACTTGCGATCACGCGTCGCGAGAATGCTGTTCTCAATTCTGAGTTTCAGATTTCCATCCGTGTGGCTCCGCGTCAACCGTCATGCGCGCAGCTTGCCGAAGTCCCAGCCGGCGATCCGCTCCGGGCGCAGCCGCAGCCGCAGCCGCAGCCGGCCGTGCCGGCCGTCGTACCGGAAGGTGCCGCCGCCCATGTACCTGTCCGCGAAGAGGTTCTCGGGACCGGTGAGTTCGGCCACGTGGCCGCCCTTGCGAGGGGTCTCGCCGACCGCCTCGGCCCGGCCCGGCAGCTCGACCTCGCGCAGCCGCAGGAAGTCGAGACCGCCGTCGTCGACCGGCACGCTGAGCCGTGGGTCGCGGCCGAGGTCGGTCCAGCGCCGGCTGTGCGTCAGTGAGTTGAGTCAGAGCGCCGTTCCGTCCCGGGTGAACCAGAGGGCGCCGTGGTGCGGATGGCCGCCGGGGCCGACGGTCGCCACCCGGCAGACGGCTGGGCGCGGAGAAAGGCGTCCCGTACCCCTTCGGTCATGGCGATCGCGGTCCCCCTGCGCTGACCGGGCATGATTCCTCCCACACTCGCGTGAATGCCTAATTCTCCTGCGCGACAGGTTGCTTCTCATCTGGCGAGAAGCTACTTTCCACCGCAGGCAGGGCCGTGGCAACAGGATCTGTGACACCCAGAAGAGATGGGGAGCCGTGAGTCTTTTCCATGAGGACCGGCTGTTGATCGACGGAGATCTCGTACCCGCGGGACGCAGCTTCGAGACCGTCGATCCGTCCACCGGGAAGGTGCTGGGGACGGCATCCGACGCGGACGCCGGGCATGTCGAGGCGGCCGTCGCCGCCGCCCGCCGGGCGTTCGACACGACCGGCTGGATGCGCGACCGCGACCTGCGGCTGCGCTGCCTGCGCCAGCTCCACGCCGCGCTGCACGCGCACCGCGAGGAACTGCGCGACCTGACCATCGCCGAGGTGGGCGCCCCCCGCGCCCTCACCCACGGACCTCAGCTCGACGAACCGATCGAGATGGTCAGGTACTACGCGGACCTGCTGGAGCGCTACGAGTTCCGGGAAGAGCTCGGCACCGTGGAGAGCCGGGGACGGCAGCACCGCCGGTGGGTGGAGAAGGAGCCCGCCGGAGTCGTCGCGGCCATCCTGCCGTACAACTTCCCCAACCAGCTGGCCCTCGCCAAGCTCGCCCCCGCGCTCGCCGCCGGCTGTGCCGTCGTGGTCAAGGGCGCCCCCGACACCCCGTGGACGACCCTCACGCTCGGCCGTCTCATCGCCGAGGAGACCGACATCCCCGCCGGCGTCGTCAACATCCTGACCTCGTCCGGCCCCGAAGCCGGCGAACTGCTCACCACGCACCCCGGCATCGACATGATCACCTTCACCGGGTCCACCCCGGTCGGCAGGGCCATCATGTCCGCCGCCTCCGCCACCCTGAAACGGGTCTTCCTGGAGCTCGGCGGCAAGTCCGCGATGATCGTGCTCGACGACGCCGACTTCGCCGATGCCGCGATGTTCGCGGCCTTCAGCATCTGCTCCCACGCCGGCCAGGGCTGCGCACTCACCTCACGCCTGCTCGTCCCGCGCGAGAGTCACGACGAGATCGTCTCCCTGGTCGCCGCCATGCTCGGCAAGGTCCGCTACGGCGACCCGGCCGACCCGGCGACCCACATGGGTCCCCTGATCAGCGAGAAGCAGCGCACCAAGGTGCACGGCATGGTCGAGCGGGCCGTCGCCGCCGGCGCCCGCCTGGTGACCGGCGGCCGGCCCGCCGACCGCGAAGGCTTCTTCTACGAGCCCACCCTGCTCGCCGGCGTCGACCCGGCCGCCGAGATCGCCCAGGAGGAGGTCTTCGGACCGGTGCTCGCGGTCATCGCCTACGACGACGAGGACGACGCCGTCCGGATCGCCAACGGCACGGTGTTCGGCCTGTCCGGCGCGGTGCTCGGCGCCGACGACGAACGGGCCACCGCCGTGGCCCGGCGGATCCGCAGCGGCACCTTCAGCATCAACGGCGGCAACTACTTCGCCGCCGACGCCCCGTTCGGGGGGTTCAAGCAGTCCGGCATCGGCCGGGAGATGGGTGTCGCGGGGCTGGAGGAGTTCCTCGAGCTCAAGACCTTCGCCGTGCCGGCCGGTTGACCGTCGGCGCTCAGCAGTTCGGGGACACCACCGAGGAGGAACCCCGTGAGAGTCCATGCACTTCCCGCCGCGCTGGCGGCGACCGCACTGCTGGCCGTCGCCGGATGCGGCGGCCACAGCGGCTCCGGCGACACGAGCGACGGCGGCGCGACCCCGACGAAGGCCGCACAGCAGGCCGCGTCCGGAGACTTCGGAGACCTCAAGAAGGTCTGCGGACCGGGCACCGCGAAGAGTGCGCCCGCCCAGGGCGTCACCGCCGACTCGATCGACATCGGCGTCTTCTCCGACGTCGGCTTCACCAAGAACTCCGAATTCGCCGACACCGCCAAGGTGTTCACCTCCTGGTGCAACGCGGCCGGCGGCATCAACGGCCGCAAGCTCGTGGCCACCACCCGCGACACCAGACTGACGCAGGTCCGCCAGCAGATGCTGGACGCCTGCAAGCAGGACTTCGCACTGGTCGGCGGCGGCGCGGCGCTGGACGCCCTCGGGGTGCAGGACCGGTTGAACTGTCTGCTGCCCGACTTCCCGGCACAGGTGAGCCAGATCCAGAACAACGGGTCCGGCCTCCAGCTGAACGAGACCGGTGGCGCCTCCTACGCCCGCTACGAGGGGTACTACTCCTGGCTGCTGAAGCAGGGCTACCCGGCGTCGGCGGCACATGTCGGGACGATCGGCGGCGACTCCCCGGTGACGAAGGTCATCAACGCCGAGTCCCAGGAGACGCTGCAGGCCTCCGGAGCGAAGATCGTCTACAAGGACCTCTACCCGGCGGGCGGCGTCTCGGACTGGACGCCCTACGCCCAGTCGATCAAGAGCAAGGGCGTCAAGGGCCTGGTGTTCAACGGCGACTTCGCGAGCCTGGCCAAGCTGGAGCAGGTCCTTACCGGGATGAGCTACAAGCTCGA
Source organism: Streptomyces sp. NPDC001714 (assembly GCF_042892755.1). Classification (NCBI taxonomy): domain Bacteria; kingdom Bacillati; phylum Actinomycetota; class Actinomycetes; order Kitasatosporales; family Streptomycetaceae; genus Streptomyces; species Streptomyces sp. NPDC001714. The sequence goes on from NZ_JBIAUL010000002.1 coordinate 446,860, forward strand.
CTGGATCGACGCCAACAACAACGCCTACGGACCGGCGTTCCTCCAACTCGCGGGCAAGTCCCTGGCCGTCCAGAACAACCTGGCCGACCTCGGCGGTGTCTATCCGCTGGAGAAGGCGGCCGACAACCCTGCCACCGGGCAGCTGGTCGCCCTGTTCGAGAAGTACGACCCGAAGGCGCAGATCACGATGCCGGGCATCCGCGGCTTCGCCGCCTGGCTGCTGTTCGCCAAGGCGGCCTCCTCCTGTGGCGACGACCTCACCCGCAAGTGCGTCTACGAGGCCGCGGCCAAGGAGAACGCCTGGACGGGCGGCGGACTGCTGGCTCCCGTCGACCTGTCCCAGCAGGACGCCCCGCTGAAGTGCTTCAACGTCGAGCAGGCCACCACCAAGGGCTGGCAGCCCGCCGCATTCGAGCCCGACAACGGCGCCTACCGCTGCGACACGCCCCCGTACAAGCTGAAGGGCACCTACGGCAAGCCCCTCACCCTCGCCGACGTCGGCAAGAGCATGAACGATGTGAAGTAGATGGAGCAGTTCCTGACCTTCGGGATCGTCGGACTGAGCACCGCGGCCATCTACGCGGTCATCGGCAGCGGCCTGGTGCTCACCTACGTCACCACCGGCGTGTTCAACTTCGCGCACGGCGCGGCGGGCATGCTGGCGGCGTTCTGCTACTGGCAGTTCACCGTCGGCTGGGGCTGGCCGGTCCCGGTGGCCCTGGCGGTGGTGCTGCTCGTGCTCGCGCCCGCGTTCGGCCTCGCCGTCGAGCGGGTCCTGATGCGGCCCGTGCAACGGCTCGGCGAGGCCGAACGGCTGGTGATGACGGTGGCGCTGCTCAGCGGCGCCATCGCCGCCGCCCGCTGGATCTGGGACCCCGACGTGCCCCGGCCGCTGTCGGTGTTCTTCGCCGACAAGCAGCCCTTCCACCTCGGCCCTGCCACCCTCACCTGGCACCAGGCGATCACCATGACCGTCGCGGTGGCGGTCGCCGCCGGCCTCTGGTTCCTGCTCAACCGCACCCGTACCGGCGCCGAGATGCGCGCCACCGTCGACGACCGCGCCCTGGTGCGGCTCACCGGCGCCGACCCGGTCCGGGCGAGCCGCGTCGCCTGGATCCTCGGCACCCAACTCGCCGCGATCGGCGGCATACTGATCGCCCCCACCGTCGCCCTGGACGCCTCCCAGCTCTCCCTCCTGATCGTCAGCGCCTACACCGCGGCCGTCTTCGGCAGGCTGCGCAGCCTGCCGCTCACCTTCGCCGGCGCGGTCGTCGTCGGCTGCATGGAGAGCTACCTCGCCGGCTACCTCCCGCAGAACCCCTACCTGCCCGGTCTGCGGCTCGCGGCCCCGGCCCTGCTCCTCTTCCTCGCGCTGCTCCTGTTCCGCCACCCGGGCCTGCGCCACCGCGACCGGCGGCTGGTCCAGGTCCCGGCGCCCAGCCTGCGCGGCACCGCCTTGTTCGCCGCCGCGACGGTCGCGTTCGGGGTGGTCCTGGCCACCGTCCTCGACGAGGCGGACCTCGTCAGCTACGGTCCGGTCTTCTCCCTCGGCATCGTCGCCCTGTCGTACGTCCCGCTCGCCGGGTACGCCGGGCAGATCTCCCTGTGCCAGCTGAGCATGGCCGGTATCGGCGCCCTCGTGTGGGGACACCTCGGCGCGCACGGCGAACTCTGGGCGCTGGCCGCCGCGATCGCCGTGTCCGGGGCGGCCGGGGCGCTGATCGCGGTGCCCGCGCTGCGGTTCTCCGGCGTCTACCTGGCGCTCGGCACGGCCGCGGTCACGGTGGTCCTGGACCGGTGGATCTTCACCCTGCCGGCCTTCCACCTGTTCGGCCTGCGCATCTCGCTCTTCGACCAGGGCTCGGTGGACATGAGCGGCCCCGAGCTGCTGGGCCTGCATCTCGACTCCGCCGCCGACCTGACCGTCCTCGCCGCCGTCTGCCTCGGCCTCGCCTCCCTCTCGGTCGCCCGGCTGCGGCGCAGCGGCTTCGGGCGGCGCCTGATCGCGCTGCGGGACAGCGAGGCCGCGTACGCGACGCTCGGCGGCAACCTGCTGGTGACCAAGGTGGCCGTGTTCGCGCTCTCCTCCGGCATCGCCGGACTCGGCGGCGCCCTCTACGGCATGCAGCAACGCGCCGTCACCGCCGAGCAGTTCAACCTCGTCGCCGGACTGCCGATCTTCCTCGTCGCCGTCATCGGCGGCCTCGGCGCGGTCGGCGACGGCCTGTTCGCCGGCACCGCCTACCTCGGCCCCAACGCCCTGACCGGTGTGGCCTCCTGGACGCAGAACATCGTCACCGTCCTGCCCGCCCTCGCCGGGATGGGGCTCGGGCACAGCCCCGAGGGGATCGTGGCCAGGTTCCGGCGCCACTGGGAACCCCTCGGCCGGGACCTCGCCGCCCTGCCCGTCCTGCTCGGCGCCCTGGCCCTGGGCTGGGTGCTGAGGCTGACCGGCGCGATCAACGGCTGGACGTTCCTTGTCGGGTCACTGGCGGCAGGGGTCGCGCTGCGCTCCTGGGCCGCCGCCCGCCAGGCCCCGGAGACCGAGGCGGACGTACCGGTCGAGTGGTGGGGCGTACGACGGCCCTGGCGGCCCGAGGACGGGGAGGTGCTGACCCGTGCCACTGCTGGACGTTAGCGGCGTCACCGTCGCCTTCGGAGGCAACCGCGCCCTGGACGGGGTCGGCATGAGCGCCGACCGGGGCCGGATCACCGGCCTCATCGGGCCCAACGGCGCCGGCAAGAGCACCCTGTTCGACGTGGTCTCCGGGCTACGCCGGCCCGCGGCGGGCAGGGTCGCCCTCGGCGGCCGGGACGTCACCCGTCTCGGCCCCGCCCGGCGTTGCCGGCACGGACTGGCCCGCACCTTCCAACGCCTGGAACTCTTCGGCCGGCTGAGTGTCCGCGACAACCTCCTCGTCGCCGCGGAACTCGGCCCCGACCGACGGCGGGCGGCACCGGTGGCCGACGGCCTCCTCGACCGGCTCGGCCTGACCGGCATCGCCGACACCCCCGCCGACAACCTCCCCACCGGCGTCGCCCGCCTCGTCGAGGTCGGCCGCGCCCTGGCCGTACGGCCCGCACTCCTGCTCCTCGACGAACCCGCGGCCGGACAGGACGGCGAGGAGACCGAACGGTTCGCCGCCCTGCTGCGCTCGCTCGCCGCCGAAGGCACCGCGGTCGTCCTCGTCGAACACGACATGGGGCTGGTCATGGGCGTCTGCGACGAGGTGTACGTGCTCGACCTCGGCAAGGTCATCGCCGTGGGACCGCCCGAGGTCATCCGCAACGACGAGACGGTGCTCGCCGCCTACCTGGGGGACGTGTGAACGCTCTGCTCGAACTGCGCACCGTCCGCGCCGCCCACGAGGGCATCACCGTCCTGCACGGCGTCGACCTGGGCGTCGGCGCCGGGCAGGTCGTCGCGCTGCTCGGCCCGAACGGCGCCGGCAAGACGACCACGCTGCACGTCGCCGCCGGACTCCACCCACCACGGTCCGGGCAACTCCTGCTCGGCGGACGCGACATGACCGGCGTGGACCCCCGTGACCTGGCCCGGGCCGGAGTCTGTCTCATCCCCGAGGGACGCGGTGTCTTCCCCAACCTCTCGGTGCGCGACAACCTCCTGATGATGACCTTCACCGGCCGCACCCGCCAGGAGATCGAGGAGGTCGCCTACGCCCGCTTCCCCGTGCTCGGCAAGCGGGCGGGCCAGGCGGCGGGGACGCTCTCCGGCGGTGAGCAGCAGATGCTCGCCCTCGCCCGCGGCCTGGCCACCGACCCGGCCGTGCTGCTCCTAGACGAACTGTCCATGGGACTCGCCCCGCTGGTCGTCTCCCGGCTCTACGAACAGGTCGCCGAGATCGCCCGGCAGGGCGTCGCGGTCCTGGTCGTCGAGCAGTTCGCTGCCGCCGTCCTCGGCATCGCCGACCACGCCGCCGTCCTCGTACGCGGCCGCATCGAACGCCAGGGCCGCCCCGACGGCGGGCTGCGCGACGAACTGTCCGCCCTCTACCTGGGGAGTTCCGCATGACATCCACCGAGCCGCCTGAAGACTCCCGCGCGGACCGGTTCGTCCGCGAACTCGCCGACCTCCGGATCCCCGACCCGGCCGCCGCCCGCGCCGGCCTCTGGCTGCGCCTCGGCGCCGCCCTGATGACCGTCGGCCTGGTCCTCGCGGTCTCCGCGTACTTCGCCTCGCACAACACCCAGAACCCGCTCGACCAGAACGACGCCCTCGCGCTCGGCCTCGGCGGCATCGCGGCGACGGTCGTCGGCGCGGCCCTGTTCCTGCGCTACTCGCTCACCGGCTTCCTGCGGTTCTGGATGGCCCGCCAGTCCTACGACCTCGCCGTACTCGCCGACCGCCTGTCGGAAAGGGACCCGAACCATGACCTCACCAGCACCGACGCCACGCCCCGGTGACCAGCTCGCCAGCACGGTGTGCGGCACCCGGGTCGTCGTGGTCCGTGCCCCGGCGGACCGGCAACCGGCCCTGACCTGCGGCGGCGCCCCCATGACGGCCGCCGCCGACGCACCGCCCGCACCGCCCGCGAGCGGCGCCCCGGTCACCCTCCTCGGCAAGCGCTACGTCGACGCCGACGGCACCCTCGAACTGCTCTGCACTCACCCCGGAACCGGCGAACTCGCCTGCGACGGCGTCCCCATGACCCTCAGGGCCGCCAAACCCCTCCCCGCCTCCGACTGAACGCCCGCACCAGCGAAAAGGACTCCGCATGAACAAGGACGACCTGATCCTCATCAGCGTCGACGACCACGTCATCGAACCGCCCGACATCTTCGTGAACCACCTGCCGAAGCGGTACCTCGACGACGCGCCCAAGCTGATCCACCGCGAGGACGGCAGCGACGTGTGGCAGTTCCGCGACAACACCGTCGGAAACGCCGCTCTCAACGCGGTCGCGGGGCGCCCCAAGGAGGAGTACGGCCTCGACCCGCAGGGCATGGACGAGATCCGGCCCGGCTGCTACGACGTCCACGAACGCGTCAAGGACATGAACGCGGGCGGCGTGCTCGCCCAGATGAACTTCCCGTCCTTCCCGGGGTTCTCGGCCCGCATGTTCGCCACCGAGGACTCCGACTTCTCGCTCGCGCTGGTGCGGGCGTACAACGACTGGCACATCGACGAGTGGTGCGGCTCCTACCCCGGCCGCTTCATCCCGATGGCCCTGCCCGCGATCTGGGACGCCGAGCTGTGCGCCGCCGAACTGCGCCGGGTCGCGGCCAAGGGCTGCCACTCCATGACCTTCCCCGAGAACCCGGCCGCGCTCGGCTACCCGAGCTTCCACGACCCGTACTGGAACCCGGTGTGGCAGGCCGCCTGCGACACCAGCACCGTGCTGTCGGTGCACATCGGCTCCTCCGGCCGCCTCGCCATCCCGGCCGTCGACTCACCCCCGGACGTGATGATCACCCTCCAGCCGATCAACCTCGTCCAGGCCGCCGCCGACCTGCTGTGGTCGCGCACCCTCAAGGACTTCCCCGACCTGAGGATCGCCCTCTCGGAGGGCGGCACCGGCTGGATCCCCTACTTCCTGGAGCGGGTCGACCGCACCTTCGAGATGCACGCCGCCTGGACCCTCCAGGACTTCGGCGGCAAGCTGCCCTCCGAGGTCTTCCGCGAGCACTTCCTGACCTGCTTCATCACCGACAAGCTCGGCGTGAAACTGCGCCACGACATCGGCATCGACAACATCTGCTGGGAGGGCGACTACCCGCACAGCGACTCCCTGTGGCCCGACGCCCCCGAGCAGCTGCACGGCGTCCTCACCGAGTGCGGGGTCCCGGACGCGGACACCGTGAAGATCACCCACGAGAACGCGATGCGCTGGTACTCCTTCGACCCGTTCGCGCACATCCCGCGCGAGCAGGCCACGGTCGGCGCCCTGCGCCGGGCCGCCGACGGGCACGACGTCAGCATCCGGCCCCGCAGCCGCCAGCTCAAGGAACCGGTCGACAAGCTGGAGGCCTTCCGCCGGCGGGCCCGCGCGGCCGTAGCGGCGGCGAGCAAGTAGTGGGGCACGACAACGAGCTGTTCGACCTGACGGGACGCTCGGCGCTGGTCACGGGAGCCGCGGGCGGCATCGGCGCCGCCGTCGCCCACGCGCTCGCCCGGGCCGGCGCCGCCGTCCTCGTCACCGACGTCGACGCGGCCGCCGCGGCGGTCGTCGCCGGGAAGATCACGGCGGCCGGCGGCACCGCCGACAGCACCGGACTCGACGTCCGGGACCGCACGGCCGCGGAGGCCGCCGCGGACCGGGCCGCCGCCCTCGCCGACGGGACCCTGCACATCCTGGTGAACAACGCCGGCGTGACCGCGCCGGCCATGTTTCCCGACCTTGACGAGGACGCCTTCCGCCGGCTGCTCGACATCCACGTCCTGGGCACCTTCACCTGCTCCCAGGCCGCCCTGCCGTTCCTGCCGACGGACGGCACCGGACGCATCGTCAACGTCACCTCGTCGGCCGGGCTCGTCGGCACCCTCGGCCAGGTCAACTACTCGGCGGCCAAGGCCGCGATCATCGGCATGACCAAGTCGATGGCCCGTGAGCTGGCACGCAGACAGATCAAGGTCAACGCCCTGGCGCCGCTGGCCGCCACCCCGATGACCGAGACCATCCGCACCCACGAGAAGTTCGCCGCCACCATGCTCGCCCGCATTCCGCTCGGCCGCTGGGCCGAGCCCGAGGAGGTGGCCGGGGTCTTCGTCTTCCTCGCCTCGGACGCGGCCTCCTTCGTCACCGGCCAGGTCCTGCCGGTCGACGGCGGCCTGGTGATCTGATGACCCACCGCACAGACAGGGGACCTCTTTCCGGGGTGACGGTGGTGGCCCTGGAACAGGCCGTCTCGGCGCCCCTGTGCACCCGGGTCCTGTGCGACCTCGGGGCCCGGGTGATCAAGGTGGAGAACCCGGACGGCGGCGACTCCGCTCGGCACATCGACGACGTGGTGAACGGCTTGGCCGCCCACTTCGTGTGGACCAACCGCGGCAAGGAATCCGTCGCTCTCGACCTCAAGTCCGAGGCGGGGATGGCGATCCTGCACCGCCTGCTGGACCGCGCCGACGTCCTGGTCTCCAACCTCGCCCCGGGCACCACGGCCAGACTGGGCATCGCCCCCGACGACCTGGCGACCAGCCACCCCGACCTGATCGCGGTGGAGATCGACGGTTACGGTCCCGGCGGCCCGCTCTCCCACAAACGGGCCTACGACCTTCTCGTCCAGGCCGAGTCCGGGGTCTGCGCCATCACCGGCCACCCCGGCGCCCCGGCGAAACCGGGCCCGCCCATCGCGGACGCGAGCACCGGCCTCTACACCGCGCTGTCCATCGTGGCGCTCCTCTACGCCGGTGAGCGCCGGAGCGAGCGCGGCGGCGCCGTCGCGGTGAGCCTGTTCGACACCATGACCGAGCTGATGGGCTACCCGCTGACCTACACCCGGCACTCCGGCGAGGAACAGCAGCCGATCGGCATGAGCTCGCCCGCCGTCGCCCCGTATGGCGCCTACGACACCGCCGACGGTCACACGGTCGTCCTCGGCACCATCAACGACCGCGAATGGCAGCGCCTGGCCCGGGAGTTGCTCGAACGCCCGGACCTGGCGGCCGACGAACGCTTCCGCACCAACCCCGACCGCGTCCGGCACCGCGGCCTGCTCGACGCGGAGATCGGGGCCTGGTGCGCCCGGCACGACCTCGCCCACGTCCAGCGACGCGCCGACGAGACCGGCATCGGCAATTCCCGCTACAACACCCCGGCCGACGTCCTCGCCCACCCGCACCTCGCGGCCCGCGACCGCTGGCGCACCACCGACACCCCCGCAGGACCGGTACCGGCCCTCCTGCCACCGCCGGTGATCGCCGGCTACGAGCCTCCGATGGGCGCCGTACCGGCCCTCGGCGAACACACCCGGAAGGTGCTCGCCGAACTGGGCGTCACCGAGGCCGAGTCGAGGGGTGCCACATGACCGGCGCGCCCGAACTGCTGTCCGCCGACCGTGGCGGCGTACGGACCCTGACCCTCAACCGCCCGCACCGCAGGAACGCCGTCGACCGCGAACTGTGGGCGGCGCTGCGCCGGGCCCTCACCGAGGCCACGCACGACCGGACGGTACGGGCCCTGGTCCTCACCGGCGCCGGCGGCGCGTTCTGCTCCGGCGCCGACCTCACCAGCGGCGCCCAGGACACCCGGCACCCGCTCGACAAGGTCCGCGACCTCAACGAAGTCGCCGTCCTGCTGCACGAGTTGCCCATTCCCACGGTGGCCAAGGTGGACGGGGTGGCCGTCGGTGCGGGCTGGAACCTCGCGCTCGGCTGCGACCTGGTGGTGGCCACACCGGAAAGCCGGTTCTCGCAGATCTTCACGCGCCGCGGGCTCTCCCCGGACTGCGGCGGCACCTGGCTGCTGCCCAGGCTCGCCGGGCTCCAGCAAGCCAGGAGACTCGCCCTGCTGGCCGAGACGATCGACGCCGAGGAGGCCCGGTCGCTGAACCTCGTCACCTGGGTGGTGTCCGCCGAGGAGATCGACGGTTTCGTCACCGACCTCGCCGGCCGGCTGGCGGCCGGACCGCCGGTCGCCCTGGCGCAGACCAAGGCACTGCTCAACGAGGGGACGGGCCGCACCCTGCGCGAGGCACTCGCCGCCGAGGCCCGCACGCAGGCGGTCAACTTCGCCTCGCCGGACGTGCCGGAGGCCTACGCCGCGTTCGCCGGCAAACGGGAGCCGCGCTTCACCGGCCGCTGGTTCCGACAGCCCGCTACGGAGGACCCACCATGCGCGAAGCAGTGATCGTCGAGGCCGTCCGCACACCGGTGGGCAGACGCGACGGCGGCTTGTCCGGTGTGCACGCGGCCGACCTCTCCGCCGTGGTCCTGACCGCCATCGCCGAACGGACCGGCCTCGACCCGGCGCTCGTCGACGACGTCGTGTGGGGCTGCGTCTCCCAGGTCGGCGACCAGTCCAGCAACATCGGCCGGTACGCCGTCCTCGCCGCGGGCTGGCCCGAGACCGTTCCCGGCACCACCGTGAACCGGGCCTGCGGATCGAGCCAGCAGGCCCTCGACTTCGCCGCGCAGGCCGTCATGTCCGGCCAGCAGGACGTCGTCGTGGCCGGCGGCGTCGAGGTCATGAGCCGGGTGCCGCTCGGCTCGGCACGGGCCACCGGGACGCCGTACGGCCCCCGGGTCCTCGCCCGCTACCACGGCTTCTCCTTCAACCAGGGCATCTCTGCCGAGAGGATCGCACAGAAGTGGGGCTTCACCCGCACGCGGCTGGACGAGTACGCGGCGCTGTCCCACGAGCGCGCCGCCGCCGCAAAGGACAGCGGTGCCTTCGAGGCACAGACCGTGCCGGCGGCGGGGGTGAGCACCGACGAGGGGATACGGCTCGGCACCAGCGTGGCGAAGCTCGCGGGATTGAGGCCCGCCTTCCTCGACGACGGGGTGATCCACGCCGGCAACGCTTCCCAGATCTCCGACGGCGCCGCGGCCCTGCTGGTCACCACACCGCAGCGGGCCCGGGAGCTGGGGCTGACCCCGCTCGTGCGCTACCGCGCGGGCGCGGTGGTCGGCGCCGACCCGGTCCTCATGCTGACCGGCCCGATCCCGGCCACGGAGAAGGTGCTCGCCAAGGCCGGCGTCGGCCTCGCCGAGGTGGGCGTCTTCGAGGTGAACGAGGCCTTCGCGCCCGTCCCGCTCGCCTGGCTCGCCGAGACCGGCGCCGACCCGGCCCTGCTCAACCCGCTCGGCGGCGCCATCGCGCTCGGGCATCCGCTGGGCGCGTCCGGTGCCGTGCTGATGACCCGGATGGTCCACCACATGCGCGACCACGGGATCCGGTACGGCCTGCAGACCATGTGCGAGGGCGGCGGCACGGCCAACGCCACCCTCGTCGAACTCGCTTCCTGACCAGGGGGGTTCGGTGCGCCGAGAGATCTACACACCCGACCACGAGGAATTCCGCAGGCTGGTCAGGGAGTTCGTGGCCAAGGAGGTGGTCCCGAACCACTCCTCCTGGGAGCGGGCCGGCCGGCTGCCCCGCGAGATCTTCGAACAGCTCGGCTCGCTCGGCGTGCTGGGCATCGCGATCCCCGAGAAGTACGGCGGCGCGGGTCTCGACGACTACCGCTACAACGTCGTCCTCCAGGAGGAGGCGGCCCGCGCCCTGGTCACCCTGGGCACCGTACGCACCCAACTCGACGTCATCCTGCCCTACTTCCTCGCCTACGCCGACGCCGCGCAGCGAAGGCGCTGGTTCCCCGGGCTCGCCGCCGGCACGCTGCTCACCGCCGTCGCCATGACCGAACCCGGTACCGGTTCCGACCTGGCGGGCATCCGCACCACGGCCGTGCCTGACGGCGACAGCTACGTCCTCAACGGCGCCAAGACCTTCATCACCGGAGGTCTGCTCGCCGACCTGGTGATCGTGGTCGCCCGCACATCGAGCGACCCGGCCGACCGGCGCGCGGGACTGACGCTGCTGGTCGTGGAGGACGGGATGCCCGGGTTCACCCGGGGGCGGGTCCTCGACAAGATGGGAATCAAGGTCCAGGACACCGTCGAGCTTGCCTTCGACGATGTACGCGTCCCGGTGGCGAACCGGCTGGGGGAGGAGGGCGCCGCCTTCGGCTACCTGGGCCACAACCTTCCGCAGGAGCGGATGACGGTGGCGGTCGGCTCGGTCGCGCAGGCGCGGGCCGCGCTGGACACGACGATCGAGTACGTCAAGGAACGCGAGGTCTTCGGCAGGTCCGTGGCGTCCTTCCAGAACACCAAGTTCGAACTCGCCGCCGTCGCCGCCGAGATCGAGGCCGCCCAGGCCATGCTCGACCGCGCCGTCCTCGAACTCGTCGACGGGGAACTCTCCGGCGCCGACGCGGCGAAGGTGAAGCTCTTCTGCACCGAGATGCAGGCCCGTGCCGTCGACCGCTGCCTCCAGCTCTTCGGCGGCTACGGCTACATGACGGAGTACCCGATCGCCCGGCTGTACGCCGACGCCCGGATCACCCGGATCTATGCCGGCACCAGCGAGGTCATGAAGGTGATCATCGCCAAGTCGCTGGGGCTGTGAGAGTCCCGCCGGGAACGTGAGAACACCCCAGGGTACGTGAGAACACCCCAGGGCACGTTTGAGCGCCGCGGCCGCCGGGTGCGGCCACGGCGCTCAGGGGTCACTTGCCGTAGGGCGTCGTCTCCGCCAGGTCGGCGGCTGACTTCATCAGCTGCAGCACCATCGGGCCGAACGCGCGCAACTTCTTGTTGTCACCGGCCCGTTGGAAACCCTGTTCCAGGACGATGGCGAGCTTCCACTGGGCGAGCACCTCGTAGTAGTCCATGTCGTCGACCTGGCGGCCGGACACCTCGGCGTAGTGCTGGATCAGCTGGTGCCGTGAGGGCATGCCGAACAGGTCGACATAGGATGCGGTGGCCGCCTCCGGGGCACCGGTGTCCTCGGGCCAGCCGCGCAGCATCCAGGCCAGGTCGAGCTTGGGGTCGCCGACGGTGCCCATCTCCCAGTCCACGACGGCGGCCAGCCGGGCCGGGCCGCCGTGCCGGAACATGACGTTGGCGAACTGGTAGTCGCCGTGCATCAGGCCCGGGACGTAGTCGAGCGGCTTGTGGCCGCGCAGCCAGGCCGAGGCCTCGTCGAAGCCGGGCAGCTCACGGCCCTGCACCCGCTCCAGGTAGCGGGTCCAACGGTCCACCTGGCGCTCGTGGAAGCCCTCGGGGCGGCCCAGGTCCTCCAGCCCCTTCGCCCGCCAGTCCACCCGGCCCAGCAGGGCGGCCCCCTCGGCCAGTTGGTACGCCAGCCCCGCCCGCGCGGTCAGGTCCGTGCCGAACGGCTCCGGCCAGCCGCGTCCGCCGGTGGTGGACATGGGCGACCAGCCGTCGACGAACTCCATCAGGTAGAAGGTGCGGCCGAGGACGGCGGTGTCCGTGCAGACGGCGATCGCCTCGGTGTGAGGGACGTCCGTGCCGTTCAGTGCCTCGGTGATCCGCCACTCCCGCAGGATGCCCCCGTCACGGGCGGCCGGTGCGGTGGGCGGCGGGATGCGCAGGGCGCAGTGCAGTTCTCCGCGCCGGATCTCGTAGATCTCGTTCTGCGCGCCGCCCGAGACGTACCGCTGCTCGACCGGTTCGCCCGTGCCGGGCAGTGCGGACTCGTCCAGCCAGTCGGCCAGCCGCTCGACGTCGATCACCGGGCCTCCGTCTCCGGGTCCAGGAACTCCGCGTACCTGGCCCGCGCCGCGGCCAGCCGCGTGGGCAGGTAGCCGCTCGGCCACAGGTCCTCGCTGGGCTTGTGGTCGCGCAGCACCTGCCGGGCGACGGTGACCTTGTGCGCCTCGGTCGGACCGTCGGCGATGCCCAGGACGCTGGCGCCCAGGAGCATCCGGAACAGCGGCATGTCGCCGCTCACGCCGAGGGCACCGTGCACCTGGATCGCGCGGTGGGCGACGTCGTGCAGCACGCTCGGCAGCACGACCTTGATCATCGCGATGTCCTTGCGGACCCTGCGGTAGTCGTCGTACTTGTCGATCTTCCAGGCGGTGTGCAGCACGGCCAGCCGGAACTGCTGGATCTGGGCCCACGAGTCGGCTATGTGGCCCTGTACGAACTGCTTGTCGGCCAGGACCGTGCCCTGCGTGTGCCGGCTCAGCGCCCGCTCGCACATCATGTCGAACGCCTTGCCCGCGAGCCCGATCGTCCGCATCGCGTGATGGATACGCCCGCCGCCGAGGCGGGTCTGGGCGATGACGAACGCCTGCCCCTCGCCGCCCAGCAGCGCGTCCGCGGGCACCCGCACGTCCTCGTAGTGCACCAGCGCGTGGGAACCCCGTTCTTCGGGCTCACCGGCCAGCGCCACGTTCCGCTCGATGACGATCCCGGGCGTCTCGGCAGGGACCAGGAGCATCGACATGCTCTTGTACGGGTCCCCGGCCGGGTCGGTCACGGCCATCACGATGAAGAAGGCGGCCGTCCTGGCGTTGGACGAGAAGTACTTCCAGCCGTTGATGACCCACTCGTCCCCGTCCCGCACCGCGCGGGTGGTGAACTCCTTGGGATCGGAGCCGGCCTGCGGCTCGGTCATCGAGTAGCAGGAGAAGATCTCGCCGTCGAGCAGCGGGCGCAGGTAGCGCTCCTTCTGCGCCGCCGTGCCGTAGTGGGCGAGGATCTCCGCGTTGCCCGTGTCCGGGGCCTGGCAGCCGAACACGATCGGGGCCCAGGACGAGCGGCCCAGGATCTCGTTGAGCAGGCACAGCTTGACCTGGCCGTGTCCCTCCCCGCCCAGGTCGGGACCGAGGTGGGTCGCCCACAGCCCGTGCGTCCGCACCTCCTTCTTGAGGGGGTCGAGGACCCGGCGGAGGTTGTCGTCGGGCGGGGTGAACTGCAGGCCGTCCCACAGGAGGTCGAGGGGTTCGACCTCCTCGCGCACGAACCGGTCCGCCCAGTCGAGCTGCGCCTGGTAGTCCGGCTCTGTCTCGAAGTCCCACGGCATTGTGTCTCCTTCCGACGGATGCCAGAATAACGTTCTCGTGAATGAGAACACAATTCCCTCTTCGCGGAACGCGACTTCTGACGACGTGCCGGACCGGCCTCCGGACGGCATCGCCGACCGGATAGCCCGGCGCGCCCTGGCCCGCCGCGCCGACCAGTACGCCGACGAGGTGCGCGCCCTCCTCGACGCGGCACGCGCGGTCATGCGCCGCCTCGGCACGACGGCACGCCCGCGCGTCGCCGACATCGTGACGGCGGCCGGACTGTCCAACGAGGCCTTCTACCGGCACTTCCGGTCCAAGGACGCCCTGATCGCCGCGATCATGGAGGACGGCGCCGAGCGGCTGTGCGGCTACATCGCGCACCAGATGGCCAAGGAGCCCACGGCGCAGGGCAAGGTGCGCCGCTGGGCCGAAAGTGTCCTGGCGCAGGCGATGGACGCCGACACGGCCGAGACGACCCTCGCGGTCATGTGGAACGCCCAGAGCGTGGGGGAGGGGTTCCTCGCCGGGCCGCCCTCGATCGCCGGCCTGCTCGCGGACCTGCTCCGCGCGCCGTACACCGAACTCGGCAGCGCCGCCCCCGGCCTGGACGCCGCCCTGGCCGCCCACGCCGTGGTCGGCCGGCTCGCCGACCACCTGTGGCGGCGGACGCCCCCGACGGGCGCCGACGTCGAGCACGTCACCCGCTTCTGCCTGCGCACGGTCGCACCCGAAGGAGCGTGAGAATGAAGGCGACCGATCAGTTCCATGTCGGCCTCGTCGTCGACGACATCGCCGCCGCGGCGGCCGAGCTGACGGCCGTGTTCGGCCACCGGTGGTGCGAGGAGCTGGGCGCCCCGGCCCGGGTGAGCCTGCCCGGCGGCGACGCGGTCCTCGACCTCAGGTCGACGTACTCCATGTCCGTGCCCCGGGTGGAACTCGTCCGGAGCGTCCCGGGGACCCTGTGGCAGCCGGCCGCCGACTCCGGCATCCACCACCTCGGCTACTGGTCCGACGACGTGGCCGCCGACTCCGCCGAACTGGCCCGGCGCGGCCACGCGACCGAGGCCGTGGGCCGCCGCCCGGACGGTACCCCGTACTGGGCGTTCCTCCACGGCGAGGCCGGCCCGCGCATCGAACTGGTGACCCGCGCGCTCCAGCCCGTCCTGGAGCGGTACTGGGCGACCGGCAGGAGGCCGTCGTGACCGTCGAGAGGGAGGCAGGCCCGATGACGAGGGTGGGAATGGTGACCGGCGCCGGGCGCGGCATGGGACTGGAGTGCGCGCGGCGCCTGCTCGGCACGGTGGACCGGCTGCTGCTGGTCGACCTGGACGAGAAGGCTGTTTCCACGGCTGCGGGGGACCTCTCGACCTCCCCGCACGCGACCGTCGTGGAACCGCACACCCTCGACATTACCGACCGCGACGGCCTGGCCGGTCTCGCCGCCCGTGTCCGCGAACTCGGCACCCTGCGCGCCGTCGCCCACGCCGCCGGCATCTCGCCGGCCATGGCCGACTGGCGCCGCATCCTCACGGTCGACCTCGTCGGCACGGCCCTGCTGGCCGAGGCCCTGCGACCGCTCGTCACCCGGGGGACGGCGATGGTGTGTTTCGCCTCGATGGCGGCCCTGTTCGGCGACACCGAACCGCGGCCCGCGACCGAGGCGGCTCTGGCGGATCCGCTCGACGAGCACTTCCTCGACCGCATCCGGGAAGCCGTGGGCCCGGACGTCGAGGACCCGGGCATGGCCTGCACGTGGGCCAAGCGGGGAGTCCAGCGCTTCGTGCAGCGGGAGGCCGTGCGCGTCGGAGCGGCCGGGGCCCGCGTCTGTTCGGTCTCACCCGGCGTCGTCGCCACCCCGCAGGGGCGGCAGGAGGCCGAACACCACCCGTCGATGCGGGCACTGGTACGGCAGTCCGCCCTGGGCCGCGAGGGCCGCCCCGAGGAACTGGCCGCCGTCGTCGCCTTCCTGCTGTCGGACGATGCGTCCTTCCTCACCGGCACCGGCATCCTGGTCGACGGCGGGGTACGGGCGGGCCTGGCGGCACGCTAGCGGCACCGGGACATGACCCCGGGCCGGGGGAGCCCGACTTGCCTTCGGTGACGGCAAGTCGGGCTCCCCCGGCCGTGTTCACTCGGTGTCGGTCGCCCGTGGTGCGAACCCCGCCACGATCACGGCGTTGGTACGGGCCGCCGCCTGCCGCAGCGACTTCGCCTTCGCGTAGGCGGCCGACTCGTACCACGCCCGGGCCGCCGCCACGGACTCGAATTCGAGTACGACGGTCTGGTCACCGTGCCAGGCGCCCTCCAGAACCTGCGGGCGGGGATCCGCGGCCAGCACGGCGGCGCCGCTCTCGGCGATGGAGGGCCCGGCTGCCCTTCCGTAGGCGGCCATGCCGGCGGGGTCGTCGATGGCCTCGGTGAAGATGACGTAGCCCTTCGGCATGGCGCTCCTCGGCGTCAGCTCACGGTGATGGCGCGCTCGGGGCACAGGGCGGCGGCCGAGCGGACCGCCTCCTCGTGCTCGGCGGGCACCCCGGGGGTGTCCACCACGGCGTAGCCGTCGTCGCTCAGGTCGAAGACCTCGGGGCAGAGCGAGCAGCACACCCCGTGCCCGCGGCAGCGGTCGTCGTCGACGGTGACCTTCATCGGGCCGTGCTCCACTCCAGGTCGAGGTGGGTGAGGCCGCGGAGGATGAAGGTGGGTACGTACTGGTAGCGGCGGGCGTTCGCCGGGCCGTGCACCCGCTCGGCGATCCTGATGTCGGACGTGAGGTCCAGCAGCCGTTCGAGGGTCACCCGGGCCTCGGCGCGGGCCAGGGGCGCGCCGGGGCAGGTGTGGGCGCCGCGGCCGAACGCGAGGTGCCGGCGGACGTTCGGGCGGCCGACGTCGAAGGTCTCCGGGTCCTCGAACTGGCGCGGATCGCGGTTCGCCGCGCTGTTGAGCACCATCAGCGTGGTCCCGGCCGGGATGTCCACGCCGCCCACCGTGGTCGGAACCTTCGACAGCCGGAAGTCGCCCTTCACCGGGCTCTCGGCCCGCAGCGTCTCCTCGACGAAGTTCGGGATGCGGTCGCGCTCGGTGCGCAACAGCCGCTGCAGCTCGGGGCGTTCGGCGAGGATCCTGAGCGCCGAGCTGAGCAGCCGGACGGTGGTCTCCTGGCCGGCGGCGAACAGGTTGGCCGCGACCCGGACGACGTCGATGACCTCCGGCGTCGAACCGTCCGGGAAGGCCGCCGTCGCCAGGCCCGTCAGCACGTCCGCGCGCGGCTCGCGGCGGCGCTCCTCGATGTACGTCGTGAAGCGGCCGTAGAGGAACTCCAGCGGCGAGTGGTGCAGGGTGTCGTCGCCGGTGCTGCCGATGCCGCCGCCGTCCTGCGGGCGGCGCTGGAGCCGGTCCATGAACTCCTGCTGGTCCTCGCCGGGCACCCCGAGCAGGTCGGCTATGACGAGCAGCGTGAACGGCCCGGCGAACCCGCTGATGAACTCCCCCTCGCCCGGCGCGAGGAACGTCTCCAGCAACCCGTCGGCGAGGTGCCACATGGACGCCTCGTTCTCCTTGAGGCGCTTCGGCGTGATCAGCCGCATCAGCAGGGCGCGGTGGTCGGTGTGCACCGGCGGGTCCAGGGTGGGCAGCTGGTCGCTCATCGGCAGCTCGTGCCGGTGGCGCTCGATCAGCTCGCTGACGTCGTCGCCCTCCAGCGGGACCGGGAACCCGGGGAACGGGCCGGTGACCGAGATGCAGGCGGAGAACGCGTCGGTGTCGTTGTAGACCTGCAGCGCCTCGTCGTACCCGGTCACCATCATCACGTCGTGGTGGTTCTCGCGACGGACCGGGCACTGTCCGCGCAGGGCGTCGAAGTAGGGGTAGGGGTCCGCGACGACCTGCTCGTCCCGGAAGAAATCGATCGCCTCGAAGTCGTTCACGGCCTGTTCGGCCCCCTCTCACCGGCACCCTGACGGTCGGGAACGGTAGCACAATTCTCCACTTGCTGGAATGCTGAATGATGTTTAGGAGAGTGTCATTCTCATGTGCTGCCGGGGAGATTCATGGAAGAGACAGATGCACTGCGCGCCGCGCGCGCCATCCGCCGGCGGGTCGTCAAGCGCGTGCGCACGGAACGGGAGGCGGGGGAGTGAGCGGCGGGAGTGTCGGGTTCGTCGGCCTCGGCAATATGGGCAGCGTTCTCGCCGGGAACCTCGTGGCGGCCGGGCATGCGGTCGTGACGCATGACGCGCTCGGTCCCCGGCGGTCGCCCGAGGGGGCCGTCCACGTTCCCGCGGTCGCCGAAGTGGCCGGCCGTACCGACGTGCTGGTGCTCAGCCTTCCCGACGGCCGGGCCTGCGAGCAGGTGGCCCGGGACGTCCTGGCGGCGCCCGAACGGCGCGTCCGGTGCGTCGTCGACACCTCCACCGTCGGTCCGGCCGCCGCCCGGGCCGTCGCCGCACTGCTGGCCGCGGGCGGCATCGGCTACGTCGACGCCCCCGTCTCCGGCGGGGTCGCCGGAGCCCGTGCCCGCACCCTCACCGTCATGTACGCCGGGGAGGACGAGGCCTGTTCGCGCGCCGAGGGCGTACTGGCCGGGCTCAGTGACCGCCGTCGCCGGGTCGGCGACCGGCCCGGCCCGGCGCAGGCCCTCAAGCTCGCCAACAACTTCCTGGCCGCGACCGCGCTCGCCGCCACCAGCGAGGCCGTCGCCTTCGGCGTCGCGGCCGGACTCGACATGGCCACCATGCTCGACGTCCTGAACGAGTCCAGCGGCCAGAGCGCGGCGAGCCGGGACAAGTTCCCGGCCCAGGTCCTCACCGGCCGCTATGCCGCAGGCTTCACCAACTCCCTGATGGACAAGGATGTACGGCTGTACCTGCGCGCCGTGGCGGAGCAGGGCGGTGCGACCGCGATCGGCGAGGCGACCGGGAACGTGTGGGAGCGGTTCGCCCAGGCCGAGCCCGGGGCCGACTTCACCCGGATCTTCCCTTTCTTGCACGGATCCTGACGCACCCGCGGACGAGCCCCGCGGGCTGGTGGGCCGATCCCGGACGATCGGCCGCCGAGTCCGCCGCGGCCTCCCGCGCCTTTCCTGACAGGCGGCTGACTTGACGGCCGATCTCGGGCGAGAATAGCATTCTCATTGGGAGAGACTGAGATTATCGTAGGTCTCCTCCGAACAAGCGACTGGAGGACCAGACCCCATGGCGCACTTCAAGAAGCCCGAGGCGGGCAGCTGGACCGCACACCTGAAGATCGGCACGGAGCCGGTGTCGTACGAGGACTCGATCACGCCGGCGCACTACGAGCTGGAGCGGGACGCCATCTTCAAGCGCACCTGGCTGAACGTCGGCCGAGTCGAGAAACTCCCCAAGCGCGGCAGCTACTTCACCAAGGAACTGGACGCGGCGGGCACCTCGGTCGTCGTGGTGCGCGGCATGGACGACGAGGTGCGTGCCTTCCACAACATCTGCCGGCACCGCGGCAACAAGCTCGTGTGGAACGACTTCCCGCACGAGGAGACCAGCGGGGTCTGCCGCCAGTTCACCTGCAAGTACCACGCCTGGCGGTACGACCTCGAGGGCAAACTGGCCTTCGTCCAGCAGGAGCAGGAGTTCTTCGACCTGGACAAGTCGCAGTACGGCCTCAAGGGCGTGCAGACCGACATCTGGGAGGGGTTCGTCTTCGTCAACCTCGACCCCGGGAACAGCACTCCGCTACGGGAGTACCTGGGCGAGTTCGCCAAGGGGATCGAGGGCTACCCGTTCCACAAGCTGACCCAGGCGCACACGTACCGTGCGGAGATCGGCTCCAACTGGAAGCTGTTCATCGACGCGTTCGCCGAGTTCTACCACGCGCCGATCCTGCACGCCGGCCAGTACGTCTCCGACGAGGCCCGCAAGATCCAGAAGTACGGCTACGAGGCGCTGCACTACGACGTCGACGGCCCGCACAGCATGGTCTCCTCCTGGGGCGGCATCGCCCCGCCGCACGACCGCACGATGGTCAAGCCCATCGAAGGCGCCCTGCGCAGCGGCCTGTTCGGACCGTGGGAGGCGCCCGACATCGGTCTCACGACCGAGGAGCTGCCGCCCGCCATCAACCCCACCCGGGACCCGCGCTGGGGCATGGACTCCTTCGTGTTCTTCCCCAACTTCATGCTGCTGATCTGGCGGCCGAACTGGGTCCTGACATACCACTACTGGCCGACCGCGTACAACACCCACATCTTCGAGGCGACCTGCTACTTCGTGCCGCCCGAGAACGCCTTCCAGCGGCTTCAGCAGGAGCTGGCCGTCGTCTCCTTCAAGGAGTACGGCCTGCAGGACGGCAACACCCTGGAGGCCACACAGACCATGCTGGAGTCACGCACGGTAGGGGAGTTCCCGCTCAACGACCAGGAGGTTCTCCTGCGTCATCTGCACGGTTCCGCCCGGCAGTACGTCCGCGAGTACCAGCAGCGCACCTCCGGCGCCCCGGCCGCCGGCTGACCCGAGGAGACCGAACCATGGCCACCGTTTTCCCCGCCGAGTTCGCCGCGCTGGAACCCTTCGCCGACTGGGCGGTCCCCACCGAGAAGGCCCGGTACGCCAAGCGCATCGCCAGCACCATGGACGAGCTCGACGCCTTCTACGACGTCGCGTTCCCGCTGCTCGCCTCCGGCACGGAGTACCTGCGGCGGGCCACCATGGCGGACATCTCCGAGGAGGACAAGCACCTGCTGTGGCTGTTCTGCGCGCTGGTGACCGTCGCGTTCTCGGTGGAGGCCTGGCGACAGCCCAAGGTGCCGGACACGGGCGCGGCGAGCATCGACTCCGTCGTGGAACCGGCGGTGTGAACGGCATGCGAGTTGGCCGCGTCCCGGGAGGTGCCTGATGCCGCGTCCGCGCACCCCGCAGCCGCCGGTGCGGCTACGGGCCGCCCGCATGCTGGACGTCGACAAGGGCGAACTGGTCGAGCCGGGTGACCTGCTGATCGAGGGCGAGCTCATCACGGCCGTCGCCCCGGGGACCGTTCCGCCCGGCACCGTCGAACTCGACCTCGGTGACGTCTCCCTGCTGCCCGGCCTGATGGACATGGAGGTCAACCTGCTCCTTGGCGGACCCGACCACCGCAGTCCCCTCAACCCGGTGCAGGACGACCCCGCCGTGCGTACCCTGCGGGCCGTGGCCAACGCCCGCCGCACGCTGCGGGCCGGCTTCACGACCGTACGCAACCTCGGTCTGTTCGTGCAGACCGGCGGCCTGCTGCTGGACGTGGCGCTGAAGAAGGCGATCGACCTCGGCTGGGTCGAGGGGCCGCGGGTCGTCCCGGCCGGCCACGCCATCACGCCGACCGGCGGGCACCTCGACCCGACCATGTTCCAGGCGTTCGCGCCGCACATCATGCCGCTGACGGTCGAGGAGGGGATCGCCAACGGGGTGGCCGAGGTGCGCAAGGCGGTCCGTTACCAGATCAAGCACGGCGCCCGGGTCATCAAGGTGTGCGCCTCCAACGGTGTCATGTCGCACACCGGCCCGGCCGGCGCTCAGCAGTACTCCGACGAGGAGCTGCACGCCATCGCCGACGAGGCCCACCGGGCCGGCCTCAAGGTCGCCGCGCACTGCATGGGCGACCGGGCCGTCCGGGCCGCGCTGGACGCGGGCATCGACTGCATCGAGCACGGCTTCCTGGCCGGCGACGAGACCCTCGACCTGATGGTGGCGCGCGGCACCTTCCTGGTCGCCACGACCTACATCGCCGACGGCATGGATGTCTCCAAGGCCGAGCCCGAACTCCAGGCCAAGGCCGCCGAGGTGTTCCCGCGCGCCAAGGCGACGACCAGACGTGCGATCGAGCGCGGTGTCCGCGTGGCCTGCGGCACCGATGCCCCGGCCATCCCGCACGGCCGCAACGCCCGTGAGCTCCTCGCCCTCGTCGACCGGGGCATGACCCCGCTCTCGGCGCTGCGGGCGGCGACGACCACCGCCGCCGCGCTGATCGACGCCGAGGACCGGGGCCGCCTCGAACCCGGCCTCCTGGCCGACGTCATCGCCGTCCCCGGCGACCCGCTGACGGACATCGGGGTCACCGAGGACGTGCGGTTCGTGATGAAGGGCGGCCAGGTCTTCCGGCACGAGGAGACCGCCCGGCCCTGAGCGGACCGGGTGAGGGGGAGGGGAGGGCGGCGGCTCCGGCCGGAGCCACCGCCCTCCCGCATGCCGTGCGGCCCTCACACCTTCCGCGTGATGCCCCCGTCGACCCGGACGATTGCGCCGGTCGTGAAGCTGGACGCGGCACTGGCGAAGTGCAGCGCCAGCGGCGCCACGTCGTCCGGCAGGCCGAGCCGGCCCAGCGGCACGAAGGACGGGTCGAAGTCCGCGGCCGCCCAGGCCTGGTGGGCGTCGGTGAGCACCGGCCCGGGCAGGATGGCGTTCACCCGCACCTTCGGCGCGTACGCCTCCGCGAGTCCCACCGTGAGGGCGTTGAGTCCGGCCTTCGCGCAGGCGTACGGCAGTTCGTGGACGCTCGCCATCAGCGACCCGGCCGTACCGATGTTCACGATCGAGCCGCCGCCGTGGTCGGCCATGTGCTTCGCCGCGAGGACCGCCAGCCGGAACGGCCCTTTCAGGTTCACCGCGAGCGTCTTGTCGTAGAGCTCCTCGCCGACCGCGTCGAGACTCTCGTACACGGGGGACATCCCGGCGTTGTTGACGAGCACGTCCAGCCCGCCCAGCCGCTCCACCGTCTCGGCGACGAGCCGCTCGCAGTCGCCCCAGCGGCCGACATGGCAGGCGATCCCGACGGCCCGCCGCCCGGTCGACGCCCGCACCTGCCCGGCCACCGCGCGGCACGCCTCGCCCTTGCGGGAGGCGACGACGACGTCGGCGCCGGCCTCCGCCAGCGTCTGCACGATGGCCCGCCCGATACCGCGCGAACCACCGGTGACCACGGCCACCTTGCCCGTCAGATCATGAAGCTCAGCGAAGGTCGTCACCCGCGTCAGCCTTTCCGTATCGTCGTCAGCAGCTCGCGCCGCAGCAGCTTTCCGGTGGGCGTGTACGGCAGTTCCGCGCGGAACACGACCACGTCCGGTGTCCTGGAACCGCGCAGGTGCCCCCGCACCCAGGCGCGCAGCGACTCGGCGTCGACGGCCGCCCCCTCGTGGACCACGACGAACGCGGCGATCCGCTCGCCCCACTCCTCGTCCGGCACGCCCACCACGGCAGCCTCACGCACGGCCGCATGCCGCAGGAGAACGTCCTCCACCTCGGCGGGAGCGATGTTCTCGCCGCCGCGGATGATGGTGTCGTCGGCGCGGCCCTCGACGAACAGGTAGCCGTCGGCGTCGAAGCGGGCCAGGTCGCGGGTGGGGAACCAGCCGTCCGCGTCCAGCAGCGCAGCGGCCCCCTTGTACTCTCCGGACACCTGGGGACCGCGCACCCACAGCTGCCCCGGCACCCCGGCCGCCGCCACGGCCCCGCTCTCGTCCCGGATCTGCGCCTCGACGCCCGGCACCATGCGCCCGGCCGAGCGCAGCCGGTCACGGACGGCGGGATCGTCGGAGCAGAGCGCGGCGCGGTGGTCGTCGGGGCCCAGCAGCGCGATGGTCGAGCTGGTCTCGGTGAGCCCGTAGGCGTTGGTGAACCCGGTGTCCGGGAAGGCCCGCAGGGCCGCCTCGAGGACGGGGTGGGGCATGCGCGCGCCGCCGTACGCCAGCGCGCGCAGCGTCGGCACCTCGGCCCGGCGGCCGTCCAGGTGCTCCACGACGCGGGCCAGCATGGTCGGTACGACCATGGCGGAGGTGACGCCCTCGGAGCGGACCAGCTCCAGCCAGGCGCCCGGTTCGAAGGCGCCGAGGTGCACCATCCGGCGGCCGGCGTAGAGGTTGCTGAGCACGGATCCGACGCCCGCGACATGGTAGGGCGGGACCGCGGCCAGGACGGTGTCGCCCGGAGCGGCGGCGGCGAACTCCACGGTCCCCAGGACATAACCGGTCAGGTGCCGGTGGCGCAGGACGGCGGCCTTGGGCGCGGCCGTGGTACCGCTGGTGAACAGCAGTACGGCAGGGTCGTCCGCGGCACCCTCAAGGCCCTCGGCCGGCTCGGCCGAGAGCGCCTCGGCCAGCAGTTCCCCGGGGGTGTACACCCGTGGCCCGGCCCCGGCGAACGTCCCCGCGACGGCCTCGTCCGCGACCACCAGCGGCCGGTCGGTGTGGGTCAGCAGGCCGGTCAACGCATCCGCCGAGAGCCGGTAGTTGACGGGTACCAGCGGCACACCCGCCAGCGCCGCGCCGAACAACAGTGCCGGAAACGCCGGACCGTTGACCCCGGCGAACACCAGCTCCCGTGCCCCGGACCGGTGGACGACGGTCGCGACCCCGGCGGCGGTACGACGGAGCTGCGCCGTGGTCGTCCCGGATCCGCGCGGCCCGATCGCCACCCGGTCCGGGTCACCCGCCACGGCCATGTCGAGCAGCATCGCGATGTTCAAGGCACGCCCTTTCTTCCGCTCCCCGACTGGGAACGATATTCTACTGAGAGGGAAACATCATTCTCCATAGGTGGGTTCCAGGTTATGTTCCTGCCAAGGCCATGTCCCAGGGGGGGCCGTGTGGATTTCGAGCTGACCGAGCAGCAGGAGGACATTCGCGCGGGCGTCCACGAGCTGGCCGCCTCCTTCGGGCCCGGGTACTGGGCCGCCCAGGACGAGCGGGCCGAGTTCCCCTGGAGCTTCTACGACGCCTTCGCCAAGGCCGGCTGGCTGGGGATCGCCGTCCCCGAGGAGTACGGCGGCGGCGGACTCGGGGTCCTGGAGGCCTCCCTCCTGCTGGAGGAGGTGGCCGCCTCAGGTGCCGGCATGAACGGCTGCAGCACCATGCACCTGACCATCTTCGGCCTCAACGTCCTGGCCCGGCACGGCAGCGAGCAGCTGCGCCGCGAGGTGCTCCCGCCCGCCGCCGCCGGCGAGCTGCACGTCTGCTTCGGCGTCACCGAACCCGACGCCGGCACCGACACCACCAGCATCGCCACCTTCGCCCGCCGCGACGGCGACCACTACGTGATCGACGGCCGCAAGATCTGGATCACCAAGGCGGGCGACTCCCAGAAGATGGTCCTGCTCGCCCGCACCACCCCGCGCGACCGGGTCGACAAGCCCACCAAGGGCATCTCGGTGTTCCTGGTCGACGTCGACCGCGCGGCGATGGACATCCGCCCGATCCCCAAGATGGGCCGCAACGCCGTCGCCTCCAACGAGATCTTCATCGACGGCCTGCGCGTCCCGGCGAGCGCCCGAATCGGCGAGGAGGGCGAGGGCTTCCGCTACCTCCTGGACGGCCTCAACCCGGAGCGCATCCTGCTCGCCCACGAGGCCCTGGGCCTGGGCCGGGCAGCCCTGGACGCGGCCACCCGCTACGCCCGCGACCGGGTCGTCTTCGGCCGCCCCATCGGCCAGAACCAGGGCATCGCCTTCCCGCTCGCCGAAGCCCTCACCCGCCTCGACGCCGCCCGCCTGATGGCCCGCAACGCGGCCTGGCGTTACGACCGTGGCCTGGCGTGCGGCCGCGAGGCCAACATGGCCAAGTTCCTGTGCGCCGACGCCGGCTTCCAGGCCGCCGACCGCGCCGTGCAGACACTGGGCGGCATGGGGTACGCCCGCGAGTACCACGTCGAACGGTACTTCCGCGAGTCACGGCTGCTGCGGCTCGCCCCGATCAGCCAGGAGATGGTGCTGAACTATGTGTCCCAGCACGTACTGGGACTGCCCAGGTCGTACTGAGGAGCGTGCGGGCGGAGATCCTGGCCGAGGCGGCGCGTGTCGGCGCAGCCCGGCCCCGGTTCCCAGGAACCTTCCTTCAGTCCTCGCGGCTGGGGTCGCACAGCACCATGACCGCGCGGGCGACGAGTTCGCCGGCGCCGCCGAGTTCCTGGCGGTAGCGGGCCGTGATCCCCTGGACGGTCTCCGCGAAGGCCGGGTCGGTGGCGCGGGCGCGGGCCGGTGGCGGGAGCTCCTGGGCTATCGCGCGACGGCGGGCGAGGAGCGCGATGATCTCGTCGTCGAGCCGCTCGATCCGGGCAAGTGACATCTCCGCCGTCGGTGCGGCAACGGGGTAGGTCGTCACGTGAGATCTCCGTTCTCCAGAAGGAACCGGGGCCCGGTTCCCGTCCGCGGTCATCGCAGTTGGTCCTTCATCACTTTGCCCGTGGCGTTCATCGGCAACTCCTCCCGGAACTCCACGGACCGCGGAACCTTGAACCCGGCCATGCGCTCACGGCTCCAGGCGATCAGCTCCGCTTCGGTCACCTGCCCGTGCCGCACCACGAACGCCTTGCCCACCTGGCCCATCCGCGGGTCCGGCACCCCGATCACCGCGACCTGCGCCACCGCGGGGTGCCCGAGCAGGAAACCCTCGATCTCGGCCGGGTAGGCGTTGAAGCCGCCGACGAGGAACATGTCCTTCTTGCGGCCCACGATCCGCAGGTGCCCGCGCTCGTCCAGGGTGCCGAGGTCGCCGGTGTGCAGCCAGCCGTCCCCGCCGACGGCCTCGGCGGTCGCCCGCGGGTCGTCGAGGTAGCCGCGCATCACGCTGTAGCCGCGCACCAGCACCTCCCCGTCGCCGGCGATCCGGATCTCCACGCCGTCGCAGGGGGTGCCCACGGTGGTGGCGATGTCCTCGAAGGAGTCGCCGGGGCGGGAGGCCGTCACCGTGCCGGCCTCGGAGAGGCCGTAGCCGGTCATGATCGACCGGAAGGGGAGTTCGTCGCGCATCCGGCGGATCAGCTCCACCGGGATGTCGGCCGCGCCGGTGACCGCGCACCGCAGCGACGACAGGTCCCGGCCGCCCTTCCGCCGGGCTTCCAGGAGGGAGTGGTAGAGCGTCGGCGGCCCCGGAAGCATGGTCACCCGCTCGCGCTCGACCAGGTCGAGCACCCGGTCCACCTCGAAGACCGGCACCGGCAGGATGGTGGCCCCGCGGATCAGGGAGGCGATGCAGCCCGCCTTGTAGCCGAAGATGTGGAAGAACGGGTTGACGATCAGATAGCGGTCGCCCTCCCGCAGATCGGCCAGGTCGCACCACTCGGCGTACAGCCGGAGCGTCTGGGCGTGCGTCATCATGACGCCCTTGGGCCGGCCGGTCGTCCCCGAGGTGAAGACGATGTCGGCCACGTCGTCACCGCGCACCTCCCGCTCGAACGGCGAACCGCTCTCCAGGAGGCCGGACTTGAGGTCGATCACCGCGACGCCGGGCGGCCCGGTGAACTCCAGCCCCAGGAAACCCTGTTGGACCAGTACGGCCTTGGCGCCGCTGCGTACGACGATGTCGTGCGCCTCGTCTTCCTTGAACCGGGTGTTGACCGGCACGAGTACCCCGCCGGCGGTGAGCAGCCCGAACGCGGCCACGATCCACTCGGCGGAGTTGGGCGCCCAGATCGCCACCCGGTCGCCCCTGCCGACCCCCAGTGACGCGAAGGCGCCCGCCGCCACCCGGACCCGATCGGTGAGCTGGGCGAAGGTGAGCCGCAGGGGGCCGTCGACGACCGCTTCGGCGTCACCGAAGCGGTCGGCCGCGCTCAGCACCATCCGGGGGATGGTCTCCCACGTGGTCCGAGCCGTCATGTCACGCGGGGATCAGCCGGGACAGATTGCCGCCCATGATCTTCGCCTGGTCGGCCTGGCTCAGTCCCTGGATGGCGTCGACGTACGAGGTCGGCTGTGCCAGACCCTCGGGGTGCGGGTAGTCCGAGCCGAACAGCACCCGGTCCACGCCGATGAGGTCGACGAGATCGTTCAGGTTCTCCTCGTAGAACGGGCTGACGTGGATGCTGTCCTTGACCGCCTGCACCGGGTCGCCGAGGAACTGCTCCGGCATCTTCTTGTACACGTCGGCGAGCTGGTCGAGCAGCGGGGCCACCCAGGAAGAGCCGTTCTCGATCAGTGCGATCTTCAGTTCCGGGAAGCGGAACAGGGCGCCGTGGCACACCCAGGAGGCCACCGCGTCCTGGATCGGCCGCCATTCGTTCACCTGACGGAAGGCGTTCGACTTGAACGGCAGCATCTCGGCGCTGTCGCCCTCCCAGTCGTTGGCGTACCGCGAGTACCCGCTGTCGGACGAGTGCATCGCCACCAGCACGCCCGTCTCCACGACCCGCTTCCAGAACGGGTCGAACTCCTCCATCGCGAAGGACCGCGAGCCGCCGTACCCGGGCACCGGGGCCGGCCGGACGAGAATCGCCCGCGCGCCGCGCTCCACGGCCCAGTCGAGCTCCGCGATCGCCTTCTCGACGATGGGCAGGGTGATCACGGGGGTAGTGAGGATCCGGTCCTTGTAGTTGAACGACCAGGTCTCGTACAGCCACTCGTTGAGCGAGTGGATGACGGCGTGGATGAGCTCCGGGTGGTGCCGCATCCGCTCCTCGATGAGGCTCGCGAGCGTCGGGAACATCAGCGTCCGCTGCACGCCGAGTTCGTCGAGCAGCTCCAGTCGCGGACCCGGTTCCCGGAAGGCGGGGACGGAGCGCATCGGCTCCCCGAAGATCTCCCGGCGGGACTTGCCGTCCGGGTTGCCGACGCGGAAGTACTCCTCCATGGCGCCGGGCCGGGCGACCACCTCGAAGGTCGGGTTCGGGATGTAGTCGCTGATCTGGCCGAGGATCGCGATCTTGGTACGGCCGCGGACCTGTACGTACTCGATCGCACCCGCGTACTGCTTCGGGAGGAACTTGGTCAGCGCCTCCTCGGTCTCGTACAGGTGGTTGTCCGCGTCGAAGAGCGGATACGGCAGCGCACGCGAAGACATGAGACCCTCCTTTGCGATTTGAGAGAATCCTATTCTCTTCAGCTGCGTACGGCAATGTCCTCACGGAGCCGGAACTTCTGCACCTTGCCGCTCGCCGTCCGTGGGAAGTCCGCCACCTCGTGCAGCTCCTCGGGCCACTTCTGCCTGGCCAGGCCGGCCCGCTCGAAGTGGACGCGCATCTCGGCCAGTCGGGGCATCGGGTGTCCGGGCAGCATGCGCAGGAACCCGGCCGCGTGCTCGCCGAGGCGGGCGTCGGGGGCGGCGACCACCGCGGCCTCCGCCACACCCGGCATCGTGAGGAGCACCTCCTCGACCTCCGGTGCGCTGATGTTCTCGCCGCCCCGGATGATCAAGTCGGCCTTGCGGCCGGTGATCGTGAGGTAGCCGTCCTCGTCCACCTCGCCGAGGTCGCCGGTGCGGTACCAGCCCTGCTCGTCGAACGCCCGCGCCGTCAGGGCCGGGTCGGTGTAGCCGAGGCACAGGTCAGGACCCCGGCTGAGGATCTCGCCGTCCTCGGCCAGCCGGATCTCGACGCCCGGGAGCGCGGTGCCGTCCGTGAACAGCCGCTTGGGTTCCGGGGCGTCGTGCCGGGACGAGGTGATCGAGGGATGCTCGGTGCTCCCGTACGCCCGGAAGACCCGGATCCCCAGACCGGCCAGCCGCGTGGTGACGGCCGCCGGCACGGACGAGCCGCCGAGCCCCGCGTAGCGCAGGTACCGCAGATGGCCCTCGGTGAAGTCGGGGTGGTCGAGGAGACTGGTGACGTAGTACGGCGCCCCGCCCCCGACGTGGAGCCCGTGGCCGCTCATCAGCCGCAGGGCTCCGGCCGGGTCCCAGGCGTCGGTGAGGTGCACGGGGGCGCCGTCCAGGACGGGGATCAGGAACGCGTTGACCATGCCGATGAAGTGGCCCACGGGGGCCGCGGTGAGCTGCCTGCCGCGGTCGGGCGGGTAGCTCGCGGCGAGCTGCCGGGTCTCGTGGCCGAGGGTCTGGTGACTGTGCACGACGCCCTTCGGGTCGCGGGTCGTGCCGGAGGTGAAGGCGATCAGGGCGGTGCCGGCCGGGTCGGCCGGGAGCGTCCCGGTGAACGGGGTGTCGCCGAGCAGGTCGTCGAAACGCTCGGCGTGGGCCCGGCGCAGGCTCGCCTCGCCCACCACGCCCACCACCGGCACGTCCGCGCACAGGTCCGGCAGGAACTCCAGGTGGCCGAAGCGCTCGGCGGTGACGAAGACGCGCGGCCGGACGGCGTCGAGGATGTAGCCGACCTCCTTGCGCCCGTAGAAGTGGACGACCGGGACGACCGCCGCCCCCAGGAACGCCGAGGCCCAGAACACCGCGGCGGCCTCCATCCAGTTGGGCAGCTGGAAGACCACCGTGTCACCGGGCCCCACCCCCCGCTCCCGCAGCCCGGCCGCGAGCCGGCGCGCGACCGTCTCGACCTCCCGGAAGGTGCCCGCCCAGGGCCGGACGGCCGAGTGCACCCGGAACTCGGTGCCCGGCGCCGCCGCCAGACCCCGGGTCAGCAGGTCACCGATCGTCTCCCGGGTCCACCAGCCCTCGGCTTCATAGCGCTCCACCAACTCGACGGGGATCTTTCGCATCTGCGGCTACCTCCACTGCGACGGGCGGCTCTTCGAGGCATCGGACGGTGCTGATCAGCGGCGTATACGCTATTCTCGCTAAACGAGAATGCCAATATCTCCTGGGGGGAATCACGTGATCGATCTTGAGCTGGAGGACGGCCTGGCCGTCCTCACGATCGACCGCCCGCACGCCCGCAACGCCATCTCGCTCGCCACGATGGACGAGTTGGAGAAGGCGCTCGACGCGGCGGCGGGCGCGCGGGCACTGGTGATCAGGGGAGCCGGGGACCGGGCCTTCGTCTCCGGGGGAGACCTCAAGGAACTCGCCGCGATCCGCACCGAGGACGAGGCGGCGGCCATGGCCTGGCGGATGCGGGGCCTGTGCGACCGGATCGCCGGCTTTCCGGCCCCCGTCGTCGCCGCGCTCAACGGCCACGCCCTGGGCGGCGGGGCCGAGGTCGCGGTCGCCGCGGACATCCGTGTCGCGGCCGACGACATCAGGATCGGCTTCAACCAGGTGACCCTGGCGATCATGCCCGCCTGGGGTGGCGCCGAACGCCTCGCCGCCCTGGTCGGCCGCGGCAGGGCACTGCTGCTCGCGGGCACGGGGGCCGTGCTCGGCGCCGCCGAGGCGGAGCGGGCCGGTCTGGTCGACCGGGTGGTGCCGCGCGCCTCCTTCGAGACCGAATGGCGTTCGCTGGCGCGTTCCCTCGCCACCGGCCCCGCGGCGGAGATCAAAAGGGTGGTGGGCGGCGGCACTTCGGCGGACGGGGCGGTGCACGCCTTCGCCCGGCTCTGGGCCGCGGACGCGCACTGGGACGCCGCGGACCGGGTGCTGCGCCGCGAGAAGTGACCTGCCCGGTCCCAGGGTGCGTCCCACCACGGCGCCATCATCGACTCGGCGACGGACGCGCGCGACGGTCCGGACGCGCCGGATGCGTCACATGCGCGGAAGGGGGCCGGGGCGCGCGCGCCGGATCGCGGGGGACTCGCGCACCGGACCGCGGGGGCCGCGCACACCGGACCGCGGGGGAGTCGCGCACCGCGCGTCCCCCGCGTGACTCCCCCACGGGACTCAGGTGTTCCGGCCCCCGTTGACCCCGATCACCTGTCCGGTGATGTACCCGGCCTCCTCCGACACCAGGAAAGAACACGCGGCCGCGATGTCCTCCGGGCGCCCCGGCCGCCGTACCGGGGTGAGCTCCGCGTGGTGGTCCACCGACCCACCGAGCAGGCCGCGTTCCTCGGAGTCGCGCAGCATCGGCGTGTCGATGAAACCGGGCGGAATGGTGTTCACCGTGATCCCGTCCGGACCGAGCTCCAGAGCCAGGGACTTGGTGAGCCCGACGAGCCCGGACTTCGAGGCGACGTAGTGCGTCATGTACGGCTGCCCCGAATGCGTGCTCGACGAGGAGATGTTGACGATCCGGCCCCAGCCCGCCTCCCGCATGTCGGGCACGACCGCCTGGCAGAGATAGAACGGCCCGTTGAGGTTGACCGCCATGATCCGGTTCCAGGTCTCGTCGGTGATCTTCAGGAACCGGCCGACCTCGCTGATCCCGGCGTTGTTGACCAGCACCAGCACCGGCCCGCCCAGCGTCTCGCGCACCCGCAGCACGGCCGCGTTCACCTGCCCCCGGTCGGACACGTCGACGCCCCCGAAGGCGACCGCCTCGTGCCCCTTGCGCCGGGACTCCTCGGCGACCTCCTCGGCCGCCTCCCCGTTCAGGTCGAGGACGGCGGTGGCGAAGCCGTCCTCGGCCAGCCGCTGCGCGATCGCGCGCCCGATGCCCGAACCGCCGCCCGTGACGAGGGCCGTACGCCGCCGGCTCATACGACCGCCTCCTCGCCGAGCAGCGAGGTGCGGTGCATCAGCCGGGAGGACCCGGGGCCGTACGGCAGGGCGCGGTGCAGCATCCCGGTGTTGTCCCAGATCACCAGATCGCCCTGGCGCCGGCGGTGGCGCAGGGTGAACTCCGGCCGGGTCGCCCAGCCCAGGAGCCGGTCGAGCAGCTCGCGGCCCTCGGCCGCCGGTCTGCCGGTCACCTCGCCCGCCGTCGCGCCGATGAGCAGTGACCTGCGTCCGCTGCCGCGGGTCCACACCAGGGGGTGCTCGCGGGCCGGGTTGCGGTCCCAGGCCGCCCGTTCCCTCGGTGACGGGTCCGGTGTCACGAGCAACTGCGAGGCGGCGAAGCTGTGCACGACGCGCAGGCCGTCCAGTTCCTCGCGCTCGGCCCGGGGCAACGCCTCGTACGCGGCGAAGGTGTTGGCGAACTCGGTGTCGCCGTCGCCGTCGTCCGACACCTGGCATGCCGTCAGGAGGGTCGCCTTGTCGGGGACCTGCGCCGTCGCGCCGTCGATGTGCCAGAAGAAGGTGGACTCGCGGTAGGCGGCCAGCGGGCTCTTCGACGGGTCGCGGGTGATCCGCTGGATCTCGCGGTGGGCCGGGTGACCGCCCATCGGCAGCGGGACGACGTCGCCGAGCAGCCTGCTGAAGGTGACCAGATCGGCGTCGTCGATGTCGGCCTCGCGGTAGATCACCACTCCGCGCCGCTCCAGCGCGGCCAGGCATTCCTCCGCGACACCGCGATCGACCAGCCGGCTCCCGGAGAGCCCGGTGTTCTCCACGCCGGTGGTGGGAGTCACTTCGGTGACGGTGACGGGCATTCGGGTGCGGCCCTTCTCTTGGCTCCTGCAAGATCGTTCTTGGTGGTGAGAATCTCGTTCCGGCGGCAGGCGGCTCGGCCGGGACACGTGCCGCGCCGTCTGCATGGGCGGTGCCGGCTACGTCACCGCCCCCGCGGCCTTCAGCGCCAGGATCCGCTCCCAGTCCAGCCCCAGCTCCAGCAGGACCTCCTCGGTCTGTGCCGCGAACTCCGGCGCGGGACCCGGCCGCGGGGCCGTGACGTCGAACTGCACCGGGTTCGCGACCAGTTCGAGCTCACCGGCCCGCACGACGTACTCGTTCGCCCGGACCTGCGCGTCGTGACCGACCTGAAGGGAATCCTGCACGGGCGCCCACGGCCCGGCCAGCGTCGCGAAGCGCTCGGACCACTCGGCGAGGGTGCCCGTGGCGATCACCTCGCGCAGGATCCTGACGGCTTCCTCCGTGTTCGCGGCGAGCTGCTCGCCGGTCGCGAAACGCGGATCGTCCGCCAGTTCTGGGCGGCCAATGTGCCGGCACACGTCCGCCCAGAACTTGCCGGGCTGCATCATCACGAACGCGAGATAGCGGTCGTCGGCCGTGCGGTACAGCCCGGAGAGCGGGTTGGTGGGGGAGCCGTGCGCCCCGGTGGGCGGCGCGACCATCGGCCGGTCCAGATGGAGGGACAGGGCGATCCCGTGCCCCAGGGCCCACACACCGCTGCCCAGCAGGGAGACGTCCACGACCGACGGTTCGCCCGTGCGCTCGCGCTTCAGCAGGGCCGCGGTGATGCCCCCCGCGAGGTTCGTGCCCGAGATCGTGTCCCCGTAGGCCGGTCCGGGCGGCGGGACCATGCCGGGCGTGCCGGGCGGCGTGAGGCTGGCCGCCGTGCCGGCCCTGGCCCAGAACGCCGTCATGTCGTACCCACCCCGGTCCGCCTCGCCGCCCCGCGGGCCGAGCGCGCTGCCGCGGGCGTAGACGATGCGCGGGTTCACGGCGCGGATGTCGTCCACGTCGATGCCGAACCTCCGCCGCGCCGAGGGCAGGAAGCTGGTCAGGAACACGTCCGCGCGCCTGGCCAGTTCGTACAGCACCTCCCTGCCCTCGGGCCGCGCCATGTCCAGGCCGATGCTGCGCTTCCCCCGGTTGGCATGCTCCACGTTGGGGTTGGGGTCGCCCTCCACCTTGAAGGTGCCGGTCTGCCGCAGCCCGCGCTGCGGATCGCCGTTGACGGCGTGTTCGACCTTGACGACGTCCGCGCCCCAGTCGGCGAGCACCGCGCCGGCGGACGGGACGAAGCCGTACATCGCCACTTCCAGGACCCGTATGCCCGCCAGCGGGCCGTCGCCGCTCATCCGACCACTTCCCCGAAGGTCTTGCGCTCCATGAACTCCTCCAGACCGTCGACGCCCTTTTCCCTGCCGATGCCCGACTGCTTGTAGCCCCCGAAGGGGGTGTCGGCGAAGAAGTTGTCGGAAATCAAGTTCTCGATTTTGAGAACCATACCGGTCCGAGCATCGTGCGTCACGACCTCGGGAGCGTGATCCTGGTGCTGTCGCGCAGAGACATAAAGTCGTCAGAAGGGGGTTCCGGCCCCAGCGCTCTGAAAGTATGGTTCTCGCATCCGGAAGGGAGATTCTTGTGATCGGAGTCGTGGGCGCCGGTCGGATGGGCCTGCCGATGGTGCGACGGCTCGCCGAGGCGGGCCACCGGGTACGGGTGACCGGCAGGACGCCCGAGACCCGCCGCGCGCTCACCCGGGAACCCGCGCAGGTCGTCCCCGACGTCGCCCAGGTCGGCGAGGGGGCGGACGCGGTACTGGTATGCGTCCACACCGACGGGCAGGTGCGCGAAGTCTGCCTCGACAGTGGGCTGTTGACCACGATGCCGAGCGGCAGCACGCTCGTCGTCCACACCACCGGAAGCCCCCGCACCGTCGAGGCGGTGGCGGACCGGGCCGCGACGGGCGGGATCGGCGTCGTCGACGCACCGGTCAGCGGCGGCCCGCCCGATGTGGCGGCCGGCCGGATCACCCTCTACGTCGGGGGCGCCGACGACACCGTCGCCCGCGTCCGTCCCGTACTGCGCAGCTACGGCGACCCCGTGCTGCACGTCGGCCCGCTGGGCTTCGGCCAACGGGTCAAGCTCGTCAACAACACCGTCTTCGCGAGCCAGATCGGACTTCTCGCCCACGCCGCCCGCCTCGGCCGGCAACTGGGCCTCGACGAGCGGCTCCTGCTGGACGCCCTCACCCACGGCAGCGCATCGAGCCGCGCGCTCGCCGGCGTCGTACGCCACGGCTCGGTCACCGGATTCACCCGCTCCACAAGGGAGTTCCTGGGCAAGGACATGGACGTCGTGCGCGTGGTCGCCGGCGACCTCGGCGCCGACCTCGGCGCCCTCGCCCCCGCTCTCGACGCCCTGCCCGACGCGACCGTACCGGGGAACGGCGGCTGAGGAGGCGACCCGCGCACCGGAGCCGAGGCGGCGACGCGACCGCGACCACCGGCCACCCCGCGGCCCGGGAACGAAGTACAACCACGAAAGAAGGGACACCGCCCATGGGACGAGTCGAGGGCAAGGTCGCGTTCATCACCGGCGCGGCGCGCGGCCAGGGGCGCAGCCACGCGGTACGGCTGGCCGAGGAGGGCGCCGACATCATCGCGGTGGACATCTGCCGCGACTACGAGACGGTCCGCTACCCGATGGCCACCCCCGAGGACCTCAAGGAGACCGTCCGCCTGGTCGAGGAACAGGGCCGGCGCATCGTCGCCCGCCAGGCCGACGTACGCGACACCGCCCAGCTGCGCGCCGCCCTGGACGCGGGCCTCGAACAGTTCGGCCAACTGGACATCGTGGTGGCGCAGGCCGGCATCGCCCCGCTGCGCGGCGAACCCAGGATGCAGGCCTGGTGCGACGCCGTCGACGTCGACCTGGTCGGCACCATCAACACCATCCAGGTCTGCCTGCCGCACCTGCGCGAGGGCGCCTCCGTCATCGCCACCGGCTCCACCGCAGCCCTCATGGACCACGGCATCGTCCAGAACCCGGGCTCCAACCCCGGCGGCGCGGGGTACGCCTTCGCCAAGCGCGCCCTGTCCGAGTACGTCCACGAACTCGCCCGCAACCTGGCCCCGTTGAACCAGCGCGCCAACGTCCTGCACCCGACCAACGTCGACACCCACATGCTGCAGAACGAGTCGATGTACGAGTCCTTCCGGCCCGACCTCGACCACCCCACCCGCGCGGACGCCGAACCGTCCTTCGCCGTGCAGCAGGCCATGCCGATCCCGTTCGTGGAGCCGCGCGACATCAGCAACGCCCTGCTGTTCCTCGCCTCCGACGAGGCCCGGTACATCACGGGAACCCAGCTGCGCGTGGACGCGGGCGGCTACATCAAGTGGTACGACTGGCGCCGCTGAACCCAGGAAACCCCAGGTCAACAGGGAGGACCAGCGTGAAGGTCCGGGTCGATCCGGAGCGCTGCCAGGGCCATACGCTCTGCGCGATGATCGCTCCGAAGGCATTCCAGCTCGACGACATCGACGGCCACTCCTCGGCCGTGAGCGAAGACGTTCCCGCGGACCAGGAGGAGCAGGTCCGGGAAGCCGCGCACTCCTGCCCGGAACGGGCCATCCAGCTCTTCTGAGCCGGCTGGCTTCCCCGAACGTAAGGACTGAGCCATGAGCGAGACCGGCACCGACGACGAACGCCAGAAGAACCGGGTGCACTTCGACCGGCACACACCGCAGTACCGCCACCGGTTCGAGGAGATCACCCACGAACTGCACGGCAAGTGCCCCATCGCCTGGACCGACGCCCACGGCGGCCACTGGGTCGCCAGCGGCAACCGCGAGGTCTTCGAACTGGCCCGGTCCGCCGAGTTCCTCTCCAACGACCACGACGTCAGGGGCGAACGCCGCGGCTACAAGGGCATCACCATCCCCTCGCCCCCGCGCGCCCGCGAAGCACAGGGCGGGTTCCTGGAGATGGACCCGCCCGACCAGCGCCACTACCGCCAGACCCTCAACCCCTACCTCTCCCCGGCGGCCGTCGCCCGCTGGATCCCCTTCGTCGACGAGGTGGTCCGCGCCTGCCTCGACGAACGGATCGAGGAGGGCCGGATCGACTTCGTCGACGACCTCGCCAACATCGTCCCGGCCGTCCTCACCCTGGCGATGATGGGCATCCCGCTGGCGGACTGGACCGTCTACAACGAACCGGCCCACGCCTCCGTCTACACCCCGCCGAACTCACCCGACATGCCACGGGTCGCCGAGCTGAGCCGCGCCATGGGCCGCGGCCTGTACGCGGCACTCCTGGAGATCCGCGACAAACCCAGGCCCGGCCTGATCGACGCTCTGGTCCACGCGGACATCAACGGCAGGACCCCGCCCGACGAGGAACTGGTCGGCGTCCTCGCCCTGCTCATCGGCGGCGGCTTCGACACCACCACGGCGCTGACCGCGCACGCGCTGGAGTGGCTGTCACAGCATCCCGGTGAACGGGACCGGCTCAGCCGGGAGCGGGCAACCCTGCTGGACTCGGCGACCGAGGAGTTCCTGCGCTTCTTCACCCCCGCCCCGGGTGACGGCCGTACGATCTCCGCCGACTGCGAGATCGCCGGCCAGCGGTTCGAGGAGGGTGAACGCCTGTGGCTGTCCTGGGCGATGGCCAATCGCGACCCCGCCGTCTTCGCCGACCCAGACCGGGTCCACCTGGACCGCAAGGGCAACCGGCACAGCAGCTTCGGTCTCGGCATCCACCGCTGCATCGGCTCGAACGTCGCCCGTACGGTGTTCAAGCGGATGGCGACGGCCGTGCTCGACCGGCTGCCGGACTACCGCTGCGACCCGGACGGCACCGTCCACTACGAGACCATCGGCGTCATCCAGGGCATGCGCCACCTCCCGGCGGTCTTCAGTCCGGGCAAGCGCCTCGGCCCCTCGCTCGACGAGACGCTGGAGACGCTCCAGCAGGCCTGCGACGAACAGCGCCTCGCCGAACCGGTGACCGTACGCCCGGGCCGGGCACGCACCGCGGACTGAAGGGACGTCGCACAGTGGCCGCATCCTCGGGGCGCCCGCTGCCCCTGATCACCGACCAGAACGAGTTCTTCTGGACGTCAGGGGCGGACGGACGGCTGCGCATCCAGGAGTGCGCCTCCTGCACCGCCCTGATCCATCCGCCGCAGCCCGTCTGCCGGTACTGCCGCGGACGGGAGATGGGAGTACGGGCCGTCTCCGGACACGCGACCCTCGTCGGCTTCACCGTCAGCCACCGCTTCAGCCTCCCCGGCCTGCCGGCGCCCTACGTGGTCGCCCAGGTCGCGCTCGAGGAGGACCCCCGGATCCGGCTCACCACCAACGCCGTCGACTGCGACCCCGGCGAACTCGCCCTCGGCATGCGCATGGAGGCCGTCTTCGAGCAGGCCGGGGAGGACGTGTGGCTGCCGCTGTTCAGGCCGGCCGCGGAGCGGGGGGAACCCGCGCGGCTGCCCACCGACGAGACCGACCCGGGCTCAGTGGTATGTCACATACGACCGATGCGGACCTCGGAGAAGTTCGAGGACAAGGTCGCCCTCACCGGCATCGGCGCCTCCCCGCTCGGCCGCCGGCTGAGGGTCCCCCCGCTCTCCCTCACGGTCCAGGCCTGCGAGGCCGCGGTCGCCGACGCCGGACTCACCCTGGACGACATCGACGGCCTGGCCAGCTACCCGGGCGCCGGCGCCTACGGCGGCTTCGCCGAGGGCGGCGTCACCGCCCTGGAGTCAGCGCTCGGCATCCGCCCCACCTGGTACAACGGCGGCAGCGAGACCTTCGGCCCCGGCGGCTCCCTCATCGCGGCGATGCTCGCGGTGGCCGGCGGCCTCGCCCGCCACGTGCTCTGCTTCCGCACCGTGTGGGAGTCCAGCTTCGCCGAGCTCGTGAAGGAGGGCAGGATCCCCCTGGCCGAGCGCGCGGACGCCGGCTGGTTCAAGCCCTTCGGCGCCACCTCCGCCGCCCACACCCTCGCCCAGAACGCCCAGCGGCACATGCACCGTTACGGCACCACCCGCGAGACCCTGGGCTGGATCGCCGTCAACCAGCGCGCCAACGCGGCCCTGAACCCGACCGCGATCTACCGCGCCCCGATGACGATGGACGACTACCTGCAGGCCCGCCCCATCACCACGCCCTTCGGCCTCTACGACTGCGACGTCCCCTGCGACGGATCCGTCGCCGTCGTCGTCTCGGCCCTCGACACCGCACCCGACCTCGCCCGGCCACCGGTCCTCGTCGAGGCCGTCGGCACCCAGATCACCGAGCGCATCGAGTGGGACCAGAGCACGCTCACCCACGAACCCCAGACCCTCGGCCCGTCCGCCCACCTGTGGACCCGCACCTCCCTGCGCCCCGCCGACGTCGACGTGGCCGAGCTCTACGACGGCTTCACCTTCAACTGCCTCTCCTGGATCGAGGCGCTCGGCTTCTGCGGCATCGGCGAGGCCAAGGACTTCCTGGACGGCGGAAAGAACATCGCCCGCGACGGCGTACTGCCCCTGAACACCCACGGCGGCCAGCTCTCCCACGGCCGTACCCACGGCATGGGCCTCGTGCACGAGGCGGTCGTCCAGCTGCGCGGCGACGGCGGCGCCCGCCAGGTGCCCGGGGCCAGGGTCGCGGTGGTCAGTACCGGCGGGCTGGCGCCCGGCGGGGCCATTCTCCTCAGGACGGACACGTGACAGACAGCCATCCGGACGTGGTGCCCGGCGCGGTGAGCGTCGACGGCATCTCCCTCTCGTACCGGGCGAGTTGGGTACGACAGCCACGCGCCGTCGTCCTCGCCCTGCACGGCGGCGGAACCGACTCGGCCTACTTCGACTGCCCGGGCCGGCCACGGCTCTCGCTGCTGCGCACCGGAGCCGCCCTCGGCTTCACGGTCATCGCACTCGACCGGCCCGGCTACGGCGCCTCCCTGCCCCACGCACCCCGGCTCACCGACCCGGCACGGCGGGTCGACCTCGCCTACGCGGCCCTGGAGCGGCTGCTCGCCTCCCGCCAGGCGGGCGGCGGTGTGTTCCTGGCGGCCCACTCCGCCGGTGGCGAACTCGCGGTGCGGATGGCCGCCGACGAGCGCGGACACACCCTGCTCGGCCTGGAGATCGCCGGCACCGGACGGCATCACCACCCGCGCTCGGTGAGCTTCCTGGACAACGGCGACGAGGAGCTGCGCCGCCCCGGCCGGGCCCGCGACCGGCTCCGCGAAGCCCTCTGGGGCGCCGGCCACCTCTACCCGCCGGAGGTCCACGGCGGCGCGAGCATCGCCGCCGCCTCGCCCGCCTACGAGTCCGCCGCCCGCGGCTGGCGGCACGAGTTCCCGGAGCTGGCGGCCCGCGTGCGCGTACCCGTGCACTTCACCCTGGGCGACCACGAGGAGGTGTGGAGCTCCGGCCCCGCCGCCCTCGCCGACATCGCCTCCCTCTTCACCGCGTCGCCTCGCGTCCGGGTCCACGAACAGCGCGACGCCGGGCACAATCTCAGCCTCGGGTACTCGGCCCGGGCCTACCACCTGAGGGTGCTGTCGTTCGCGGAGGAGTGCGCGGTGACTCGGGAGGCGGGCGTCGCCGCACCCCCACGACAAGGGAGAGCGGGATGAACCACACCGATGCCGTCGCACTGCTGCTGCGCCTGGTCCTGGGCGTCGTCATGATCGCGCACGGACTCAACCACTGGCGCGGCGGCGGCCGTATCGCGGGCACCGCCCGCTGGTTCACCGGCCTGGGCCTCACCCACGGCAGGCTCCAGGCCTGGCTGAGCGTGGCCACCGAGTCGGGCGCCGGGCTGCTCCTGCTGGCCGGCCTGCTCACCCCGCTGGCGTGCGCGGCCGTCATCTCGGTGATGCTGGTGGCGGGCCTGCTCGCGCACCGGCCCAACGGCTTCTTCGTCTTCGAAGAGGGCTACGAGTACGTCCTCACGCTCGCCGTCGCCGCCCTGGCGCTGGCCGCGCTGGGACCGGGCAGCGCCTCCCTGGACGACGCGGCCGGCCTCGACCGGGACGGCTGGACGGGCGCAGGCATCGCCCTCGGGGCGGCCGTGCTCGCCACCGCCGGCCTGCTCGCCGCCTTCTGGCGCCCCCGGCCCGCGCCGGACCCGGCGCCCGCCCCCGAACCCCTTGAACAGGAGACCGGCTGATGCGCGTCGGATTCATCGGACTGGGCAGCCAGGGCGCCCCGATGGCCCGTCGGATCGTCGAAGCGGGACACGAGACGACCCTCTGGGCCCGCCGCCCCGTCACCCTCCTCCCCTTCGCGGACACCCCGGCCAGGCGCGCCGCCTCTCCGGCGGACCTGGCCGCGGCCAGCGACCTGGTGTGCGTCTGTGTCGTCGACGACGCGGACGTCGAGGAGGTCCTCACCGGCGAGCACGGCGTCCTCGCCGGACTGCGCCGGGGCGGGGTGGTCGCCGTGCACAGCACCGTGCACCCCGACACCTGCCGTCGCCTCGCCGACCGCGCCCGTACCCACGGCGTCACGCTGATCGACGCCCCGGTGAGCGGCGGGGGCCCGGCGGCGGCCGAGGGACGACTGGTGGTGATGGCGGGCGGCGAGC
Source organism: Streptomyces sp. NPDC001714 (assembly GCF_042892755.1). Classification (NCBI taxonomy): domain Bacteria; kingdom Bacillati; phylum Actinomycetota; class Actinomycetes; order Kitasatosporales; family Streptomycetaceae; genus Streptomyces; species Streptomyces sp. NPDC001714. Next base: position 487,939 of record NZ_JBIAUL010000002.1, read on the forward strand.
CCGGCACGGTGGCCTACTGCCGTCCGGTGTTCGCGACCTACGCGGACCCGGTCGTCCACATGGGCCCGCTGGGCACCGGCCAGCTGGCGAAACTCCTCAACAACGTGCTGTTCACGGCCAATCTGGGCACCGCCGCCGACACCCTCGCCCTCGGCCGGGACCTGGCGATCGACCCGGCCGCCCTCGCCCGCGTCCTCACCCACGGCAGCGCGGCCGGCTTCGCGCTCGACCGGGTCGCGGCGGCCGGGGGCACCCTGGACCGGTTCGCCGGCCACGCCGGTCCGCTGCTCCGTAAGGACGTCCGCCTGCTCACCGACGTCACCGAGGCCGCCGGTGCCGAACCGGACATCGTCCTGACGGCCGCCGGCGCGGCCCTCGCCCGAATGAACGGACAGGTGAACGGACAAGGGACGACGGACAACGGCCGACGGCCGGTTCAGGGCCGGCGATAGCGGATCCGCCCCCCGATGAGAGTCAGCCGCACCAGGTCGGCCGACGGATCCGACAGGGCCTCGGCCGACGGCACGGCGAGCAGGACGAGGTCGGCGGGCGTGCCCGGCACCGGCCGCGGAGGCCCCGAGCCGGGGGAGTGGGGCGGTGAGAGGTACGCCGCCAGCGCCTGCGCCGCGGTGACGCGTTCGGCGGGGTTCGCGGTCCGCCCGCCGGGGACCCGGCGCGTGGTGGCCGCGCGGACCACGGACCAGGGGTCGAGCGGCCCGTACGGGGCGTCGCTCGACAGCGCCAGCGGGACGCCGGAGCGCAGGAACGAGGCACAGCGGTACAGGTCGGTGTGCTCGTGCGGCGGGGTGGCGTCGAGGAAGGCGTCGCCGCGGTCGGTGAGGAAGCCGGGCTGGGTCACCACGGTCAGGCCATGGCGGCGCACGACGGGCACGGCCTCCGCCGGAACCACCGCCGCGTGCTCGACCCGGTCACCGGGCAGCACCCCGGTCCGTTCCAGCGCCGCGAGCAGCAGGGCGAGGGAGACGGCCGTGACCGCGTGCGCGGCGACGGGACGGCCCCGCCGGTGTGCGGCACCTATCTCCTCGGTCAGCTCGGTGAAGTCAGGCAGCTCCGAGTCCGCGAGGACGATCTTCCAGGGGCCGGGCGCAGGCCGGGCCGTCGACGGTGTTCCGAGGGGCGCCCCGAGCAGCAGCAGCCGTTGGGGCAGGCGACCGCTGCGCGCCTCCTCGGTGAGCCTGCCGACGGAGTCGGGGGTCAGGCGCGGGGTGGCGTCGGTGACGGCCGTGATGCCGTAACCGGCGAGTCGGCGGCCCACCGCCGCCAGGGACGGCGCGGGGGCCTCGGGCAGCCGTTCGCGCAGCCAGTCGTCGGCCCGCCACAACCGCCCCGTCGGCCGTCCGGCGTCATCGCGTTCGATGCCGGGACGGCTTTCGTGCGCCAGGCCGGCCCGTTCGGCGGCGAGGGAGTTGAGTATCCACAGGGCACCGCTTCGGTGCTGCACCCGCACCGGGACGTCCGCCCGCAGTGCGTCGAGCCCGGTGGCGTCCAGGGATCCGGCGACCCGTTCGTCGTAGCCGACGCCCCGGACCCAGCCGTGCCGGTCCGGAACCGCCCGGTGCAGTGCCGCCCGCAGCGCCGGGCGGTCGCCGACGTCCGGCGGCCCGCACCGTACGGAGGAGACCGCGGCCGCCAGCGCGAACAGGTGCAGGTGATGGTCGGTCAGGCCGGGCAGCAGGGCACCGCCCGCCGCGTCGATCTCCTCCTCACCGGGCGCCCGCACCAGCCCCGCGCCGAGTTCCGCGACCACACCGCCCCGGACCCGCACGGAGCACCGCCGGCCGTCGACCTCCGTGTCCCGGATCAGCAGCCCGCTCACGGCACCCGGATCCCCAGCTCGCGCAGCACGGTGGCGGTGTCGGCGCCGCTCGCCGGGGCGGCCGCGGCCGGACGGCGCGGACGTGGCGCGGACAGCGGATACGCCGTGCCCCCGGTCTCCACCAGCCAGCCGCCGTGCTCGACCACCCGGGCGTCGCGGGCGGTCGGCCCGGAAAGGCAGGCGGTCACCACGTCCGCCATCGACACGTCCAGCACCGCGCCCCCGCCTCCCGGTTGTTCGGACAGGGCGAGCGCGGCGGCGAGCAGGCCGGTGAGGGGGTCGGCCACGGCGTCACCGGCGAACACGGGCAGCCCGTCCGCGTCCGCGCCGAGGAGCCCGCGGGCGGCGGCCACGTCGTCGCCGAAGCCGACCCGGCCCGAGGCCCGCCCGTACGCCGTGATCGAGATCCAGGTGCAGCCGCGGGCCGCCTCGGCCTCGGCGTCGAGCCCGAAGCCCGCGAGGGCGCGGGGCCGGGAGGCCTCGACGACCACGTCCGCCCGGGCGACCAACTCGTGCAGGGCGGCACGGCCACGGGCGTCCATGGGGTCGAGGACGACCGATTCGTGCCCGGCGTGCAGCAGGTCGTAGAAGGCCGGATCGCCGAAGCGGGCGCCGTCCGGACGGGACGGGGTCTCCACCTTGACCACCCTGGCTCCCGCCGTGCCCAGCAGATGCGCGCACAGCGGGCCCGCCCACAGTGCGCTGAAGTCGACCACCAGCAGCCCTGCCCCGTCACGAGGCGTGCCCGGCAGCGGGCAGATGCGGTGGGGGCGGGGCCGGACTGCACCGCCTGCGAGACCCAGCAGTTCCACCCGCTCGTCCAGCTCGGCGCCTTCGTGCGCGACGAGCCAGCCGGCCAGCCGGTCCGGCAGCGCCCGGGCGTCGAGTTCCCGGCCGATCAGAGCGCTCCACAGCAGGGGATCGTCCGGCCGCGCGTCGGACACGGCGGCCCAGCCGTCCCTGGTGGGCAGGAGTCGGCAACTGCCGCCCACAGACAGCCGGCCCCGGCGGCCACGCCCGCTGAGCGCGGCCCGCTCGGCGAGCATCCGGGCGCCGTCGAGCCGCGTCCCACCCGCGGCGGCGACGTGGTCGGCCAGCAGGGCGGCGAAGGTGGCCGCCGCACCGGGAGGCAGCAGCGGGGGCCCGTCGGGGTGACCGGTCAGCAGGGGGACACCGCTGCGGGCCCAGTCCTCCGCGACCCGGTCTGGAACGGTGTCGGGCCAGGGAAGGGCCGATCGTGTCGGGTCGGCGCCCGGCCGGATCGAGGGCGGAGCCGGCGGACCGCCGTGGGCGCGGCGCCGGGACGCTCCCGCGGTACTGCCAGATGCCCCGTCGGCCATGCGGGGATGGTAGATCAGAGACGTGCCTGCGACCACAGCAATCTCCCTCACAGATCTCGCGGCCGGGGCGGCGGACGCCGACCTGCTGGTCACGCACGCCGAGCCGTCCCGGCCGCTGACGGTCGTCGACCTGGACCCGGTGACCCCACCCACCGCCGCCGACCTGGAGCAGGCCGTCCGCCGGGCCCGGGCCGGCGAGCGGCTGCTCGTCGGACGCACCGTCAGGCCGGTGCCCGACTGTCCCGAAACCCTGTTGAGCGCACTGGACCTGACCCTGGTACGGGCTCCCCGCGACCGCCTCCTGACAACGGACGCTGCCGGGCACCCGGCCACCGTCGCGGTCACGGACCCGGCCGCCGAGGCGGAGTTCCTGCGCGCTCGGGCGGCGGAACAACCACAAGCGGCACTGGTGCTGCACCAAGTCCTCCGCATGACCGGGCAGTTGTCCGTGCCACACGCCCTCGACCTGGAGTCGCTGGCGTACTCGACGTTGCTCGGCGGTGCCGGCTTCGCCGGATGGCTCGCAGCGCGTGGGCCACGGCCCGCGCCGCCGCGTGCGACGGGCGACCCCGTGGTGGTGCGCCGCGAGGACGACGTCCTGCGGATCACGCTCGACCGGCCCGAGCGGCGCAACGCGCACGGCGCGGAACTGCGGGACGCCCTGGTCGCGGCCCTCGACATCGCCGTCTGGGACGACACCGTGCGCGAGGTCGTCCTGGACGGCAACGGCCCCTGTTTCAGCTCCGGCGGTGACCTGGACGAGTTCGGTACGGCCCCGGATCTCGCGGCCGCGCATCTGATCCGCACCCGAGCCGGAGCGGCGGCGCGTCTGCACGCTCTCGGCGACCGGCTCACCGCGCGGATCCACGGGACCTGCGTCGGCGCGGGCATCGAACTCCCGGTCTTCGCCGCCCGGGTCCTGGCGGCCCCCGGTACCACGGTCCGGCTGCCCGAACTGGCCATGGGCCTGCTCCCCGGGGCCGGTGGCACCGTCGGCATCCCGCGCCGGATCGGCCGCTGGCGCACGTTGTACCTGGTTCTCGACGGCCGGGCCATATCGGCTGAACGGGCCCTGGCCTGGGGACTGGTGGACCGGATCCGTGCCTGAGCCGCACAAGTCCCTGCCGCCGACGCGCGATGAGCTGCGGTGACCGACCGGGGACGAGCATCTCCGGACCTGCTGAAGCCGCCTCGACACCCGGGGAGGTTCCCGGGGCCGGCGGACATACCGGAGCGCGCTGCGGAGTTCGTCGGGCAGGAGGCCCGGGTTCTGCACCCTCCACAAGATGGCCTCGAATCCTCGCGCGGAACCGCGCCGCAGTGGGCCGTTGACGGACAGGTTCGGCCGGACGGCAGCCAGTAACCGACATACGACCCGGTCCCCCGTCCCGATGCGCTGGGATGACCTGATTCATCGCAACCGGCGGGAGGGGGGCGGACATGGACACGTTTGCCGAGTCGGGTCTGGCTTGTGCGGCGGCCGGAGCGGGCCGGGAGGCCTGCCGGTACGGCCAGGTCGTGGGCACGAACGGGCCGAAGGCCGCCGAGGAAAGGTTCCGCGGGCTGCTGGAGGCGGCCCCGGACGCCATGGTGATCGTGGACGACACCGGAACCATCAGGCTGGTCAACGCGCAGACCGAGGCCCTCTTCGGCTACGGACGCGAGGAACTCCTCGGCCGTCCGGTCGAGTTGCTGATGCCGCACCGTTTCCGTGGCCAGCACACGGTGCACCGCGGCGGGTACGCCGCCAACCGCCAGGTCCGTCCGATGGGCGCGGGGCTCGACCTGCACGGGCTGCGCAAGGACGGCACCGAGTTCCCCGTCGAGATCAGCCTCAGCCCGCTGGAGACCGCGGACGGACTGCTGGTCTCCGCCGCCGTCCGCGACGTCAGCGACCGCAAGGCGGCCGAGGCCCGCATCAACGAACTCGCCGCGCTCGTCGAGTCGTCCCAGGACGCGATCCTCGCGAAGACCCTCGACGGCTACATCACCTACTGGAACGCGGCCGCCCAAAGGCTGTACGGCTACACGGCCGAGGAGGCCATAGGCCGGCACGTGTCGCTGCTCTCCCCGCCCGACCTGCGCGGCGAGATCAGCGCGCTCCTGGAGCGGCTGCTGCACGGCGAGAAGGTCGAGCACTTCGAGACGCTCCGGATGACCAAGGGCGGCGGTCTGCTCGACGTGGACGTCACCCTCTGGCCGACCCGCGACACCGACGGCACGGTCGTCGGGGCGTGCGCCATCGTGCGGGACATCAGCGACCGCAAGCGCGCGGAGGCCGAACTGACCGCGCTGTACGAGCAGCAGCGGCACATCGCGCTCACCCTGCAGCGCAGCCTCATGGGCACCCCGTCCGCGATCCCCGGCCTGGCCACCGCGAGCCGCTACCGGCCGGCCACGCAGGGCGCGGGCGTGGGCGGCGACTGGTTCGACCTGATCCCGCTGGGCGCGGGCCGGGTCGGCGTCCTCATCGGGGACGTCATGGGCCGCGGCCTCGAAGCCGCCGCGGTGATGGGCCAGTTGCGCTCGGCCGCGCACGCGCTGGCCAAGACCGGCATGCAGCCCCGGCAGCTGATGCAGGCCCTCGACACCTGCGTCGAGGACCTCGACGTACCGGACCAGCTGGTGACCTGCTGCTACCTCACCATCGCCCCGGACACGGGCACGGTGACCGTCTGCTCCGCCGGTCATCTGCCGACCCTGGTGGCCACCCCCGGCGGCACCGTCCGCAGGCTCCCGGCACAGGTCAACGCCCCGCTCGGGGTCGGTGACGTCCTCTACGAACAGTCGTCGACGGCCGTGCCGCCCGGTGCCACCCTCATCCTCTACACCGACGGCCTGGTCGAGACGCCCGGCAGCGACATCGAGCTCCGCATCGCCGAGCTCACCGAGGTGGTGGGCGGGTACTTCACCGCGCCACCGTGTCTGGACACCGCCGCCGACCACGTCCTGACCCAGTTGCTGCCGGAGGCCGACAGCCACGACGACGACGTGACCCTCCTGTTCGCCCAACTGCCGGCCGCGCCCGCGGCGGCGGTCACGACCGACCTCCCGGCCGTGCCCTCCTCCGTGCCCGAGGGCCGCGCGTTCCTCAGCAAGGCACTGCTCTCCTGGGACTGCACAGGACCGGTGGACGAGGCACTCCTGCTGCTCTCCGAGACCCTCACCAACGCCGTGCAGCACGCCGAGGGCCCCCTCGGCCTGCACCTGTGCCGCACCGCCAACGACCTGACCGTCGAGGTCAGCGACCGCAGTCCGCACCTGCCCCAGCCCCGTAACGCGGCCGAGGACGAGGAGTCGGGCCGTGGCCTGTTCCTGGTCCGCACCCTCGCCGACGCCTGGGGCGTGCGCCCCACCGACGAGGGAAAGACCACCTGGTTCACACTGAGGCTGTGACGAGTTGCCACCGGCATCTCTGGGTACGGCCGAGCCGGACAGCTCACTCGGGCGCTGCCGGACGCGATGGTGCCGGGCTGCCGGAGTCAGCCGCTCCGTTGCTGCACCGACGGATCCCCGGGACGGTCAGGCCGGCCCAGTTCGCGCCCCGTGATCATCTCGGACTCGATCCGGACGAACACCGGGTCCCGTATCGGCATCCATGAGCGGGGGCCCGCCTGCGCCAGCCTCGCGTGCTCCGCGGGATCGCTCACCACGGCCGCCCGTCCGGTGACGACCACGCTCCAGCCGGACCCGCTCTCCGCGTCGAACTCATCCGCCTCGAAGGCCACCACCACTCCTCCGATCGCACGGACCAGATCCGAACCCGCAGCGGTGCACAGCGCTACCGAGGCATCCGCGTCCAACGAGAAGTTGACGGGGAGAACCGCGGGCAGCGCTTGCTGGGTGTAGACCACGCGACCGACCGGCACCTTGCCGAGCAGGCGCAGGCACTCCTGGCGGTCGAGCGCGCGAAAGCCGTCGTTGCGGAGCATTGGTCCATACTCCTCCTGGCCTGTTCGTGGCTGTAGGGCCGACAGGCCCTATCCCGGGCCGGCCTGTAGGGACTGATGGACCCTGCCGACCGGGTGAGGGACCGGTGCGGATACCGGGCGTGGTCCTGGCCGGGAGCTTCGATGCGGTCCCCGCACCGGGCGACGGCAGCGGCACGGTGTTCGCGCTGGTGACCTTGCCCGGCCTCGCGAACAAGGTCGGCTCTGCCACAGGCGTCGTGGATGCGGCGGCGCCCTCGACACCGTCCGGACTGAACGGCCCTTGCCTCATGGGCCGTTCGGCCGTTGCCGGGGTGCCATCGGCACCTGCTGAGGGCCGTGGCGTACGAGGAGCATCGTCCGAGGAATCCGCTGGGCGGTGTCGAGTGGCGCTGCCGTCGCACTGCCGGCCGAGGGAAGGAGAGATACGACCATGACCCTGCGTCACATAGTCGTCGGAGTCGACGGCTCTCTGACCTCTGTACGAGCTCTGGACCGGGCCGCGGCCGAGGCGGTACGGCACGGTTGCACACTGCGCATGCTGTACGCGGTTCCCGACCGTGACGAGGCCGCACCGGTCCTGGCCAGTGCCGTCTCGCGCACCAGTGAGCGGTGTCCGGGGCTGTCCGTCGAGACCGTCGCGGCCGAGGGGGGCGTGGTGCAGGCCCTGGCGCGTGAGAGCGAGGACGCGGTCCTCACCGTGGTGGGCACCCGCGGCCTGGGCACGGTGGCGGGTTCGGCACTGGGCTCGGTGAGCCTGAGGCTGGCCGCCCTCGCGCAGGGACCGCTTCTGGTCGTACGCGGCGACCACCCCTGTGCAGAGGCCGGGCCCGTGCTGCTGGGCCTTTCCGACGACTCGGACGTGCAGGCGGCGGAGTACGCCTTTCAGGAGGCCGAGCGGCGCGGCGCGAGCCTGCGTGTCCTGCACTCCCGGACCCGTCGGCACATCACCCCCGAACTGCCCCCGCTCACGGGGGTTCGCAGTTCCGGTCCGGCGGGGACGGTCAGGGAGAGCCGGGCCGAAGAGGCCGTGGCGCGCTACGCCCTCGGTCACCTCCAGGACCGGCATCCCGATGTCGTCGTGGAGTCCGACACGGTCCGTACCGGCCCCGCCCCGGCACTGCTGACGGCGTCCCAGGAAGCCGCCGTGGTGGTCGTCGGTACCCACCGCCGTACCGGTGTGCTCGGACCACGCCTGGGTCCGGTCGTCCACACGCTCTTGCACCGGTCGCACTGCCCCCTGGTCGTCGTACCGGAGGGATGACAGCCCCTGCTCCTTCGCCCCCTGTTCCCTCGACCTGCGTCCCTCGACACGAGGTCCGGAGCGGCACCGCGAGGAGGCGGTGCCGCTCCGGTCGTCCGACATCTCCCGGGCCGCTCCTTCCGGAGTCCGGGACCGTGATGTCAGGCCGGGCGAGAGCTCTCGTCGGTGCCGTCCGTGTCCGTGCCGGGGGACCCCGTGCGTCCCCCGCGCCATGGCGGGGTGGCCGTACGACGTCCGTCGCTCCAGGACCGGGCGGCCCTGTCGGTCTGGCGGCGCAGTCGGTCCTGGAGCCGGTCGACGACCTCCGTGGCCGTGGCCTCCCCGGCCACCGTGACGACCAGCTGACGGCCCCCGATGTGCAGGTCCGCCGTGGCCGACCAGGGGTGGCCGGCGTGGTGGGCGGCCGCGCGCAGGATGCGCACCTCGCCGCTGACGGCGGGCAGCCCCGGCCTGCTCACCACGGCGTCGATCTTCGTCCGGGCGTACGCCAGGGTCTCCTCGTCGACGGCGCCGTCGGAGCGCAGCTCGACTGCGGGTGTCGCCTGGGCGTTGTCGGTGGTCATGGGGTTTCTCCTCGGAACTAAGGAACTAAGGAACTGAGGAACGGGAAGGACGGAGCGGTGGGTCCGTTCACGCCGTGGTGTCAGGCAGCCACAGGTCGGGGCCGAACACCTCGTAGCGGATGCGGCGCGCGGGAACACCGGCGTGCAGCAGTTGTCCGCGTACGTCCCGCATGAAGGGGAGCGGGCCGCACAGGAACACGGTGGCGTTGTCGGGAAGCCGGATGTCGCTCAGGTCCATCCGGCCGGTGCGGGCGTCGGGTTCCTCCGGCGCGGGACACTCGTACCAGAAGACGGCCCGGGCGCCCCGCAGTCGACCGACGAGGTCGTGGGTCTCGGCGCGCAGGGCGTGGTCGGCGGGGGAGCGGTCGGCGTGCAGGACCAGGACCCGGCGGATCGAGCGGAGGCCGGCCAGGTGGGCGAGGATGCCGGTCATGGGGGTGCAGCCGATGCCCGCCGAGACCAGGACTACCGGCGTGGTGGTGTCCACCGGGTCGTCGAGGAAGACGTCGCCGAACGGCGCGGACAGCAGCAGCTCGTCCCCCTCGTGGACGGTGTCGTGCAACAGGTCGGAGACCTCGCCGTCCCGCTTGACCGTGATCCGCCGCAGCCCGTCGCCCGGGTCCGAGGAGAGGCTGTACTGGCGCAGCTGGTGCATCCCGTCCGCCAGGCACACACGGACGCTGACGTACTGGCCCGCGCGGGCCCGCGAGACGCGTTCGCCGTCCGCCGGCCGGAGCAGGAAGGAGACGACGTCGGGGGTCTCGGTACGGCGTTCCACGACCGTCCAGGGCCGCCAGATCCCGCCGGGCTGGACGCCCGCGTCCTGGTAGAGGAGCGCCTCCCGGCTGATCAGGGCGCCTGCCATGAGCCAGTACACCTCGTCCCAGGCGGCCGCCACCTCGGGGGTGACCGCGTCCCCGAGGACCTCGGCGATCGTGCCGAACAGGTACTTGTGCACGATCGTGTACTGGTCGTCGGTGACGCCGACGGCGGCGTGCTTGTGCGCGATCCGGGACAGCAGCTGGTCCGGCCGGGTCCCGGGATTCTCCAGCAGTGCGCGGGCGAACCCGGCGATCGAACCGGCCAGCGCACGGCGCTGGTCGCCGCTCGCCTGGTTGCCGCGGTTGAACATGCCGTCGAGAAGTTCCGGCCGGTCGTGGAACATGGTGGCGTAGAAGCGGGTGGTGATCTCGTCGAGTGCTCCGGCCACGGCGGGCAGGGTGGCGCGTACGAGGGCGGCGGACTCTGCGGACAGCATGGAGACTCCCTGGCAGGGCGGATGAGGGGTGATGAGGGGAAAGGAGCAGCGGCGGCCGGACCGAGCCGGACGAACTACGCGTCGTGCCCGTAGTAGGCGGCTCGCATGAGCTGCCGCATGTCGTCGAGCAGGGGCATCCACGGGTTGGCGGGCGCGCACTGGTCCTCGAAGGCGTTCAGGGCCTGCTGGGGCAGTGCGTCGAGGAAGGTCCGCTCGTCGACGCCGAGAGCCCGGAACGACGGCTCGATGCCCACGGCGTCCCGGAGCCGCTCCACCGCCGCGGCCACTGACTCGACGCCCTCCGCGGGGGTGGCGGCCGGCAGGCCGAGGGCGCGGGCGATGTCCTGGAAGCGCTCGGGGGCACGGTAGTGCTCGTACTTCGGCCAGCCGGTGAGCTTTGCGGGGACGGTGCCGTTGTAGCGGATGACGTGCGGCAGCAGGACCGCGTTGGTGCGGCCGTGCGCGATGCGGAAAGTGGCGCCGAGCGTGTGGGACATGGCGTGGACGATGCCGAGAAAGGCGTTGCCGAACGCCATCCCGGCGATGGTGCCGGCGTTGTGCATCTTCTCCTGGGCCTCGGGCCGGCCCGCACGGTCGTTCACCGCCGCCTCGATGTTCCCGAAGACCAGCCGGATCGCGTGCAGGGCGAGTCCGTCGGTGAAGTCGTTGGCGTAGACGGACACATACGCCTCGATGGCGTGGGTGAGGGCGTCGAAGCCGCTGTCGGCCGCCAGGGCGGGCGGGAGTCCGGCGGTGAACAGCGGGTCCACGATGGCCACGCTCGGGGTGAGCGCGTAGTCGGCCAGCGGGTACTTCTTGCCGGTGGCCGGGTCGGAGATCACCGCGAAGGGGGTGACCTCGGCACCCGTGCCCGAGGTGGTGGGTACGCACACCAGGCGGGCGAGCTTCCCCAGCACCGGGAAGCGGAAGGCGCGCTTGCGGATGTCGGAGAACTTGTGCCGCATGTCGGCGAAGTCGACGTCCTTGCCGTCGGCCTGCTGTTCGTACAGCAGCCACATCACCTTGGCCGCGTCCATCGGGGAGCCGCCGCCGAGGGCGATGATGGTGTCCGGGCGGAAGCCGCCCATGAGGCGGGCGCCGCGCCGGACGGAGTCGATGCTGGGTTCGGGCTCGACGTTGTCGATGACCTGGATGGTGACCGGCTCCCGGCGCCGCCGCAGCACGCGCTCGACCCGGTCGACCAGACCGAGGCGGGTCATCGTCGCGTCGGTGACGACGGTGACGCGGTGGACGTCCGGCATTGAGGTCAGATAGCGGATGGACTGCGGCTCGAAGTAGATCTTCGGCGGCACCTTGAACCACTGGAGGTTGTTGCGGCGCACGGACACCCGCTTGACGTTCAGCAACTGGGCGGCGGAGACGTTGTTGGACACCGAGGTGCTGCCCCAGGAGCCGCAGCCCAGCGTCAGCGACGGCAGCAGGCTGTTGTAGATGCCGCCGATCGCGCCCTGCGAGGAAGGGGCGTTGACGATGATCCGTACCGTCTTCATCCGGCGGCCGTACGCCTCGGCGAGTTCGAGGTCCCCGGTGTGGATGACGGCGCTGTGGCCCTGCCCGTGGAAGTCGACCATGGCGGCGGCCAGGTCGAAGCCCACCTCCGTGGAGCCGGCCCGCAGGACGGCGAGGACCGGGCAGAGCTTCTCGCGGGTGAGCGGCTCCTGGGGACCGACCTGCTCGGCCTCGACCAGGATGAGCGACGTGTCCTCGGGCACGGAGAACCCGGCCTGCTCGGCGATCCACACCGGACTCTGCCCGACTGCCGTCGAGTTGACCCTGGGCTCGCAGCCCGCGCCCGCGCCGGCGGCCTTGCCGGCCGGGAACAGGAACGTCTCCAGCTTCGCCTTCTCGTCGGCGGTCGCCACGTGGGCGTGCAGGGTGCGGAATTCGGTGAGGACCGCGTCGTAGATCTGCTCGTCCAGGATGACGGCCTGTTCGGAGGCGCAGATCATGCCGTTGTCGAACGCCTTGGACAGCACCAGGTCGTTCACGGCCCGCCGCAGGTCGGCGCTGTGGTGGACGTAGGCGGGGACGTTGCCGGCGCCCACGCCGAGTGCGGGTTTGCCGGCCGAATACGCCGCCCTGACCATGGCGTTGCCACCGGTGGCGAGGATCAGCGAGACGCCGGGGTGGCGCATCAGGGCGCCGGTCGCCTCGACGGACGGGGTCTCGATCCACTGGACGCAGTGCTCCGGCGCGCCCGCCGCGACCGCCGCGTCGCGCACGACACGGGCCGCCTCCGCGCTGCAGCGCTGGGCGGAGGGGTGAAAGGCGAACACGACCGGGTTGCGGGTCTTCAGCGCCATCAGGGCCTTGAAGACGGTGGTGGAGGTCGGGTTGGTGACCGGTGTGACCGCGCACACCACGCCGACCGGCTCGGCCACCTCGATCATGTCGTCGATGTCGTCGCGGGCGATGACACCGACTGTCTTCATCGGGCCCATGCTGTGCGTGACGTACTCGCAGGCGAACATGTTCTTGGCGGCCTTGTCCTCGAAGACGCCGCGTCCGGTCTCCTGCACGGCGAGCCGTGCGAGCCCGGTGTGCTGGTCGAGGGCGGCGACCGAGGCCTTCTTCACGATGTGGTCGACCTGTTCCTGGTCGAGCCTCTCGTAGTCGGCGAGCGCCTTGAGCCCGTTCGTCACCAGGCGGTCCACCGCGACGGTGATGTCGGACGGGGCTTCGTCAAGTTCGGTGGTCGCGCTGCGGTCGTCGTGGCGGGTCATGTCGGCAGGCCTCCGTCGTGGAGAGGGCGGCAACCGCACGGGTGGCGGCGCGGGAGGAGGCGGCACCGCGAGGGACGGGCACCGCTCCCACCAGGAGCCTCTCTCGGCGGCGGCCGTGCACCCAGGTCCCGTTGGTCCCCGCGAGGGACTGGTCGGCCCCGGGCCGCGGGGCCGGGTGTCCCCTCGGCCGTGCCTAGTCGTGCCGCACCCGGGAGGAGGGCGCGTCGTCGGCGCGGCAGGCCAGGCTGTTGACGACGCCGACCACGCCGTCCACCCGATACGTCAACCGGATCGCGTTCGGAATGTCGCCGTGGTGCGGTACGGCTCCTGTGAGCGTGACCATGCCCTCCCTGACCGAGACGGTCACGGCGCCGGCCGGGAGACCGAGTGCCCGGTCCAGCACCTCGTCGTGGACCTCCTGGCCGATCTCGTCGTCCGTGCGCAGGAAGACCCGCAGCAGGTCCCGCCGGGTGGCGATGCCGATCAGCCGGTCCTCCTCGTCCACGACGGGGAGGCGCTCGACACCGTGACGCTCCATCACCCGTGCGGCGTCCGCAATCCGCTGTTCCGGATGCACGGTGATGGCGGGCGTCGACATCAGCTCCCGCGCGGTGACGGCGTGGGTGACGGCACCGGAGCGAGGACGCCTGAGGCGGTCCGGCCGCTGTCTCCGCGCCCGCCGGGTCCGGTCGGCCGGGGACGACCGGGCCGCCTGACAACGGATCAGGTCCGTCTCCGAGACGACGCCCACGACCTTGTCGTCGTGGTCCACGACGGGCAGGCCGCTGATCCGGTGCCGGTCCAGCAGCCGTACGACGTCCTTGAAGGACGTCTCCGGGTGCGCCTCGACGACGTCGGAGGTCATCACCTCACCGACGATGCGGGCCATGGCACCCACCTCCTTTCCGGTCGGGCCCGGGCTCGGGGACGCGAGCCCGGGCCCTGCTCTCACCTGTTGTCGCTCGACTCCGTCCCGCACAGTGCGGCCCGTCCGGCCTCCAGACGGGCGACCGGGACGCGGAACGGCGAGCAGGAGACGTAGTCCAGTCCGGCCTCGTGGAAGAAGTGGACGGACTCGGGATCGCCGCCGTGCTCGCCGCAGACGCCGATCTTCAGGTCGGGGCGCGCGGCGCGGCCCTCGTCGACGGCGATGCGGACCAGCCGGCCCACGCCGTCGCGGTCCAGGGTCTCGAACGGCGAGGCGGCGAAGATGCCCTTGTCGAGGTAGGCGGAGAAGAACGCCGCCTCCACGTCGTCGCGGGAGAAGCCCCACGTGGTCTGGGTCAGGTCGTTGGTGCCGAAGGAGAAGAACTCCGCCTCCTCGGCGATCCGGCCCGCGGTGAGCGCGGCCCGCGGCAGCTCGATCATGGTGCCGACCGGGCAGTGCACGGGCACGCCGGTCTCCTCGGACACCTCGGCCAGGACCCGCTCCACCTCGGCCCGCTCGATGCGCAGTTCCTCGACTGCACCGACCAACGGCACCATGATCTCCGCCTCCGGGGCGCCCCCGGCCCTCGTGCGCGCCACGACCGCCTCGGCGATCGCCCGCACCTGCATGGCGACCAGACCGGGCACCACCAGACCCAGGCGCACGCCCCGCAGCCCGAGCATCGGGTTCTCCTCGTGCATCCGGCTGACCGCGGCCAGCAACTCGACGGCGTGCGGATCCGGTTGTCCGCCCCGGGCCTCGGCGGCGGCGATCCGCACGGCGAGGTCCGTACGGTCGGGCAGGAACTCGTGCAGGGGCGGGTCGATGAGGCGGATGGTGACCGGCAGGCCGTCCATCGCCTCCAGGATGCCGATGAAGTCCTCGCGCTGGAGCGGCAGCAGCGCGCCCAGTGCGTCCTCGCGCTCGCTCTCGTCGCGGGCCAGGATCATCGCCTCGACCAGCTTGCGCCGCTCGCCGAGGAACATGTGCTCGGTACGGCACAGTCCGATGCCCCGCGCACCGAACCGCCGGGCGCGGGCGGCGTCCTCCGGGGTGTCGGCGTTCGCGCGCACCTCCAACCGCGCGGTGCTGTCCGCCTGCTCCATGGCTCGGGCCACGGACTCGACCAGCCCGGCCGACCGCTCGCCCGACTCGAAGTACCGCATCACCGCGGAGCCGACCAGTGGTGCCGCGCCCAGATACACGGTCCCCTCGGAGCCGTCGACGGAGACGACGGTGCCCTCTTCGACGACGGTGTCACCCACGGTGAAGCGACGGTCCGCGGTGTCCACGACGATCTCCTCGGCGCCGCAGACGCACACCGTGCCCATCCCGCGGGCGACCACGGCGGCGTGGCTGGTCTTGCCCCCGCGGCTGGTCAGCACCGCCTGCGCGGCGATCATGCCCGGCAGGTCGTCGGGGGTGGTCTCCTGGCGGACGAGCACGACCCGCTCGCCGGCGGCGGCCCGGCGGACGGCCTCGGCGGAGTCGAAGACGGCTGCGCCCACGGCCGCGCCCGGTGAGGCGGGGAGGCCGTGCGCGAGCGCCTCGCCGACGCCGGAGGTGTCGAAACGGGGGAACAGCAGCCGGGCGAGCCCGTCCCCGGCGACTCGGCCCAGCGCCTCGGAGGGGCTGATCAGGCCCTCGTCCACCAGCTCGGAGGCGATGGCGAACGCGGCCTCGGCGGTGCGCTTGCCGACCCGGGTCTGGAGCATCCACAGCCGGCCGCGCTCGATGGTGAACTCGATGTCGCACAGATCCCGGTAGTGCGTCTCCAGGGTCTCCATGTGACCGCGCAGCCGGCCGTACGACACCGGGTCGAGCTCCTCCAGGTCCGCCAGCGACACGGTGTTGCGGATGCCGGCCACGACGTCCTCGCCCTGGGCGTTCGGCAGGTAGTCGCCGTACAGGCCGGGTCGTCCGGTGGCGGGGTCGCGCGTGAAGGCGACACCGCTGCCGGAGTCGGCGCCGAGGTTCCCGAAGACCATGGTCTGCACGTTCACCGCGGTGCCGAGGCCGTCGGCGATGTGTTCACGGCGCCGGTAGATGCGGGCCCGCTCGCCGTTCCAGGACTCGAAGACGGCGAGGACGGCCCGGCGCAGCTGCTCGTCCGGCGACTGCGGGAAGTCCTCGCCGGTCTCCCGGCGGATCAGGGCCTTGTACGTGTCGACGAGCTCGGCCAGGTCGGTGGCGTCCAGGCCCAGATCGTCGGCCGCGCCCCGGGCGCGCTTGAGATCGGACAGGGCGCTCTCGAACACTCCGCTGCCGACGCCCATGACCGTACTGCCGAACATCTGCACGAGGCGACGGTAGGAGTCCCAGGCGAATCGCTCGTTCCCGGACACCTTCGCCAGGCCGAGCACGGAGTCGTCGCCGAGGCCGATGTCGAGGATCGTCTCCATCATGCCGGGCATGGAGAAGCGTGCCCCGGAACGGACGGACAGCAGCAGCGGATCGTCGGGCTGCCCCAGCCTCCGGCCGGCGGCGTTCTCCAGAGACGCCAGATGCTCGGAGATCTCCTCGGCGAGCCCGTGCGGCTCCTCGCCGGCGCTGAGAAACGTCCGGCAGGCCTCGGTCGTCACGGTGAAACCCGGCGGCACCGGCAGCCCCAACCGGGTCATCTCGGCCAGGTTCGCGCCCTTGCCGCCGAGCAGGCCGGCCAGGTCACGGCTCCCTTCTGCGAAGTCGTACACGTAACGGACCATGATCTCGGTCTCCTCCGTCGGGCTCCGGCTGGATGCTCTCTCCAGCGTCTGTCCGCCGGGAGCGGAGGGGGCAGGTGCTGTCGGTCCCCTCCGAGGGGCCGGTCGGCCCCGGCATCCGTCTGCCGTGCCGGCGCGCCGCCGAGGGGCCGGAGACACCTGTCGCGGGAACCCGGCTGCGGATCGGGCACGACCCGCCGGCGCCGCCGCGCACGCCCTGGGATGCGCACGCGTCCGCCGACGGCGCCCGAACCGTGCTGTCGCCCGCTAGCTCTTCTGCAGTGCGCGGGTGACACCCGCGATGACCGCGGTCGTCAGTATCCAGCCGAAGGCGATGAGCAGGTAGGCCAGCGACTGGCGGCCTTCGTCCGGCCAGTACCAGGCGGTGCGCTGACCCAGGCCGCCGATGGGGATCAGAAGGTCGAGGGTGTAGACGAGGGGCTGGAACGGAGGGCCTTCGCCTTGCTGGACCGGACGGGGGGAGTGGCCGCCGAAGGACAGGGTGCCCAGCAGGGCCAGGGCGAGGAGCCAGACGCCGGCCAGCCAGGGGCGGTAGCCGTAGCCGACGGTCACGTCGAGCAAATGCCCCCACGCCCGCGCGGCCAGGGGCAGGGTCTGACGCCGATGACGCTGTTTGGCGAGGAGCACGCGGCGGGCCTCGTCGTCGTGGCCGGCCTTCCGGTACCAGCTCGCCAACTGCTCGTAGGGCTGGGGGTTGTACCCAGGGCTGCGCCGTATCCACGCCACACGACGGGTCACGGAGTTCCGCTGCCCCGCTGCCTCAGGGCGCCCGGCCCCCTCGTCCCCCCTGATGGAGCCGTACACGAAGCCGTCCAGCTCCACCACGTCCGGCCAACTGCGCTCGCTGTCACGCAGGTACGACACCTGCGCGCCCCGCAGGTCCACGACGCCCGTCGGTGGTTCGGCGAGGGCGAAGTCGAAGTCGACGGCCTGCATCAGCGGGGCCGACAGGGACGGGCCGTTGCCGTCGGGCGGCCCGCTCAGCACGGCCCCCGCCAAGCTCAGACCGGCCGAGACCCGGGCGCCCCGCAGCTCCACGGTCCCGTTCGCGACGAACCCGCTGGAGAGGATGACCGTCGAGGTCACGGAGTTCTCCAGATTGAGCGCCAGGCCACGCGGGCTGGGCTCCTCCAACCGCGCGCCGTTCATGTACAGCCCGCCAGGCAGCTGCGCACCCGGCAACCGTACTTCGCCCCGCGCGACAAACCCGGGGCGGCAGAAGAGGCCCCCTTCCATGACCAGGCCGCCGCCGGCCAGGGCCCACCCGCCGGGCGCGTTGAGCTCGGCCTTGTTGAGGATCACGCCGCCGGCCACCCGGGCGTTGGTGAGGGACAGGGCGGTGATGCGATGGTGGAAGTGCGAGGGGGCGCCGCTCTCGACGATCGAGCGCCCCAGGTCGAGGTTCCCCTCGATGCGGGTCGCCCCGGCCTCGATGCCGGGCACCCGGCAGCCCTTGAACACGAGCGTCCGGGTCGTTGCCCCGAGCAGGTTCACCGCCTCGTCGAACCAGCACTCCTCCAGCCAGAGGGTGTGCGCGAGCTGCGCACCGGCCAGGTCGAGGGGGCCGACGATCCGCGCTCCGACCAGCCGCAGAGACGGAACGGCACCGGGCTGCCCGCCGTGCGCGCCCAGCATCAGCGCCGCGATCACGGCGGCCCGGACCGTCCGCTCCGGCCCCCATTGCCCGCCGTCGACGACGCTGTCGTCCCCGGGCACATCCGCGCGCAGATTCACCGCCCGCCCGTCGGGAAACGCGTTCCACAACTCACGCTCCGGCGCAGTCAACTCGTCGTATGAGAACACTCGTGCAGAGTAGTGATCCTCCTGAGTGTCCGCCTTGCCCCGTCGGACGGCCGGTCCCCGGCGACAGTGAACCCCCGCCGCGGCGGCGGGGGTTCAGGTCAGTTCTCGGCCGGTCCCGGTGGTGAGCCGCGCAGGACGGCCGAGCGGCGCTGGTACTCCTCCTCGTCGATCTCGCCGCGGGCGTACCGTTCGGCGAGGATCTGGTCGGCGCCCGGGTTGCCGGACGCGGGCGGCGGTCCCCAGCCCGGGTGTCCGCCCACGTGCGTACCAGGGCGCAGCACAGCACGGAAGAGCAGTACCACGGCGGTGATGAGCGCGGCCCAGAACAGCAGATTGCCGGCCGTCATCCAGAACCAGGCCCAGCCGCTCATGCCGCGTCCGTACCAGTACATCATCATGGTTCACTTCCCCGGTTCAGCGACGTCCGGGCCGACGTCCGTGGGATGGATTCGCTTCCACGGTCCCTGCGCGAGGCTGCCGGACAACAGGTCCCGGACGGCCCTCCTGAGGGCCGGTAGGCCCTGATTCTCTGGCCGGGCAGGTACCGGACGCCCCGGGCGGGCCCGGGCGGGCCTGCCGTGGTGCGTGCTTCAACGGCGGTGCATGGTCTCCAGAGCGGCCGCCAGGACATGGGGATCGTGGTGGCCCTTGTAGACGGCCGGCGGCTGCTTGTCGAGGTGGAGCAGCCGGGACACCGCCGTCCACGCCGTGCGCACGGAGTACTCGACCGTGAAGACGACGTCGTCCGGGACCTCCGCGAACTGCCCGATGAAGGCGAGGTTGACCGAGCCCTCGGGCACGACGGCAGGCCGGTCGTCGCGACGGCGGTTCAGGAACTGGCTGGTGATGTAGGGCATCACGCACGGGATGACCGTGGACGTCTCGAGGACACGGGCGCGGGTGCGGTCGTCGAAGTGCAGGTGGTGCAGGACCTCCTCGAGGATCTCCTGGCCCGAGCACATGGTCATCGGCTTGGGCGTGTGGTTGCCGGCGCGGCCGGGGAAGAGGCCGTAGCCCCACCAGACCGAGACGCCGTCCGGCTGGTCGCGGTAGACGGGCTGGCGGTTGGCGACGATGGTGAGCAGCCAGTTGGAGTCGGTGAAGGTCATCAGCCCGCCCTTGCCGGTCTCCCGGCCGCTGAACGCGGACAGGGCGTCGAGGAAGACGGGGTCCTTGGCGGTGACGGTGAACGACTCCCAGCGCGACTCCTTCACGTGCTTGTCGAAGGCATCGGGGTTCCCGAAGTTCTCGCGCCCGCGGGCCAGCCGGTGCCAGAGCAGCCACGCGTCCGAGCGCTGGGGAGGCGGGGGCGGGGGAGAGGTGTGCGTGCCGCGGCTGGAGGCGTCGGTCATCGAGCCGTTGGTGACCAGGACCAGATCCTCGGGGGCGACGGCGATCTTCTCGTCGAGGCCGCACCGGGACACGGTGACGGCCTCCACCGTTCCGCTGCCGGCGCCGGGGGCGAAGTCGAGGTCGGTGACCGTGCATCCGGGGTGGATGGTCACGCCGCGTCCGCGCAGCCAGGCGCTCAGGGGCCGCACGATCGAGTCGTACTGGTTGAACCGGGTCCGGTGGATGCCGGACATGGAGCCGAACTCCGGGAACAGGTGGATGAAGCGGCGCAGGTAGCGGCGGAACTCGATGGCGCTGTGCCAGGGCTGGAAGGCGAACGTGGTGCACCACATGAACCAGAAGTTCGTGGTGAAGAAGTGCTCGCCGAAACAGTCGGTGATCCGCTTGCCGTCCAGGTGGCCCTCGGGAGCGGCCAGACACCGGACCAGGTCCAGCCGGTCGCGCTCCGAGAATCCCATCGATGGGGTGTCGACGATCTTCCCGTCCCCGTCGACCAGGCGCGCGATGTCGTCCCAGCCGAACTCCTCGTGCCCGGCCAGGATCTCCTGCGTCACCGACACCGAGGGATCGTCCAGCGTCGGAATGCCGGACAACAGGTCGTACGTGCAGCGGAACTCCGCCTCGAACATGCGGCCGCCGCGCATGGTGTAGCCGGCGTCCGCCGAGCCGCCCGCGTCCAGACTGCCCCCGATGCCCATCTGCTCCTCGAAGAGATGGATGTCCGCGCCGTCGAAGCCGCCGTCGCGGATCAGGAACGCCGCCGCGGCGAGCGCCGCGATCCCGCTGCCCACCAGATATGCCTTCGCCATCAGAACACTCCTCGTCGCTCGCGTCCGTGGATCGGGAACCGCACCTCCCACGTTTTCCTGCGCGAGCGGTGTCGTCAGTGGGCCATTGGTCACCCGCCGGGCCCGGACGGCCCCGGCGGACCGGTGGGCATCACCTCAGGAGCCGCGCCACGGTGTCGGCACCGGCGGACGTGGAGACGGAAGTCCCTCCGGGCCGTTTCCGGCACGTATCACCGTCTGCGCGTGGCGAGGCCGTCCGCTCGCCGACGGGATCGGCCGATCGCGCAGATCGGGTCATTCCGGTGCCTGGAGGAGCGGCGAGGCCCGCACACCGTGCGCGGTGGCCGCCCGCAGGCCGTGTTCGGTACCGGCTGTCGCCCGCCACAGCCGGATCGGCCGAGGAGGTCGGATCCGGTCACAGGTGACGTCCGGTGCGGCAGGCCGTGCGGAAGGCGGGGAGTGGGACGCCCGTCGTGCACTCGGAGACGCGTCTTCGCGGTGGGGCGGTCGCGAGTCGGGGTGGCGCGTCGACGTGTACGACGGGCCCAGCCAGAGCGGCCGGCACCGGACCACCGAGCAGAACGCGCGGCCCGCTACCGCAGGCGGACGCGGAACTCTGGCGGAGGCGGCAGCGGCGGGGACGGCCGATCGTGCTGACCCCGTGCCCTGCAGTGCCCCGCGCTGCACGGACCGTGGGCGCCGGCGCAGTGGGACCGGGCGACCGCCGTCGCAGTGTGACCGGGCGACCGCCGTCGCAGCAGGATTGGGCGACGGCGCCCACGGTCCGTCCGACGGAGCAGCGGCGGGCTGGTGGGACGGGCCCGGGTGCCCAGGCCACCCGGGTGTGGGAGCGCGGACCCGCGGGCCCGGCCCTCCGCACGGCTCACCTCGCCGGGCGGTCCCCGGTCTCGGGCTGTTCCAGGTGGGAGGCGAGGACGGCGGCCTGGACGCGGCGCTGGACGCCCAGTTTCGCGAGGAGGCGGGAGATGTGGTTCTTGACGGTTTTCTCGGAGAGGTAGAGCTTCTTGCCGATCTCGCGGTTGGTGAGGCCGTCGCCGATGAGGGCGAGGATGTCCCGCTCGCGGGGGGAGAGACTCGCCAGCTCGGGTGGGAGGGAGGGGGTCTCGGCGGGGTCGGCGCGCAGGGAGCGCATGAGGCGGGCGGTGGTGGCGGGGTCCAGCATCGACTGGCCGGAGGCGACCGTGCGGACGGCGGAGACCAGGTCGGAGCCCTTGATCTGCTTGAGGACGTAGCCGGACGCCCCGGCCATGATCGCGTCGAGGAGGGCGTCCTCGTCGTCGAAGGAGGTGAGCATGAGGCAGGCGAGGT
This sequence comes from Streptomyces sp. NPDC001714, assembly GCF_042892755.1. Taxonomy (NCBI): domain Bacteria; kingdom Bacillati; phylum Actinomycetota; class Actinomycetes; order Kitasatosporales; family Streptomycetaceae; genus Streptomyces; species Streptomyces sp. NPDC001714. The sequence continues at coordinate 509,798 of NZ_JBIAUL010000002.1, forward strand.
CGGGCATCTGGTCGCGCAGTTCGCGGCAGACGGTGATGCCGTCGCCGTCGGGCAGGCGGACGTCGAGGACGGCGACGTGCGGGCGCAGGGCGGGGCCGCGGGCGAGGGCGTGCTGGACGGTGTCGGCGTCGCCGACGACCGTGATGTCGGGTTCGGCGTCGAGGAGGTCGGTGATGCCGCGCCGGACGACCTCGTGGTCGTCCAGCAGGAACACGCGGATCGGGTCCCGTTCCGAGAAGGTGCGTGGCTCTGTCATGGACGTCCCCTTGTGGCCCCGAGTGACGGGCGGACTGCGTACCGCCCGGGACGATCATCGCCCGCCGGGGGCCGGTCGTACTAGGGCCGACCGGCCCCACTTGCCTCCTCCGGACGGTCGGCGGTCAGCTCGAATTCCACGTCCACCACTCCTTCGACGGCCCGCACCAGTCGTGCCGCGGCGGGGACGAGGGCGGTGTCCCGGATCCGGCCGACGAGCTTCACCACTCCGTCCTGGACGTCGACGCGCAGCGCGGAGGCGGGCGGCGGGAAGAGGTAGGAGACGACCTCACGCCGGACCTCCTCGGCGATCTCCTCGTCGCCGCGCAGGAAGACCTTGAGCAGGTCGGCCCGGCTGACGACGCCCTGGAGCAGACCGAGCTCGTCCACCACGGGGAGCCGCTTGACCTTGGCGTGCGCCATGGTGCGGGCGGCCTCGGCGAGGGTGGCGTCCGGGCGGGTGGTGAGCGCGGGGGAGGTCATCAGGGCTTCCGCCGTCACCGCGCCGGCCTTCGTCAGGTCGGCGATCCGGCGCAGCCGGGACCGGGGGAGGTCCAGGTCGCCGTCCCGGGCCTCCTCCGTCTGCAGGAGGTCCGCCTCGGAGACGACGCCGACGACCCGGCCCTCCCCCTCGACGACCGGCAGGGCGCTGACCTGCCAGTCCCGCATGAGCTGCACGAGCTCCTTGAAGGACGCCTGCCGTCCGACGCTGACGACGGTCTGTGTCATGACGTCGCTCACGATGTGCGGTGTGCCGTGCATGGTCACTCCCAGGAGAGCCGAAGGTGCCGGGGCAGGGAGTCAGACGCCGGCGTCGGCGCCCTACGGGGCGAACAGGTCCAGCAGCCGGGTACGGGCCGCGCGCAGGCGGTGGGCGAGCACCTGACCGACCCACTGGCTGACGGCGTTGCCCAGCGCCGGGTCGTCCTGGCACATGGACCGGACGGCGACGGCGTCGAACTCGTAGGCCCGTACCGGCGTGGTGGCCTCGGCGCCCAGGTGCCACGCATGCGGTGCGAACAGCCAGGACCAGCCGATCAGTTCGTCGTGGCCGAGGTTCTCGATGACGGCCGCCCGGCGGCCCGGGACGTGCATGTCGAGTTCGACCCGCCCGGAGCGGATGATCCAGAACCGGTCGGCGCGGGCGCCTTCCTCGAAGAGCCGCGTCCCCTGCGGGAAGGAGACCTCCCGGGCGAGGCGCATCAGCCGTTCCCGATGTTCACGGGGAAGGGCGCGCAGCATGGTGGGGGTGGGTGCGGTGATCATGGCGTACCTCCCGGGCGCGGCGTACTGACTCCTACTGCCAGCGTGCGGCGGACGTCCCGCGCCCGGCATGGGCCGAACGGTCCCGGCCGCCCGGGACCTTCAGTACGTCCCTGAGCCCGTACGGCCGCTCCCCGCACCCCGGCGTGGCACAGAACGATCGGTTCCGCACCGACCCGTCCACAGCGTCACGCACAAGGAGCACAGTCATGTCCACGACCCCGATGAGCGGGAGACGAGCCGCTCCGGTGGCGGCGGCCCTCGGGCTCCCCGCCGCCTCCGCCCTCGTGATCGGCAGCATCATCGGCACCGGCGTCTTCGCCCTGCCCTCGGCGCTCGCGCCGTACGGGCCGATCGCGCTGGTCGCGTTCGGAGTCGTCACCCTGGGCGCGCTCGCCCTGGCGCTGACCTTCGGATCGCTCGCGGGGCGGACCACCGCGAGCGGCGGGCCCTACGTCTACGCCCGCGAGGCGTTCGGCGAGTTCGCGGGGTTCCTGAACGCCTGGTCGTACTGGATCACCGCCTGGGCCGGCAACGCGGCGATCGTGGTGGCATGGGTCGGCTATGTCGAGGTGTTCGTCAACACCGGCCACAAGACGTGGCTCTCGGTACTCCTCGCCCTGACCGGCCTCTGGATCCCGGCGGCGATCAACCTCACCGGCGTAAGGAACATCGGCGCCTTCCAGGTGATCACCACCGTGCTGAAGTTCGTCCCGCTGGTCTTCATGGCCACGGTCGGGCTGTTCTTCATGGACCCGGACAACTTCGGTTCCTTCAACGCCAGCGGCCGGTCCGCGCTGGGCGCGATCTCCGCCGCCGGTGCCATCGCCCTGTTCAGCTACCTCGGTCTGGAGGCGGCCTCGGTCGTCGCCGGCCGGGTGCGGGAGCCGGGACGCAACGTGCCGCGGGCCACCGTGTACGGCACGCTCGTCTGCGCCGTCATCTACATCCTGGGCACCCTCGCGGTCTTCGGGACCGTCTCGCACGCCGGTCTCGGTTCCTCCACCGCGCCCTTCACCGACGCCGCCGACAACATCTTCGGCGGCACCTGGGCCGGTGACGTGGTCGCCGTCGCCGCGATCGTGTCCGGCATCGGCGCGCTCAACGGCTGGACGATGCTGTGCGCGGAGATGCCCTACGCCGCCGCCCGCGACGGGCTGTTCCCCACCGCCTTCGCACGGCTGCGCGGCGCGAACGGCGTGCCGGCCTTCGGGATCGTCGCCTCGACCGTGCTGGCCTCTCTGATCACCGTGTTCAGCTACACCCGCTTCGAGGACGTCTTCACGAAGATCGTGCTGCTGAGCGTGCTGACCGCGGTCATCCCGTACCTGTTCTCCGCCGCCGCCCAGCTGTACTGGCTGCTGGTGAAGGGCCGGGAGTCGCTCAGCCCGAAGCGGCTGGCCCGCGACACGACCGTCACCGTGCTGGCGCTCGCCTTCTCCTACTGGTCCATCCAGGGCAGCGGCTACCAGACCGTCTACTACGGCCTGTTCGTCGTGCTGCTCGGCGTGCCGGTCTACGTCTGGCTCAAGCGCGACCAGAGCCTGGCCGCCGCCGGCACCGGGATCCCGCGGCGCGCCCCGGAGACGGCGGTCCCCAGCCCCCGACGCTCCCGCGGACTGCGCACCAACCGCGTCGGCGGCACCCGCAGGCCGCGCCCCCTGAACCACCAGGACTGACCCGGCGCCCCCGGAAAGGCCACCATGAACACCTTCCACGTCGACTCCGAGGTCGGCCCCCTGCGCCAGGTCGTCCTGCACCGCCCCGGCCTCGAACTCTCCCGCCTCACCCCGCGCAACGTCGACGCGCTCCTCTTCGACGACATCCTGTGGGCCAAGCGGGCCCGCGAGGAGCACGACGCCTTCGCCCAGGTCCTGCGTGACCACGGCACCCGCGTCTACTACTTCGCCGACCTGCTCGCCCAGGCCCTCGACGCCGCCGGCGCCCGCGACTGGCTGCTGGACCGGGTCGTCACGCCCGCCGACGTCGGCCCGGCGCTCATCGACCCCGTCCGCGCCCTGTGCGCCGAACTCGACGGTGAGACCCTCGCCGGCTACCTCATCGGCGGCATCCTCAAGAGCGACCTGCCCCTCGCCACCCCGCACAGCCTGGTCTGGAACGCCCTGGACGCCGACGACTTCGCGCTTCCGCCGCTGCCCAACCATCTCTTCCCGCGCGACAACTCCTGCTGGATCTACGACCGGTTGTCGGTCAACCCGATGGCCAAGCCGGCCCGCCGCCGCGAGAGCCTGCACGCCGAGGCCATCTACCGCTTCCACCCGCTGTTCGCCGGCACCCCGCTGCTGGACAGTGTGGGAGGCACCCTGGAGGGCGGTGACGTGCACGTCCTCGGCAACGGGGCCGTGATGGTCGGCATGGGGGAGCGCACCACCGCCCAGGCGGTGGAGAACCTGGCGGCCCGGCTGTTCGCCGACGGCACGGCCACCCGGCTGATCGCCGTCCAACTGCCGTCCGCCCGCGCCTACATGCACCTGGACACCGTCCTGACCATGGTCGACCGCGACGCCTTCGCCATCTACCCCGGACTCGCCGACACCCTGCGCTCCTGGACGCTCACCCCCAGCGCCGAACGCGACACCGGCTTCGAGGTGACACCCGACTCCGACCTGGCGACGGCGCTCGCCGAGGCCCTCGACCTCGACAAGGTCCGCATGCTCTCCGCCCCGCAGGACGTCCGGGGCGCCGAGCGCGAACAGTGGGACGACGGCAGCAACTTCCTCGCCGTCGCGCCAGGCGTGATCGTCGGCTACGAGCGGAACGTCACCACCAACACCTATCTGCGCAAGCAGGGCATCGAGATCGTCACCATCGCCGGTGCCGAACTCGGCCGCGGGCGGGGCGGACCGCGCTGCATGAGCTGCCCGATCCAACGCGACCCGGCCAACTGACAGGACGCCCACCATGACCGTCGACCTGCGAGGCCGCTCCTATCTGAGCGAACTCGACTTCACCGCCGCCGAGATCCACCACCTCCTCACCCTCGCCGCCCACCTCAAGGCCGAGAAGCGCACCCGCACCGAGCGGCCCCGGCTGTCCGGCCGGCACCTCGCGCTGATCTTCGAGAAGACCTCCACCCGCACCCGCTGCGCCTTCGAGGTCGCGGCCGCCGACCAGGGCGCCCGCACCACCTACCTCGGTCCCGGCGACACCCACATCGGCGGCAAGGAGTCCATCGCAGACACCGCCCACGTGCTCGGCCGCATGTTCGACGCCATCGAGTACCGGGGCAGCGCCCAGTCGATCGTCACCGAACTCGCCGACCGGTCCGGAGTCCCCGTCTACAACGGCCTCACCGACACCGCCCACCCGACCCAGAGCCTGTGCGACGTCCTGACCATGCACGAGCACAGCGCCAAGCCGCTGCAGGACATCGCCTACTGCTACCTCGGCGACGCCCGCAACAACATGGGCAACTCGCTGCTGTCCATGGGCGCCCTGCTCGGCATGGACGTCCGCGTCGCCGCCCCCCGCGCGCTGTGGCCGGACGGCGGACTGGTCGCCCGGTGCCGGAAGCTCGCCGAGCGCAGCGGAGCCCGCATCACCCTCACCGAGGACGTCGAGACCGCCGTGCGCGGCGCCGACTTCCTGCACACCGACGTCTGGGTGTCGATGGGCGAGCCCGCGGCCACCTGGCGGGAGCGCATCGAGCTGCTCCTGCCCTACCAGGTCAACGACAAGACGCTGGCCGCCACCGGAAACCCGGACGTCAAGTTCATGCACTGCCTGCCGGCCCTGCACGACCGCAGCACCCACCTGGGCCGGGACCTCTACGACACCCACGGCCTGGACGGCCTGGAGGTCACCGACGAGGTCTTCTCCTCCCCGGCGTCGATCGTCTTCGACCAGGCGGAGAACCGGCTGCACACCATCAAGGCCGTGCTCGTCGCCACTCTGGAGGACTGAGCCATGCGTATCGTCGTCGCCCTCGGCGGCAACGCCCTGCTGCGCCGGGGCGACCGCCCCGAAGCGGCCGTCCAGCAGGAGAACGTCGACCGGGTCGTCACCGCCCTGGCCGCGCTCGCCCACGACCACGAACTGGTCATCACCCACGGCAACGGCCCGCAGATCGGCCTGCTCGCCATGGAGAGCGCCGCCGACCCGGCGCTGACCGTCCCCTACCCGCTCCACATGCTGGGCGCCGAGACCCAGGGCATGATCGGCGCCCTGTTGGCCCGCGCCCTGCACAACGCCCTGCCCGGGCGCCGCATCGCCACCCTGGTCACCCACACCCTGGTCCGGGCCGACGACCCGGCCTTCGCGCGGCCCACCAAGTTCGTCGGCCAGGTCTACGGCCAGGACGTCGCCAAGGCCCTCGCGCGGCACCGCGGCTGGCGCATGGGGCTGGACGGCAAGGGCTGGCGCCGCGTCGTGCCCTCCCCGTCCCCGCAGGGCATCGTCGAGACCGAGACCGTCCACGAACTCCTCAACGGCGGCACGCTGGTGATCTGCGCGGGCGGCGGAGGCATCCCCGTCACCGCCGACCGGGACTCCGGGGCCCTCACCGGCGTCGAGGCGGTCGTCGACAAGGACCTCACGGCCGCCCTGCTGGCCGAGGAGCTGAAGGCCGACTTCCTGCTCATCCTCACCGACGTGCCGTGCGTGTACGCGGGTTACGGCACCCCGGACCAGCGCCCCGTGCTCGACGCCACCCCGGCCCAGCTGCGCGACGCGGGCTTCCCCGAGGGGTCCATGGGACCCAAGGCGGAGGCGGCGGCCCGCTTCGTGGAACGGACCGGGGGACTGGCCGCCATCGGCGCCCTGGACGCGGCGTACGAGATCGTCCACGCCCGCTCGGGCACGTTGGTCCGCCCTGACCTCGACGGCAGTTGACGGGCCGTGCAGGGCCGTCCGGCCCCGCCGCCGGGGACCGGACGGCACTCCCTGCCGGCCCGGCGAGCGGCGAGCATCCCAAGTGACAGAACCGGAGAGGACCGACGATGACCGTGACCATCACAGCCGCCGACCGTCACACGACAGACGCCTGGCGGGGCTTCGCAGGCACCCGCTGGCGCGGGCAGATCGACGTACGGGACTTCATCCAGGCCAACTACACACCGTACGAGGGCGGCCCGGAGTTCCTGAGCGGTCCCACCGACCGCACCCGCGCGGTCTGGGCGAAGGTCAGCTCGCTGTTCCCGGAGGAGCGCCGCCGGGGCATCCTCGACGTCGACACCGCCACCCCGTCCACGATCACCTCGCACGCGCCCGGCTACATCGACCGCGACCGCGAACTGATCGTCGGCCTCCAGACGGAGACCCCGCTCAAGCGCGCGATCATGCCCAACGGCGGCTTGCGGATGGTGGAGAACGGGCTGCGCGCGTACGGCTACGAGCCCGACCCGTTCGTGACCCGGGTCTTCGGGACCTACCGCAAGACACACAACGACGGGGTCTTCGACGCCTACACCCCGGAGATGCGTGCCGCCCGCAAGGCAGGCGTCATCACCGGGCTGCCCGACGCCTACGGGCGCGGCCGGATCATCGGCGACTACCGGCGCGTGGCGCTCTACGGCACGGACCGGCTGATCGAGGCCAAGAAGGCCGAGCGGGCCAAGCTCGACGCCTGCGGGTCCGGCACCGAGGTGATCCGTGACCGGGAGGAACTCGCCGAGCAGATCCGTGCGCTGGGTGAACTGACGCAGATGGCGGCGACCTACGGCTGTGACGTGTCCCGGCCCGCCGCCACCGCCCACGAGGCCGTCCAGTGGCTCTACCTCGGCTATCTGGCCGCCGTGAAGGAGCAGAACGGCGCCGCGATGTCACTCGGCCGCACCTCCACCTTCCTCGACGTCTACCTCCAGCGGGACCTGGCGGACGGCGTCCTCGACGAGACCCGCGCCCAGGAACTGATCGACGACTTCGTGATCAAGCTGCGGATCGTTCGGTTCCTGCGCACCCCCGAGTACGACGCGCTGTTCTCCGGCGACCCGACCTGGGTCACGGAGTCGATCGGCGGCATGGGCGCCGACGGCCGCACCCTGGTCACCCGCACCTCCTTCCGGTTCCTGCAGACCCTGTACAACCTCGGCCCCGCCCCCGAACCCAACCTGACCGTGCTGTGGTCGCCCCGACTGCCCGCCGGGTTCAAGGAGTTCTGCGCCCGGGTCTCCATCGACACCAGCGCCGTCCAGTACGAGTCCGACGAGCTGATCCGCCCGCGCACCGGCGACGACACCGCGATCGCCTGCTGCGTGTCGGCGATGCAGGTCGGCCGGCAGATGCAGTTCTTCGGCGCCCGGGTCAACCTCGCCAAGGCCCTGCTGTACGCGATCAACGGCGGCCGCGACGAGATGACCGGCGAACAGGTCGCTCCCGCCGCGCCTCCGCTGACCGGGGAGTACCTCGGCTACGAGGAACTGTCGGCGGCCTACGACCACGTCCTGGACTGGCTGGCCCGGACGTACGTCAACGCGCTCAACGTCATCCACTACATGCACGACAAGTACGCCTACGAACGCGTCGAGATGGCCCTGCACGACTACCCTGTGCACCGCTTCATGGCGTGCGGCATCGCCGGCCTCTCGGTCGCCGCCGACAGCCTGTCCGCCGTCAGGTACGCCCGGGTGAAGGTGTTCCGGGACGCCACCGGCCTGGCCGTCGACTTCCGTACCGAGGGTGACTTCCCCGCGTACGGCAACAACGACGACCGCGCCGACGACATCGCCGTCGGCCTGGTGGAGTCCTTCATGGCGAAGGTGCGCCAGTACCCCACCTACCGGAACGCCGAGCACACCCAGTCGGTCCTCACCATCACCTCGAACGTCGTCTACGGCAAGCACACCGGCAACACCCCCGACGGCCGCCACGCGGGACAGCCCTTCGCCCCCGGCGCCAACCCGATGAACGGGCGGGACCGCCACGGCGTCGCCGCCTCCGCGCTCTCGGTGGCCAAACTGCCCTACGAGCAGGCCCGGGACGGCATCTCCCTGACCACGACGATCACGCCCGAGGGCCTGGGGCACAACCCGGCCGAGCGCGCGGGCCACCTGGTCGGCATCCTCGACGCGTACACGGCGGCCGGCGGCTTCCACATGAACGTCAACGTCCTGGACCGCGCCACCCTCGAGGACGCCATGGAGCACCCGGAGAACCACCCGGACCTGACCATCCGGGTCTCCGGATACGCCGTCAACTTCGTCCGCCTGACCCGCGAGCAGCAACTCGACGTGATCAGCCGTACCTTCCACGGATCGCTGTGAGCCCCGTGCGGCACGGCCGGATCCACTCCTGGGACCTGTCCACCGGCGTGGACGGTCCCGGGACCCGGTTCGTCCTCTTCTTCAGCGGCTGCCCGCTGCGCTGCCTGTACTGCGCCAACCCGGACACCTGGCACATGCGCGACGGCAAGGAGACGACCGTCGACGAGGTGATGGCGCAGATCGAGAAGTACCGCGCCTTCGTGACCACGGCCGGGGGCGGCGTCACCCTCACCGGCGGCGAACCACTCCTCCAGCCGGCCTTCGCGGGCGCGGTGCTGCGCCGCTGCAAGGAGGCCGGCCTGCACACCGCCCTCGACACCTCCGGCTTCCTCGGCGCCCGCGCCACCGGCGAGCTCCTCGCCGACACCGACCTGGTCCTGCTGGACATCAAGTCCTTCGACGTCCCCGCCTACCGCGCCCTCACCGGCGGCGAACTCACCCCCACCCTGAACTTCGCCACCCGCCTCGACCGCCTCGGCGTCCCGATGTGGATCCGCTACGTCCTGGTCCCCGGCTGGACCGACGCCCCGGAGCCCGTCGACGGCCTGGCCCGGTTCGTCGCGGGACTCGACTCGGTCGACCGGGTGGACGTCCTGCCGTTCCACAGGCTCGGCGCCACGAAGTACGCGGACCTGGGGATTCCCTTCCCCCTGCGGGACACCCCGACTCCGACGCAGGATGCGGTCGACCGGGTACGGAAGCAGTTCCGCGCGTACGGCCTGATGGCCTACTGAACAGGAGTGAAGCGATCGATCAGGCGCACACACTCGCGCAGCGTCTAACAGGCCGTCAGGTCGGCGCCGGCCGCCCGGCGATGGGTGTCCAGATCCGTGCGGGTCCGATCGCGGGCGACGAAAGCATGGCGGGTTCCCTTCCGTCCGGTCCGATCAATCCGGCGGGGCCCGCACCCCAACGGCCCCCGGAGACAGGGCCGTTCAGCCCTGCCGGGACAGACCTTCGGCATCAGGCGGGTGTGGTCTCACGAGACGAGAGTGAGGGGTGTCGGACAACGAGCGAACCGTCTTCCCGCCCTCCCCGAAGGGACCATCACCATGGCTGTGCACGAGCACCCTCACCGGACTTCCGGATTCCGTGTTTCGTACCGCAGGAACCGGACCGGCTCCACGTCGGAGCTCGCCGTGTCGGCGGTCAGCGACACGACCACCGTGGGGGCTTACGTCCTCGCCTCCCTGCGTCTGCTCACCGGCTTCGTCTTCCTGTGGGCGTTCCTCGACAAGACCTTCGGCTTCGGCTACGCCACCCTCTCCGGCAAGGGCTGGATCGACGGCGGTTCACCGACCAAGGGTTTCCTCAGCTCCGTGGCGGCCGGCCCGCTGGAGTCCACCTTCCACTCCTGGGCCGGGGACGCCTGGGCCGACTGGCTGTTCATGCTCGGCCTCCTCGGCGTCGGCCTGGCCCTGACCGCGGGCGTCGCGCTGCGCCTCGCCGCCGTCGCCGGCACCGCGATGATGGCGCTGATGTGGATGGCCGAGTGGCCGCCCGCCCGGCACCTCTCGGACGGATCGCCGAGCATGTCCAGCAACCCGTTCGCCGACTACCACCTCGTCTACGCCGTGGTTCTGATCGCCCTCGCCGCCACGGCCGCCGGTGACGCCCTCGGTCTGGGGCGGCTGTGGGCCCGGCTGCCCTTCGTCCGCACGAACGGATGGCTGCGCTGAACGTCCGCCGGGTCGCGGGACCGACATCGGGCCCGCCGCCCGGAGCCGGGCAGGGGGTCGAACGTCCCCGGTCCGGGACCTGTGGCCCCTGCCCCCGGAAGTCCCCCGACACGACGCTGGAACCGGATCCGCCGACGGAACACGGCCGGATCCTTCGCGCCAGGAGGTGCACATCATGACCCGCACTGTCACCGCAGGTCTCGACGGCTCGGCCGAGAGCCGGGCGGCAGCAGAATGGGCGGCCCGCGAGGCTAAGCTGCGCGGTCTGCCGTTGAGGATCGTCCACGTCTGGGAGCCGGTCCCCGACCCCATGGCACAGGCCCCGCTGCTCGGCCCCGAGACCCACCAGCACTGGACCGAGAGAATTCCGCGGGAGGTCGCGGAGGGACTGCGGCTGCGGCACCCGGGTGTCGAGGTGCTCGGCGAGCAGGTGTCCGGCAGCCCCGGCGAGGTCCTTGCCGAGGCGTCGAAGAGTGCCGCTCTGCTCGCCCTCGGCTCCCGGGCCCTCGGCGGTGTCGGCGGCTTCCTCGTGGGCTCCGTCGGCCTGAGCGTCGTGGCGCACGCCGAGAACCCGGTGGTGCTGGTACGGGCGGGGGAGCAGGCCGCCGACGAGCACGAGGCCGACCCGGCGGGCATTCCGTCCGCCGCCACACCCTTCCGGCCCGTCGTCCTCGGCCTCGACACCGACCACCCGGACGCGACGCTGATCGAGTTCGCCTTCGACGCCGCCCTGCGCCGCGCCACCTCGCTGCGGGTCGTGCACGCCTGGTTCCCGCCCCCGTACTACGCGTACGGGATGCCCGTGAACCCGCCCCTGCACGAGGCCCTGGCCCTGGAACAGTCCCGGGGGCTCGCCGAGGTGCTGAGTCCCTGGCGGCAGAAGTACCCGGATGTGGAGACCGCCGAGGAGTCCCGCTACGGCAGCGCCGCCGAGCTCCTCGTCGAGGCATCCCGGGAGGCCTCACTGGTCGTCGTCGGGCGGCGGATCCGCCGCGGCGCCCTCGGCGCCCACATCGGCCATGTCACCCACGCCGTCCTGCACCACTCCACCGCCCCCGTCGCCGTCGTAGCCCACGGCTGACCCACTCAAGAGGAGAAGCACCATGAAGGCAGCGGTCGTACGAGCCTTCGGCGAGCCCCTGGTCATCGAGGAGCGCCCCGACCCCGAGCCCGGCCCCGGCCAGGTCCGGATCCGGGTCGAGGCCTCCGGGCTGTGCCACACCGACATCCACGCCGCGCACGGCGACTGGCCTGTCAAGCCGAACCCGCCGTTCGTGCCCGGACACGAGGGCGTCGGCGTCGTCGAGGAACTCGGCGCGGGCGTCACCCACCTGAGCCTCGGCCAGCGGGTCGCCGTGCCCTGGCTGGGCAAGGCGTGCGGGCGGTGCGAGCACTGCCTGTCCGGCTGGGAGACCCTGTGCGAGCAGCAGGTCAACACCGGCTACGGCTGCGACGGCGGGTACGCCGAGAAGATGCTGGCCTGGGCCGACTTCGCCCAGCCCGTGCCCGAGGGGGTCACCCCCTTCGACGCCGCCCCGCTGACCTGTGCCGGCGTCACCACGTACAAGGCGCTCAAGGTCGCGGGCGTACGGCCCACCCAGCTCGTCGCGGTCTCCGGAGTCGGCGGACTCGGGCACCTCGCCCTGCAGTACGCGAAGATCGCCGGCGCCCAGGTGGCCGCCATCGACGTCACCGACGACAAGCTCGAACTCGCCGCCGAACTCGGCGCCGACCTCGTCATCGACGCCCGCAAGGACGACGTCGGCGAGGTGCTCAAGCGGCACGGCGGAGCGCACGCGGCGATCGCGCTCGCCGTGAACGACGCCGCCTTCGAGGCCGTCAACTCCGGTCTGAGGCGCGGCGGCAAGCTGGTGATGGTGGCGCTGCCCGCGCACGGCACGGTCCGGGTCCCGATCTTCGACACCGTGCTGAACGGCACGAGCGTGATCGGCTCGATCGTCGGCACCCGGCAGGACCTCGCCGAGGTGTTCCGGCTGCACGCGGCAGGCCGGACCAGGGTGGTCCACGAGACCCGTCCGCTGGCCACCGTCAACGAGTCGATCGAGGACGTGCTGCGCGGCCAGGTCAAGGCCCGGATCGTGTTCGACATGGGTGCGGGGCGGTGAACACCGTGGACCTGCCGGTCGTGGTCGGGGTCGACGGCTCCGAGTCCAGCCTGCGGGCCGTCGACTGGGCGGCCGACGAGGCCGTCCTGCGCGGGGCGCCGCTCCGCCTGGTGTACGCCTCGCTGTGGGAGCGGTACGAGGGCGAGTCGCTCGCCGAGGACCTCGTCACCCGGCCGTCCGAACAGCTGATGGCCGAGGACGTCGTCGACATGGCCGCCCAGCGGGCGCACCGTCGGCAGCCCGGCCTGAAAGTCACCACCGACGTCCTGCCCGAGGAACCCGAGTACGCGCTGGTGCACGAGAGCCGCGAGGCCGCCGCACTGGTGCTGGGCTCCCGGGGACGCAGCGGCTTCGTCGAGACGCTGCTCGGCTCGGTCGGCCTGACCGCCGCCGCGCACGCCCACTGCCCGGTGATCGTGCTCCGTGGCAGCCACGACAACCAGGTCCGCACCGGGGCCGGCGCCCGGATCGTGCTCGGCGTCGGAGGGAGGGAGGCCGTGGACTTCGCCGTCCGGGAGGCCGAGTTGCGGGGCGCCGTGATCGACGCCGTACGGGCCTGGCGGGCCCCGGCGCACGAGACCACCGACCACCCGTTGCTCTCCGGGGAACCTGCCCGGCTGCACGAGCAGCAGGCCTCGGACACCTTGGAGGAGGCGCTGTGCGACGTACCCGAGAAGGTGCGCGTGCACCGGCAGACCGTCGAGGGCCCCGCCCGCCAGGTGCTGCTGGCCGCCTCCCGCACCGCCGACCTGCTGGTGGTCGGTGCCCGGCGCAACACCGGGCACCTCGGGCTCCAACTCGGCCGCGTGGCCCACGGAGTCCTGCACCACGCGGCGTGCCCGGTCGCCGTCGTACCCGAGCGGACGTGAGCGCGGAGACCGGCCCGAACCCACCTGCTCCCGAAAGGAGTTCGTCACCATGACCGTACGCGTGGGCATCAACGGATTCGGCCGGATCGGCCGAACCTACCTGCGGGCGGCCCTCGACCGCGCAGAGGCGGGCACGCAGGACGTCGAGGTCGTCGCGATCAACGACATCACCTCGCCCGCCACGCTCGCTCATCTGCTGGAGTACGACTCGACGTTCGGGCACATCGGACGCGAGGTCATCCATGACGACAGCTCGATCACCGTCGACGGCCGCCGTATCGCCGTCTCGGCGGAACGCGATCCGGCGGTCCTGCACTGGTCGGACTACGGCGCCGACATCGTCATCGAGTCCACCGGCCGCTTCCGGGACCGCGACGCGGCCGCCCTGCACCTGAAGGCGGGCGCGCACACGGTGCTGCTGTCGGCACCGGGCAAGAACGCGGACGCCACCATCGTCATGGGCGTCAACGACCAGACCTACGACCGGCACCGGCACCGGATCGTCTCGGCCGCCTCCTGCACCACCAACTGCGTCGCCCCGATGGTGAAGGTCCTCGACGAGGCCTTCGGCATCGAACGCGGGGTGATGACCACCATCCACGGCTACACCAACGACCAGTCCCTTCTGGACGGCCCGCACAAGGACCTGCGCCGGGCCCGCTCGGCCGCCCTGAGCATCATCCCGACCAGTACCGGTGCCGCCCGCGCGGTGGGCCTGGTGGTGCCGGAGCTGGCCGGGGCGCTGGACGGGATCGCGGTCCGCGTGCCGGTGGAGGACGGGTCGCTCACCGACCTCGCCGTGGTGCTCGGCCGCGAGGCGAGCCCGGACGACATCAACGCCGCGTTCGAGGCGGCGGCCGAGGGCGTGCTCCACGGCATCCTGCGGGTGTCGAAGGCCCCGATCGTCTCCCGGGACGTCATCGGCGACCCCTCCTCGTGCGTCTTCGACCCCGCCCTGACCCAGGCCAACGGCACCCTGGCCAAGGTCTTCGGCTGGTACGACAACGAGTGGGGCTACACCAACCGGCTCCTCGACCTCACCGCCCTGGTCGCCGAGGACTGACCCGAGCGCTCGCAACCGCCTCGCCCTGCCCTCGTCGGCCGACCGGACTCCGGTCACCGGCGAGGGCAGCGGCGTTCGTCGGCCACGGTCCCGACCGGTCGGGCTGATCAGGGCCGATCGGCCCCCACCTCGCCCCGGACAGCCCATGGGGCCCGAGCCCACCGCGCCAGATGCTCGTAGTGCCAACCGGTTTGGAGGAGAACCGCGATGACCGACTTCCTGCTCGAACGATCCCCCGCCCACGCGTTGCTCGCGGACGGGACCACCGTGTGCATCCGGTCCGTGACCCCCGGCGACCGCGACCGGCTGAAGGGGTTCTACGACGAGATGTCCGCGGAGAACCTCCGCCTGAGGTTCTTCTCGGTGAGCCGGCGCTCGGCCGCGATGGCCGCCGACCGGGCGTGTGCCCCGGCCCGCCCCGGTTACCGGGCGCTGCTGGCCGAGACGCGAGGCCGGGTGCTCGGCCTCGCCGAGTACGACACCGGGGAGGACGGCAGGGAATCGGCTGAGATCTCCATCGCCGTGGCCGACGGACTGCATCACCGCGGGGTCGGCACCCTCCTCGTCGAGCACCTGGTCTCGGCGGCCCGCGGCGACGGCGTCACCACCTTCACGGCCGACGCGCTCAGCGAGAACCGCGAGGTGCTCCGGCTCTTCGCCGACCTCGGCCTGCGCACGACCCGCCGCTTCGAGGGCACCGAGACGCGCTGCACCATCCACCTCGACGAGGACGACGCGTACCTCTCGGCCGTCGAGTCCCGGGGCCGCTCCGCCGACGTGGCGAGCCTGACGCCGCTGCTGTGCCCGGAGGCGGTCGCCGTCGTCGGGGCCGGACGCAAACCGGGCTCGGTCGGCCGGGCGATCCTCCACCACATCCACACCGGCGGCTACACCCGCCGCCTCTTCGCCGTGAACCCCAGCGTGACCTCGGTCCTCGGGGTGCCCTGCTACCCGTCCGTCGGCGCCCTGCCCAGGACCCCGGACCTGGTGGTCGTGGCGGTGCCCGCGGCGGCGGTCCCGGTGACCGCGGAGGAGTGCGGCAAGGCCGGCGTCAGCGCCCTCCTCGTCGTCACCTCGGGCCTCGACCCCGAGCAGGCACAGGCACTTCGCACCGCATGCCGCACCTACGGCATGCGACTCGTCGGCCCCAACTGCCTGGGCATCTCCCACACGGACCCCCGCCTGCGCCTCGACGCCACCTTCGCCGACGGCCACCCCCGCCCCGGCAGCGCGGGCGTCGCCGTCCAGTCCGGAGGCATCGGCATCGCCCTGCTGGACGGCCTGTCCCGGCTCGGCATCGGCGTGTCCTCCTTCGTCTCGCTCGGCGACAAGTACGACGTCAGCGGCAACGACATGCTCCAGTGGTGGGAGACCGACGGCCGCACCGACCTCGCCCTGCTCCACCTGGAGTCGTTCGGCAACCCCCGTGCGTTCTCCCGTACCGCGCGCCGGGTGGCCCGCCGGATGCCGGTGCTGACCGTCGACGCCGGCCGGTCCACGGCCGGCCGCCGGGCCGCCGCCTCGCACACCGCGGCCGCCGCCACCCCCACCATGACCCGCAGGGCCCTGTTCACCCAGGCCGGCATCACCGCCACCAGCTCGGTCGGCGAACTCCTCGAAACGGCAGCGCTGCTCTACTCCCAGACACTGCCGGAGGGCAACCGCGTCGCCGTCGTCACCAACGCGGGCGGCGCCGGGGTCCTGGCCGCCGACGCCTGCGCCGAGGCGGGATTGGACCTGCCGACGTTCACCCCGGCGATCACCGGCGCACTGCTCGCCGTGCTGCCCGACGGCGCGGCCGTCGGCAACCCGGTCGACGCCACCGCCGCCGTGACCGAGGAACAGCTCACGGACTGCGTCGACGCGCTCCTGGAGTACCCGGGCGTCGACGCCGTCCTGGTGGCCCTGGTCCCGACCGCCCTCGCCACCGCGACCGGCGACCACCTGATACACGCCCTGACCGGGGCGCCCGGCCGCAGGCCCAAGCCGGTCCTCGCCGTATGTCTGGAGCAGGACCTGCCGGTGAAGCTGCTCCCCGCCGCCGACGAGGGCGGCACCATTCCGTCCTACGCCGAACCGCAGGCGGCGGCACGCGCGTTGACCCACGCGGCCGACCGCGCGGCCTGGCTGGCCCGCCCGGCCGGCACCGTACCGGCCCTCGACGACGTCGACACCGGGCGCGCACACACCATCGCGGACGCCTACCTGGCCGCGCACCCGGACGGCGGCTGGCTCGACCCGCGCACCTGCGCCGACCTCCTCGCCTGCTACGGCATCCCGCAGATCCCGTGGGCCTGGGCCGAGACCGAGGACGACGCCGTCCGCGCCGCCGACCGGCTGCGGGGTGCCGACGGCCGGGTGGTCATGAAGGCCCACTGGCCGGGTCTCGTGCACAAGAGCGAGGAACGGGCGGTCCACCTCGACCTGCGCGGCGAGCCACAGGTCCGGGCCGCCTTCCGGGACCTGGAGACCCGATTCGGCGACCTGATGACCGGCGTGGTCGTCCAGTCGCTCGCCCGGCGCGGCACCGAGCTGTTCGCCGGGGTGGTCCAGGACGAGGTGTTCGGCCCGCTGGTGCTGTTCGGGCTCGGCGGCACGGCCACCGAGGTACTCGCCGACCACGCCGCCCGGCTCGCACCGCTCACCGACCACGACGTGCACGACCTGATCACGTCCCCGCGCTGCGCACCCCTGCTGTTCGGCACCCGCGGCAACGGACCCGTCGACCTGGAAGCCCTGGAGCAACTGCTCCAGCGGCTGTCCCGGATGGCGGCGGACCTGCCGCAGCTCGCCGAGGCCGACTTCAACCCCGTCCTGGCCACACCGGGCGGCGTCACCGTGCTCGACGCACGGGTACGACTGCTGCCGCGCCGGCCTCAGGACCCCTATCTGCGCCGGCTCCGCTGAGGGCCGGGGAGGGAACCGAGATGAGGCACAACAAGGTGGGCTCCGTGATGACCACCGACGTCGTCCACGCCGCCTACAGCACGCCGTTCAAGGAGGTCGCGCGGCTCCTGGCCGACCACCGGATCAGCGGGCTGCCGGTGATCGACGACGACGACAAGGTCATCGGGGTCATCTCCGAGACGGACCTGATGGCCCGCCAGGCCACCGCCCCGGGCCCCTACGGGAAGCACCGCGCACCGCTCGACCAGCTGACACGCGGCGCCAGGAAGCAGGCGGCCAAGGCGCAGGCGCGCACCGCCGGAGACCTGATGTCGGACCCGCCGGTCACCGTGCACGCCGAGAACACCATCGTCGAGGCGGCCCGCACCATGGCCGAACGCCGGGTGGAGCGACTCCCCGTCCTGGACGAGGAGGACCGGCTGGTCGGCATCGTCACCCGGCGCGACCTGCTCCAGGTGTTCCTGCGCCCCGACGACGAGATCCGCGCCGAGGTCATCGACGAGGTCCTCGTCCACGCCCTGTGGCTGCCGCCGCACAACGTCGAGGTGGCCGTGACGGAGGGCGTCGTCACGCTCACCGGCCACATGGAGCGCAAGGCCGAGACCGAGATCGCCGTCTCCATGACCCGCCAGATCGACGGGGTGGTCGACGTGGTCGACCACCTGACCTACCGCCTGGACGACGCCCGCATCCGCGAGGAGCAGGCGCTGCACGGCGCAGCCGACGACCGGCTGCGCGGACTGTGAGAGGAGGGCCGTCCCCATGACCGGCACTGTGTTGGTCACCTACGGCACCAAGAACGGATCGACGGCGCACATCGCCGAATCGATCGCCGACGCCCTGCGCGAGAAGGGACTGACCGTCGAGACGATGCGAGCCGCGTCCGTGCCCTTCGTGAGCCGGTACGACGCGGTCGTGGTCGGCGGCGGCCTGTACGCCGGCCGCTGGCACAAGGACGCCCGGACGTTCGTCCGCCGGCACCGCAGGGATCTCGCCGAGCGGCCCGTGTGGTTCTTCAGCAGCGGCCCGCTCGACACCTCGGCCTCCGAGCGGGAGCTCCCGCCCGTGCACGGGGTGCGCCGTGCGATGCGGGACCTGCACGCCCGGGGCCACGCCACCTTCGGGGGCTGCCTCGAAGAGGACGCCGACGGGTGGCCGGCCCGGAGGATCGTGCGCTCAGGGAAGGGCGGGGACTTCCGGGACTTCGATGCCGTGCAGGTGTGGGCTGCCGGGATCGCCGCGGAGCTGAAGACCTGACCGTGTTCGCCGCGCCCGGGCCCGGCCGTAGCCGGGGACCGCGCACTCCTCGGAAGCGGGTCTCACCGGGTTGTCCTGGCGGGACCCGCGCGGCGGTCGGCTACTGGTCCGCCGCTGTGATGCGACGGCCGGTGAGGCTGCGGGGCCGGATCGACACCCACATCGCGCGCTCGTCGCCCGCCCACGGTGTGGTGTGAGCGCGTTCCACGAGTCCGCGGACCACCTCGGGCCGGGTCACGATGCTCGCGTGCCCGACGGCGAGCACATGGTCCGGGTCGTCGTCGGCGGCAGGCGCGGCAGCCTTGGGCCCTGCCGACGCATGCGGGGGCCGGTCGGTCCCCCAGAGGGACGTGCGGCCCCTACCGGGCCAGGAGCGTGCCGCCACGCTGGAAGGGAACACTCCCCGGAGGTGGAGACCATGTTCCGAACCGTCACCGTAGGCCTCGACGGGTCGCCCGAGAGCCGGGCCGCCGCCGAGTGGGCGGCGCGCGAAGCCCAGCTGCGAGCCCTGCCGCTGAAGATCGTGCACGTCGCGGAGCCTGCCCCCGTACCCGTGGCACAGGCTCCGCTGGTGGGTCCCGAGACGCATCAGCACTGGACCCGGCAGATGCCGCGCGAGTCCGCGGAAGGCCTTCGTCTGCGGCATCCAGGCCTCGAGGTGCACACCGAGCAACTGACCGGGACCGTGGCCGAGGCCCTGTGCGAGGCCGCGGAGTTCGCCGATCTCCTCGTGCTGGGCTCCCGGGGTTTCGGCGCCATCGGCGGCTTCGTGGTCGGCTCGGTGAGCCTGTCCGTCGTGGCCCGCGTGGAACGCCCCGTGGTGCTGGTGCGCGGGGGCGAGCAGGCCGCGGACGAGCACAGGATGGATCCGGCGGGCGTGCCGTCCGCCGCCACACCGTTCCGGCCGGTCGTGCTCGGTCTCGATGTCGGTCACCCGGACCACACGCTGCTGGAGTTCGCCTTCGACGCCGCGGCCCGCCGTCGATCACCTCTGCGCGTGGTGCACGCCTGGCCGGAGACGGCCACGTCCCACTACCGCTTCCCCGGCGACGCGGAACTCCAGGACGACCTCGAGCGGAGCCACCGGACCGCCCTGGCCGAGGCGCTGCGCCCCTGGCGGCAGAAGTTCCCGGGCGTCGACGTGATCGAGGCGAGCCGCTGCGGCAGCGCCGCGCAGGTCGTCGTCAACGGGGCCCGCGACGCGTCCCTCGCCGTTGTCGGACGGCGCATCCGCACCGGTTCCCTCGGCACCCACATCGGCCACGTCACCCATGCCGTCCTGCACCACGTCGGTGCACCTGTCGCCGTAGTGGCGCACGGCTGAAACGGGGGCGCCGCGGAACAGCCCGCGTCCGCGCACGGCTCCGTGCGTGCTGTGCGGGGCAGGTGCCCGGTGTCCTCCCGGCGCGGTCACCGTCACGTGTCCGCCGCCGTGAGCCGGCAGTCCACGCCCACCACGCCCTCCACCCCTCGGACAAGGCGCACCGCCAGCGGGATCCGGGTGCCGTCGGTGACCCGCCCGGTCAGGGTGGCGACGCCCTCGGTGACCATGATGTGCACCGGCTCGACCGGAGCCGGGAACAGGGGGTCGACGACCTCGCGCCGGATCTCGTCGGCGAGGTCGTTGTCGGGGCGGAGAAACACCTTGAGCAGATCCCCGCGGCTGACGACCCCTTCCAGGACGCCCTCGGCATCGACGACGGGCAGCCGTTTCACGTGCCGCAGCGCCATGATCCGGGCGGCTTCCGGAAGCGTGGCGTCGGCATGGACGGTCACGGCCGGAGCACTCATCAGCTCCTCCGCGCGCACCGCCCCGGCCTTGGCCAGGTCGGACAGCCGGCGCAGCCGGGTGAACCCGTCCGGATCGCTGTCCCGGAACTCCTCCTTGGGCAGCAGATCGGCCTCGGAGACGACCCCGACCACCCGCCCGTCACCCTCCAGCACGGGCAGGGCGCTGATCCTCCCTTCGTCCATGCGCTCCACGACGTCCTTGAACAGGGCCTCGCGGCCCACCGCGATGACGGCACGCGTCATCACGTCGCCTACCTGGTGCGGGCTGCCGGTCATGGCGTCCTCCTCACAGCTGCGGGGAGCCAGGGCTCGAAGGAGACCTCACGGGCCTGCTACCAGCGTGAGCGTGTCCACGCTCCCGCACTACCGGTCGGCCGGCGGTGGCAGGGCGCCCGGGTCAGGACGGTACGACCGCCACGGCGCACGTGGCGCGCCGCAGCAGGGCCCGAGCGGCCTCCTGCCAGGCGGTGGCTCCGGGGGCGCGGGGGACCACGACCAGTGCGGCGCGTTCGGAGCAGTGGAGCAGTGCCTCGGTGGGGCTGAACAACCGGACGTCCTGTAGTACCGGGACGTCGGGGAACTTCTCGCGCCACGGGCACAGGGCGTCGCCCAGCAACTGGACCTCGTGGTCCTCCCAGGTGGCGCGATCGCCCTCCGGCACGCCGAAGGGCCGGTAGGCGGCTCCCGCGGGCAGCGCCCAGGCGTGCACGGCGTGCAGGCGTATGCCTCGGAGCCGGGCGCTCTCGAAGGCGAAGCCGAGGGCTGCGTCGGAGGGCTCACGGGCGTCGACGCCGAGGGTGACTCCGGTCCGGTGGCGGGAGGTCGCGAGCCGGTCCGGGACGAGGACGACCGGGTCGTGGGCGGCGCGGACGAGCGTGGCCGACAGGGAGCCGGAACGCAGCGGTGGGGCATCGTCGTCCCCGCTCACGCCGCAGACGATCACCGAAGCCCTGCCGGGTTCCCGCAGCGGGTCGTGCGGCATACGCAGCACCACACCCCGCATCTCGGCCTCGCGGGCTGCCCAGTCGGCCGCGGCCCGGCCGGGCGTCGACGTGCCGCTGCGGGCAAGGATCACGGGTTCCATCGCCGTTCGCCTTCCGAGTAGGCGGGGTTCGAGGGGGGCTCGACGTCAGCCGGTCTTGTGACCCCAGCGAGGTCCGACGGTGGTCCACTCGCGGCCCCATGCGTCGAGCCGCCGCTGCTCCAGCCGCCACCGGGCGACCGCTCCGGCCCCGATGACCGCTCCGGCCAGCGCGCAGCCGGCCGCCGTCCCCAGGACACCGGCCTCGAGGGCGGCCGCGCCGGCGCTCGGCGGCCTGGTGGCCGGACGGCCCTGGCGGTCCTGCCAGACCACGACGCGGGAACCGGCTTTGGTGCCCGTGTCCACGAGAGTCCGGCCGCTCCGCGTGGAACCGTCGGGTGCGGTCCAGGTCACGGTGCCCGGCATGCGCTCGCTCTCGGCGCCGAGCCCGGAAGCGCTCTGCGGGACGTCGGCGAGAAGCACGGCCCGGACGGGCTCGCGTTCCTCCCGCTGCCGAGCGAACACGTCGTCCGCGGCCCGGGCGGCCAGCAGCCCGGCGACGGTTCCGCCCACCGCGACGAGTGCCCATACGGCCAGGACGACCCAGGCCTCGACGACATCGTCGCGGCGTCGCAGCGGGTTGCTCCGCCACCGCCACAGCAGCTTCCTCACGCGCCGCGTCCTGTGCATCGGTCCGCACCTCCTCCTGGTCGTGGCTCCTGGTCGTGCTGACGTTCCCGACGGTGGCAGCCCGCCGACCGCCGGGGCATGGGCCGACCAGGGACCGCCGTAGGGCTGCTCGGGGGCCAACTCGACCGAGCGCATGGGCCGTTCAGCCCTCACCGGGAGAGGTGCACGCGACCGCGGCGGGAGCAGGTCCAGGGGAGCCCCGGCAGGCGAGAGCCTGGGGAGGCCGCGAAGCAGCCCGAAGGCGTCGCCCGGATCCGTGCATGAGGGCCGGACGGCCCAAGCGGACCCGTCCCGGACAGGACAGGCTGGATCCGTGGGGCGATACCGGCGATGTTCCGACGTCCGGCCCGGCACCCGCTGCCGGCGTCCGCCGACCCCGTGCCCCGCAACGGACCAAGGACGGTGAGCCACCCCATGAAGGCCTTCGTCTTCCACGGCCCCGGGCAGTCCGCCTGGGAAGAGGTCCCCGATCCCGCCGTCAAGGAGCCCACCGACGCCGTCGTGCGCGTGGACGGCGTCACGATCTGCGGGACGGACCTGCACATCCTCAAGGGCGACGTCCCCGAGGTGCAGCCGGGCACGGTCCTCGGCCACGAGGCCGTCGGCGAGATCGTCGAGGTCGGCGGCGATGTACGGACCGTACGGCCGGGAGACCGCGTGCTGGTCTCCTGCATCAGCTCCTGCGGGCGCTGCTCCTACTGCCGGGAAGGGATGTACGGCCAGTGCCGCGGCGGCGGAGGCTGGATCCTCGGCCATCTGATCGACGGCACGCAGGCCGAGTACGTCCGCGTCCCCTTCGCGGACCTCTCCGTCCACGCCCTGCCCAGCACGGTCGACAGCAAGGACGCCGTGCTGCTCGCGGACATCTTCCCGACCGCCTACGAGGTCGGCGTGCTGAACGGCCGGGTGCGCCCCGGCGACACCGTGGCCGTGGTCGGCGCGGGACCGATCGGCCTCGCGGCGATCACCACGGCACGGCTGTTCGCTCCCGAGCGGATCGTGGCGGTGGACCTGGCCCCCGCCCGGCTGGAAGCGGCCAAGCGCCTGGGCGCGGACGCCGTCGCGGACGCTCGGGAGGCCCCCGAGCAGCTGATCGCAGACCTCACCGACGGGCTCGGCGCGGACGTCGTCATGGAGGCCGTCGGCGTACCGGAGACCTTCGAGCTGTGCACCCGCATGGTCCGGCCCGGCGGGCGCGTCGCCAACATCGGCGTGCACGGCAAGCCGGCCACGCTGCACCTCGAAGACCTGTGGATCAAGAACGTGACCATCACCACGGGCCTGGTGGACACCCACTCCACGCCCACCCTGCTGCGGATGGCCGCCGCGGGCCGGCTGCCCACCGCGCAGCTGGTCACCCACACCTTCCCGCTGGACCACATGGCCGAGGCGTACGAGGTCTTCGGCCGGGCCGCCGACACCGGCGCGCTCAAGGTCGTGCTCGGCGGGGAGCAGCACGAGGTCGCCGTCCGCGGGACCTGATCGACGAGAGGACGTGACCGGTCATGGCCGAACAGGTACGGCCGCACACGGCAGAGGGACCGCCGCTGGGAGATCTGGGGCGCCGCGTGGCGGCCCGCCGCAAGGAGCTCGGCCTCACCCGCGAGCAGACGGCCGAACGGTCCGGCATCGCGGCCGGCTACCTGCGATACCTGGAGGAACACCCCGAGGCCGCGCCGGGCACGGGCGCCCTGCTGAGGCTCGCCGACGTCCTGCACACCACCGTGTCGCACCTCACCGGAGGTGATCTCGAAGCCCCGCCCGGACCCGGCCGGGCGGGATACCGCCCCGAGTTCACCGAGCTGAGCCCGACCGAATGCAGGGCCTTGCTCGGCTCGCACGGCGTCGGACGCCTCGGCGTCGACGCCGCCTCGGGTCCGGTCATCCTGCCGGTCAACTACAGCGTCGTCGACGGTGCGATCGTCTTCCGGACCGCGGACGAGACGACACCGTCCTTGGCCCCGGGCCGTCAGGTGGCCTTCGAGGTCGACCGCATCGACGACGCCTTCGGCGAGGGCTGGAGCGTGCTGGTGCGCGGACCGGCGAGCCGGGTGACCGAGGCGGAGGAGGTGCGCCGGCTCACCGTGTCGGCCCACAGCACTCCGTGGGCGGGCGGCGACCGCGACCTGTGGGTGCGGATCGAGCCCCGCTCCGTCACCGGGCGCCGTATCACGGTCGGATCCGGATCGGGCCACGCGCAGGAATAGCCACGCACCCGGGCCGTGGGCTGACCGGTGGACGGCCCGAGTACGGCCCGGATGCCGTCTCCTGAACCATCGTCACCGACGACACCAGGGACTTACGGGCCCACCCGGAGGACCTGTGGGCACTCCTGTCGCGCGCCGCACTCGACCAGAGTGGAGCACACCCCTGCAACAGGAGGTCTCCTCATGACGCGTGTCGTCGCCGTGGGCCTGGACGGCTCGCCGGAAAGCCTCGCGGCAGCCGACTGGGCCGCTCGTGAGTCCCTGATGTGCGATCTTCCTCTGCGACTGGTGCAGGTCGGCGACCCACAGCCGCACGACTACGTGTTCTTCGCGGGCGAACCGCCCGGGCGTCGAGGTGACCGAGGAGGCGGTCGTGGGTGACGCCGGCGCCCATCTGGCGGACGTATCGCACGGGGCCTCCCTGGTGGTCGTCGGCCGTCGGATCCGCCGGGCCGCGCTCGGCCCGCACCTCGGCCCGGCCACCCGGGCGGTGCTGCGCCGTGCTGCCGCACCGATCGCGGTCGTACCGCACGACTGACCGGTGGGACGAGCGGGGCGACACCCCCGGGGACCGATGCCCCTCTCGCGCCTCCCCGCCTGCTGCCGGGCCGGTCGGGCACCGGCAGCCCGACCATGGTCGGCCACGGTCGCCGGACAGGGTGCGCCGCTGCCGCACGACGATCTTGAAGGGCTCGTCCAGGTCGTCCACGGTGTGTGGCGGGTGCCGGTGGGGGAGCCGGCAACAGGCTGAACCTGTCCTCGCGTCCCGGCTCGGGAAGTCCAGGACCGGGAAGTGGACCGTTCGGCACATGCCTTCCGGGAGCGGATGGGCGATTCTGAGGGTGTCGGACCACGGCAGCCGAACCCTGGAGGTCGCCATGACCGGCACTCCACACGTCGTGAGCGACGTGATGACGCACACCGTGCTCGCCCTGCGCCACGGCGCGGCCTTCAAGGACATCGTGAAGGCCCTGCAGCAGTGGCAGGTGAGCGCGGCTCCCGTCCTGGACGACCACGGACGTGTCGTCGGCGTCGTCTCGGAGGCCGATCTCCTGCGCCGGGAGGAGGCCCGCACCGGCGTCCCGGTCGGTTACGGCCAGGTCCGGTCCGGGTCCGATCTCGCCGAGGCCGCATCGGTCACCGCTGCGGCGCTGATGACCACTCCGGCCGTCACCGTCCGCCCCGAGGCCCCGCTGCCCGAGGCCGCGCGCACGATGGCCCGGCACGGCGTCAAACGGCTTCCGGTGGTCGACTCGGACGGACTGCTGCAGGGTGTCGTCAGCCGGGCCGACCTGCTGAAGGTCTTCCTGCGGGACGACGAGGACATCGCCGAGGAGATCCGGCGCGCGATCCTCCCGCACCTCTTCCCCGACTCGGCCGAGCCGGTGCGCGTGCGGGTCCGCGACGGCGTCGTCACCCTCACCGGCCGCGTTCCGGACACCGCGCTGGTCCCGGTGGCCGCCGGGTGGGTGCGGGGTGTCGACGGCGTGGTCGCCGTGGACTGCGAGCTGGCGGGCCCGCCCCGCCGTCCGGACCTCGACCCTGATCTTCCCGACGCCGAGCACACCCCGCCCGGCTGGGGCCGTACGTCCCGGGCGGCCCCGGAAGAAGGAGGCGGACCATGACCGGCACGAGTCCCGGACGTGTGACCGGCGGACCGTTCTGGCGCTGGCGGCGCAATCCACTGCGGCGCCCCAGCGACGTGGTCGAGGCCTGGGTCGTGCTCGCCGTCTGGGCGGTGACCGTCGTCGGCGGGCTGCTCGCCGGATGGGCGGCCGGCGCGGCTGTGGACCACATGTTCGCCGAGCGGCGTGCCGCCCTCCACGTGGTGTCCGCCGAACTCACCGAGAACGCCGCGAACGGCGCACCCGTCGCGGCCGGTTACGACGTGGCGAAGGTGTGGGTCACGGTGCGCTGGACGACCACGGACGGCTCCGTGCACACCGGCCTGGCCAAGGCCGTCCCCACCGCCACCGCCGGCAGTCGGCTCCAGGTCTGGGTGGATCGTGGTGAACGGGTGGCCGCTCCACCGACGAGCCGCAGCGAGGCGACCCTCGACGCCGTCGCGGCCGCCGCCCTCGTGGCTCCGCTCGCCGCCACCGCGGCGTGGGGCGCCGGATGGGCCCTCCGCAGCCGGCTGATGCGGCGCCGCCTCGCCGAATGGGACGCGGAATGGCGGCGGATCGGACCCCAGTGGCGGAACTTCAGCGGGGGCAAGGGATGACCTCGGGAGAGGGCCGACCGGAGCCAGGACAGGGCCGGTCGGCCCACGGCGGTGCCAACGCCCTGGCGCCAGGCTGGAGATGAGAATCCGAAAGGAGGGAAGCACAGGAGCGGCATGATCGAGCGGCTGCGCGGCTGCGCGGCCGGCCGGTGCTGCCCGAGGACCTGTTCGGCTGGGCCGAGTCCGGCCTCCCCGGTCTGCCCGGGGCCCGGGTCTGCACGGCATCCGTGTGGAGGAGGAACCGAAGGACGGTGGCCATGTCCTGCGGTCCGAGCGCGCCGAGGAGACCCAGGAGAAGCACCGTGCCGAATTCCGCTACGGCACCTTCGCCCGGTCTGTCCGGCTGCCCGCCGGAGCGAAGGGCCACGAGGCGGCCGCGGAGTACAAGGACGGCGTGCTCACAGGCACAGTCACAGTCCCGGTCCCGGTCCCGGAGGAGAAGACGGGAACCAGGACCATTCCGGTGCGGACCGGCTGAGCCTCGGGGGGAGGCCGTCGATCCCACATCAGGTGTGCGCGGCCGGTGACCACCGGCCGCGCACACCGCCGTGTGCCCGGACCCGTCATCGCGAGTCGCTCCGCGCGGAAGCCGGGACCAGGCAGCAGTGGACGTCGACCACACCCTCGACGGCGCGGGCGAGCCGCTCGGCCACCGCGGCCAGGCCGTTGTCGGCGACCCACCCGGTGAGGGTGACGACGCCTTCGGCGACCTCGACCTGGATGTGGTCGGCGGAGAGCGGGAAGAGACGGTCGACGACCTCGTGCCGTACCTCCTCGGCGAGCTCCTCGTCGCCGCAGAGGAAGACCTTCAGCAGGTCGGAACGGCTGACGACACCCTGCAGCAGTCCGTCCGAGTCGACCACCGGAAGCCGTTTGACCCTGTGCCGGGCCAGGATGCGCGCCGCCTGGCCGAGCGTGGCGCTCGGGTGCACGGTCACGGCGGGCGTGCTCATCAGCTCCCCGGCGGTCACCGCGCCGGCCTTCGCCAGGTCGTCGAGGCGCTGCCGCTGGGTGAACCGGTCCGGGTCGCTGCCCCGGAACTCCTCCTTCGGGAGCAGATCGGCCTCGGAGACGACACCGATCACCCGGCCCTCGCCCTCCAGCACGGGCAGGGCGCTGACCCTCCACTCCTCCATCAGGGTGACGACGTCCTTGAACGGGGCGTCGCGGCCGATCGCGGCGACGGTGCGGGTCATCACGTCGCTCACGGTGTGCGGTTTGCCGGGCATGGTCTCCTCCTCGGAAGGACGGGCGGGGCCGAGGGGGCCCTGGAGGACGCACGGGGCTGAGGGGGCCCTGATCCCAGGGTGTGCGCGGCCGGACCAGGCCGCCACGGGCCGCCCGGACCCGGCAGGGGGTCGTTCGGCCTCGGATGCCGATCCACGGCGGGAAGGCCGTTCCGCCCTCCCCGGTGACGACAGTGGGTACGAGTCCCACCCCGGAGCTCCGGGGACACGTCTCCGCCCTGCCGGCGCAGACAGGGGCTGACCGGGTACCCGGACGGGCCGAGTGGCCCCTCCGACGCCTCGCCGGAAGGTGGCACGGTGACATCGGAGCCCCCTGCTGCACGACGTGGCAGTCCGACGAGAGGCGGTGGGGACGATGACGCTTCCCCTGGTCGTAGGCGTCGACGGATCGGACGGAAGTCTGCTCGCGGTCGACTGGGCGGCGGACGAGGCCGCCCGCCACGACCTTCCGCTGCGGCTGGTGTACGCCTCCCGCTGGGAGCGCTACGAGGCCGGAGTGCCGTCGGACGGGACGGAACGCCCTCCGGAGCGCGTGCTGGCCGAACACATCGTCGCCTCCGCGGTCGAGCGCGCCGCGCAGCGCGGCCCGGATGTGAAGGTCACCGCCGACATCCTCCCCGACGACCCGGTGCGTGCCCTCCTGCACGAGGGCGACGACGCGCACGCCCTGGTCACCGGGTCGCGTGGCCGGGGTGAGCTGACCGGGCTGCTCCTCGGGTCGGTCGGCCTGGCCGTGGCGGCCAAGGCACGCTGCCCGGTCGTCGTGGTCCGGGGCGACAGGATCGGCCTGGCCGGGGGCCATGAGCGGATCCTGCTGGGCGCCGGGGAGCCCGTCACCGCGGGTGAGGCGGTACGGTTCGCCTTCCGTGAGGCCGCGGCCCGCGCATGCGTCCTGTACGTCGTCCGGGCCTGGCGTTGCCCCGCCCACGAGATCGCCGACCACGCGTCGCTCGGGGAGCGGGCCCGCCGGCAGGAGGGAAAGGCGTCGGCGCTGCTCGACACGCTGCTCGGCGAGGCCGCGGCCGCCCGTCCGGAGGTCAGGGTCCGCAGCGTCACGGCGGAGGGACCGGCCCACCGGATCCTCGTGGACCGCTCGGCAGCCGCCGACCTGGTCGTCGTGGGAGCCAGGCGCCGGCAAGGACACGCCGGTCTTCAGCTCGGCCGGGTGGCCCACACCCTGCTGCACCATGCGAAGTGCCCGGTGGCGATCGTGCCGCAGACGGTGTGATCGTCGCACTCGCCGTGCGGGCGTGGTCCCGGGTGAGCCGCTCGGCCGACGCCCGCAGCGCAGGGGGCTCGCCACGGCCGTTCGGCCGCAACAGGTGATCGCCCACGTGCGGCGGGGCGTCGGCCACGTGCGTGGAGGGAACCGAAGTGAGCGGCTGGACCTGGGAGTACGACGGTTACCTGCCCGCCGACGAGCGGCTGCGCGAGTCGCTGTGCACGCTGGGCAACGGCTACTTCGCCACCCGCGGCGCCCTGCCGGAGTGCCCGGCCGACGACGTGCACTACCCCGGGACCTACGCGGCCGGCTGCTACAACCGGCTCACCTCGGAGGTGGCGGGACACCGGGTCGAGAACGAGGACCTGGTCAACCTGCCGAACTGGCTGCCGCTCCGGTTCCGGCTGCCGGGCGGCGACTGGCTCACCCCGGACACCGCCCCGGTGCTCGACCACCGGCAGGTCCTGCGCCTCGCCACGGGCCTCCTGGAACGCCGGACCCGCTTTGCCCTCGGCAACGGCGGAGTGCTCTACGTCCGCCAGCAGCGCGTCGTCCATATGGCCGACCCGCATCTGGCCGCCCTGCGCACCGAGTTCACCGCGGAGGGCTACGCCGGGGACCTCGAGGTCGAGGCCGCGCTCGACGGCGGCGTCAGCAACGCCGGGGTGGCGCGCTACCGAGATCTCGACGGCCGTCATCTGACTCACGTGCACGGCGGAGTGGCCGCCCCGGACACGGTGTGGTTGCGCTGCCGTACCAGCACCTCCCGCATCCGTATCGGCATGGCGGCCCGGCTGGTGGCCGACGCGCCGATCACCGAGACGGCCTCCGCACCGCTTCGAGCCGTGCAGCGCCTGCTGCTCCGGCTCACACCAGGACGTACCGTCGTCGTCGACAAGACCGCGGCCGTCCACACCTCCCGCGACTCCGCGATCGGGGACCCTCTGCGGGCCGCTGTCGACCGCGTCGGCGCCGCACCCGGCTTCGACGCTCTCCTCGACTCGCACCGGACGGCGTGGGAACACCTCTGGCGGCGAGCCGAGCTGGATGTCCCGGGCCGGGCCGGACGGATTCTGCGGCTGCACCTCTTCCACGTGCTGCAGACCCTGTCCCCGCACACCGCGGACCTGGACGTGGGAGTGCCGGCCCGAGGACTGCACGGGGAGGCGTACCGCGGGCACGTCTTCTGGGATGAACTGTTCGTGCTGCCCTTCCTCAACCTGCACTTCCCGGAGGTCTCCCGCGCCCTGCTCCGCTACCGGTACCGGCGACTGGAGCAGGCGTGCGCGGCCGCCCGGGCGCTCGGCCGACGCGGTGCGCTGTACCCCTGGCAGAGCGGCAGCGACGGCCGGGAGGAGTCCCAGGAGCTGCACCTCAACCCCCGCTCGGGGCGCTGGCTCCCGGACCACTCGCGACTCCAGCGGCATGCCGGATCGGCGGTCGCGTACAACGTGTGGCAGTACTGCGAGGCCAGTGGCGACACCGGCTTCCGGGACGGCGAGGGCGCCGAGACGCTCCTGCAGATCGCCCGTTTCTGGGCGGACTCGGCCACCTGGGACGACCGGCTCGGCCGGCACCGCATCCTGGGCGTGATGGGCCCCGACGAGTACCACGACGCCTACCCGGACGCCCCGCGACCCGGCCTCGACGACAACGCCTACACCAACGTCACCGCCGCCTGGGTGCTCACCCGTGCCCTGGAGCTGCTGCGCGTGCTGCCCGAGCCCCGGCGCCGTGAACTGGCCGACCGCACCGGCCTGGACGCCGGCGAGCTCGCACACTGGGAGGACGTGTCGCGCACCCTCCACGTGCCCTTCCACGACGGCGTGATCAGCCAGTTCGAGGGCTACGGCGACCTCGCCGAACTCGACTGGGGCGGCTACCGCGAGCGCTACGACGACATCCGCCGCCTCGACCGGATCCTGGAGGCCGAGGGCGACACCGTCAACCGCTACAAGGCCTCCAAACAGGCAGACGTCCTGATGCTCGGCTACCTCTTCTCACCGGCCGAACTCCGGTCACTGTTCGAGCGGTTGGGCTACGCACTGGACGACGGGAGCTGGGCCCGCACGGTCGACTACTACCTGCGCCGCACCAGCCACGGCTCCACCCTCAGCGGCCTCGTCCACGGCTGGGTCCTGGCCCGTGCCCGGCGCGCGGACGCCTGGACGTTCGTCCAGGAGGCCCTGCGGGGCGACATCGCCGACGTCCAGGGCGGCACCACCGGAGAGGGGATCCACCTCGGCGCGATGGCGGGCACCCTCGACCTCGTCCAGCGCGGGCTGACCGGGCTGGAGACCCGCGACGGAGCACTCTGGCTCGACCCGGTGCCGCTGCCGGAGCTGTCGTCGTACACGGTGTCCCTCCGCTACCGGGGGCACTGGGGCGTACGGCTGCGCCTGGCACGGGGACGGCTGGAGATGCTGGTACCTCCCTCGGACCGTTCGCCGATCGACATCCGGCTACCGGACCGCGCGGTCCGCGTGGAGCCGGGGGACACCTGCCGGCTGGTGCTCCCGGACGGGACCTGAGGAGACTGGGCGTCGCACGGCTCCGAGCGGAGCGGCACGCGGCGTGGGTGCCCGACGGCCCCCCTCGTGCAGGGGGCGGTCTTCCGAGTGGCTCCACCCCTGCCGCTGGATAGGGTCGGGGTGTGGACCGCAGCAGCAGGCAGCCGGACGAGGCGCTCGCCGGGGAAGCGGGGGACCGGCCGTCGCCCCGGGCGGCCCGGGCCCTGTGGTGGGGATCGGCCGGTCTGGTGCTCGCCGTCCTCGGCACCTCGGTGCTCGTCGCCGGCACGGAACACGCCCGACGGCTGCCCGCGGCCGTGGCCCTGGTCCTGGTCCTGGTCTGCGCACTGAGGTGGGCGGCACGCGCCCCGGCCGTCGTACTGGCCGTGACCGCGGCGGCGGGGCTCGCGGTGTGGGCGCTGCTGCCGACGGTGACCCTGACCGGGGCCCTGCTCGCCGCGCAGGTCGCGTTGTGCGTGCTGTCGGCGACCGGACCGCGGCGGGTGTCGGTGGGGGCGCTCGCGGCGATGTGCCTGCCGGCGCCGCTCGCTTTCGGGGCGGGCGGCCCCGCGGGGCCGGCGGTCTATCTGCTGACGCTGGTGCTGGCGTGGACGGCGGGGCAGTGGCGCAGGGCGCAGCGGGCCCGGACGAGGTCGGAGACGCGCCGGGCCGTCGTGGAGGAGCGGGCACGGATCGCCCGCGAGGTGCACGACGTCGTGGCGCACACCCTCTCGGTGATGGTCATCCAGGCGGGTGCCGCGGACGACGTGTTCACCCAGCGGCCCGAACAGGCCCGGCAGGCGCTGCGGGCCATCGAGTCGGGTGCCCGGTCGGCGCTCGGCGAACTGCGCCTGCTGCTGCGGGCGT
Organism: Streptomyces sp. NPDC001714; assembly: GCF_042892755.1. Lineage (NCBI taxonomy): Bacteria > Bacillati > Actinomycetota > Actinomycetes > Kitasatosporales > Streptomycetaceae > Streptomyces > Streptomyces sp. NPDC001714. The sequence continues at coordinate 542,216 of NZ_JBIAUL010000002.1, forward strand.
TCGCGCCCGACGCAGCAGAGGAGGGGACCGGGGAGCTGCGGCGGCCGGGGCCCTCGCTGACGCGTCTGGACGAGCTGGCCGACACCGTGCGGGCGACCGGGCTGACCGTGCGCGTGGACCGCGACGGCACCACCGACGGACTGCCGGCCACGGTGGACGCGGCGGCGTACCGAATCGTCCAGGAGGCCCTGACCAATACCCTGCGCCACGCGGCCGGCGCCGACGAGGTGAGCGTGCGGGTACGGGTGGAGGGGAAGTGTGTGAAGGTCACCGTGATCGACAACGGCCGTACGGCGCAAGGGCGTTCGGGAGCGGCGGGCGCGGGGCGCGGGCTGGTGGGGATGCGGGAGCGGGCGCGGCTCGTGGGCGGCAGCCTGCGTGCGGGCCCGCTGCCCGGCGGCGGGTTCGAGGTGGCGGCGCGGCTGCCGGTGGAGCGTGTGCCATGACGTTGCGCGTGGTCCTGGCCGACGACCAGGCCCTGGTCCGTACCGGATTCCGCATGATCATCGACGCCCGGGACGACCTGGAGGTGGTCGGCGAGGCGTCCGACGGCAGCGAGGCGGTGCGGCTGACGCGGGAGCTGGCACCCGACGTGGTGCTGATGGACGTACGCATGCCCGTCATGGACGGCATCGAGGCGACCCGGCGGATCGTGGCGGACGGCAGCCGGGCCCGGGTGCTCGTGCTGACCACCTGGGACGTGGACGCGCACGTGGTCGCCGCGCTGCGGGCCGGAGCCAGCGGTTTCCTGCTGAAGGACATCCGCGCCCCCGAACTCGCCGACGCGATCCGCGTCACCGCGCGCGGTGACGCGCTGCTGGCGCCGACCGCGCTGAGCCGCGTCCTCGACCGGTTCCTGCGCACCACGCCCGACCCGGCGCCGCCGCCCTCCCTGCGGAACCTGTCCGGCCGCGAGCGGGAGGTGCTCACCCTGATCGGGCAGGCACTGTCGAACGCGGAGATCGCCGAGCGGCTGCGCCTGTCGGAGGCCACCGTCAAGAACCATGTCACCGCGGTGCTGCGCAAACTGGGCCTGCGCGACCGCGTCCAGGCCGTCGTCGCGGCCTACGACCACGGCCTCGTACGACCGCGCCGCCCCTGACGGCACCGGCACCGGCCCTCCTCCCCAGGGAGGAGACCGGGCCGCGGTCCTCCCGTGCTCCCAGTGGCGGGCCGTTCCCGTGGCCGATCCGCGGCCCGGGTGCCCGGCCATAGCGTCGAGACGTGACCGACGACCTGGCCTGCCTCATGTATCTGCTCGCCCACGACGACGTGGCCGAAGGCCCGTACGACCGCTCCCGGACCGAGCTGCTGCTCCGTGCCGCCGCCCTGGCCGACCTCGCGCTGCGCGGCCGGCTGACGGAGGACGGCGGCACCGTCACCGTGTCCGGCACGGAACCGACCGGCGACCCCGTCCTGGACGGCGTGCTGCGCGACGCCGCCGGCGGCCACGGCTGGAAACAGCTCGTGCGCCGCCACCGCAGGCGGACCCTGACGGAGGTCGAGGACCGGCTCGCCGCGGCGGGACTCCTCACCCTGCGGGCGCCCCGCTTCCGCTTCGGCACCCGGCGGTCGACCGTGACGGACCACGCCGTGTCCGCGGCCCTCCGCGCCAGGGTGTCCGCGGCGCTGCACGGGGACGGCCCCGTGCGGGAGGTCCCCGCCGCCGACGCCGTGCTGCTCGCGTTGGCCACGGCAGGCCGGGTCCGCACCGTCGTGTCCCGGCAGGACCAGAAGACCCACCGGGCCCGTATCGACGCCTGCACAAGGCGCCTCGGCGTCCTGGCGCCCGGCCTGGAGCACGCCGTACGCGCCCTGCCGACGACCATGATCGCCGCGCAGGGCGGCATGGGCGGCGGCTGACCGCGAGGGGGAGACCACGACCATGCACCGCACCTTGACCATCCTGGCCTGCGCCCTGACCGCCGTGCTCGCGACGGCCTGGTCCGCGGCGCCACCCACCCGCCCCGCCGTCGCCACGACGGTGCACACCCGTGACGGCCTGGTGCGGGGAACCGCACACGACGGCTACCGCACCTTCGAGGGCATCCCGTACGCGGCACCGCCGGTCGGCGCGCTGCGCTGGGCGCCGCCGCGGCCCGCGGCCGCCTGGTCGGGGGTACGGGACGGGACCCGGGCCGCCAGCGCCTGCCCGCAGCCGGCCGGCGAGGTGCCCGGCGGCAGCACCGACGAGGACTGCCTCCGGCTGAACGTCACGGCACCCGACGGCGCTGGACCGGCGCGCCCCCGGCCCGTGATCGTGTGGCTGCACGGCGGCGGATTCACCACTGGGGCGGGCAGTTCGTACGACGCCCACCGCATGGCCACCCGGGGCGACGTCGTGGTCGTCACCGTCAACTACCGCCTGGGAGCTCTCGGTTTCCTCGCGCACGCGGGGCTGCCCGGCTCCGGCACCTTCGGCCTGGCCGACCAGCAGGCGGCCCTGCGCTGGGTCCGCGCCGGCATCCGTGCCTTCGGCGGCGACCCGCACGACGTGACGCTGGCCGGCGAGTCGGCGGGCGGTTACAGCGTCTGTGCCCAACTCGCCTCACCCGCCGCGGCCGGGCTCTTCGACCGGGCGATCATCGAGAGCGGACCGTGCACCGGCGGTCCCGACCGCCCCTTCGCACCGTCCTCCGTCCCCCTGCCCACGGCACGCGGCGCGGGTGCGGACCTCGCGGCGAGGGTGGGCTGCGGCTCCTCCCGCGACGTCCTCGCCTGTCTGCGGCGCGTCGACGTCTCCCGACTGCTCGCCGCCCAGGACACGGATCAACAGCCCGCCTACGACACCCCGTTGCTGCCCGGCGATCCCGCTGCGGCGATCGCCGCCGGCCGCTTCCACCATGTCCCCGTGCTCATCGGGAACAACCACGACGAGGGCAACGGCTGGGCCGCCGGCATCGTGCAGGCCGGCCACCCCGCCACCCCCGCCACCTGGCCCGACGTCGTGGCCGCCTTCTTCCCCTCGCCGGGGCAGGCGCAGGCGATCGTCCGCGAGTACCCGGTGCACCGCACCGACGGCGGCCCGGTGTTCGGCGCGGTCATCGGCGACGCGAACTTCGCCTGCCCGACGGCGCGCACCGGCGGCCTGCTCGCGGCCCGGGTACCGGTCTGGCGTTACGAGTTCGCCGACGAGCACGCTCCGCCTCTCACCCCGGGCACACCGCCGTTCCCGCTCGGCGCGCCGCACGCCAGTGAACTGCCCTATCTGTTCGACCTGGGTGGCCGCCCCCGCGAGCTGACCGCGGCACAGCACCGGCTGGCCGACACGATGATCGACTACTGGGCCCGCTTCGCCCGGACCGGCGACCCGAACGGCCCGTCGTCGCCGACCTGGTCCCGGCAGACCGTGCTGTCCCTGGCACCGGACCACATCGTCCCGACCCGGACGGTGCGGTCCCGCCATCACTGCGGGTTCTGGAACGGGCTCGGGTAACCGTGTCGCAGAGCATCCGGGTGTCCCGGCGGGCGGACCGAGGAGGTGCGCCCGCCTTGTCGTTGCCACCCGAGGCCTCCCGAGGAGAGCGGAACCACGTCCGCCGGGGCAGGCGATCAGTCGCGGGCGGGGGGAGTGTAGAAGTCGCCCACGGATGTCCAGACGCCGTTCTTGACCACCACCTTCTGCACGCTGCGGGTACCCAGGTGGTTGCTCGCGCTGAAGTTCATGACCGGCGACACCCCCGGGTCGACCTTGGCCGCCTTCTGGTACGCGGCGGTGAGGGACTGGGACGTGACGGGTCCCTTGACGGTCTCGGCGATCTCGGCGAACACCTTGGCGTTGCTCCAGCCCCACAGGGCGAGGAAGCCCGCGGTCTGGCCGGGCTCGTACTTGGCCATCGCGGTCCGGAACTCCTTCACCGCGGGGTCGTCGTCCGACGGCGCCTTGACCAGCTGGACGGCCTTGAGACCCTCGGCGGCGTCCTTGGCCAGGGCGATCGTCGACTCGGCGGCCACCGGGGCGTAGGCGTAGGTGGGCAGGGAGAGGCCCTGCAGCTTGGCCTCCTTGAGGAAGGCGGCCGCCTCGGGCGAGGTGAGGATCAGGATGACCGCCTGCGGCTTCGCCGACTTCACCTTGCTGATCACCGGTGTGTAGTCGGTGGTCTGGTACTTGACCGGCAGCCGCTCGACCTGGACCGAGGGGTCCACCTTCTTCGCGACGGGCTCCACCTGCTCGGCCACGTTCACGAACGCGGCCGGGTCGCTGTGCACGACGAGGATCTTCTTCGCGCCGTCCTGCACCGCCCACGCGGCGACCGCGGCGGCCTGGTCCTCGTAGAGGGTCTGGGTGCCGAACAGGCCGGCGCGCGGCGGCTTGTACCAGTTCTCGGCTCCGCCCACCTCGTTGAGGACCGGCACCTTGGACTGGCTGAGGACGAAGGGGAAGGCCGCCTCCGCCTGCGAGGTGCCGTTCGCGTTGACGATCGCCACGACCTTGTCCTGACCGACCAGTTCACGCGCGATCTGCACGGTCTGCTGCGGATCGGCGGCGTTGTCCTTGACGGTCCACTCGACCTTGCGGCCGTTGACGCCGCCTTGGGCGTTGAGCATCTTGAAGTAGGCGTCGGCGCCCACCTTCTCGGCCACACCGTACGTGGCGGTGGAGCCCGTGAGGGGCAGCCACGCGCCGATGTGGATCTCGGAGGAGTTGCTGCCTGCCGACGCCGAGTCCTGACCGGCACACGCGCTTGCGGTCAGTGCCAGCACGGCGAGAACGGCTGTCGCTCCCGCCGCACGGCGGGATCTGCTGATTGTCCGGAACACGGTCCACCTCGTTCACAACGGTCACAACGGGTACAAGGGACGCAACGGCTGCAAGGGACGCGACGGTCGCAACGGGATTTCACTTCGCAGGGGAGGTCCGGGCGGTCACCGCCGCGGTCGTGGTGGGCACCGGGCCGCCGCTGAAGTACGCCGATTCGGCCAGGGCCGCGAACTCCGGGTCGTCCGGCCGCCCTTGAGCGGCGACGACGCCCTCGTGCAGGACGGCCACCTCGTGGCAGACGGACAGGGCCCGGCTCAGCGACTGCTCCAGCAGCACCACCGTCAGGCCGTCGTGAGTCAGCCCGATCAGCCGGTCGTAGACCTCGTCCACCAGGGCGGGGGCCAGTCCGAGGGCCGGTTCGTCGACGATCAGGACGTCCGGCCGGACGATCAGCGCGCGGGCGATGGCGAGCATCTGCTGTTCGCCGCCCGACAACCCGGCGGCCGGGGCGGACATCCGGTCCCGCAGCCGGGCCGGCAGCCACTGGACGGTCTCCTCCAGCCGTTCGCGCAACTCCGCGCCGGTGATGCCGGCCGCGTACGCCGCGACCTCCAGGTTCTCGCGCAGCGACAGGGTCTTGAACAGCCCGCGGCCCTCGGGAGCCAGACTCGTGCGGACGGCACTGCCCGACTCCCGTACGCCGTGGGCGGGCCGGAGCGAGCCGTGCAGGATGCCCGCGAGGGTGCTCTTGCCCGCGCCGTTGGTCCCCGCGACACCGAGCACGCTTCCCTCGCGGACGTCGAGGTCGACGTCCCGCAGGGCGACCACGCCGCCGTACGCGTGACCTGTCCCGCGCAGCCGGATCAGGCTCCGTTCGCCCACGGTGTCGGGCAGTTGGGCCCGGTTGCCCACCGTTCCCAGGTAGGACGACCGCACCTTCGGGTCCTGGAGCACGGTGTCCGGGGTGCCGTCGCCGACGGTGCGGCCGAAGTCGAAGGCGAGCACCCGGTGGGCGACGGAGAAGAGGTCGTCGAGGACGTGGTCGATGACGACCACGGCGGTGCCCTCGGCGTTGAGCCGCCTGATGTGCCGGGCCAGCAACTCCCGTTCGCCCGTGTCGAGGCCGCCGAAGGGTTCGTCCAGGATCAGCAGCCGCGGCCGCTCGGCCATCGCCCGCGCGAGGTCGAGGCGCTTCTGCAGGCCGAAGGGGAGCTCCGCGGGTCGACGGTCCGCCACGTCCGCGAGGCCCACGGAGTGCAGCAGCCGGGCGACGGCGTCCCGGTCGCGGGCCGTGATGCGGCGGCGGGTGCACAACACGTTCTCGGCGACGGTGAGTTCGGAGAACACCTCGGCGTGCTGGAAGGTGCGGCCGATCCCCAGCCGCCGGCGCGCGGTCGCCCTTGCCGGCAGCAGCGGCCGGCCCGCGAAGTCGGCGGTCCCGCTGACGCGGCCGTTGCCGGTCAGCCCGGACAGCACGTTCAGCAACGTCGTCTTTCCGGCCCCGTTGGGCCCGATGACGGCCAGGATCTCGTCCTGCCGCACGGACAGCGAGGCGTCCTCCAGGGCCTTGAGTCCGCCGTACGCGACGGACACGTGCTCCAGGCGGAGGAGGCCGGGGGCTTTGCTGCCCGCCTCCGACGGGCGGCCGGGGGACGGGAGCGGCGCGGAAGGCTCGGGGGAGGGCGGTCGCCCGGTCTCCGGCCGTCGCCGTACGCGCCGCAGGATGCCCCGCGCGGGCGCGGCGAGGGACGGTACGACTCCTGCGGGCAGGAAGAGGAGGATCGCGATCAGGACGATGCCCTGCGCCACCGGCTGGGGCATCCCCACGGCGGACGAGAGCGAGGGGCTCCAGGTCAGGTAGATGCCGCCGGCCACGGCGCCGAGGGCCGAGCCGACCCCGCCGAGTACGCACGCCGCGATCAGGGAGATGCCGAAGGCGAGCGAGAACGGGTCCGGGCTGACGAATCCGGTGATCAGGCCGAGCAGCACGCCCGCGAAGCTCGTGCACGCGCCGCTCACCGCGAACGACAGCGACGACTGGGCCTCCGGCGCGATACCGACCGTACGGGCGGCCATCGGATGCGACTTGGCGGCCACCAGCCGCATGCGCAGCGCCGAGGCGCGGGCGGGTACGGCGAGGGCCAGGACCACGGCCGCGGCGCCCACCGCGAGGTACTGGGCCTCGGTGCCACCGCCCAGGAACGTGCCGAGGCCCAGGGCGCTGCGCAACTGGAGCACCGGTACTCCCTGGTCGCCCCCGGTCACACTGCTCCACCGGTTGACCAGTTCCAGGGTCACCGTGGTGAAGGCGAGGGTCAGCAGGGCGATGTAGAGCACCGAGAACCGGGCGCCGGCGTACCCGAGAAAGGCGCCCAGGGCGGTACCGACGGCGACCGCCCCCAGGACCACCGCCTCCAGCGCCCAGCCGTGTGCGCTGCCGTACGCCGCGAAGTAGGCGCCGATGGCGAAGAACGCGGGGTGGCCCACCGACCAGATGCCGGACCACCCGGCGAGCAGGCCGACCGACAGGACCACGATCGTGTACACGGCGGCCAGCGCCACCGAGTACATCTGGTAGGCCGGGATCGCGCCGGCCGCCATGAACACCATGAGCACCGCGCCGGCGGCCGGTCCCAGGGCGGCCCTCGCCAGGACGGAACGGTTGAAGACCATGGATGCGACCCCTCAGACGCGCTGGAAGGTGCGGGTGCCGAACAGGCCCTGGGGGCGGATCAGCAGCACCAGCACGGTGAACGAGAACACGAACGTGTCGCGGAACCCGGCGGAGACGTAGTTCGCCGCCAGGTTGTCCAGGACACCGATGGCCAGCCCGCCGACGACCGCGCCGTACATGCTGGTCAGACCGCCCAGGAAGATCCCGGCGAAGGCCCGGAACAGCGGTGCGGTGAGCGCCGTGGTGGCAAGGCCCGAGCGCGGCGCGTACAGGCACGCGGCCAGTGCGGCGAGTCCGAGGCCGAGGGCCCACGAGATCCGGGCGAGACGCTGGGCGCCGAGGCCGACGACCCGGGCCGTGTCGGCCGACTCGGCCACGGCCCGCATGGCCGAGCCGAGCGTGGTGCGCGAGAACAGGTGGCCCACCAGCCCCATCGCCACCGCGGCGACACCGATCGTCACCAGACTCTGCACCGGCAGCGCCGCGCCCGACCAGCGCACCGTGCCGTCCACCAGGTTGGGGAAGTCCCTGGGCTGTTCGCCCCAGACCGACCCGGCCAGGTTCTCGGCGATCAGCGAGACTCCCATGGTCACGACCAGTGCGGAGAACAGCTGTCCCTGGCCCAGCGGCCGGATCACGGTCTCGCGGACCAGCAGGCCCGCCGCGACGGTGACGACGACGGCGGCGAGGAGGCCGAGCACCGTCGCCACGCCGCGGTCGTGGAGCGAGACCGCCACGTACAGGCCCAGGGTCGCGAGCGACGCCATCGCGAAGTTCACGACGTCCGTGGCCCGGTAGATGATGACCAGCCCGAGGCCCATGAGGCCGTACACGGCTCCACTCGCCACACCGCTGACCAGGACAAGCAGGAACTGACTCACAGTCCCTCCCTCGGGGAAGAGCGCGTTTCACGCCACGCGTGCGGGAAGTACGGGCATCGCGGGGAGCGCCGAATCAAAGTGAACTCACTTCAGTAAGCTAGGCACTGCGATGCCGGGCGGGCAAGACTCGTGCACGGGATTTGTGCGTGCCGTCCCGGGGCGGTCTCAGCGATCGTCGGCCGTGGGCTTCCCGGCCAGCGCGGTACGGGCCGCCGCCAGCCCGAAGACCAGGGCGGGGGCGAGGCCGCCCGCGTAGGCGCGCCGGTACAGCCCGCCCGCGTCCGCGCCGGCCGCGAGCAGTCCGGGGACCGGCCGGCATCCGTCGGCGCCCGCGTCTCCGGGCCCGGACAGGACGCGGGCCGCCGAGTCGATCAGCAGCCCCCCGAAGGTGAACGTGACCGCCGGGGCGACCTCGATGACGTAGAACGGCGGCTCGTCCAGGGGGCGGGAGTCCAGCAGGCGCCCGGGTGCCGGGACGCCGCCCGATGCCGCGGTGGCGTTGAACTCCTTGACGCGGTCGCGGATCACGGCGCCGGGATAGCCCCACTCCTCGGGCATCGACGCGAAGTCCTCCAGGTCGTCCGCCACCGCGCAACGGGCACCGGCGCGATGGCACAGCTGGAACTTGTCGACGCCCGGGATGCCCTCCACGTACGAGGCGCTGATCCACTCCCGGTGCACGCGCGCGTCGGCGACCAGCAGACCGCGGGCCTGCGGCCGGTCCAGCAGGGCCATGGCCGTGAGATGGTCGCCGACCGTCTCGTCGGCGAAGCGCTCACCCGTGGTGTCGAAGAGCAGGGCGTGTTCGCTGTAGTAGAGCGCGAGGTCGACGAAGCGTGCCGGGTCGGCCAGGGAGACGCCGGCCGGCATCAGGTGGCCGTAGAATCCGGCGTCCTTCCTGCCGAACCCGGCACCCACGGCCCGGCCGAGCGCGAGCCCGTCGCCGCGGCTGTGCGGGTTGGCCCGCAGCCCGACGTCCGCGGCCTGCGGGTGGAGGTGCCGGGCGCGCAGCTCGGGATCGCCCTGGAAGCCGCCGGTCGCGAGCAGGGTCCAGGTTGCCTCGATCCGGCGCGCCGAACCGTCCGGCATGAGGCACTCGGCCCCCGTCACCCGGCCGTTCGCCGTCCGGAGGGTGCGGGTCCAGGTGCCGGTCAGCACCTCCTGCCCCCGGTCCCTGAGGAGTCGTTCGCAGGTGTCGAGGTAGTGGTTGGTGTCGACCTGATGCCCGCGGCCGAAGCCGAGGACGGGCACCGGCGGCCTGCATTCCACGCCGAGCGACCGGACCCAGGCCACCGCGTCGGCGAATCCGCCGACCAGGGCCGCGGCCAGCTCCGGGTCGCCCTCCGGATTGACCCGGCGCAACTCCTCGACGGTGGTGGCGGTCCAGAGGAAACCGGCGAAGCGGGCGGAGCCGCCGGTGCGGTCCGCCTTCTCCACCAGCACCACCGAACCGCCCTCGGCCGCCACCCGGGCGGCGGCCGAGAGTCCGGCCATGCCGCCGCCTATCACCAGCAGATCCACTGTGTCGGTGCCCATGGGCAGTCCACCGCCTTTGCGTCACTGAGTGAGGTCTGACGCTAATTGAACTCACTTCTGTAGTCGAGAGGCCGGCGTGGGCCCGCTGCGGCGGTACGGTTTCGGCCGGGCCGGAACCCAGGCGGGGAATCAGTCGGGAACGAGGACGGCGCGCCCGCGCACGGCGCCCGCGCGCAGCCTGTCGAACGCCTCCAGGGCGCTCGACAGGGCGTGCCGTTCGACCTCCACGCGCAGGGACCCCTCGCGGGCCAGGGCGACGACCCGTTCGAGTTCGGGCACGGTTCCCCAGAAGGGCAGCGAGATCCGCGTTCCGGGAGGGAGCGCCCCGGGCTTGCGGACCGTCAGTTCGCCGCCCCCGCTGCCGACCACGACCAGCTCCCCGCCCGCCCGCAGTACGGCGACGGCGAGCTCCAGACTGGAGCGGCTGCCGACGAAGTCGAGCACGGCCACCGCTCCGGCCCCGCCCGTCCTGGCCCGCAGGACCTGGGCGGTGTCGGGCCGCAGCAGCGTCGCGAAGTGCGCGCCGCAGGCGTCGGCCAGGGCAAGCGCCTCCTCCCGCACGTCCACCGCCAGCACCCGCACAGCCGTCGTCGCCCGCAGGATCTGGACCGCGAGGTGCCCCAGCCCGCCGACGCCGAGGACGACGACGGCGCTCGCGCCGTCGTCGAGCGGGCGGCCCACGCCGGTGACGGCGTGGTAGGCGGTGAGCCCGGCGTCGGTCAGTGGCGCCGCCTGGGCCGCGTCCAGGTCGCCCACCGGGACGAGCAACCGCCCGGACGGGACGAGGAGCGTGTCGGCCATACCGCCGTCGCGGCCCAGTCCCGCCCCGGTGCCGGTGAGCGCCTGGTCGAGAGCCGTTCGCCGGTCGCAGTAATTCTCGGCGCCCGAGGCGCAGTTCCCGCACCGCCCGCAGCCCCACGGCCCGTACACGACCACGCGCTCGCCGACCGCCGGACCCACGGCCCGCGGGCCCCGCGCCGCCACCCGGCCGGCGACCTCGTGGCCGAGGGTGAACGGAGTCCGGTAGGGGAGACCGCCCGGCGTGCTGTCGACCACATGGAGGTCCGACCGGCACAGCCCGGCCGCCTCGACCCGCACCAGTACTTCCTCGCCCGTGGGCACCGGCCGCGGCAGTTCGGTGAGGACGGGCGGCCCGCCCCAGCGTGTCAGCCGCACCGCTCTTGTTCTGCCTGTTGACATGGCTGAGACGGTAACAAAAATGAAGTCAGTTCAGTAGATGGACGGAGAGGTGGCCGCTATGGGTGACGAACGCGGTGACGGGAGGACGGGACGCTTCGGCGGACGCGTCGCTCTGGTCACCGGTGCGGGTTCCGGCATCGGGGCTGCGGCCGCCCGGCGGCTCGCCGGGCAGGGCGCCGAGGTCTTCGTGGCCGACGTCGACGGCGCCGCGGTCGAGACCGTGACCAAGGAACTGCCCGGCGCCCACGCGCTGACCATGGACGTCGCGGACCCCGCACAGGTCGACCGGGCGTTCGCGGAAGCGGCCGGAGCGCACGGACGCCTGGACGTGGTGGTGCACGCGGCCGGTGTCGACGACCCCGGAGCGAAGGAGTGGATCGCCGAGGCGCTGCTCGACGGCCGGCCGCCCGAGGTGACCACCAGGCTGGGCGACGACGCGTGGCGGCGGGTGCTGCGGGTCAACCTCGACGGCACCTTCCACGTGCTGCGCGCCGCACTGCGGGTCATGGTGCCCCGCGGATCCGGTGCGGTCGTCACCGTCGGGTCCTCCTCGGCCTTCGACACCCTGGCCGGCTATCCGCACTACGCGGCGTCGAAGGCCGGCGCGCACGCGCTGAGCCAGGCGGTCGCCAAGGAGGCGATCGCGTTCGGCGTCCGCGTCAACACGGTGGCGCCGGGGCCGACGGAGACGGGCATGGCGGCGCGCACGCCCGCGGCGCTTCGGCGCGGCCTCGCCGACCCGCGGGTGCGGCCGTACGCCACGCCTGAGGAGATCGCCGACATCGCCCTGTTCCTGGCGAGTGAGGACGCGGCGAATCTCGTGGGCGCGGTTCTGCTGGCCAACGGTGGACGGTTCACGGTGTGAGGGAGGTTCGGATGGACCGGCTCGATGTCGATCCCACGCTGCTGCTGGAGACCGAGGAGCAGCGCCAGCTGCGAGCGGTGCTACGGGATGTGCTCACCGATTCCTGCGGGCCCGAGCAGGTCCGCGAACAGGCCGCGGGCCCGCGCGGATTCGACCGGGCGCTGTGGGACCGGCTCGCTGGCGAGATCGGCGTGCACGGCCTCGCCGTTCCCGAGGCGTACGGCGGCGCCGGGTACACCTTCGCCGAGCTCGCCGTCGCCCTGGAGGAGACGGGGCGCGTGCTGTGTCCCGCACCGCTGCTGCCGACCGTCGTGCTGGCCGGGGAGGCCTTGCTGGCCAGCGGAGACCGGCGTGCCTGCGAACGCTGGCTGCCGGGCATCGCCTCCGGAGCCCGCACGGCCACCGTCGCGGGGGTCCTGCAGCCGGGCCGGGTCACGGCCGAGCGTGGCCCCGACGGCTGGGTGCTGCGCGGCGAGGCGGACTTCGTGCCCGACGGTGAGGGCGCCGATCTGCTGCTGATCGCCGCCCGTGCCCCGGACGGGGAGCGGCTGTTCGCCTGCGTTCCCGACGCCGCGACCTGCCGTCGCAGGGCTCGGCGCGTCCTCGACTCCACCCGGCGCCAGGCGCAGGTCCGCTTCACGGGAGCCGCGGCCGATCCGGTCGGTGAGCCGGGGCAGGCTCCGGCGGTCGCAGCCGCCGTGCTGGACGCCGGGCGGGTGGCGCTGGCCGTCGAACATGTGGGAGGCAGCGCGCACGCGCTGGACGCGACCCTGGAGTACGTGTCCCACCGAACTCAGTTCGGTAGGGTGATCGGATCCTTCCAGGCGATCAAGCACCGGCTGGCCGATCTCCTCGTCGCGGTCGAGGGCGCCCGCTCGGCCTCGTCGTACGCGCGTGCCTGCCTGGCTGTGCGACGGCCGGAGCTGCCCGTCGCCGCGAGCGCCGCGGCGGTCGCCTGTACCGGCGCGTATCGTCTGGCCACCACCGAATACGTCCAGCTCCACGGCGGAATCGGCTTCACCTGGGAGCATCCGGCCCACCTCTATGTGCGCCGCGCCAGGGCCGACGAGGCGCTGTTCGGCACGGGTGACGACCATGCTCTGCGCCTGGCCGGACTGCTCGGCCTCACCGGCCGCGACGGCTGACCGCCCGTCGGCGACCCGTCTTCCCGACCATTGACAGGGGCATCCACCGCCCCCAGAATCGAACTCAATTCAGTTCAGTTTGGAGGGGCTCATGGCAGTCGAAGACGAGATCCAGTTCGAGCGGGACGGGCAGGTGGCGCGGGTCTGGCTGAACCGCCCGCACAAGAAGAACTGCGTGACCGTGCCGATCCTCAACCGCCTCGACGAGATCATCACCGAGGTCGACGCGGACCCCGAACTGCGCGTGCTGGTGCTGCGCGGGCGCGGCAACACCTTCTGCTCCGGGTTCGACCTGGACAGCCTCAAGGCCGACTTCGTCGGCCGGTCCAACGCCATCGACGTCGCCGTGCTGTCGGCCAAGGTCTGCGACCGGCTGTACTCGATGAAGACCCCGTCGATCGCCGTCCTCGAAGGGCACGTCACGGCCGGCGGCTTCGAGCTGATGATCTCCTGCGACTTCGCGATCGCCGCGGACGACGCCCTGATCGGGGACTTCCACATCCGCCGTGCCCTGTTCGGCGGAGCGGGTCCGATCTACCGGGTGCCGCGCATGATCGGCGTCCGCAAGACCAAGGAGCTCATGCTCACCGGCAAGCTGCTCACCGGGGTCGAGGCCGCCGAGTTCGGGCTGATCAATTCCTCGGCGCCCGCGGACAAACTCGACGCCACCGTCGAGGAGTTCGCCGACCAGCTCGTCGACAAGAGCCCGTTCACCATGTGGATCACCAAGATGACCATCGACCGGAGTCTCGACGCGGACATCCAGTCCCTGATGGTCATGGAACACCTCGCGGTCGGCGTGATGCTCAACTCCGAGGACGCGGCGGAGGGCGTGGCGGCCTTCCTGGAGAAGCGGGAACCGCAGTGGAAGGGCCGCTGAGCCCCGCGGCGGAGACCGGGAGCCGGCTGCGCGGCTCCCGGTGCGCCGAGTGCGCGGTGGCCGCCTACCCGGCCCGCCCCGGGTGTCCCCGCTGCGGGGGACCGGCCGAGCCGGTCGTGCTCTCCGCCACGGGCACGCTGTGGACCTGGACCGTGCAGCGGTACGCGCCCAAGTCGCCGCCGTACGTCCCGCCCGCCGCCGGGTTCACGCCGTTCGCCGTCGGATACGTCGAACTCCCCGAAGGCGTACGGGTGCTGGCCGCCCTCGACATCGCGCCCGAGGACGCGGAGATCGGCATGCCGGTCACCGTCACGGCGGGGGACGGGGTGCCGAGGGCCGCGGGAGCCGTCGTATGAACGGCGAGGACGTGTTCGTCTGCGGTGCCGGGATCACCTCCTTCGCCCGGACGGAGGCGAGCGGCCGGGATCTGGCCGTGCGGGCCGTACGCGCCGCTCTCCAGGACGCCGGACTTCCGTGGTCGCGGGTGCGAGCCGCGTACGGCGGCAGCGATGGGGCCGGCAACGCCGACACACTGGTCTCCGAACTCGGCCTGACCGGCGTCCCGTTCACCAACGTCCGCAACGGCTGCGCCACCGGCGGCAGCGCGCTGGTGGCGGCGGTCAACGCCATCCGGTCGGGGGCGGCGGACGTCGCCCTCGCCGTCGGCTTCGACAAACACCCGCGCGGCGCCTTCGACCCACGGCCCGCGGACTGGGGGCTCGACGAGGCCTACGGCCGCGACGGGCTGATGGTCACCACCCAGTTCTTCGCGATGAAGATCCAGCGGTACATGCACGACCACGGCATCACTCCCCGCACCCTCGCCCTGGTCGCCCAGAAGGCGTACGCCAACGGCGCCCTCAACCCCCACGCCTGGCGGCGCAAGCCGCTCGACGCCGACGAGATCCTCGCGTCCGGCATGGTCAGCGACCCGCTGACCCGGTACATGTTCTGCTCACCCGGTCAGGGCGCGGTCGCCCTGCTCCTGTGCGGCCGCGCCGTGGCCCGAGGGCTCGGCGGTGCACCGGTCAGGCTCCGGGCGGCCGTCGTTCGGACCCGCAGGTTCGGCTCCTTCGAGGTGTTCAGCCCCTGGGCACCGCCCGGGACCCCGACCAGCGTGAGCGCGGACGCCGCCCAACAGGCCTTCGAGGAAGCAGGGTTGGGCCCCGGGGACATCGACGTGTGCCAGCTCCAGGACACCGAGAGCGGCGCCGAGGTGATGCACCTGGCCGAGTGCGGCTTCTGCGCACACGGCGAACAGGAGTCGCTCATCCCCTTCGGTGCGACCGGGATCGGCGGCTCGCTGCCGGTCAACACCGACGGCGGCTGCATCGCCAACGGCGAACCCATCGGCGCCTCCGGGCTGCGCCAGGTCCACGAGGTCGTCCAGCAGTTGCGCGGCCGGGCCGGCGAGCACCAGGTGCCGGGTGATCCGGCGGCCGGCTTCACCCATGTGTACGGGGCGCCGGGCGTCAGCGCCTGCACCGTGCTGACCCGCTGAGCGCGTCGAGGAGAAGAAGGGAGGTCGGAGGACCATGAGCGGCATTCCCGAGCCGGCGGAGTTCCGCGCCCAGGCCCGGAACTGGCTGACCGGCGTGGCGAAAGAGCGCGCCGCGCACCAGGACCGGGGCCGCGGCGACGACTCGGTGGCGGTCTTCGAGAACTGGACCGAAGCGGAAGAGCGCGCCCACACCGACCTGACACGGCGGTGGGAGCGCACCCGGTACGACCAGGGCTGGGGCGCCCTCGACTGGCCCTTGGTCTACGGGGGCCGCGAACTGCCCTCGTACTATGAGCAGTTGTACCGAGCCGAAGAGGCGGCCTTCGACGTCCCGCGGCGCACCGAGGTCTTCCCGGTCACCCGGCAACTCGTCGCCCCCGCCGTCCGCGTCTGGGGCACGGACGAACAGAAGCGGCGCTGGCTGCGCCCCATGCTCCGCACCGACGAACTGGCCTGCCAGCTCTTCTCGGAGACCGAGGCCGGATCCGACCTGGCCGGCGTCCGCACCCGGGCCGTACGGGAGGGCGACGGCTGGGTGGTGCGCGGCCACAAGGTCTGGACGTCCGGCGCGCGCGTCGCCACCTGGGGCGTCGCCGTGTGCCGCACCGACGCGGACGCCCCCAAGCACGCGGGCATCACGGTCCTCCTGGTCCGGATGGACGCGCCGGGCGTGACCGTACGACCCATCCGGCAGATGACCGGCGGCTCCAGCTTCAACGAGGTCTACCTGGACGACGTCTTCGTGCCCGACACCGACCGGCTCGGCCCGGTCGGCGAGGGCTGGCGGGTCACCCTCACCGTGCTCGCCGCCGAACGCCTCGACTCCGGCGGCCTCGGCCTGGACAACGCCGAGCGCGCCCTGGACCTCGCCCGGCAGCTGCCCCGCCCGCTCACCGGCGGAGAGCGGCTGCAGGCGGCCGACCTGTACGTCCGCGGCCTCGTCCAACGGCTCACCGGGCTGCGGGTGACGGCAGCCCTTGCCGCGGGCCGCCCACCGGGCGCCGAGGCATCGGTCGGCAAGCTCCACGCCACCGCGACCATGCGCGCCACCACGGATCTCGTCCAGCAGCTCCTCGGACCCCGGCTGGCCGCCGACACGGGGGAGTGGGGCACCTTCGCCTGGACCGAGCACCTGCTCGGCGCCCCCGGCTACCGCATCGCCGGCGGCAGCGACGAGATCCAGCGCAACATCCTGGCCGAGCGCGTGCTCCGGCTGCCGAAAGAGCCGAAGGGGACAGGGAGTTGAGTACGACGACCGAAGTGGCCGAACTCGGACGGCGGGTCCGTGAACGGCTCGCAGCCCGGCACCCGCACGAGCCGCCGGGCGACCTGCGCACGCTACCCGGCGGGCACTCGGGCCTCACCTACTCGGTCACGGCGGGAGAGGTGCCGTACGTCGTGAAGGCGGTGCCACCGGGACAGCGCGCCGTCGGCCGCAACGACGTGCTGCGGCAGGCCCGGATCCTGCGCGCGCTCGCCGGGTCGCCGGTGCCCGTCCCGGCCGTCGTGGCCGTGGACGAGTCCGAACCCGCCTGGTTCGCGATGGAGTTCGTGGAGGGCGAGGCCGTCGAGCCGGTCCTCGACGAGCACCGCCTGGCTCCCGGACTGTGCCGGACCCGCATGCTGGCCCTGGCCGGCGTGCTGCGGGACCTGCACGCAACGGCGGGTCCCGGGGCTGCCGAACCGCTCGACGCGGCAGGAGAGCTGGAGCGGTGGAGCCGGACCATGCGAGCGGTTCCGGACTCACTGCGCCCCGGTTCCGAGGACGTCCTGCGCGCCCTGGCCGCGGGCGTCCCCGACAGCACGGCCGCCACCCTGACCCACGGCGACTTCCGCCTAGGCAACGTCCTGTGCCGCGGCGAGCGGCCGGCGGCCGTCGTCGACTGGGAGATCTGGGGGTACGGCGATCCCCGCATCGACCTCGCGTGGTTCCTGCTCTTCACCGACCACCGCGACTTCCCTCACCTCGGCCGCGCGGTCCCCGGTCTGCCCACCGAGGAAGAGCTGCTCACCGCCTACCTCGACGGCCGTCCCGAACCTCCCGCCCTCGACTGGTTCCGGGCCCTGGCCCGCACCAAGATGGCCGCGATCATGGGGCACAACCTGCGCAGGCACCGCGAGGGCAAGCACCACGACCCCGACCAGGAGCGGCTGCCCCCGACCATCGCGGCGATGATCCGCACGGCCGCCGACATCCTCGCCGGAAGCCCCCGGCGACCCCGACGGCCTTGAAGGAGCCACCCCATGGATTTCGGACTCTCGCCCAAGGCCGACGAACTCCGTTCCCGTATGGCCGCGTTCATGGCGGAGTACGTCCTGCCCGCCGAACCCGTCTACGACCGCCAGCTCGCCGGGGCGGAGGACCCGCACCAGCTCCCGCCGATCATGCGGGAGTTGCAGGAGAAGGCGCGCGCCGAGGGCCTGTGGAATCTCTTCCTCGCCCACGGAGACTGGGGCGCCGGCCTCACCAACCTCGAATACGCCCCGCTCGCCGAGCTGGCCGGCCGCTCCGTCATCGGCCCCGAGGTGTTCAACTGCTCGGCCCCCGACACCGGCAACATGGAACTGCTCGCCCTCTTCGGCACCCCTGAGCAGCAGGACCGCTGGCTGCGCCCGCTGCTGGCCGCCCGGATCCGCTCCTGTTTCGCCATGACCGAGCCCGAGGTGGCCAGTTCCGACGCACGCAACATCCGAACCCGGATCACCCGGGACGGCGACGCGTACGTCGTCGACGGCCACAAGTGGTACACCTCCGGGATCCTCGATCCGGACTGCGCGCTGATCATCCTGATGGGGGTCTCGGATCCCGGGGCACCCGCCTACCGTCAGCAGAGCATGCTCCTGATCCCGCGCGACACCCCGGGCATCACCGTCCTGCGCGATCTGCCGATGTTCGGCTACACCGACCGCTGCGGACACGGCGACGTGCTCTTCGAGAACGTGCGGGTGCCGGTCTCCGCGCTGCTCGGTGGCGAGGGCGAGGGGTTCGCGCTGGCCCAGGGACGGCTGGGGCCCGGCCGGATGCACTACGCCATGCGGGCGGTCGGATTCGCCGAACGAGCCCTGGAGCTGATGTGCCGCCGGGCCCTGAGCCGTACCGCCTTCGGCGGCCCGCTCGCCGAACAGGGTGTCGTGCGTGAGTGGATCGCCCGCAGCCGGATCGAGATCGAGCAACTGCGCCTGCTGGTCCTCAAGTCGGCGTGGCTGATGGACACCTCGGGCAACGAGGCCGCGCGTACCGAGGTCGCCGCGATCAAGGTGGCCGCGCTGGAGGTGGCCCACCGGGTCGTCGACCGGGCGGTCCAGGCGCACGGGGCGGCCGGGGTCAGCGACGACACGGTCCTGGCCCGCCTCTACGCCATCACCCGGGCGCTGCGGATCGCGGACGGCCCGGACGAGGTGCACCTGCGCACCGTGGCCCGGCGTGAACTGGCCAGGTATCCCGAGGAGTCGGCATGAGCGTGCAAGCACTGGACGGACGGGTGGCCGTGATCACCGGCGGCTCCCGGGGGATCGGGCTCGGCATCGCCAAGGCGTACCGGGAGGCGGGTGCCCATGTGGTGATCGCCGCCCGCAAGCCGGACGGACTGGCCGCCGCCCGCGCGGAGTTGCTGCGGGTCAAGGGCGACGGCGAGGTGCACGAGGTGGTCGCCCACGCGGGCCGGCCGGAGGACGCCGAGCGGTGCGTCGAGGAGACCACGGGCCGGTTCGGGCGGCTCGACGTGCTGGTCAACAACGCGGCCACGAACCCCTACATGGGCCCCCTCCTCGACCTCGACCCGCCACGCGCCCAGAAGACCGTGGAGGTCAATCAGTACGGCATGGTCGTCTGGACCCGGCACGCCTGGCAGGCATGGATGCGCGAGCACGGGGGAGCCGTCGTCAACATCGCCTCCGTCGGCGGGCTGGTCGTCGATCCGCACATCGGCTGGTACAACGCCACCAAGGCGGCGATGCTCCACCTGACCCGGCAGCTCGCCTACGAACTCGGGCCGCACGCCAGGGTCAACGCGATCGCGCCCGGCCTGATCAAGACCGAACTGGCGCGGGCCGTGTGGGAGCCGAGGGAGCCGATCCTCACCGCCAAGCTGCCCCTGCGCAGGCTGGGAACGGTCGAGGACGTGGCGAACGCGGCCCTGTTCCTCGCGTCCGGCGCCTCGTCCTGGATGACGGGCCAGACGCTCGTCCTGGACGGCGGGGCGACCGCGCTGCCGATCGGGGTGGACGGGTGAGCACCACGGCCGCGGACCTGTTCTCGCTCGAAGGCCGGACGGCCGTGGTCACCGGGGCCTCGTCGGGGCTGGGCGCACGCTTCGCCACGGTGCTGGCCGCCGCCGGGGCCACGGTGTTCGCGGCGGCCCGGCGACCGGACCGGCTGAAGGAACTGGCCGACGGCGACCCGCGCATCCACCCGGTCGTCTGCGATGTGACGAGGGAGGCGGACCGCGTCCGGCTGGCGGAGACCGCCTTCGAGCACGGCGGCCGGCTCGACGTCCTGGTCAACAACGCGGGGGCACCCGGCGCCGTACGCGCACAGGACGAGAGCCCCGGCGATTTCGCGGGCGTCCTGGCCGTCAACCTCGTGGCACCGTTCCACCTCGCCCGGCTGCTCGCCGAGGCACGGAGCGACCATGGTCGTACGAGATCGGTCGTCAACGTCTCCTCCGTCCTCGGACTGGTCTCCGGTGCCCCGCTCGGCGGGGCCGCCTACGCCGCCTCCAAGGCGGGGCTCCTCGGGCTGACGCGCGAGCTGGCCGGGCAGTGGGGAGGGGTCGGGGTGCGGGTGAACGCCCTCGCACCCGGATGGTTCCGCTCCGAGATGACCGACGGACTGTTCGCCGACGAGCGCTCCCGGCGCTGGGTGGAGCGCGGCACGATGCTCGGGCGCGGCGGCGCACCGGGCGAGCTCGACGGCGCGCTGCTCTACCTGGCCTCGGACGCGTCCTCGTACTGCACCGGCCAGGTGCTCACCGTGGACGGGGGGTGGACGGCGCGATGAGGGTCACTGTCGAGATCGACGACGACGGGGTGGCTCGCGTCGGGATGTGCCGGGGCTCGGGCAACGCGATCGACCTCGCGATGGCCCAGGGACTGCTGGAGGCGGCACAGGAGTGCGAGGCGGCCCGGGTGCGGGCGGTGCTGCTCACCGGACGTGGGCCCTCGTTCTGTGTGGGCGGCGACCTGAAGGAGTTCGGTGCCCTGCCTGTGGAACGGCTGGCCGGACACCTCACCGACGTCACCGACGCACTGCACCGGGCGCTGCGGATCCTCGCCGGCCTCGACGCGCCGCTGGTGGCGGCCGTGCAGGGGGCCGTAGCCGGGGCCGGACTCGGGCTGGCCATGGCCGCCGACCTCGGGTTCGCCGCCGCGGATGCCCACTTCACGGCGGCGTACACCGCGATCGGGTACACGCCGGACGCCGGGGTGAGCTGGCTGCTGCCCCGGCTCGTCGGCCCCAAGCGGGCGCTGGACCTGCTGCTGACCAACCGAAGGGTGCCGGCCGCGGAGGCGCTGGAGATCGGGCTCGTCAGCAGGGTCGTCGCGCCGGAGCGGCTCCGGGAGGAAGCAGAGGGCGCCGCGCGGACCCTGGCGCGTGGGGCCACCGAGGCACACGGCGTCACTCGGCGGCTGGTCGCCGGTGCGTTCTCGGCCGGGCTGGACGAGCAGCTCGACGCGGAGGCCCGCCGGCTGGCCGTGGCCGCCGTGTCGGGGGAGGGGCGGGAGGGTCTGGCCGCGTTTCGCGTCCAGCGGCGGCCGGACTTCTCGCGTGCGGCGGCGCGGTGACGGGCGGGGCCGTCCGCGGCCCCGCGTCCCGTCGATTCGAAGCCGACCTGAACTTGGGTCTACTCTCGGACGACCGGACGGTGATCGGAACCGGCCGTGGAGCAGAGGGAGAGGCGATGGCAAGGGCGCGGATCGTGGATCCGGAGGAGGGGCCCAGGTCGAAGCGGGCGGCCATCCTGGTGGCCGCGGTGGAGCGGTTCGGCGAGGACGGCTACGAGAGCACCAAGTGGTCCGAGGTCGCCGACCGGGTCGGCATCGGGCAGACGGCGCTCTACCACTACTTCGAGTCCAAGGCCCACTGCCTGCTCACCATCATGCGCCTGGAGCTCCAGCGCTCCCACGACCAGTTCGTCGAGGCCACGAAGGACGTGACGGAGCCGGTCGAGGAAGTGCGCGCGGCAGTACGCTCCGCCTTCGCGGTCACCGAGCAGGAGATCCGCCAGATGCGCATCCTGCAGGCCAACATGTCGTTGCTGGCCAACCCGCGCAAGTCCAAGCGGGAGGAGACCGAGCGGGTCGCGGCCCGCCAGCTGGTGCAGATGGTCGAGCGGGACTGGACGAACCTGCTGATGCGGGGCATGTCCAAGGGCGCCTTCCCGCTGCGTGACGCCCACACCCTCGGCCTGGCCGTGCTCGGCATGATCGTCAGCGTGTGGCGCTGGTACCGGCCGACCGGGGCCATCCCGCTCTCCGAGATCAGCGAGATGATCGAGGGATGCGTGGTGCGCATGGTCGCCGAATAACTTCCCGCTCGGTCCCGCCTCTTGCCTGGGCGGTCGTCCTGGGATCAAACTGAACTGAACTCAGGTTGCGGCAAGGTGGGCGTTGGGAGAGCGATCGGCAATGGTGCTTCGCGAATACATGGCCCGTATGGACGGCCAGGATCCGGAGAAGGCCCTGGAGTTGGTGGAGCCCGGATTCCGTTTCCTCATCGCCCTGCCCGGCGGTGAGCGCAGCGGGTCCTCGCGCGACGAGTTCGCCGCGTACATAGCCGGGCGCCGGGCCGTGGACCGTACCCATGAGATCAAGAGGTACGCGGTCGACGGCGACGTCGAGACCGCGTACGGCTTCGTCGTCGAGAAGGGGGTGACCACGGGGGCGTTCCTCTCCGCCGTACAGGTCTCGCCCGCCGGGCTGATGGCCCGCTACCAGTCCTTCTTCACCCCCGACTTCGACCTGGTGGACCGGCCGTGACCGCCCCGGCCGCGCAGTCCACCGCAGCGTTCCTGACCCGCTGGTTCGCCATCCTCGACAGTGCGGACGCGGACCGCATCCTGGACCTGATCAGCGACGACTTCTCGTTCTCCATCCTCTTCTCGACCGGGGGCGGCGGCGCGGCCGACTTCCACGGCGGCCGGGCCGAGATGGTGGGCTACCTCGCCCAGCGCGAGGTGGGCGTGCGCACCCACCACCTGCTCACGGCGGGCACCGTCGGCCGCGACGAGCTGTTCCTCGGCGAGGTGCGGCGCTCGGGGGTGCCGGAGGCGACCTTCGTGGCCGGCGCACGGCTGGACGAGACCGGCCGGCTGCGGCGGCTGATGATCGGGCGTTCGCCCGAGGTGCTGTTCACCTGAGAAACCCGAGGAGGGCGCGATGTACAACCTGGTCCTGCTGGCCGCCCGGCCGCCCGAGTGGACGCACGAACGGTTCATCGGCTGGTGGCGCGGCGAACACGCCGAACTCACCCGTACCCTGCCCGGCCTGCGGTCCTGGCGGCACACCGACATCGACACGGCCCTCGAACCGCGCTCCGAAGGCTGGGACGGGGTCTCCGTCCTGGGCTTCGACACCGCCGAGGACCTGCGCAAGGCACTGGACAGCCCCGAATGGGCCGCCGCGGTCGCCCAGGTCGGGGACATGCGGGGCCGGAGGATCGCCGTCATGGGCGGCGAAACGGAGATGTACCCGGCCTGAGCACGCCCGTCGGAGCCGGGCAGCCACCACCACCTTTCGCGCGAAGAGGCGAGGAAGCAGCGGATGCGACAGACAGTGCGGGAGTTCCAGCAACGCGCGGAGAAGGCCGACTTCACAGCCGTCGTCGACGACACGGGCCGGCACGGAGCGCGCGACCTGCTGGCGCGCGCGGCCCAACTGGCCGACGCCATGGCCCCCGACGGCCCGCCAGGCGGAACCGTCCTGCTCCAGGCCGACAACTCCTGGCGCACTGTCGCCGCCACCCTCGCCGTGGGGATGACCGGTGGCGTCCTGGCCCTGGTCAACCGGCACACGACCCGGGCCGAGTTCGCGGCGGCCCTGGAGGACATCCGCCCCGACACCGTCATCTCCGAGCCGTCCGCGGCCGAGGGATGGCAGGCACGGGCGGGTGTGGTGGGTGCGCGGACCGCCGAGGTGCTCGACGGCTGGCAGGCCCTCGTCGGTCACGGCCCGCGTGACGTCTCGCGCTGGTCCGGCGGCGCGCTCATCGGCCTCACGTCCGGCTCCACCGGACGGCCCAAGGGAGTGGTCCAGTCCGAGAGCGCCCTGCGCTACGCGTGCGCCCGCACCGCGGAGATCAACGGGCTGCGCGACGGTGACGCGGTGGCCGCCATCGTGCCCCTCTCCTCGACCGCCGCCTACTGCTTCGGCGTGAGCATGGCGCTGATGCTCGGCGGCCCGCTGGTCCTGAGCGGCCGCTGGGACCGCGAGGAGGCACTGACCCGGATGTCCGCGAACGGCGTCCGGTGGACCATGTGCGTGCCGACCATGGCACTGCAGATGGGCGCGGCGGCCGCCGGATCGCGGGTCCTCGAAGGCGTCCGCTCCCTCACCGTCGGCGGTGGCCCCATGGACCGCGGCGCCCTCGCCCGTGCCGAACGCTCGCTCGGCACCCGGATCCTGCGCGTCTTCGGCATGTCCGAATGCCTGGGGCACACCTCCCCTCGGCCCGACGACCCGGAGGAGATCCGGCTGGGCCGGGACGGACGCCCCTTCCCCGGCACCGAGTTGCGCGCGGTCGCCGCCGACGGCACCGTTCTCGGCCCCGGAACCACCGGCCGGGCCGAGGTCCGCGGACCCTCCCTGTTCCTGGGGTACGCCCGCGACGGCAAGGTGGAGCCGCCCGCCCTCACCCCGGACGGCTTCTTCCCCACCGGGGACCTGATGGTGACCGGCGACGACGGCACGGTCACCATCATGGGCCGGGAGAAGGACGTCATCATCCGGGGCGGCCGCAACCTCGACATCACCGAGATCGAACGTGCCGTCGCCGCCCACCCGGGTGTCGCCCGGGCGTGTGTGGTGCCCGTGCCGGACCCGCTGCTCGGCGAACGCGCCGCCGTGCTCGTGGTCACGGAGGACGGCCATGACGGCCTCGACCTCGGCGACATCACAGCACACCTCGACCACACCGGTCTTTCCAAGGCCAAGTGGCCCGAATTCGCCTTCACCGTGGCCGAGTTGCCGCAGACCACGGTCGGCAAGCTCGACCGCTCCGGAGCCCGCAGGCTCGCACACGAACTGCACACCCGGCTCGCCCCGGAGCCGGCCCCGCACCCCCACCGGCCGTCGCACCGCCCATCGCACCGGCAAGGAGACGCATGACCTCCCCCACGACCCGCACCCCCCGCTTCGACCGCGGCCGGTGGGCGGAGGCGGGCGCCGAGACCGTACGGCCCGGCGTCCACCGCATCCCGCTCCCGCTGCCGGACGACGGACTGCGCGCGGTCAACGTGTACGCGCTGGAAGGCCTGGCGGAGGGGCTGGTCCTGATCGACGGGGGCTGGTCGGTCCCGGAGTCCCACAAGGCGCTGGAGGACGCGCTCGCCGACCTCGGCCACGACCTCGGCGAGATCAGCCACATCCTGGTCACCCACATCCACCGCGACCACTACACCCAGGCCGTCGCGCTGCGCAGGCTGCTCGGTTCCCGGGTCTACCTGGGCTCCGGCGAACGCCCGGGCCTGGAACTGCTCGGAGCACTCCGTACGACGCAGCCGGCCGGTTCGCTGGAGACGCTGACGCGGTCCGGTGCGGGCGAACTCGCCGAGCGGGTGGCCGCGATGGACCACGGCGACTTCGACCCGGGGGCGTGGGAGGCTCCCGACCGCTGGCTGGAGGCGGAGGAACTCCGCTTCGGCGACGCGAGGTTGCAGGTCGTTCCGACCCCGGGCCACACCCGGGGGCACGTCGTCTACCTCGACCACGCCCGAGGCCTGCTGTTCTCCGGGGATCACGTCCTCCCGCACATCACCCCGTCCATCGGCTTCGAACTGGGCCCGGCAGGACTGCCGTTGGCGGACTACCTCGACTCGCTGCGCATGATGACGACGCTGGCGGACGCCCGGCTGCTGCCCGCGCACGGCCCGGTGGGCGACAGCGTGCACGCCCGGGTCGGCGAGTTGCTGGCCCACCACGACGACCGGCTCGCCCAGACCCTGGCGGTCCTCGGCGACCGTACGCTCAACGCCCACGACGTGGCGGGGGAGTTGGGGTGGACGCGACGCAAGGTCGCCTTCGCCGAACTGAACGCCTTCAACCAGATGCTCGCGGTCAACGAGACCGCGGCCCACCTCGACGTACTGGCGGTCCGCGGTCACGTCCGGCGCACTCGGTCGGGCGACGGCGTCGACCACTACACCGCGCACGCCGGTTAGCGTGCCGTCCAGCCTCCGTCGACGTACAGCTCCGAGCCGGTCATGAAGCTCGCGTCGTCGGAGGCCAGGAACGCCACGGCCGCCGCGACCTCCTCGGGCGTCCCGAGCCGGCCGAGCGGTGTGCCGTCGAGCATCGCGGTCAACCGCGGGGTGTCCCGCCACAGTTCGCGGGACCTGGGCGTCTCGATGAATCCGGGATGCAGGGAGTTGACCCGGACGCCTCGCCCCGCCCAGTGCAGCGCGGCGTTCTTCGTCATCAGGCGTACGGCGCCCTTGGCCGCGTGGTAGGAGAACTGGGAGCCGAACCCGCCGACCGTGCCGAAGATCGACGCGACGTTGACGACCGAGCCGCCGCCGGACCGCCCGATGGCCGCGCCGGCGTGCTTCATGCCGAGCCAGACACCGGTCTGGGTGACCGCGATCACCTGGTCCCAGGACTCCCGGGTCTCCGTCTCGACGGTACGCATCGCGGCGATGCCGGCGTTGTTCACCAGCACGGACAGGGAGCCGAGCCGACCGGTCACCCGGTCGACGACCGCCTCCCAGGCCGACTCGTCGGTCACGTCCAGCGCCAGCCCGAGGGCACCGCCCCCGACCTCGTCGGCGAGCTTCTCGCAGCGCTCCGCGTCGACGTCGGTCACCACCACCGTGGCGCCCTCGGCCGCGAGCCGCCGTACGACGGCGTCGCCGATGCCGCCGGTCGCGCCGGTCACCAGGGCCACCCGGCCGCCCAGCCTCGCCTCCAGCACGTCTGTTCCTCCCTCAGTCCTTGACGCCGCGCCAGGCCAGCGCGCCGCCGTCGATCACATAGGCGGCGCCCGTGATGAACGCCGCGTTCTCCGAGGCCAGGAAGCAGGCGAGCCGGGCCACTTCCTCCGGTCGTCCCAGCCGGTCCACCAGCTGCGGAGCCAGCAGCGCCCGTTCCGTCGCCTCGCGGTCCTCGGCCGCGGCGAAGTGGTCCTGTGTCAGCCGGGTGTCGATGACGCCGGGACACAGGCAGTTGCAGCGCACCGGGGCCAGGTCGATCGCCGTGACCTTGGTCAGGTGGATGACCCCGGCCTTGGTGACGCCGTAGGCGGGGCAGTTGGGGAAGCCCACCAGGCCGGAGACGGAGGCGGTGTTGACGATGGCCGGGCCGCGGGTGGAACGCCGCAGATGGGGTGCCGCGAACTTGGTCGTCAGCCAGACGGCCTTGAGATTGACCTCGTAGACGACGTCCCAGACCTCCTCGGGGAGCGAGGCGACACCGTGGTCCTGGCCGGTCGTGAACGCGGTGTCGATCACTCCGGCGTTGTTGACCAGCACGTCGAGGCCGCCGAAGCGCCCAACGCACCGTCCCACCATGGCCTCGATGCCGTCGCGCACCCGCAGATCGCACCCGATCGCCTCGGCCTTCGCCCCCTCGGCCCGCACCATCGCGGCGGTCTCGCCGGCGGCCGTCTCGTCGAGGTCGGCGACGGCCACGGCCGACGCGCCCTGCCGGGCCAGCTCCACCGCGACGGCCCGGCCGATGCCCTGGCCCGCGCCGGTGACGAGGGCGACCCTGTCCAAGAGGGAACCATCCATCGTCCGCTCCCTTCCGCCCGCGGCGGATCCGGAACTGAACCAACTTCAGTTCACTACCGGAGTCTAGGTTCCTGCGGGGAAGAGCGACAAGGGGTGGGACCGCCCTCGAGGTGGCTCAGGGCCGGTAGACCATCCCGGGCTGGGGCTCGGCGGGAGCGAGCAGCTGCGACACCGTGACGATGGTGTAGCCGCGCTGCTCGAGTGCTTTGAGGATCCCGGGGACGGCGGGCACGGTCCCCTTGTGCAGGTCGTGCAGCAGGATGATCCCGTCGCGGTGGGTCTGGTCGAGCACCCGCCGGGTGATCAGGGCCGAGTCGGTCGTCTCGTAGTCCTTGGCGGTGACGCTCCACAGCACCTGCGCAAGGCCCAGCTCCCGGCAGACCTTGGCCACTTTGCGGTTGGTGCGGCCCTCCGGCGGGCGCATCAGGACGGGCCTGGTGCCGGTGATCTTCTCGATGGCGTCCTGAGTCCGGGTCAGCTCCGCACGGGCGTCGGCCTCGTCGAGGTCCGTCAGCCTCGGGTGAGTCCAGGTGTGGTTGCCGATTTCGTCCCCCTCTTCCGCGATGCGGCGCAGGATCTCGGGGTACTTCGAGATGTGCCCCCTGCCCTGCACGAAGAACGTGGCGTGCAGATGCCACTGCTTGAGGATGTCCAGCAGCCTGGGAGTCGTCGGGCTGGGGCCGCCGTCGAAGCTGAGGGCCACGCACTTCGCCTTGCGGCAGTCGACGTCGCCGCTCACCGATCCCGATGCCTTGGCCCGGGCGGCGCGCGGCGAGGTGTGATCGTAGGTCGTCACCGTCAGAGCCAGGGTGACGGCGACGGCCACGACGGCGGCGGCCGCTGTCGCGACGGCGATGAGTATGCGAGACCGTCTGGTACGTGTGTTGAAGAGCATACGAGCCCTTTCTTCGGTGGAGTCGCGGGGTTACCGCGTGCGGGTGAGGGCGGGCTGCGCGGAGAGGTCCCGCGGCCGCATGTCGAGCGTCAGGCGGCGCCTCAGACGGTGTCCGAGCCGACGCTCCACCAGCCTGTGGACCAGCAGAGCGAGTCCCAGCATGCAGATGACGGACAGCGCCGTCGCGGGCAGCGGCCCCAGCCCCGGGTACGCCCGGACCAGGCCCTTGGCCAGCGGGATTCCGAGGCTCTGGTGGACGAGGTAGAAGGGGTAGGTGAGCGCCCCCGCGGTGACCGGCCAACGCCATCCCAGTCCGGCGAGCGGGCCGATGCCGGCGAGGGCCAGCAGCCCGAGGCAGAGAGTGAGCACGACCGCGCAGACGGCCCAGGAGGGCCGGCCCTCGCCAGGGGGTACGGCGGCGTGGTCGGCCACCCGTAGTTCGAGCACGGTGAGCTGGTAGCACCAGGCGAAACCGAGCAGCAGCCAGAGCAGCAGGCTCTGCCCGAACCTGTGCATGAGGTAGAGCACGATCCCGGCGACGAACAGACCGGTGTACCGGGTCAGGACGAATTCGTCGAGCAGGGGTGAGTGGAGTTCACGGGCGATGACACCGGCCAGGAGCCAGGCTCCGCAGCAGGCGACGACCCGCCGGTAGGTCAGGCCGAGGACGAGGAGCGCGGCCATCAGCAGGTAGAAGCGTGCCTCCACCCAGAGGGTCCAGCTGACTCCGTCGACCGGATCGAGTCCCAGGGGCCCCGGGGCCATCGTCAGGTTCCCCAGCACTGTACGCGGGTCGATGCGGGTGGCGGCGGGCCACCGGCCCAGCCGTGAGACCAGGACGAGGAGGACCACCAGGAGCACCGCGCACCAGTAGGCCGGGAAGAGCCGTGAGATCCGGGAGACGGTGAACTGCGCCGGGGTCCGTCCCCAGCAGCTCATGCAGATCACGAAGCCGCTGATGAGGAAGAAGAACTCGACGCCGAGCCAGCCGTAGCCGCTGATCCCGTGCAGGAGCGGGGCGGAGTCCCGGAGCTCGGTTCTGCCCCAGAAGTGCGGGGTGGGCGTGCCCAGGAAGTGGTACGCGGCGACCATCAGCGCGGCCACCAGGCGGAGCCCGTCGATCGCTATGAGGCGCGACGGCCCGCTGTGAGGTTCGGGGGACGGCATGTCGGAACCGGGTCCGGGTCAGCAGACGGTGGGCAGCGAACGGCTGACGCACAGCGCGGTCCGGCCGTACGGCAGCAGTTTCTTCGGCGACTTGGCGTCGGTGGGCATGGCGAAGCGACCTCCGTGCAGGGGGAGTCGGGGGAATCCGGATGAGGGCTGAGTGGTGAGGGAGGCGGTACGGCGACGACTCAGACGCGGCGGCGCAGGAGCAGCACGGTGGCGACCGTGAGCAGGACGGCCAGGCCGCCGAGGACCGCGGTGTCGGTCCACTGGAAGGTCCAGTAGTCACCGGCCGGGTTGGCCTTGTAGAAGCGGGCCACGTATCCGTGTGCCGTCATGCATTCCTTGAGCTGGGAGCCTGACGGGAAGGCGCAGTTGAACACGGAGTCGTGGCGGCCGGAGGCCGTGATCAGGCCGTAGTCGCCGGTCGACCACTTCTCGCCCATCGGCGCCTTGGGGGTGCTGCCGGCGCTGACGTAGGTGTGCGGCGGCACCAGGAGCCGGGTCCAGTGCGTCCACTCCAGCAGGAGTGTCGTCATCCCCGTCACCAGCAGGGTCAGGCCCATCGCCGCCAGGACCCGGCGGGCCAGCAGGCCCAGCAGTGTGCCGGCCGCCAGGCCGAACAGGGCGGCAGCGACGACGCGGGGGCCCGAGCCGCTCAGGGCCGTGGTGTCGTACCAGAACAGGCCGTAGCTGCGGTCGGCGGCCGGTCGCCACCACCAGGCGAACACTCCCGCGAGCAGGCCGGAGAGGGCGGCCGTGGTCACCGCGGCCAGGGCGAACCGGGAGGCCAACCACTGACCTCGGCTCAGACCCTGGGCGAGGACCAGACGATGTGTGCCCAGTTCCCGGTCGCGGCCCAGCAGCGGGGCGCCCCAGAAGACGCCGATGACGACGGGCAGCACGATGTTCAGTGCCCCGAGGTACTTCAGCGGCTCGACGTCAAGCAGCAGTGGCAGGCCGGTGTCGGACCGTGTGCAGTACAGGGGCCCGGTGGCGCAGTGGTCGAACAGCCCGCTGTGCAGGGCGTCCAGCATGCCCGAGCGGTAGTACGCGGCGAGGGCCGCGGCGAGGAGCAGGACGGCCGCGGCGATAGCGGCCGTAACGCGCTGCTGGCGCCAGGCGAGCCAGAGGGAGCCTTTCACGCCGCCGCCTCCGAACGCTCGCCCGCGGCGGGCCGGCCCGGCTCCTCCTCGGCCTGGAGATAGCCGATCAGGATGTCCTCCAGCCGGGGCCGGGCCGCGTGCCAGTCGCCGCGCAGTGGTCCGCGTTGCCGTACCAGGGCGGTCAGCTGTCTGCCGGCGGTACGGCGCTGTACGACGGTGTGCTGTGCGGACAGGGCGTCGGCCCGGTCGGCGGGTCCGGTCAGGACGGCATGGCTCTCGCGCAGTGCCTCGGCGTCCTCGCTCAACTCGGCGCGGCCGTCGCGCAGCACCAGCACCCAGTCGCAGGTCTCCTCCAGTTCGGGCAGGACGTGCGAGGAGAGCACGACGCTCGTGCCGCGCTCGGCGGCCTCGGCCATCAGCTCCGCCATGATCTCGCCTCGTGCCACGGGATCGAGGTCGGCCAACGGCTCGTCGAGCAGCAGGAGTTCGGGCCGCTTGCCGAGGGCCAGGGCGAGCGCGACGCGGGTGCGCCGGCCGGGCGAGAGTTCGCCGACGCGGGCGTGGAGCGGGATGCCACCCGCGTGGACGATCCGCGCGGCGGCCGTCCGGTCCCACGACCGGTTCAGCTTCTCACCCATCAGCAGGGTGTCCGCCACGGTGAAACGGGGGTACAGCGGCTTGTCCTGGGTGAGCAGGGCGACCCGGGTGCGGGCCTCGGGGGTGCCGGGCGCGGTGCCCAGCACCCGCAGGTCCCCGGAGCCGGCTCGCAGGAGTCCGCCGGCCAGGTGCAGCAGGGTGCTCTTGCCGGCGCCGTTGCGTCCGACGAGGGCGGCTATACGACCGCCGGGTACGGTGAACTCGCAGTCCCGCAGGGCCCAGCCGCCCCGCCTTCGGTACCGGAATCCGAGTCCCGTGGCGCGCACCGCGGCCGGCGCGTCAGGCCCGGTCATGCGTCCTCCTTCGTGTGTTCCCGGTCGCCCGGGGCGTGGCTGTCGTGTTCGTTGTCATGGGCGTCCAGGGCCGCTGTGACCATGGCGAGGACATCGGCCCGCTCCAGGCCTTCGACCCGGGCGCGTGCCACCCAGTCGGTGACGTCGCGGCGCAGCGGCGAGTCGTCCTGAGCGCCGGGCCGGGCGAGTGATCGGGTCACGAAGGTTCCGAGGCCGCGGCGGAGTTCGACCAGGCCGGCCTGCTCCAGGTCGCGGTAGGCCCGGAGCACGGTGTTGGGGTTGATGGCGGTCGCCGCCACCACCTCCTTGGCCGTGGGCAGTCTGTCCCCGACCTTGAGGAAGCCCATCCGGAGCGCTCGTTCGGTCTGCTCGACGATCTGCACATAGGCCGGTACGCCGCTGCCGCGGTCGATCCGGTAGTCGATCACGTCGTCTTCCTCGGTTCCACCATGCTTGTACTAATGAATTAATGGAAGCATGATGGATGTCCGGTGGCGCTGTCAAACGCCTGTGAGCGCGGGAGCGGGGACGGGGTGCCCCTGGGCCCTGCCGCCCAGGTGGGACACGAGGGGAATCAGGCGGTGCCGGGTTCCTCGTACGGAATGCGGTTCAGGTGCAGCACCTCGCCGAGAGTGCCCCATTCGTCGCCGCCGAGCTTGGTCAGGGGGCGCAGCAACTCGCTGCTGGGGCGGCCGTCGGCGAGGTAGTTCTCGTCGACCGCGGCATGGAGCACCCGCCCGAAGACCAGGGTGCAGTTGCCCATGCGCAGGGTGGTGTGCGAACGGCACTCCAGAGCCACATGGGCGGCTGCCACCCTGGGCGGACGCACGCTTCGGCTGGCCTCCCGCTCGATTCCCGCGGTGTCGAATTCGCTCACCGCGCGCGGGAAGTCGACGGCCGTGGCGTTGATCAGTTGCAGGAGTGGTTCGGACGAGAAGTTGACGACGAACTCCCCGGTCTCCTCGACGTTCCGCAGTGAGTCCTTCCGGCCGATCGAGGTGAACTGGACGATCGGGGGGTCGGTGCTGGCGATGCTGAAGAAGGAGTGCGGGGCCAGGTTCTCGGTCCGGCCGTCGGGGGTGATCGTGGAGACCCACGCGATCGGCCGGGGAATGACGACCGATGTCAGAAACCTGTAGAAGTCCGTGCTGCTCATCGCCTCAGGGGCGTATTCCACACGCATGGACCGAGTATCGGACCGCCACTCCTGAGCCTTCCGCAGCCCGGTCGGGTGTGTCGTGCCGGCTCAAGCGCCGGGTGTCCCGCCGGGCGGCCCGGCGGCTCCGAGCGCCCGTGGGTTGAGGGTGCCGAGCATGCGCTGGAGGTAGGCGCGCACCTGTTCCTGCTCCTCGGGCAGAAAGGTCTGGAGGGCTTCCCGCTCGCACGGTTCCAGCGCGCCCTCGCCCCGCAGCGCCAGCTCCACCCAGGCGGCGGTGACGGACATCTCCACGATCTTCCCGTGGGTGGGGTGGGCCCGCCGCTGGACCAGTCCACGCTCCACCAGGTCGCGCAGCGCCGTGCCCATCGGCTGGGCGGTGACCCCGCAGCGGCGGGCGAGTTCGGCACTGGACAGGTGGCACCGCGCCTGTCCTTCGGGCAGCGCGTGTCCAGCCTGGCGCTTTTCGCGGTCGTCGGCGGGCTGGCGGCGACACTCATCGCGAGTACGGCCTTCGGCGCCATATCCGGCCCCTTCCTGGGCATCGCGGGACTCGTGACGCTGATGGCGGGGGCCGTCGCGGCAGCCACCGTGCTCCTGATCCGCATCTTCGGTCCGGTCGGAGTTCCGCTGGCGTCGATCTTCATGCTGGTCATGGGGAACGCCACCAGCGGTGGAGTGCTGCCGCCCGAGTTCCTGCCCGGCTGGCTGAAGCCGCTCGCCTCGGTCATGCCCGCAGGCGTCGGCGTCCGCGCGCTGGACGGGATCGCCTGTTTCCACCACGACGGACTGACCAGCGGCGTGGTGGTGCTGGCGACTGGATCGTTTCTCTGCGTGGCAGGGCTGGTCCTGCTGGACCGGATCGCCGCATCGGCCGGGATCGTGCGCGCCGCGAGGTCGTGAGATCGCCG
This sequence comes from Streptomyces sp. NPDC001714, assembly GCF_042892755.1. Classification (NCBI taxonomy): domain Bacteria; kingdom Bacillati; phylum Actinomycetota; class Actinomycetes; order Kitasatosporales; family Streptomycetaceae; genus Streptomyces; species Streptomyces sp. NPDC001714. The sequence continues at coordinate 575,727 of NZ_JBIAUL010000002.1, forward strand.
TGTCACACCTTCTGGCCCTGCCTTGTCAAAGGGGTGACGAACAACGAACAGAGGGTCTGATGCGCGAGATTGTGATCGTCGGTGGCGGCTATGCGGGCTTCTACGCCGCCTGGGGCCTGGAGAAGAGGCTCAGTGCGGCAGAGGCGCGGGTCACGGTTGTCGACCCCCGCCCTTACATGACGTACCAACCGTTTCTGCCGGAGGTCACGGCCGGATCGGTCGAGGCCCGGCACGCCGCCGTGTCACTGCGGCGGCACCTGCGCCGCGCCCGGCTGATCGCGGGAACCGTGACCGCGATCCGACACGCGGACCGGACGATCACGGTACGGCCCGCGGACGGAGCGGAATACGAACTGCGTTACGACACCCTCGTCGTGACCGCCGGTGCCGTGACCCGTACCTTCCCCATTCCGGGGCTCGCCCAGCACGCGATCGGTCTCAAGCACGTCGAAGAGGCGGTGGCCATCCGTGACCGGCTGATGACCGCCTTCGACCAGGCGGCGTCCCTGCCTCCCGGCGCCGAGCGGCGACGGCTGCTGACCGTCACGTTCGTGGGTGGCGGGTTCTCCGGAGTCGAGGGCTTCGGGGAACTGCTGTCGCTCGCGACGGCGATGCTCAAGTCGTACCCGGAGCTGAGCGCTGACGAACTCTCCTTCCACCTGGTCGAGGCCCGGGGCCGTATCCTGCCCGAGGTGGGGGACAAGCCGGGCGCCTGGGTGGTGCGCTCCCTGGAGCGCCGTGGCGCGCACGTTCACCTCAACACACAGATCCGCTCCCTCGCCGGCGGCCGTGTGGTGCTCTCCGACGGGGAGGAGTTCGATTCCGAGCTGGTCGTGTGGACCGCCGGCAACGCCTCCAACCCTGTCGTGCACAACCACTCGGATCTCCCGATCGACGAGCGGGGCCTGCTCGTGGTCCGCCCCGACCTGCGCGTGGGCACCGGCAGCGAACCCGTCCCGGACGCATGGGCGGCCGGGGACGACGCGGCCGTGCCCGACCTGGCTTCCACGGTGCCGGGAGCACACACGGTGCCGAACGCCCAGCACGCCGTACGGCAGGGCAGACGCCTCGCGAAGAACATCGTGGCCGACCTGCGCGGGGGACGCATCAAGAACTACCGCCACAGCAGTCTGGGGGTGGTGGCCACGCTCGGGCTGGGACGGGGCATCTTCCAGTACAGGAGGATCGTCATCAAGGGGCTTCCCGCCTGGCTGATGCACCGGGGCTATCACGTCCTGGCCGTGCCCTCGTGGGAACGCAAGATCCGCGTCCTCACGGTCTGGCTCACGGCTGCGGTCTTCGGCCGGGATCTCGTCTCCCTCGCTTCCGTCCAGCATCCACGGGACGCGTTCGTCACGAGCGGCGATCCGCAGCGCCCCGGCGAGAGCCCGACGAGTGGCCGCACGGCCGCATGACCGTGGAGCACACCATGAACACGGGCAAGGAGGCCGCGCGCGGCCTGACCGACATCGAGTCCTTCCTGTACCGGCACGCTCATCTGGAAGCGGCACGGCAGCGCGTCACGGTCTTCACCACACGGGTGCCGGGGCTGACCCGGGAGCAGAAGGTGGACATCGAGAGCTGGTACCTCGAGGAACAGACATATGTCGCCCGCATGGTGACGGAACACATCACGGCGCACGTCAGCGAGGTGCAGCAGCTCCACCGTGCCCGCGTCACGCGCTGGCTGCGCGGCACGCTCACCGCGATGATCCTCATCAGCGTGGCCATGGCCTTGTGTTTCGCCGTGCTCCTGAAGTCGTTGAGCTGAACTGCCCGGCGCGGCAGAGACCTCGCCCGGCCCGCTGGACACGAGAGGCGCCGGCAAGGCGATCGAGAGTGCCGCGAACGGCGTTGATGCTTCCGCAGTGTGCAGCCGGGGCGAATCACCAGATCATGCGATGCGCCCCGGGAGTGCACTGAGCCGCTGCGGCTGCTCGGGCGGGCACTGACGCGGTGCCGGCGCCCTGGCGTGACCGCCGCTCGTGGTGTGTCGCGCACCTGGTCACGTTTTCCGATCCTCGCTGGTCAATGGTTCGACAAGTCGGACGGAAGGCGGTGCCGGCGGGCCGCGCCATCCACCGCCCGTCCCGGTGCCGGCCGAATCACTCGATCTTGCGATGCGTCCGGACATCGTCATGACCCAGTCTGGCCTTGTTGGCGAAGAATGCATTCACTACCTGAACAGAGTCCTGATGTGGGCCGAGGGGCGGGCCGCGAGACCACGATGTCTCTGCCCGGCCGCCGTTGCTCCGGTAACAGCCCACGGCATTCCCCCGGGTCGGTTCTGCCGGCGGAGCGGGGCCGATCCGGATCTCTGGTTCAGCTGCGATTGGACCAGTCGTGACTTTCAGTTGCCGCTTTTCCCGTACCACCCGAACGAGCCAAGGGGACCCTCATGCCCGGCAACACCCCGGCCGTGCCGAGCACGTCGCGGGACGGCTTGTCGAAGCCGTCCGCCTGCCCGCGGTAGCGATGTGATCCCGCCACGCGACTGTCGCATCCGGAGAAACGAGGACCACAGGACCATGTATCTCGAGTCGTCCCCTGCGACGAGTGACCTTGACGAGGCCGTCTCCGCCTTTGTGCAGTACCGGGCCCGACTCTTCGGGATCGCCTACCGTGTGCTCGGCAGTGTGGCCGAGGCCGAGGACGTGGTCCAGGAGGTGTGGCTGCGTTGGCAGAAGACCGACCGCTCCGTGGTGGTGAGCCCCGTGGCCTTCCTGTCCAGCGCGACGACCCGCCTGGCCATCAACGTGGCGCAGTCGGCGCGGGTGCGCCGGGAGACCTACATCGGGCCCTGGTTGCCCGAGCCCGTCGACACCGGTTGTGATCCCGAGGTGGGCGCGCAGCGGGCGGAGGCTCTGGAGCTGGCCCTGTTGCTCGTGCTGGAGAAGCTGAGCCCCACCGAGCGGGCCGCGTACGTTCTGCGCGAGGCGTTCGACTACTCCTACCCGGAGATCGCCGAGATCCTGCAGCTCAGCGTCGTCAACGTCCGCCAGATCGTGAGCCGTTCGCGCAAGCGCCTGGCGGGCGAGCCGCGCGCGAGTGTGGACGCGGTGGAGCACCGACGCCTGCTGGACGCCTTCGTCGCAGCGGCTCGCACCGGCGATGTGGCCTCGCTGGAAGCCGTCCTCGCCCCTGACGTCGTCAGCCTGTCCGACGGCAACGGCCTCCGCGGGGCCGCCCGGGTACCTGTGGTGGGCCGTGCGCGGGTCGCCAACCTGGCCACCGCCACGCGGCGGTTCTGGCAGGGGACGGAGCTGCGACCGGTCCAGGCCAACGGCCGTACGGGCGTGATGATCTGCCGCGACGGTTCCCCCACCACGATCCTGACGATCGCTGCTTCCGGGGAAGGCATCCACCAGGTGATGTGGGTGTTCAGTCCCAGCAAGATCGCCGCGTTTCTGGACTCCGGCGCACGCCACGCACCTGCTCCCGGTCTTGCGCCGGTCGGCGGCTGAGCCGCACTCCCCGGTTGCCTCAGCCGGGCTCGACCGTCGCGGTGCGGTACATCTCGGCCGCGGTGACGGAGGCGGGGACGCCGAGCTCGGCGGCGACCGCCGTGATCGCGCCGGCCGGTGTCGGCGATGTCGCGCAGGAACCGCAACGGGCGGCGACAGGCGGCGGCAAACCCGGTCGGGTCCCGAACCGGCGGCCCCGGCGGTGTCGGACCGGGACCACAGGGGCAGCAGCGCGCCCCAGGCTGTGGTGCCGGTGACGATCGGTGCCGCGGCCGCCGCGCAGTGGTAGGGAAGTGCGATCGCCGTACGCGGACAGCGCCGGGCGAACTCCTCGGGCTCGCTCAGCCAGACCAGCCGTCGCAGGCGCAGCGCCTCCGCCACCGCGACAGGGCTCGACAGGGCCACCCGGGACCAGGGCGTCAGGTACTCCGCCCGCAGCCCCGCGGTCACCTCCGGCCGCAGCGTCCGCCCGTCGCGCCGGCAGGAAGACTGCACGCGCGGACACCCCCGTGTCGTGCATGGCGAACTCCAGCAGCCGGTCCAGCTCCGCCCGGCGAGCCGAGCCGGAGGCGAGCGGTACCCGCGCCGTCTTCCCGCATGGCGCACATACCAGCACCGTACGTCCGTACCGGCCGGCCCCGCGCGGGAGAGCCGGCCGGCTCCGCCGTCGCGGCAGTGGCCCGTGTCACAGAGCAACGCGTCATCCGGTCAATGGCCTGAAAAGGGACAAGCAGGGGCGCAATCGCGCTCCTGTCCGAGACCGGAATCGAGAACGGCGCCGCAGCACGGCGTGCCGCAGGTGCCTGCCTCGCCGCCACCCATCCGAGGACGACGATTCGATGATCAGCACAGACAGAGCGGCACCCCGTAGGCAGCCGAACATCCGCGAGCCCTCGGAGTCGGCGATCGCGATGCTCGACGAGCAGGGGACGGTGGTCGGATGGACGCGGGCCGCCGAGCGGCTGGTCGGGTACTCCGCCGGCGACGTCGTGGGCCGGTCGGCCTCGGCCGTCCTGCCGCACTCCGAGGAAGCGCCGACGACGGCGGAGTTCGTCGACCGGTGCCGTGCCCAGCGAGGCTGGTCGGGCACGACGACGGTACGGCACAGAGACGGGCACGGGCTCGACGTGAGCCTGCGGGTCTCGATGCTGTCGGGGCACGGCCAGACGGTCCGGTGGCTCGTCTCCGTGACCGGCATCGGCGAGGCCTCCGGGGAAGCGACGAACGGACTGGTGCGGGAGTCGCTGCTCGCCCGCGTCCCCATGGGGATCGTCGTGCGGGACCCGCAACTGCGGTGCACCTGGGTGAACGACACGATGGAGAGCCACGACGGCATTTCCCGCGACCGGCGGCTCGGACGGCGATTCACCGACGTACGGCCGGGGGCCGACGCCGAGGCACTCGAGTCGGCGATGCGAGAGGTGATGCGGGGCGGGTCCGCGAAGGTCCAGGACCATCGCACGTGGCTGCCGTCGAGCCCGCACCGGGAGCACACGTACGCCGCCTCGGTCTTCTGCCTCCAGGACGCCGACGGGCAGGTGCTGGGTGTGTGCGTCATCAGCGTCGACCTCACCGAGAGCCGGCGGGCGCGCGATCGCCTGGCCATCCTCAGCGAGGGCAGTACCCGCCTCGGCAGCAGCCTGGACGTGATGCGGACCAGCCAGGAACTGGCCGACCTGGCCGTGCCGCTGCTCGCCGACTACGTCGCCGTCGACCTCGAACAGTCGGTCCCGTTCGGCGAAGGGCCCCCGGTCCACATCGGCTCCACGGGCGAGCGCCCCCCTGTTTTCCGGCGCGCCGGTCTGGCGTCGATCCACCACGGGGTCCCGGAGTCCCCGTGGGCGCACGGCGAGGTCGTCCCGTGGCCGCCCGCCTCACCCTTCACCGACGTCCTGCGCACCGGGATGCCCCACCTGGAGCCGGTCCTGGACACCGCCCCGGGCACCTGGATCGACCAGGACCCGGCGCGGGCGCAGACGATCCACGAGAACGGCATTCACTCCCTGATGCTCATACCCATCCGTGCGCGGCGCGTCCTGCTGGGCATGGTGCTGTTCATCCGCACCTCGGACCCGGGGCCGTTCCAGGAGGTCGACGTGCTCCTCGCCGAGGAACTCGTCAGCCGCGCCGCGCTGGCGCTGGACAACGCGCGCCAGTACGCCCGCGAGCACACCGCCGCCCTTGCCCTCCAGCGGAACCTGCTCCCGCACCGCCTGAAGGGCGGCGCGGCGGTCGAGACGGCGTCCCGTTACCTCCCCGCCGACATGGACCACGGCGTCGGGGGCGACTGGTTCGACGTGATCCCGCTGTCCGGCGCGCGGGTGGCGCTCGTCGTCGGCGATGTGGTCGGACACGGGATCAACGCCGCCGCGACCATGGGCCGGCTCCGCACCGCCGTACGCACCCTCGCCGACATGGAGCTGCCCCCTGACGAACTGCTGACCCACCTCGACGACACGGTCCAGCGGCTGGCCGAGGAGGAAGCCGACGCTCCGGAGCAGTACTCCCCGGCGGTGGGCGCCACCTGCCTGTACGCGGTGTACGACCCGGTCACCCGCCGGTGCGCCATGGCGCGGGCCGGGCACCCGCCACCCGCGATCATCGACCCGCAGGGGCGGGTCGCCTTCCCCGACCTGCCCACCGGAACCCCGCTGGGCATGGGGCTGGGCGTCCCCTTCGAGGCCGCAGAGCTGGAGCTGCCCGAGGGAAGTCTCCTCGGCCTGTACACCGACGGCCTCATCGAGACCCGCGACCACGACATCGACGTGGGGATGCACCGCCTCGGCAGCGCCCTCGCCCAACCGGACCGTCCCCTGGAAGAACTCTGCGGCCACGCGATGGAGACCGTCCCGGGGCAGGCACCCTGCGACGACGCCACGCTGCTCCTCGTCCGGACCCGTACGCTCAGCCCCACCCAGGTGGCCACCTGGATGCTGCCCAGCGACCAGACCGCTGCCCGCAGTGCCCGGCACATGGCGGCCCGTCAGCTGACCGAATGGGGCCTGGGAGGCCTCGCGGACGCCACGAAGCTGATCGTCAGTGAACTGGTCACCAACGCCGTCCGCCACGGCAGCGGCCAGATCACCCTGCGCCTGATCCGGCACCAGGTCCTGACCTGCGAGGTGTTCGACGCGAGCGCCTGCGCCCCACGTCTGCGCAGCGCATGCACCCATGACGAGAACGGCCGCGGCCTCTTCCTGGTCGCCCAGTTGTCGCGCAGATGGGGCTTCCGCACCGTGCCGGGCGGCAAAGTGGTGTGGGCCGAGGAGGATCTGGCCCCCGCATCGTCACACCCACCGGCCCCCGGGGTTCCGCCCGTGCCCGCGGAACGACCCGTCCTCGTCTCCGCGACGGCCGCGGACTCCGGTGTCGTCGCGGGATGCGGGCCCTTGCCCTGGTAGTGGGTTCGGGATGCCGCGCGCTCCTGGTTTGTGGGGGCCGCCGTCCGGATGCAGGGTGGTTCCTGGAGCAGCAGTGCCGGACCATCCGCTCCGGGCAGCCCTACGGAGGTGCAGCAGTGTCGGCAGAGGACCCGGCGGCCGAGACCGCCGGACAGGACAACGGGTCGGCGTTCGGCCCCAGGATGCTGGCGGACGTCAAACCGCCCTTCGTTCCCGAGGGCGCTTCGGGCATGACCGTTCTCGTCGAGTGGCCGCCCGGTGACCCCGGGACCCCTCCGCACCGTCACTCGGGGCCGTGTTTCGGCTACGTCCTGGAAGGTGCGGTCCGGTGGGAGCTCGAAGGCGAGCCGGAACGTGTGATCAAGGCCGGCGAGACGTTCTGGGAGCCGGGCGGTGAGGTGATCCACTACCAGAACGGCAACGCCTCGTCGGAGGTGCCGGCCAAGTACATCGTGTTCATGATGTGCGCGCCGGGCCAGCCGATGCTCACCCTGGTCGACGACGAGGAACTGGAGAAACGGGCCCACTTGCGCGCCCCACGCCCCAGCGAGTGATCCGCCGGCTCGCAAGGAGGGTCCCAGCCGACATGGCAGGGGGACCGGCGTTGAGGGCACATATGGCCTGCGGCATGCTTGCCCCATGCGCAGCACAGACCCCACGGGCCACCTGGACCCCGGGCGCGAAGACCAGGCCGGGACCGGGCTGCGCCTCCGAGGACGGGACCGTGAGATCGCGGCCGTCCGCGAGGCTCTGGTGGCGGTGCGTGGCGGACGAGGCGCCTGCGTCGTCGTGGAAGGCGCGCCCGGCGTCGGCAAGAGCCGGCTCCTCGCGGATCTGGACGGGCGCGCGCGGCGGTGCGGGTTCGACGTGGTCTCCGTACGGGCCGACGAGTTCGATCAATATGCGGCAGGAGCCGCCCTGCAGTCCGTCCTGCACGCCCACGACGGTTCCGCCCGAGCCGCCGCGGGCCTGGACGACCAGCGACTCCGGTTGCTGGACAGCATTGCGGACACGCTGGAGGACCGGGCTCAGCGCGCGCCGGTACTCGTGCTCGTGGACGACGCACAATGGTCGGATCCGGCCACGCTCTTCGCGCTGCGCACGCTGCCCGGACGACTGGCCACCTCGCGGATCCTGTGGGTGCTGGCGGTACGGTCGGAGACCGAGCGCCCGACCGTGGCCAGGGTGCGGGAGGACCTCGAACGCCTCGGCGCCCGCTGGCTGACCCTCGGCCCGCTGCCCCAGCGGGAACTGGAGCACATCGCGGCCGACGTGCTCGGGGCGGAACCCTCACCCGGTCTGGCCAGGATGCTGCGAGGCGTCGCGGGCAACCCGTTCCTGGCGATCGAACTGGTGCGCTCTTTCCCCGGCACGGAGGCCGTCGCAGCAGGGACGGGCGCGGCAGGCCGCCTGTACCGCGACATACCCGTCGGCTTCCGGCAGGGTGTCGCCGCGCGTCTGCACCAGCTCCCGGAGGACGCCGCACGTCTCCTCCAGATCGGCTCCGTCCTCGGCCGCGAATTCGACCTCGGCACGGCGGCCCGCATGCTCGGGAGGCAGGTCGGCAGCCTGCTGTCCGGCGTGGAAGCCGCCCTGAACAGCGATCTGCTCTCGGCGGACGGCCCGCGGCTCGCCTTCCGCCACGACCTCCTGCGCCAGGCCGTCCACGAGAACCTGCCGCCGGCCGTGCGGACCGCGCTGCACCGGGAGGCCGCCGAGAGCCTGCGCGCCGACGGGGCACGGTCGGCGGAGGTGGCCTGGCATGTCGTCATGGCGGGCGGCCCGCTCGACGACGACGCCGTGACCATGCTGCACACCGCCGTACGGGAACTGTCGTCGACGGCCCCCGACGCGGCCGCGGACCTGGCCCAGCGGATCGCCGGCCTGCTGCCCCTGCGTGACCGGCGCCGCGTGGGACTGCTGACCGACGCCGCCGAGTACCTCGGCCGGACCCGCCGGGTTCACGAGGCGCTCGACCTGGTCGACGCGACCCTGTCGGACGGTCTGGAGCCGCCGCAGGAGGCGAACCTGCGCCTGGTGGCCGCCGAGATTCACCAGGCCGCGGGCGACGACGACGCGGCCATGACCCATCTGCAGCAGGCCCTGGACCTCCCTGCGCTGCCGCACGACCTGCGGGTCCTGCTGCTGAAGACCCAGGGGACGGGCCACGTGTACCTCGGGAACATCACCGCCGCCGAGCAGACGGACACCGGCCTGGTCGCGGACGCCTACCGGAGCCACGATCCAGCCGTCGTCGTCAGCGTCATGGTGTTCCAGTCGCAGACGTCCTTCTACCGTGGCCGCCTCGGCCGAGCGCTGGAGCTCGCCGAGGCCGCCACCGCCCGCGCCTACGCCGAGCCCACCGTGCCCTACCTGCGGCCCCCAAGAATTCCGGCGCTGTGGCTGGCCACGGTACTGACCAGCACAGACCGGCTCGGGGACACCGAGCGGGTGCTGCGTGAGGGCCGGCGCGAAGCGGAGGCGCTGGGCCTCGGCTGGTCACTGCCGCACTGGCATGCCCGGCGTGCCTGCGCCCTGCTCGAACAGGGCGCGCTGGACCACGCGGCCGTGGAGGCCGAGGCCGGCCTGGCCGTGGCGGACGAACTCGAGATCACCCAGCCGAATCCGCAGGCCCGCGCCGTGCTGGCACTGGTGGCGACCAGGCGCGGTGACCTCGCCGGGGCGAGGGACCAGCTCCGCGCGGCCGAAGCCGGTTCCGGCACGAACGCGCGGCGGTACGCCCTGTGGGTGTCACTCGCGCGCGCCTGCCTGGCGGACGCGGAGGGCAGGCACCAGGCAGCGGCGGCGGCACTCACGGGCAGCTTCGAGGACAGCGAGCCGACGCGGCTGCTCACCCTTCCGCCGTCCCACTGGCCCTCGATCGTGCGTATCGCGCTGCGCGGCGCCGAGCCGTCGGTCGCGCAGGCCGTGTCCGGCGCACTGGGCACCCTGACCGCGCGGGACGACAGTCAGCGGATCGGCGCGGCCGTCCGTGCCCATGCGGACGGCCTGCTCAACAGCGACCCGCGTGCCCTCATGTCCGCCGTCGCCGGCTACCGGAGCACTGGCAGGCGACTGGCTCTGGCCGCGGCGTGCGAGGACCTCGGCGAGCTCATGGCCGCCTCGGCCGAGACGGCGCAGGCGATCGCGTACTTCGAAGAAGCGGGTGAGCTGGTGTCGGCCTCGGGTGCCCGGGGCGACGGCGAACGGCTGAGGCGGCGGCTACGGCAGCTGGGCGTGCGCGCGGGCGCCCCCCGGCTCGACACGGTCGGCTCCCCGGGGTGGGGGAGTCTGACCGAATCCGAGCGGAAACTGATCCCGCTCGTCGTGGCCGGGCTCACCAACCGGGCGATCGCCGACCGGCTCCACGTGTCCGTGCACACCGTCAACACCCACATGAGACACATCTTCACCAAGCTCGACATCAACATCCGTGTCGAACTGACCCGGCTGGCCGTCGAACGGGGCGATGTCGCCGACGGGACCGGATGAGCGGTGCCCCGGTTCCGGAGGCGCGGGCTGCGGCGCCGAAGGCCGCACCTCAGACGAAGGCGCTCTGCCCGGTTATGGACTTGCCGACGATGAGGGTCTGCATCTGACGGGTGCCCTCGTAGGAGTAGAGGGCCTCGGCGTCGGCGAAGAATCGTGCGACGTCGTAGTCGAGGACGATGCCGTTGCCGCCGAAGATCTCCCGGCCGGCCGCGACGACCTCGCGCATCCGGGACGTGGTGAACCCCTTGGCCAGCGCCGAGTGGTCGTCGCGGAAGATGCCCTGGTCCTGCAGCCGGGCGAGCTGCACCAGCATGCCCCAGGACGCGGTGATGTCGCCCAGGCTCTTCACCAGCAGGTCCTGCACCAACTGGAATCCGGCGATCGGACGCCCGAACTGCCGCCGCTCCTTGGCGTAGCCGAGTGCGAGCTCGTAGGCGCCGATCATGACGCCCAGAGCCTGCCAGGCGACACCGCTGCGGGTGAAGCGCAGGATCTCCGCGACGTCCCTGAAGGAGTTGATGTTCTGGAGGCGGTCGGCCTCCGGGACCCGTACGTCGGTCAGGGTGATCTCGGCGTTCTCCACGATCCGGAGCGCGATCTTGCCCTCGATCTTCACCGGCACGAACCCGGGGGTGCCCTTCTCGACGACGAAGCCCTTGACCTGGTTGTCGTCCACGTCCCGCGCCCACACCACGACGTGGTCGGCGAAGGTGGCGTTGCCGATCCACCTCTTCGTGCCGTTGAGCACCCAAGTGCCGCCCCGGCGCTCGGCGGTGGTGCGCATGCCGCCGGAGACGTCGGAGCCACCCAGCGGTTCGGTCATGGCGAAGGCGCCGATCTTCTCCATCGAGGCCATGGCGGGCAGCCATCTCTCGCGCTGCTCCTGGTCGCCACCGGTGAGGATGGAGTAGAAGCTGAGGCCGTTGTGGACACCGAAGAAGGTGGCGACCGAGGCGTCGACGCGACTCATCTCCATCGCGAGCATGCCGCCGAGCAGATGGCTGGCGGCGGGCTGGTGGTCACCGTAACCCTCGTACGACAGGGCGGTCAGGCCGCTCCCGCGGAACCTCTCGATCAGTTCCACGGGGAACTCGCCCCTGTCCCAGTACCCGTTGACCAACGGCTTCACCTCGTCACGCAGGAAGGCGCGGGCCTTGCGCAGTATCGTGCGTTCCTCGTCCGGGAGAAGCGCCTCGTAGCGGTAGAAGTCGGCGGCGAGCAGGTCGTCCGACAGCGCAGGGGGAGTGGTGGTCATGTCGTTCTCCTGGAAGGTCTTCGTTTCGGTCAATGGGGCATCAGAAGCATGACCAGCGTTCCCATGGCCGTCGCTCCGTCCCAGAAGCGGTGGCACACACCGCTCAGGCTGGTCGAGTCGGCCACCGTGCCGGTGGTTGCGCGCAGCGCGGGCATGTCGCGGGTCAGCGCCTGCAGAGCACAGGTGAGCAGGTACAGCGCCAACACTCCGGTGACGACGCTGCCGGCCCTCGACTCGCCCATGGAGTGGCTGACCTGCATGGCCTGGTATGCCGTCGGAACGCCGTCGGCCATGGTCCGGTGCCCATGCCCCGCCGCGCGGTACGACATCCAGGTCATCGCCGCCATGCCCACCGCGTAGGGCAGTCTCCGCACCGTTGCCGACAGCTGTCCCTCCTGGCCGTTCCTGACGGCGGTCAGCGGGAACCACAGTGCGGCGGCGGCGAAGAAGACCGACTGCGGCAGCGCGGGCAGGGCGCCGCCCCAGCTCCACGGCATCACTGCCATGGTCAGCGCCATGGCGGCGTGCAGCAGATGGTCGACGCGGCTGCGGCAGCCACCGGTCCGGGCCACGACACTCTGCCGGAGCGCTCGGACAGCGGCCGCCGCGAACAAGGCGGTCAGCATGTAGTGGACAACGTCAGTGGCACTCATGCCGAGTCGCACCCTCCCACGGAGCCGTCGGGATCCGTGTCGGAACTGGCTTGTGTGAGCGGGCGGGTGGTCAGCCGGTGGGACGCGGGGCGCGCAGATGGGCCCGTTCGGCCAGTTCCTTCTCACCGACGAGTTCGAGCATCGGCCTGCCCGGCGCGCACATCATGGTCACGACGAACCGGGTCCGCGCATGCGTCAGCGCGTTGCCGTCCTGGTAATGGATCACATCACCACCCGGCTCCCAGAACGTCCCACCGGCTTCGACGACGCGCTCGGGCTTGCCCTCCAGCTCGAAACGGACCGCTCCCTCGATGACGTACCCGAAGGCCGGTCCCGAGTGGCGGTGCGGCGGCGTTCCCGGGTCGCCGGGCTCCCACTCGACCTGAATGGTCATCGCCGACGCACCCTCGGGAATGGCGAGTGGTGCGGCGTCCTGAAGCACCGTCACCGCCGTCTTCCAGCCTTCCGACTTCTCCGGCATCGTGTTGCACCTCCGTAGATCCACTGCGTCCTGGGCCGGATATACCGCGCGACCGGAACATCTCCGGACAGACATGCCGCCGACCGGCCGGGTGTTCCCACGTCCTGGTCCCACGCACGTCCCGCAGTGATGACCGGACGCACGGTGAATCCGTGACACAGCAGGCTGCGCCGCGATGTCACAACACCGGCGCGAACGCCGGACCGGGCTCTGGTGCGAGGGCGACGCCCAGCAGTTCCCCGAGCCGCGTCGTGGAGTGCTCTGCGCTGCGATGCAGAACAGTGGCCATTCCCAGGGCCTCGGCGGGCGGCAGGTTCTCCGCGTTGTCGTCGACGAAGACGCAGTCCCCGCCGGGCACTTCGAGCATCGTGAGGAGCAGCCGATACGCAGCCGGGTCCGGTTTGCGCAGTCCGTGCCGCCCGGAGACGAACGCCGCGTCGAAGGCCGTGTCGATGTCGAAGCCCCGGTACATGTTCCACGGCGCCAAGCCCATGCTGTTGGACAGCAGACCCGTCTTCAGGCCGCAGGCGCGGGCCCGGGCCAGCACCGCCACCATGGAATCGTCGAGACGGGAGTCCGCGAAGATCCGGCCCAGCAGGTCGGTGCTGTCGATGCCCAGCGCCCGGCCCATGCGCAGGTTCCAGTCGGACTGAGTGGCCCTGCCGCGTTCGAGGTCGTGAGTGAGCGCGACCATCGCCGGATTCCGGTACCAGCCGTGCTCCACCGCCCCCTCGGGCAGGCCCTCGCGGGCTTCGAAGCCGCGCACCGCATCGTCGAGCGATGTCGTGAGCACACCGCCGAAGTCCACTATGAGACATGTTCTCGGCACAGTTCTCCGAACCTCTCTCCCGCACCGTCTGCCGGGACCCGGGCCGCACTGTCACGCACGGTGCTTGTCGGTGATCTCCCGGTACTCCGGCAAGGTCGGCTTGGGGATCTGCGAGCCGTCGCCGTAGAGGGCACGGCTGACCCCGATCCGCAGGCGCCGGGCGAGGCGGGCGCCGGCACCCCGGTCGCCCGTGTCGCCGCTCGCGCGGGGGGCGATCGGTGTGTACTGCTCATGCTGTGTCAGGAGGTGGAGCTCCGCCTGGCCGAGAGGCTCGTGCACCTCGACGAACTCGCCGTGCGGCAGGCGCTTGACGACGCCCGTCTCGCGACCGTGCAGCACCTTGTCGCGATCCCTGAGTTGCAGACCGAGGGCCCACCGCTTCGCCACGGCGTAGGCCGCGACGGGCACGACGAACAGGCCGATGCGGACCGCCCACGTGACTGATTCGACCGAGAGGTGGAACCGGGTGGCGATGATGTCGTTCGCGGCGCCGATGAGCGACACCAGATAGAAGCCGATCCAGGCGACACCGAGTGCCGTGCGCACGGGGCGGTTGCGCGGTCTGTCGAGAAGGTGCTGCTCACGATCGTCCCCGGTCACCCAGGACTCGACGAACGGATATGCGCCCATGGCCAGGAAGAAGCCGACGCCCGCCACCAGCGGAATCAGGTTGTCCAAGGCCAGGGTGTGGCCCCACAGGGCGATCTCCCAGCCCGGCATGACGCGCAGCAGTCCGTCCGCCACGCCCATGTACCAGTCGGGCTGCGAGCCGGCCGAGACCTGGTCGACGCGGTAGGGGCCGTACAGCCAGATGGGATTGATCTGCGCGAGGGCCGCGATCGCGAAGATGACACCGCCGACCAGGAAGAAGACACCCACGGACTTCACCGCCCGCACCTTGGGCGGCAGGCCCACCAGGTTCCTGTTGCTCCGGCCCGGGCCCGGATACTGCGTGTGCCGGTGGCGGAGCAGCAGGATCAGATGGGCCACGAGCAGTCCCACCATGAGGGCCGGGATGACCAGGACATGGATCGCGTTGAAGCGCGCCACCAGTTCACCGCCCGGGAACCCGCCTCCGAAGAGAAACATCGAAAGGTAGGTTCCGGCGACGGGTATGGAAAGGATCGTCCCGTTCACGACGGCGAGCCCGGTGCCGGAAAGAAGGTCGTCCGGCAGGTCGTATCCGGTCAGTCCTGCGAACATTCCGAGGACCAGCAGCAGGAAGCCGAACAGCCACTGGAATTCACGGGGTTTGCGGAAGGCCCCGGTGAAGAACACGCGCAGCATGTGGATGAGCATGGCCCCGATGAACACCAGGGCCGCCCAGTGATGCGCCTGCCGGATCAACAGGCCGCCCCGGACGTCGAAGGAGACGTGCAGGGTGGAGTTGTACGCCTCCGACACCGTCTGCCCCCGCAACGGCAGGTAACTGCCGTTGTACTGCACCTCTTTCATCGACGGATGGAAGTACAGGCTCAGATAGACCCCGGTCACGACAATGACGACGAAACTGTAGAGACAGATCTCCCCCAACAAGAAGGACCAGTGGTCGGGGAAAGCCTTGCGTGCTCTGGCCCGCAGCAGGCTGTACGGGCCCAGGCGTCCGTCCGCCCAGCGGGCGATGCGCTCCCCGCCGCCTCCTTCGGCCACTTCTTCCTTCTGGCTCGGATCATCCATGCCCCGGCAACCATTCCTCACCCGGCCCGAAAAGGGGCCCTCTCGATGCCATGAGCCCGTCTTGCAGCCGGACAGGGAACGGATACGGCAGGTCAGTCGCTTGTCGTGGGCAGAACCGAGTCAGCGGGCGCCCGATCTGCACTCCCTGGGCGAGCAGGCTCATGACTGCTTCCACCCATATGACCGAGCAGGACGCGTGGATGTGACACGCCAGGCCCCGAGGTGGCCGTCAGCGTCGTCGCGCAGCCTCATCAGGCGGCGCTCGCCCTCCGTCGTCCCACCCCAGATGCCCTCCACCTGCCCGACCCGCATGGCCCAGCCGAGGCACTGCTCGATGACCGGGCACCGACGGCAGACGGCCTTGGCCTCGGTGACCTGAACCTGCGTCAGGCCGCCGGTGCCTATGGGGAAGAACAGATCGGGGTCGACGCGCAGGCAGGCTCCTCGTTCACGCCAGTGCGCTGTGTGGTCGCGTTGTGCTGTAGCCATGACAGAGAAAACCTCCAGGGGTTGTCATCTGAGACGGGACACCTGGCCGGTGTGTGACAAGGCGGCGCGCACCCGCTCAGACCACGATCTTTCGGGGGTTGAAGTTGCCGCCCGGGTCGGCGGCGCCGAAGAGGCCCGACATGATCGCGACCCCCTGGGGGGAGATGTCCTCCTCCAGCCAGGGCGCGTGCTCCAGGCCCACCCCGTGGTGGTGCGAGATCGTGCCGCCGGCGTCGACGAACGCCTGCTGGATCGCGCGCTTGACGGTGTCGTACTCGCCGAGCGGGTCGTCACCGAAGACGAAGGCGAACGTGAAGTAGAGGCAGGCTCCGGAGTGATAGGAGTGCGACATGTGCGACATGGTCCAGCCGGTGCGGCCGATGTCCTCGTAGGCGAGGTCGGCCGCCTCGTAGACCGCCGCGTGGATGCCGCGGAGCTTCGACCACGGGCCGGCGGTCTCGCTCACGTCGCCGGCGGCACCGCGGTCGAGCAGGAAGTCGCGGATGTAGGGCGTGTCGAACTTCTTCTGGTCGTAGAGCGCACCGGGTCCCCTGCCGACGCCGATGCCGTGATGCCTGCGCACGATCCGGTCGACGATCGACTTCTGGCGTTTCACGTGTGCCTTGTCGCCCTCGAAGCCGATGAAGGAGAGGCACATCTCGTCCAGGTTCCAGCCACGCCGCCTGAGGTACGCCATGAGGCCGGCCTGTGCCGTCTTCCGAATGCCCCTCGACTCCTTGCTCGTCGCCAGGGAGAAGCCCGTCTCGTGCGCGTCCGAGACTCGGGTGACCGAGGGCGACACGTCGCTCTCGGCGATCTCCTGCATCGCCGCGAGGCCGTGGTCGAGATTCCTGAAGAAGTAGGCGTGGATCGCCCGCTTCGCGGGGAGCCGGTGCACCTGCACCGTGACCTCGGTGATGACGCCGAGCCGCCCCTCGGAGCCCAGCACCATCTCCCGGACGCTCGGCCCGGTCGACGCGCTCGGCACGGCACGGATCACGAGGACCCCACCGGCCCGCACGACACGCAGCCCCTTGACGATGTCCGCTATGTCGCCGTACTTGTCCGACTGCATGCCGGACGAGCGCGTGGCGACCCACCCGCCCAGCGTCGAGTGGCTGAACGAGTCGGGGAAGTGCCCCATCGTCCAGCCCTCCTGGTTGAGTCGGGCCTCGAGACCAGGCCCCTGCGCCCCGGCCTGCACCCGTGCCAGGCCGGAGTCGGGGTCGATCTCCAGCACCCGGTCGAGGCGGCCGAGGTCGAGCGAGACGACCACCCGGTCCTCGTCCACGTGCGGCTCCAGGCTGCCCGCGATATTGCTGCCGCCCCCGAAGGGAATGATCACGGCGTCCGCTTCGACGGCCGCGTCGACGACCCTCCGCACCTCCGCCTCGTCGGCCGGGTAGACGACCACATCGGGACTGCGCCCCATCTCGCCGGCCCGGATGCGGACCAGGTCACGCAGGCTCTTGCCGTAGGTGTGGACGACGCGGGACAGGTCGTCCACGACGGCGTTCCCGGCTCCGACGATGTCCGTCAGCAGCGTGACGAATCCCTCCGGCGCCGTCGAGGGCGGCACCTTCGACTGCGCGAAGTCGGGACCTTCGGTGGTGTGTTCGCCCGCCTGGAGATCGAGGCCGATGGCCCGCTGTACGAACGGCGCGAAACCAGGCTTGTCCTCGTGTCGGAAGCCGACACCTTCCACGCCCCAGCCCCACCACTTCATGTGTTTCACATCAGCGGTGCGCGTCGCGTCGGTGCGGCCGACAGGTTCGGTCACGAGCGGTCTCCTTCGGGAATACGACGTGAGGTCGCACTCACGCCGAGGATGCGTTCGGAGTTCTCCTCGGTGAGGGTGAGGATCGCCGAGCGGATACGTTCGGTGAACTCGCTCCTCAACTCCCCGGGGAAAGTGGTGAGCGGTTCGCCGAAGACGACCCCGACCGGCAGTCGGCCGGGCTTCGGCCAGTTCGATCCGCGAGGATGCGCCGCATGCGCGCCGATGACGGCGACGGGGAGCACCGGCACCTCGGCCGACGAGGCGAGTGCCGCCGCCCCCGGCTTGAACGTTCCGAGCGAACCGTCGCGCGATCGGGTCCCCTCCGGAAAGATCAGGAGCGGCACTCCCCGGTTCAGCAGTGCCTTGGCGCTCACGGCGCGGGTGCTCACTCCGCGCGCGTTCGCTCCGGTGCGGTCGACCGGGAAGGCGTTGAAGAAGAGGGCCGTCAGGCCGCGCCGCCGCCACACGTCGAAGAAGTAGTCAGCGGCGGCTCCCACCGCGAGGTAGCGCGCCAGCCGGCGCGGCAGCGCGCCCATGATGAGTGGCGTGTCCAGATGCGAGGTGTGATTGGCGACGACGACATACGAGTCCTCGACGTTCGCCAACCGCTCGCGCCCGAGCACCGTGACGCTGGTCACGCTCCAGACGAGGGGCTTCAGCAGCCCCCGCTGTGCGATGAAACGCGCCGCAGCGTGTGAGCGCGAGGTGAAACGGTCGCGTATCGCCGCAGGCATCCGCTTCCTTCCCGTGCGGGTTCGCCCGCACTGATTCCTTCAGTGAGTGAGGCTGTCGTTGCGGCTGGACGAGATCCGTCGCGAGATCCACCGCACCGTGTGGCGTGGCAGATGACGTGTGAACCAGATGAGCAACCGGTACCGGAAGCTCGGCACGGAGATCACCCGTCCGCGGCGGACGTCGCGCAGAGTCGTCTCGACGACTCGCCGGGCGTCGAGCCAGAGGAAGTCCGGAATGCTCGACGAGCGCATTCCGGCCCGCGTGTGGAATTCGGTGCGGACCCAGCCCGGGCAGAGTGCCGTCACGGTGACGCCCGTTCCGTGGAGCTCGTTAGCCAGTCCCTCCGAGAGCGAGGTCACGAAGGCCTTGACCGCCGAATAACTTCCCATCGTGACGAACCCGGCCGTGCTCGACACATTGACGACCGCACCGTGCCCGCGTTCACGCATGGCCCGCCCGGCGGCGCCGGCGAGCACCAGCACCGCACGCCCCATGACCTCGATCGCCCGGTCGTGCGGAGCGGTGTCGGCCGAGGTCATCGGTGCGTGCACGCCGAAACCGGCGTTGTTCACGAGCATGTCCACCGGACGGGCGGCGTCCGCCAGCCGGGCGGCGACACGTTCGACGTCGGCACGATCGGACAGGTCGGCGGGCAGCACCTCGACGGCACGGCCCCGGGATTCGAGCTCGGCGGCCATCCGGCCCAGCCGCTCCCTGTCGCGCGCCACCAGGACCAGGTCCCAGCCGCGGTCCGCCAGGGCGCGCGCGAACGCCGCCCCGATCCCGGAGGTGGCACCGGTGACAAGGGCGACCCGCGTACGGCTCAGCACGGTCTCACCCGCCCTCTACCCGACATCCGAGATCCCCGCTCGGCCGACGACCGGCTCCGACAGCCGCACCGGGTGACTTGCCTCGTACAACGGCAGATGGCTGAGTCCACGCGCCTGTCACACCTTTCGTTTCCGGGGTCATCGCGATAGACCGGACACGCCTGCGTCTTGTGACACGAGCTTCCGCACACGACGCAGGCGGGCGGTGTCACACATGTGTCGGTTGCCCGGTCTCAGGTGACGGTCCCCGACGGCTTCCCGCAGGCTTCGGGGCTTCCGCAGTGTTTCCCCGCTCCCGCCCAGAAAGCCCGTGCATGAACCCGAACAACGAGACGACCACCGTGCCACCCGAGACAGCGGGCTTCGACGTGCGTGAGTTCGCCCGTACGGCACATGGCAGCCACCGTGGGACGCTCGACCTCGGGTCGCTCGCCGAAGAGCCGCTCGACGCCGAATCCGTCCGGCTCGTGCGCGCGCTGCGCGACATGGAACGTACGACGCTGCACCGCGTGCGCGACCTACTCGTCACGGCGACGCACAAGGACGCCCGGGTGACCGCGTTCCTCACCACGTGGATGTTCGAGAGGTTCTGGACAGCCGACGCCCTCGACGCCGTCCTCGATGCCTCTCCCGCCGCCCGCGACCTGCCTTCGAGCGCCGGTCCGGCACGGCGGGTACCTGCGGAGCGCCGCGCACGCCGTGGCCCGATCCGTCGCTCTCTCGTCGCCGGCATCACCGGTACGCAGATCGTCGCCGAACATGTGACGACGGGCCTCGTGGACGAATGGATCACGCAGGCGGCCTACCGGCGCCTGGCCGGCGTGTCCTCCGCCACGGCGTCGATCATCAACCCCGTGGTGGAGATCAAGAACCGTCACATCCGCTTCCTCGCCGAGGAGGCCGAGCGTCGTCTACGCGACTCCGCCCGCGCCCAGCGCATCACCTGCCGTGCTCTCCGGCACGCCGCCTGGCCGCTCGGCTCGGTCGACCGCTCCGGGCACGAGCGCGCCTTCTTCGAACGTCATGTCTTCGGCGACCGGAGCGGACGGGCCGAGGCACGCCGTATCCGCGGGATGGTCGCCGCGCTCCCCGGCATCCGTCCCGGTGTCGCATCCATCGTGGAATCGAGGCTCCTTCCGTGACACCGCACCACGCGAACACCGAACTCGGCGACGCGCACGTCCTGCTGACCGGCGCCACCGGCTTCGTCGGGCAGGCCGTGCTGGAGCGGCTGCTCAGCGACCACCCCGCCACCCGAATCTCACTCCTCGTGCGCCGCAAGGGCAGTCAGACCGGGCAGGACCGGCTCCGACAGCTGCTGCGCAAACCCGTCTTCCGGCGCTGGCGGGACACCGTGGGCGCCGAAGAGGCCGAGCGCGTCGTCCGGGCTCGGATCACCGTGCTCGACGGCAGCATGACCGGCGTCCCCGAGCTGCCCGCCGACCTCGACGTCGTCATCCACTCGGCGTCGACCGTCTCCTTCGACCCGCCCATCCACGAGGCGTTCGACACGAACGTCAACGGCGCCGTGGGCCTCTACGAGGCCCTGCTCGCCTCCGGATCCGACCCGCACGTCGTCCACGTGTCGACCTGTTACGTCGGAGGGCTCCGCCGTGGTGTGGTGCCCGAGGCCAGGCTCGAACACGATGTCCTCTGGCACACCGAGTGGACCTTGGCGACCCGGACCCATGAGCAGACCGAACTCACCTCGCGGGAACCGGCGATGCTCGAGCGGTTCATGTCCCGCGCCCGTGGCGACCACGGGAAGGAGGGCCCGATCGCGGCCGCCCGCGCGAGCGAGAACGCGCGGCGCGAGTGGGTGCGTTCCCAGCTCGTCGCCGCCGGCCGGCGGCGCGCGCAGAGCCTGGGGTGGACCGACGTCTACACGCTGACGAAGGCACTCGCCGAACGTGCCGCGGAGGACCTCTGGGGTGAGGCCGGACACCGGCTCTCGGTGGTCAGGCCCGCGATCATCGAGAGCGCGCTCCGGCATCCGTTCCCCGGCTGGATCGACGGCTTCAAGGTCGCCGATCCGCTGATCTTCGCCTACGGCCGCGGCCAGCTGCCCGATTTCCCCGGGCTGCCCGACTCGATCCTCGATGTCATCCCCGTCGACTTCGTCGTCAACGCCATCCTGGCCGTGGCGGCCAACCCGGCCCCCGCCGACGAGCCGAGGTACTTCCACATCGCCTCGGGCGCGTCGAATCCGCTGCCCTTCCACCGCATGTACGAGAACGTACGCGACTACTACACGCAACACCCGATTCCGAAGGACGACGGCTTCGTCGAAGTGCCGGCCTGGAAGTTCTCGGGCGAGCGCAGGTTCAACCGCGGCCTCCGGCTGGCGAAGGCGAAGGCAGACCTGTGGGACGCCGCCCTGCGGCTGATGCCGAACGACGAGCGCAAGCGCGCACTCGCGGCCGGCAACGCCAAGCTGCGCGCCGGCATCGCCACCCTCGGCAACTTCATCGACCTCTACCGCGCGTACGCGCAGACCGAGATCGTCTTCGACGACCGCAACGCCCGCGCGCTGAACAACGCTCTCCCGGCCGAGGTGCGTGAGGACCGTGGCTTCGATGTGGAGCGGATCGACTGGGAGGAGTACCTGCAGAAGGTGCACCTTCCCGCCCTCAACGAGCTGACGGCGGCCTACCGTCGCCGGAAGGCCGCGGCCGTCCGGCCGACGGACGCCCGTCCGAAACGCGAACTGCCGCGGCGTACCGACGCACTCGCCGTCTTCGACCTCGAACGGACCGTCGTCGACTCCAACATCGTCGAGCAGTACCTCTGGGTGCGTACCGCGGGCTTCCGGAAGGCGGCCTGGCCGAAGGAGGTGGCGGACCTGCTCGTCTCGCTGCCCGGCTACCTCCGCGCCGAGCGACGCGACCGCGGCGAGTTCATCCGCGCCTTCCTGCGCCGCTACCGCGGCATGCCCGTCGCCCGCCTGGAAGAGGTGGTGCGGCGCGGCTACGCCGACACGATGCTGCGGCACACGAGCGCGGACGCCCTGGCGCGTATCCGCGAGCACCGCGCGGCAGGTCACCGCACCGTCCTGGTCACCGGCTCGGCCGGCCTTCTCGCCGCTCCGCTCGCCGACCTGTTCGACGAGGTCGTCGGGAGCTCCATGCACGTGAGGGACGGGGTGCTCACCGGCTACCTGGCGAAGCCGCCGCTGGTGGACGAGGCGCGGGCCGCGTGGCTTCTGCGGTACGCCGAGGAGGGCGGCTACGACCTCGCCGCCTCCTACGGCTACGGCGACAGCCACTCCGACCTGCCGTGGCTGTCCCTGCTGGGCAAGCCCTCGGCGATCAACCCCGACGCGGAACTGGCGCGCGAGTCGCACCGGAGGAACTGGGACATCCACCGCTGGAAGAGCGGCGGTTCGGGTGTGCGCCGCGAGGTCGTCGCGGCCCGGGCGACGAATCCGACGCGCACCGACGGGAAGAGCGACTGATGGCCTTCGACATGGACAAGTACACGAAGAACTCCAGCGGCGTGCAGTGGGCCGACCTCGACTTCGACGAGTTCGAGCGCAACCCGCTGCCCGAGGAGACGCTGCGCACACTGCGCTACATGTGTGACATCGAGTACCACACGGTGTGCTATCTGCGTGATCTGCTGACGACCCCGTCTCACGACGAGCCGGCGGTGGGCGCTTTCATGACGATGTGGAACCGCGAGGAGTTCTGGCACGGCGAAGCCCTCGCGGCCGTGCTGGAGCGCCACGGCCTCCGAGTCGACTTCGACGAGCTCAAGGCGACCCGCCTGAAGCTCGGCTGGCGGGACCGCCTGGGGACGGTGAAGCAGACGGTGATAGGTCGGCTGGTCGGAAACGACTTCGTCGCCGTGCACATGGCGTGGGGAGCGGCGAACGAGTGGTCGGCGACCGCGGCGTACCACCGACTGGCCGCGCTGGAGAGCCACCCCGTGCTGCTGCCGCTGCTCAAGCGGATCGCACAGCAGGAGACGAAGCATGTCGCGTTCTACGCGTCGCAGGCGCGCGACCGGCTCGCGGCGAGCAAGAAGGCCCGCGTGGTCGCGCGCCTGGCGCTCGAAAGGGCCTGGGGGCCGGTCGGCTCGGGCGTCATGCCCGAGACCGAGGTCACGCATGTCATGACCCACCTCTTCGGGGGCTCCGAGGGCCGCAAACTCATCCGCGACATCGACGCGCACATCGCGAAGCTGCCGGGCCTGGACGGGCTGCGCATAGTCGAGGACGCCATGGACAGCCGCGGCATCGCTGCCTGACACTGCCACGCCCGAGGGTCACCTTCTCGTACGGGACCTATGCGTCGACGAAGGTGACCGTCTGTTCGAGCGGTGCCCGGCCTGTACGGGTGTAGGGCACTGCGGTGTCCTCGAATCCGATCGACATACCGCAGAACAGGATGAGGTCCTCGGGGGGCGAGAGGACCTCCGCGACGGTCTTGCGGTAGACCGACCACGCCATCTGCGGGCAGGTGTGCAGGCCTTCGGCGCGGAGCAGCAGCATCACCGTCTGCAGGTACATGCCCAGGTCGGACCACTGGGGCCGGCCCAGACCGCGGTCGATGTAGCAGAACAGGGCGGCCGGTGCGCCGAAACACTCCCAGTTCGCGGAAGCGGCCCTCTGGCGCGCCTCCCAGTCCTCGCGCCCGATGCCCAGTGAGCTGTAGCGCTCCGCACCGAAGGCGGATCGGCGCTCGCGGTAGGGGGACCTCAGTGTCGGCGGGTACATCTCGTATTCGCGCTCGTCCCAGGGATCGCGCGCGGTCACACGCCAGCCGGCGAGCTCCTTGAGTTCGTCCAGCGGCCGACCGGTCAGCACGTAGACATGCCAGGGCTGGAGGTTCGACCCGGAGGGCGCCCAGGCCGCGGCGGAGAGCACCCGCTCGAGCACCTCCCTCGGGACGGGCCGGTCGATGAATCCACGTACGGCCCGTCGGCTCGTCACCGCCTCGTAGACGTCCAAGATCACCAGGCTCCTCGTCTGCCCTACATGCCACCCTTGCCGGTCGGCAGACTATGAAATGTAACAATATGCATGAAATACCATGGATCGTAGCCCCGCCGACTCGCGCCTTCCATGGCGGTCGCGTCTGGACGGGAAGTTGTCAGGGGCCAGTCGTGGCCGGTCGGTCGGCCGGTGAGCTGTTCGCAGGAAGGTGATCTTCCGCCCACAGGAACAGAACGGCCAGGGGGACGAGGAACGCGTTGCCGTGCGGAGAGAGTGCGTAACGGGGCCGCGACGACAGCCCGGGCCGGACATCCCGGGTGACCAGGTCGATCGCGGTCAGCTCCTGGAGCCGCTGGGTGAGCATGCGGCTGCTGATGCCGGGGACGCGCTCGCGAATCTGCGCGGAATCGGCCGGCCCTTTGGCCAAGGCCATGAGGATCAGGCCGTTCCAGTCGTTGCTGAGCAGGGCGAAGGCCCGGGCGATGGCCGGAGAGGTGTCGGCGGACCGCGGATGCTCGGTTCGGTCTGCCGGGTGAGGGTCTTGTGGGGTGGGCATGGTGCGTGTCCGTTCCGGTACGGCGCGAGCCGTCGCGGTGCGACAACTCGCGCTGTATTCGGTGGTCGTGGGTGTGGTCGTAGCCGTAGCTGTGTCGGGAGTCGGCCGGGCCGCTTCCCCGGTTGGTGGTGCGTCCCCGCCAACGGGGTTGTCGGCTCCTGCGGGCGGCCGTGCGCTCGGGGAGTTGCCGGCGCGCGTCAGCGCCTCATCGGTCTTCGGTATCGGCCTTAAGTTCCCGGCGGCCAAGTCGTGAGCGCGCACATGAAGCGCTCGGTATCAGTCCTCCCCGTCATGGCGACGGGCGTGCGCGTGCGCGTGGCGCCGCACCGTCAGGGCGGTGCCGGACCCGGGCGGTGCCGGGAGCAGCTCTCCGGAAGCCGGCGCACCGCTCTTCGTGCCGCGGCCTTCCCTGATGACCCAGTGGCCGCACATGACCGCCGTGAGCCCGCAGACGGTCCACAGGACGAGGACGGCAAGGTGACCGGCGTCGGCGTTGCCGTCGAAGTACGTGATGTCGCGCAGCAGGCCGGCACCGGCGCCTGGGGGCAGCCACTGTCCGACGTAGTCCACGCCCTTGGGAAGCATCTCCGGAGCGGAGGTGGCGCCGGAGAAGGCGTTTCCGACGAAGACCATGAGCGCGGCGCTGAGCCCGAGGCCTGCCGGCCCCAGGAGCCGGATCACACCGGCGGCGGTGGCGCTGACGGAGAGCAGGTCGAGGGTCAGGATCGCCCACGTGGCCACGTGGTTGTGGGGCAGCGCCCCGAGGAAACCCTGGGCCACGACATAGACGCCGAGGGCCGCGACGGCGCATGCGACGAGAAGCGTCAGCACCCGGTGCCGCGGGCGTGCCAGGCCGCGAGCCATCGTGACGAACGCCCCGATCAGGATGCCGCAGATCGTGAGCGGGAAGACCGATGAGCTGAACACCACACCCCGAGGGTCGTCCGCGGCGACGGGCACCACGTCGACCGACTTCGCGAGGATCCTCACCGGGGCATCAGCGCCGGCGGCTCCCTGCTGGGCGGCTGCCTGCTTGTGGGCCTTCGCCGGCGAACGCGCGCCGCCGGCCTTCTGCTCGGCAGCCTTCTGCCGGGCGGTCGCCTGCTCGGAGGCCTTGTCCGCCAGCTGCTGTCCGACATCGGTCAGGAGCTGGGCCACGGAGGGGCTTGCGGCGGTGGCCGTCAGTACGGTGATGCCGTGGCCGGAGATGGCGAAGGCTCCGTAGACATCCCGGTTCCTGATCGCCGACCGCGCCGCGCGCTGGTCGGGGTAGAGGCGGAAGTCGAAGGCGCCGGGCTTCTGCTGAGTCAGTTTCTCCACCGCGTGCTGACTGGCCGGCCCCGTGCCCACGATCCCGACCGGGACGTCGCGCGGCGAGATCCGCCCCGCCGGCCAGGCGAACGTCATCACCGCCAGAGTGATCACTATGGGCAGCACCACGGCGGCAATGGCTACTTCCCGCCATGTCTGGTGTCCTGACAAGGGGTTCCTCACGGCCCGCCCTCTCATAAAAAGGAATGATCGTTTTTCTTGAGGGTTCAGTCTGGCCTGTGGGGTCGGCAAACGTCAACACGAACGTTCGTTTTCTTTGGTATTCTTGTCTCATGCCCAAGGTCACTCAGCAGCACATGGACGCCCGCCGCAAGCAGATCCTGGACGCGGCGCGCCGTTGCTTCCTGCGTGACGGGTTCCACTCCACGTCCATGCAGGACCTGTTCGCGGAGTCGGGGCTGTCCGCGGGCGCGGTGTATCGGCACTTCACCAGCAAGGACGAGATGATCCTCGCGATCGCCGAGGAGAACATGCGCGATGTCCTGGACATCACGGTCGCCGTCGCCGCGAACCGGCGGGGCCGGTCCATGGGGGAGGTCATGGCGGAACTGCTCGACGTGATCCGGGTCAAGTCCGCCGAGGAGGACGTGGCCGGCCTCGCGGTTCTGGTCTGGGGAGAGGCCATGCGCAACCGCTCGCTGGCGCGCAAGCTCGACGACCTCATGGGCGGCATGCGCGCCAATCTCGTCACTCTGGTCCGCGACCACCAGGAGCGGGGCGGTCTGCCGACGAACGCGACCGCAGAGGGGATCGCCTCGACGATGCTCTCCGTCCTCCCCGGCTACATCCTGCAAGTGGCTCTGCTCGATCCGGCGGTGGTGGCCGAGGTGCCTGACGCGGTGCGGGCGCTGTGGCCGGGACCGGCCGGTGAGCGCTGAGCGGTTTCCGGAACAGCGGGCAGCCTCGACGGTGTCGTCGAGGGTGGTGCTTCTTCCCATCGACCAGTCCCGAGAGCTCTGTCCCGGAAGCCTCGATCGCGAGGGCCGTGTACGGATCAGCTGGTGCGGGCCGCCGTGGTGATGAGGGGGCGGCGCGAAAGGCGGTGGGTTTCACGCGGTCGGGTCCGGCCTGCCCCTGACTGCCGCCAGGGGCCGCTCGCAGGGCTTATCGCTGCTGCCCGAGCCAGTCGGTGAACCGGGTCCCGGCGATGTGCGCGTCAGGACCCGGCACGAGCGTGGTCTCCTCCAGCTCGGCACCGGAGTACGGGGCGCTCGGGTCCGTGACGACCGTGCGCGTGTCGTCCTTGTCGGCGAGCAGCTGACGGATGAGTTCGTCGAGCTGGAAGACGTCCGGGCCGGCGACCTCCACCACGCCGTTGACCGGGGCGCCCACCGCGGTGCGGCCGACGGCCGCGGCCACGTCGTCGGAGTGGACGGGCTGGAACCTGACGGGGGCCAGGCGCACGGTGTCGCCCTCCGTCGAGATGTCCGCGATCCCGCTCACGAACTCGAAGAACTGAGTGGCGTGAACGATGGAGTACGGGATGCCGGAGGCCTTGATCAGCTCTTCCTGCGCCTGCTTGGCACGGAAGTAGCCGCTCTCCTGAAGGCGGTCGGTACCGACCACGGACAACGCGACGTGGTGCGTCACACCGGCGTCCGCCTCGGCACGCAGAAGGTTGGCGGTCGAGGTGCGGAAGAAGTTCATGACGTCTTCGTCGGCCCACGAGGGGGAGTTCGACACATCGACCACGACCGACGCGCCCCGCAGTGCCTCGGGCAGCCCTTCACCGGTCAGGGTGTTGACGCCGGTGTGGGGCGAGGCCGCGAGCGCCTCGTGCCCGTACTCGTCGAGCTTGCCCACCAGCTTCGAGCCGATGAGCCCGGTTCCACCGATCACTGCGACCTTCATGGCGGTGTCCTTTCGTAGGTGTTCTTCGTGGGTATTCATTGCAAGAATCGAGAAAGTGCCGGGACCGGCTCCCGGCGTTATTCGGCGAGCTTTCCGTCGGTCGAGACCTCTGCCATCAGGGAGGAAATCTCGTCGGGGATGGCAGGAATGCTCTCCCGGGTGATACCGGTCGTGGGCGACCACACGAGGTTGACCTGCTGAGCGGGGTCCATGTGGGGGTAGTCGCTGCGGTTGTGGCAGCCGCGGGTCTCCCGGCGCTCAAGTGCCGCTTCGAGGGTGGCCCGGGCCGCCAGCGCCGCGGACCTGAGATCAAAGGCGTGTGCGAGGTCCTGGAAGCCGGCGATGTCCGGGTGGACGCCGACGTCCTCCATCCGCTTCTCGATCGCCGCGAGCTCCGCGAGCCCGGCGCGCAGGCCTTCTTCGTCGCGTACGACTCCGGCGTGCTCGGTCATGGTGTTGCGGATGGCGCGCTGCAGGGCGCGGACGTTCTCCGGTCCGTCGGCCACCAGCAGCTCGTCGATCTCCGCGCGGGCCTGTGCGACAGCCGACGCCGACCGCGGCTGGGCGGTCAGGGACCGAGAGTAGGCGGCGGCCGCCTGGCCCGTGATACGGCCGAAGACCAGCAGTTCGATGAGACTGTTCCCGCCGAGGCGGTTGGCACCGTGCAGGCCGCTCGACGCCTCACCGATGGCGTACAGGCCGCGCACGTCGGTGCTGTGGTCCTCGGGGCGTACCCACACCCCGCCCATGGAGTAGTGCGCGGTGGGCGCGATCTCGATCGGATCGCGGGTGATGTCCAGCATCTGCAGATCGAGCAGGGTCTGGTAGACGCGGGGGAGACGCGTCATGATCGTCTGCCGTGGCAGATGGGAGACGTCGAGCCACACTCCGCCCTTGGGCGTGCCCCGCCCTTCCTTGATCTCCGTGTAGGAGGCCAGGGCCACGCGGTCGCGGGTCGACAGCTCCATGCGGGCGGGGTCGTAGCGGTTCATGAACCGCTCGCCGAGCGCGTTGCGCAGGATGCCGCCCTCACCGCGCGCGGCCTCGCTGACGAGGGTGCCTGCCGCGTTCTCGGGCTCGATGATCCCGGAAGGATGGAACTGCACCAGCTCGGGGTCGCGAAGCCGGGCGCCGGCCTCCACGGCCAGGCGGAACGAGTCGCCTGTGTTCTCGTCGCGCCGGGAGGACGTCCGCCGCCAGATGCGGGTGTGACCACCCGCGGCGAGGATGACCGCGTCGGCGTGGATCAGGTACCGCGTGCCATGGGTGAGATCGAAGCCGTAGGCACCGAAGACGGCGCCGTCGTGGACCAGCAGCCGGGTGATGTAGACACCGTCGAGCACCGGAATGTTCAGCTGGTCCGCGCGCCGGATGAGCGTGCGCTGGATCTCCAGACCGGTGTAGTCGCCGGCGAACGCGGTCCGCCGGAACGTGTGAGCGCCGAAGAAGCGCTGGGAGATCCGTCCGTCCTCCTCACGGGCGAAGGCCATGCCGTAGCGCTCCAGGTCGCCGATGCCCTGGGCGGCGCCCTGGGTGACGATCTCCACGGTGCGGGGATCGGCGAGCAGGTAGCTCTCCTTGAGCGTGTCGGCCGCGTGCTGCTGCCAGCTGTCCTCGGGATCCATGGTGCCGAGCGCGGCATTGATTCCTCCGGCGGCGAGCGCCGTGTGCGCGTCCTCCTTGGGGCGCTTGCCGACCGCAAGGACGTCGACACCGGCCTCGGCCAGTTCGATCGCTGCGCGCAGCCCGGCACCTCCGGTTCCGATCACCAGCACCGTGGCGGAAATACGTTGTTCGGTGAGAGTCACGACCTACTCCGATCGCCGTGGGATTGTCACCCACTAGGACCAGGCCGTCCCGGAATCTGTGACAGCGCCCGGCTCAGGCGTCGGCCGTCACAATCTCGTGGGTTCCACGGTCATACCTCCGGTCGTACTCCCAGGTGTCCTCCGGGCGTGAGGGCGTTCCGGGCGCCCCCACCTGGTCGTGCCGAGGCCATGGGTGGCCGGTGGCGATGGCGTCCTCGGCGAGGGAATGAGGGTGTAAGCACGCATGACCGTTCGATCCGAAGGCCGGGCCTCCCGGCCGCGCTCCGCTTCCGGCGGCACTGACCGCCTCGACCTCCGTGCGCGCCACGAGCGGCTGGTGCTCGCCAGGGTGCGCACGTCGCAGGACCGGTTCGCGGACGCGATCACGGCCTTCGCGGGCACGATGGGCTTCGTCTACGTGCATGCCGTCTGGTTCGCGGTGTGGATCGCGCTCAACCTCAGGCTGTTCGGCGCCGCAGCGGTCTTCGACCCCTACCCGTTCGGGCTGCTCACCATGATCGTGAGCCTTGAGGCCATCTTCCTGTCCACCTTCGTCATGGTGAGCCAGAACCGGCAAGCCGCACGGGAGAACGTCCGGGCCGATCTGGATTTCGAGACCAATCTTCGTGCCGAGATCTGGGCGGTGCACATAGGCAAGGCGCTCGGCCTGAATCCGCAGGAGATCGAGCTGCACGTCCAGGAGATCATCAAGCAGAGCAGGAGCGCGCTGGAATCGGGCTCCGACGTTCCGCCCGTGGCCCCGGATGCGCTGTGAACGTCGCCTTCCGGCGGCCGGTATCGGTGGTGGTGGGGAGTGGTGGGCGGCACTCTTTCGACGGCTGTCGTGTGCAAGCACGAGACACACGACAGCCGTCGAAACGACATACGGCCGGGCAAGCAGCCGACGCCGTCGGCTATGAGGCCAGCCTGATGCTCGTCGGTGTTCCCCGCAGGGCCATCTTCGTGTAGGGGCAGAGCGAATCGGCCTTCTCCACGAGCGGGGCGGCGACGGCAAGGTCGATGTCCGGCCACTTGACCTCAAGGTCGACGTGCAACAGGTAGCCGCCGTCTTCCGGGTCCCGTCCAAAAGCCACGGTCGCTTCCACGGAGATCGCCGCGGGGTCCAGTGCGGCCTGCCGCGCTACCAGACTCAGCGCCCCGTGGAAACAGGCGGCAATACCGGCGGCGAACAACTGCTCGGGATTCGTCCCCTGGCCGTCTCCGCCCAGTTCCGCCGGCATGCGCAGGTCGAGATCCAGGACGCCGTCGCCCGAGCGGGCCCTTCCCGAGGCCCGCCCGTGATGCGCCATCCCCCCGTTCACCGTCACGGTGGTGGTGTAGATCGGCGCGAAAGCCTCTCCGCCGAAGTCCTTGTCGGTGGACAGATCGGGCAACCGGGTCGGCTCGTTCACGGCCTGTCTCCGTCGGCGTCGCAGTGCACGGCCGGGCGCTGGGCCGAAAACGACGCGGTAGGGCTCACGTTGGTCGGCCTGTGTGCACCCCGCGGCCTGTTTGTACCGAGCCGCCGTGCACTGCGGGATTCCGGGCGGCCATGGGCAGAACCCGACGGACCGGTGATGTCGAATGCCATAGGGGGCACCTTCGCGTATGGAGGGTTTCCAGATGCGGACAGTCAGTTGACCGACAGATCCCCGCCGTTGTGACAGTCGCCGTCGAGGCGGGTGCGGGTGGGTCGCCCCGCGGCCGGCGGAGGCTGCTGCGCACCCTGACATGTGTCCGAGCCGAACCCTTGGTGCCCACATATAGTGTCTTACGTAACATTCCGGACACGGTACCGGCGGAAGGGCATGTCATGAAGTTCGCGGTCATCGGCGGTACGGGACTGATCGGGTCGCAGGTCGTCAAGGAGTTGAACGCCGCCGGGCACGAGGCGGTGCCGCACTCGCAGTCCACAGGAGTCGACATCCTCAGCGGTCAGGGCCTGGACGAGGCGGTCATGGGAGCCGACGTCGTCATCAACCTGACGAACTCCCCGACCTTCGACGACGCCTCCCTCGCGTTCTTCCAGACCTCGATGGACAACCTCCTGGCGGCGGCCGACAAGGGCGGCGTCGGCCACTTCGTCATCCTCTCGATCGTCGGCACGGACCAGGTGCCCGAGCTGGACTACTACCGCGCCAAGGCGCTCCAGGAGAAGATCCTCGCGGACGGGCCGATCCCCTATTCGATCGTCCGGGCCACGCAGTTCATGGACTTCATGGATGCGGTGCTGTCCTGGACCGCCGACGCGGACACCGTCCGGCTTCCCGCCACGCCCATTCAGCCCATCGCCTCCAAGGACGTGGCGCACGCGGTGGCGGAGGTGGCCGCCGGCGCCCCGCTGAACGGGATCCGCAACATCGCCGGCCCCGAGATCTTCTCCCTGGACGAACTGGGCCGGATCACTCTGTCCCACAAGGGCGACCCCCGTACCGTCGTCACCGACCCCACCGCCGGTATGTTCGCCGTGGTCAAGGGCGACGTCCTCACCGACAAGAACGCGCACCTCGCGCCCACCCGCTACACCGACTGGCTTTCCTGACCAGGGCGCGGTCGGGGCGTCCGGGGGGGCGCCGTGCGGCCGTCCGGGGCGGCCGTTCATACGACGGCACCGCCATGGCGAGATCCATGGCGGTGCGCAGGGGAGAGGCTGCTCGCTGTCGCCGGCCAAGGTCCCGTGACTCCGTCGGGAACCGGCCTGCGCGCAGACGGGCGCTCAGTCGGTGGGGCGGGGGGCCCGCAGGTGGGCCCGCTTCTCCAGCTCCTCGTCGTCGACCAGCGTGAGCATCGGCTGGTTCGGCGCGCACATCATGAACACGATGTACTTGGCCGGCACCTCCGAGGAGGCGTTGCCGTTCTGGTAGTGGATCACCTCACCGCCCGGCTCCCAGAACGTCTCGCCGGCCTTGATCACGTGCTCCGGCTCGCCCTCGAGCTCCCACCGGACCGCTCCTTCGATGACGTAGCCGAAACACGGCCCCGAGTGGCGGTGCGGAGGAGTCCCGGGGTCACCGGGAGCCCACTCGACGAGGACGGTCATTCCCGAAGCGCCCTCGGGAATGAAAGGCGGCTTGATGTCCGCCAGCATCTTCGGTCCGAATCCGTCCTCTGAGTGCATTTCGTGCATGGTGCTACCTCCGTGTACCGGCCCGGAACGGACGAGCTCGCGTCAGCGGTTCCAGGCTCACAACGACTTGGTCTACAGCGAAGACAGAACGCGGCCCACTTCTGTGACAGGCCGCGAGCCTCCCGCGTCACACGCGGCGGGCCGGTGCTCGCCCGCCACCGTTCGGTCGGCTGCGGTGCCGGGAGCGGCGACGTCGGCGCAGCGGTGCCGGGCTCCGAGGAAACCGGCTCGGCCGACCACCTGCTTGAGCGCAGTCGGCCGGCGCCCGAACGTCGTTCTCCGCGCCGAAGGCATCGATGACGGGACAAGGGTTGTCCCTGCCCGGCTGCCTCCCGGCATCCGGCATCCGGCATCCGGCCGCGGCTTCCAGCTCAGCCGAACATGCCGACCTTGTAGCCGCCGGCCGGCTGCTGGGTGATGATGTTGATGCGGTTGTAGGCGTTGATGACGGCAATCAGGCTGGTCAGCGCGGCGAGTTGGTCCTCGTCGAAGTGCTTCGCGGCGTTCGCCCAGGCCTCGTCGGTGACACCACCGGCCGCGTCCGCGACGCGGGTGCCCTGCTCGGCCAGCTCCAGCGCCGCGCGCTCGGCCTCGGTGAAGACCGTAGCCTCCCGCCAGGCGGCGATCAGGTTGAGCCGCACCGAGGTCTCCCCGGCGTGGGTGGCCTCCTTGGTGTGCATGTCGGTGCAGAAGCCGCAGCCGTTGATCTGGCTGGCGCGCACCTCCACCAGATGCTGGACGGTGGCCGGCAGCGTCGAGTCCGACAGCGCCTTGCTGGCCGAGACGAGGTGCTTGAGCACCTTGCCCGCGAGCGGATTGCCGTAGTAGTTGAGACGCGCGTCCATGGATCCTCCTTGCGGAATTGCTGGTACGCACTACTGACCGGGCAACCCGCCGAGGTGTGACACCGAAGCCTGATGTGACCTGGGTCTCAGTCGTCATGTCGTCACCGCGCCCGGTTCGAGGGCTCGCGAGTTGTGCGCCCACCTTGATCGCGAGACGCCGATCACCGCACGGGGGCCGGCGGACACGTCGTCCATGTGCCGAAGACGGTCACAGGAACGGCACGACTTTCTCCGAGGCGAGCGAACTCGACCAGCTACCCGACAGGGACACCGAGGAGACGGCCGAATGGCAGGCATCCCTCGACGCCGTCGTGCGGCACGCGGGTCCGGATCGGGCGATGTACCTGCTGCGCCGCGTGCACGAGTACGCGGCCAGGTCCGGGATCGCACTGCCGGGACTCCTGTCCTCGGACTACATCAACGCGATCCCGGCGTCCGCACAGCCCGCCTTTCCCGGTGATGTCGCCCTGGAGACCAGGATCACCGCGGTGAACCGCTGGAATGCGGCAGCGATGGTGACACGCGGCTCCCGCCTGGGGCTCGGCGGTCACATAGCCACCTACGCGTCGGCGGCATGGCTCTACGAGATCGGGTTCCATCACTTCTTCAAAGGCAAGGGTGTGGACGGTTCGGGCGACCAGCTGTACGTGCAGGGACATGCGTCGCCCGGCATCTACGCCCGAGTGTTCCTCGAAGGGCGCCTGGACGAGCAGCAGTTGGACGGTTTCCGACGCGAGGCCGGCGGTCACGGCCTGCCGTCCTACCCCCACCCTCGCCGCCTGCCGTGGCTGTGGGAGTTTCCGACCGTCTCCATGGGACTCGGTCCGCTCGCCGCCATCTACCAGGCCCGGTTCAATCGCTACCTGCACGCTCGCGGTGTCAAGGACACCTCCGGGTCCCGTGTCTGGGCATTCCTCGGGGACGGGGAAACGGACGAGCCCGAGGCGATGGCCGCGCTGGCGCTCGCCGCCCGCGAGGGGCTCGACAACCTCACCTTTGTCATCAACTGCAACCTCCAGCGCCTGGACGGCCCGGTACGGTCGAATTCCAAGATCGTCCAGGAACTTGAGGGCCGGTTCCGCGGAGCGGGCTGGAACGTGGTGAAGTCCCTCTGGGGCGAGGCCTGGGACGGTGTGCTGCGACAGGACACCACCGGCGCCCTCGTCCACCGCCTCGGCGCGGTGCCCGACGCCCAGATGCACTCGTACGCCGCGCGGGACGCCGCCTACATCCGCAACCACTTCTTCACCGGCGACGCGCTCCCCGGCATCGCCGCACGGCTCAGCGACGCCCAACTCACCGATCTGTTCGGGAACTCGCGCGGTGGGCACGAACCGCTCAAGGGCCCGTCCTGGCCGTCAGCGACTGGATGCGGCAGGTGCCCGACCAGATCAGCCAGTGGGTCGAGCAGGACTACACGTCGCTGGGCACGGACGGCTTCGGGCTGTCGGACACCCGTGATGCCGTACGCCGCTATTTCCACGTCGACGCCGAGTCGATCGTCATGGCCGCCCTGGACCGGTTGGCGCGCCAGGACGCGATCGCCCCGGAGACGGTTGTCGAGGCTCGTGATCGCTACGACCGCCCGGGGCGCCCTGTCACCGCGTGAGCAGTGACCGGGGGCGCGGCCGCGCGCGCGTGGCGAGCGGCCCGGAACCGGGAGCTGGGCCGAGGTGCGCCGAAGACGGGACCGCTCTCCTTTCGTGTCAATCGCTACCGTATCGGGTGAGTGGACGGCTGATAGCGTGGGGTTGTGACAGCCGACACTCCGCACCCCTCGGCCGCCTCGCGTGCCACCGACCGCCCCGGGGACGCCTCGCCTTTCGCTCTCGGCCTGTTGTTGCGGCGGGCGCACTGGCGGGTGGCCGGGGTGATGACGGAGACGCTGCGCCCGCTGGGTATCGAGTTGCGGCATTTCGCGGTGCTGCTGGTACTGGTCGACCGGGGACCCACGGTGCAGCGGGACCTGGGTCCGGCGACGGGGTCGGACAAGGCGGGTGTCATGAGGGTCGTGGACGATCTGGAACGGATGGGACTGGCCGTCCGCAAGGCGGTTCCGGGAGACCGGCGGGTGCGGGCTGTGGAGATCACACCCCGGGGTGTCGAGCTGTTCGACGCGGCGCATGTGGCGGCGGAGCCGGTGGCCGAGCGCCTGGTGGCCGGTCTGGAGCCGGGCGAACGCGAGCAGCTGACGGGACTGCTGACCCGGTTCGCCCACCCCACCGAGCAGGACAAGGCATGAACACGCCCGGACGGGGACCGGTTCGCACACGGCCGTATGGAAACGGGTGAGGACGGTTTTCTACGGAGCGACGGAGGGGATGTCACCGGGCGCTGAGCAGTCGGACGGGGTCGTCGGCGGACCGTCCTCGCCGTCCGGCTCCTGGACACCGCCCCGCCCGGCGGCCTGGGCCACCAGCAGCGTGTCCGCGGCCGCTATGGCCTCGTCGACGGTCCGGGCTCCCATCGTGATGCACAGCGTGTAACTCACGTCCTCAAGCTCGCGTGCCCTCTCCCGCCCCTCGTTCTCGGCGAGCGCGATCCGCAGGCACGCGTACCGGGTCAGCAGTCCTCTGACGACCTTCGGATCCGGAACAACGAGCACAGCCAGGCCCTCCCTTTCGACGTTCTGGTCACACCGGCGTGAGGGAAGACCGGTTGTCCCCGGCTTGTGTGACGAGATGGGCTCCCGCCCGATGCATTCCTGAGATGCGCGGTCGCGGGAGACGGCCGGTGTCACACGACGCGTGCATGCCCGGTCAGAGGATTGAGCCGAAGAACGTACAGGTCTGTGTTGCGCTGCGCCTGGTGAGGGGGAGAAAGTCAAATGGACGACGCTGACGCCGTGCCGGTCGCGGAGTTGCTCGACGAACGGCGGCACCTGCTGGAAGTCACCTACTGGATGCTGGGCGACTCCCGCGAGGCGGAGAACGTGGTCGGTGAGAGCTACCGTCGGTGGTACGGGCTGTCCGACGTGGAGCGTGGCCGGATCACGGCTCCCCGGCACTGGCTCACGAAGACCGCGGGCGGGATCTGCCTGGGCCTGCTCGCACGCCCCCGTCGTGGGCTGACCGGTCGGCTGGACCGGACGGCGGAGCACCCCACGGAACCGGGAGACGCCGAGGGCGCTCAGGCGGGCCTGGCGGAGGAGGTCAGCCGGGTTCTGCTGAACGCGCTGGACTCCCTGTCGCCGGCCGAGCGGGCGGCGTTCGTGCTCAACGACGTCTTCGGGATGGCCTCCGACACGGTGGCCGACATCGTGGGACGTCCGGAGCCCGAGTGCGCCGAGCTCGCCGACCGGGCCCGCCGCAGCCTTCGGATGCAGCGCTCGCGCTCCACCCCTCCAGACGAACAGGATCTCCTCGCCCGCACCGTCGGCCAGGCCTGCGTGGACGAGGACGCCGAACTGCTCGAGTCGCTGCTGTGTCCGGACGCCACGGCGTTCTTCGACGGCGGCGGCAAGGTCCGCGCACTGAGCAGGCCGGTGCACGGCAGCCGTCAGGTCGCCCACAGCCTGCTGACGCTCCTGGCCCGCCACCCTCGCACCACCCTGACCACCCACTCCGTCAACGGGCGTACCGGGCTCGTCGTCCGTTACGACCGCCAGGTCGCCGCTGTCATCAGCCTCGACATCGCTGAACACCATGTCGCGCAGGTGTGGGTCGTCCTCAATCCCGACAAGCTGCGGTCCTGGAACCAGCCCCCCACCCTCCCGGACTCCGGCTCGCACGGGGGCCCGTCACGGCAGGGCGACGGCTCGCTCTGACCGCCGGCGCCGCCGGGTCAGCAGCCGCCGACGAACGTGACTGTCTCCTCAAGTGGCGCCCGGCCGATACGAGGTTGGCTTGCCGTGACGTCCTCGTGCCCGATCGACATGCCGCAGAAGAGAAGGAGTTCATCCGGCGGCGACAGGACCTCCGCGACGGTCTTGTGGTACTTCGCCCAGGCCATCTGCGTGCAGCTGTGCAGCCCTTCGACGCGGAGCAGCAGCATCACGGACTGCAGATACATCCCCAGGTCCGACCACTGGGGCCGGCCCATGCAGCGGTCGACGTAGCAGAACAGGGCGGCGGGTGCCCCGAAGCAGTCCCAGTTCGCGGCAGCGGCCCTCTGCCGCGCCTCCAGGTCCTCGCGCGGAATGCCGAGCGCGCCGTAGCGCTGCTCGCCGAACCCGGATCGGCGCTCCTGGTAAGGGCTCTTGAGGGCTGGGGGGTACTGCTCGTACTCGGGTTCGTCCCAGGGGTCGCCTGCGGCTATGCGTTCGCCGGCGCGCTTCTTTAGCTCGGCCAGCGGTCGGCCGGTCAGGACGTAGACGCGCCACGGCTGGAGGTTCGATGCGGATGGTGCCCAGGCCGCGGCGGACAGCACGCGCTCCAGCACCTCCCGCGGTACCTGCTGGTCGGTGAATGCCCGCACGGCTCGCCGACTCGCGACGGCCTCGTAGACGTTCATGATCGCCTGCACCCCTTTCTGCTTGACATCTCCACGATCGTCTCACTCGAAATAGTATCGGTCAATACCATCTCGGACGAGTGGGACGGCGGTGGAGAGGGGGTGGGCGTGTTCATGCCTTGTCCTGCTCGGTGGGGTGGGCGAACCGGGTCAGCAGTCCCGTCAGCTGCTCGCGTTCGCCCGGCTCCAGACCGGCCACCAGGCGCTCGGCCACCGGCTCCGCCGCCACATGCGCCGCGTCGAACAGCTCGACACCCCGGGGTGTGATCTCCACAGCCCGCACCCGCCGGTCTCCCGGAACCGCCTTGCGGACGGCCAGTCCCATCCGTTCCAGATCGTCCACGACCCTCATGACACCCGCCTTGTCCGACCCCGTCGCCGGACCCAGGTCCCGCTGCACCGTGGGTCCCCGGTCGACCAGTACCAGCAGCACCGCGAAATGCCGCAACTCGATACCCAGCGGGCGCAGCGCCTCCGTCATCACCCCGGCCACCCGCCAGTGCGCCCGCCGCAACAACAGGGCGAGAGCGAAAGGTGAGGCGTCCCCGGGGCGGTCGGTGGCGCGTGAGGTGGCTGACGGGGCGGCTTCGTGAGGTGCGTGGGTGGTCATGAGGTCACATTACAGCCATAGGTGCATTCGAGACGGTTTCATGTGAGCCGGTCGAGGGTGGGCTGAGGAGCCGCGATCCGGCCTGAGCCGTGCCCTCGTAGTCACTTGACTGATGCATTGCCTCTCAGCCCTCTCCAGGCTCGTAGCAGCGAGCCGGCCCATGCCCTGTGCACGGCTCCGTGGGCGCCGATCCACGGCTGTCGCGACGGGAAGACGAGAGAGGACGAATCATGAGCGGCAAGGTCTTCGACACCGATGACGAGCCAGGGTGTGCTCGCAAAGCCGGGTCGGACGGCCACGCGAGGTGGGGTGTCGAGCCGGAGCCGGTGACATGTCGAACGGTTGTGGCTCTTCTCGAAGAGGGGACGCCGCTGCCGGTCCTGACGGATCTCCGCTACGACAGCGCGGAGCCGTACTCCGTGACCATGGCGTTCAACGCGGGCAGTGATCCGGTCGTCGAGTGGGAGTTCGGCCGCGAGCTCCTGGCCTCCGGCAGGCGGCGGCTCGACGGTTTCGGTGATGTGCAGGTCTGGCCCGACGAAATCCGTGGCCATGGGTTGGTGTACCTGTCGTTCCGGTCGGGCTGGGAAACGTTCGTCGTAGCCGCGTCCGCGGTAGTGATCGATGAATTCCTGACCTCCACCTTCGAAGTCGTGCCCCTCGGGGAGGAGAGGAGCTTTCTGGGGTTGGAAAGTCCTGTCGGTCGGTGGTCGGACGAGACGTGACGTAAAAGAGTCGTTCGACTGATGGTCCACCCTCACCGACAGGCGGGCCGCACCCGACGAGTAGCATGCTGAGCGGACCACCCCCTGGCGGAGAGAAGCTTCACGTGCTGTGCCCCCTGCTTGTCGTGCCGATGAATGGACGTCCGGCGCCTGAGCATCCCGCGGGCGCACGTGTCGGGACGCGGTTGTCGCGAACCCCGCAGAAGGCGGGATCCGCACGCGGGTGATTGGGCGGGACGAGGAACTGCGCACCCTGCGGGGTCTGCTCGCGGACGCTGCGGCCGGGCACGGCGGTGCACTGCTGGTCCACGGCGCCGCCGGTGTCGGCAAGTCGGCACTGCTGCGCACGATCGGGGCCGAGGCCGCCGAAAGCGGCTTCAAGGTGCTCCGCACCTCCGGTGTGGAGCCCGAGCAGTGGCTGCCGTTCGCCGCGCTGCAGATGCTGCTGCAGCCGGTCGCCCGTGGCATGAAGGACCTGTCGGAGCCGCACCGGTTGGCGCTGAGCGCCGCGTTCAGTGCCAGGGACACCGAGCCGGAGATATACCGGGTCGGACTGGCCGTGCTCGAACTGCTCGCCGACGAGGCCAGCCTCCAGCCGCTCCTGCTGCTGGTGGACGACCTGCAGTGGATCGACTCCTCGAGCCGGGACGTGCTCAAGTTCGTCGCCCGGCGTACCCATGACCTCGCCATACAGGTGCTCGCCGGCGCCCGGGTCCAGTACTCCGAGTCGTACGGACACCTGGACCTTCCCCTGTCACCGCTCAGCCGGCCGGCCGCCGCCGAGCTGCTCGACGCCGCCGCGCCCGACCTGCCGCCGCCGTTGCGGGCGCTCATCCTGGAGCGTGCCGCGGGCAATCCGCTGGCCCTGGTGGAGCTGCCCAAGGCCGTCCAGGGCGTGACCGCGCAGCTGGACGACCTGCCGCTGACCCAGCGGCTGGAGGACGCGTTCTCCGCACGTACCGATTCCGTGAGCCGGGAGTGCCGCACGTTGCTCCTGGTCCTGGCCGCCGAGCCGGCCGCGCCCCTGAACCTCCTGCTGGATCTGGCGAGCCGCCTCTCCGGCTCGGCGGTCTCCGTGGACGCGGTGCAGGAGGCGGTCGACGCGGATCTGGTCACCCTGGCCGGTTTCACCGCCGAGTTCCGCCATCCGCTGATGCGCACGGCGATCTACACCCACGCGACACTCGCCGACCGGCTGGCCACCCACCGGGCCCTCGCAGCGGTGATGGAAGACACCCCCGAGCGCCAACTCGCTCACGAGGCAGCGGCCACCATCGGGCCGGACGAGGAGCTGGCCGCTCGGCTCGAGCGTTTCGCCGATGCCTCGCAGGCCGCAGGGAAGGCGGCCGCGGCCGTCCCGGCGCTGCGTCAGGCGGCCGACCTCGTCCTCGATGCACAGCGACGGACCGGCATCCTGGTCCGGGCGGCCGAGCTGTCCAGCGAGATCAACCACCGCATCAGCGTCCGAACACTGCTGGACCGCATGGACATGCGCGTGCTGGACCCGGTCGACCGGGCTCGCCTGATGGTGGTGTCGGACAGTTCTGCTTTCGAACCGGGCGAGCCGGAGCGACGGATCCAGGACATGGTCACCGCGGCGGCCGGAGCCTTCGACGCGGGAGCCGCAGACGTCGCGGAGAACCTGCTGTGGCGAGCCAGCGCGCGGTGCTTCTTCCAGGACGGCGACGCGCAGGTGCGGGCCCGGGCCGCAGCGGAACTCGATCGATGGAATCCCGATCCGAACGCCCCCCACGTGCTCGCGGTGCGGGCGTACACCGAGCCGTACCGGCACGGGGCCGACGTGATCGCGCGGCTCGGCGGCATCGGAACAGACCATCAGGACGGCCGGATCCTGCACTTCCTCGGCAGCGGCGCGATGGTGACGGGCGACGTCAGCCGCGCCGTCCAGTATCTCGCGGCGGCGGCCGCGGCATGGCGTTCGCAGGGCCGGCTCGGGCTGCTCGCCCGTTCACTGGCCGCCGGCTGGCCGCAGGTGTACCTCGGTCAGCTTGAGCGGGCTCGCGAGGA
Source organism: Streptomyces sp. NPDC001714 (assembly GCF_042892755.1). Taxonomy (NCBI): domain Bacteria; kingdom Bacillati; phylum Actinomycetota; class Actinomycetes; order Kitasatosporales; family Streptomycetaceae; genus Streptomyces; species Streptomyces sp. NPDC001714. The sequence goes on from NZ_JBIAUL010000002.1 coordinate 617,083, forward strand.
GTCCGCCGAAGGACTGGCCCTGGCCGAGGAGACCGGGGAGTGGATCGTCTGGCTCGGGTTGAAGGCTACGTCCGGCCTGGTGGCGGCGCTGCGCGGGGAAACCGAGCAGGCGACGCGCACGACCGGCGAACTGCGCACGCACAGCCTGTTCCTGGAAATGCCGTTCGTCACCGTGATGGCACAGCAGACCGACGGCCTGCTCGCGCTCTTCGACGGTCGCGCCACGGAGGCGTACGACGTGCTGGCGCGCGCCTTCGATCCCGCGGATCCGCACTACCACTCGGTGAGCCGCTGGCTGCTCGCGCCGGACCTGGCGGATGCCGCGGTCGCCGCGGGCACCGTGCGGCAGGCCCGGGATCTACTGGCCGGTCTTCCGGAGCTGGCCGGGCGGCTGCCCTCGGAAATGATGGTGGTGGCGCATGCCTACACCGACGCGGTGCTGGCTCCGGACGACACCACGGAGGAGCGTTACGCCGCGGCCCTGACCGCACTGCCGGCCGCCTGGACGCTGTCGCGTGCCCGGCTCCGTCTGCACCACGGCCGATGGCTGCGCCGCCAGCGCCGCAACGTCGACGCCCGGCACCCGCTTCGGCTCGCCCGCGCCGAGTTCGACCGGGTCGGCGCGCAGCCCTGGGCCGAGATGGCCCGCGAGCAGCTGCGTGCCACCGGCGAGTCGAGCGGTCGACGGCACGCGAACACGGGCGATCAGCTGTCCGCCCAGGAGATGCAGATAGCCGTGCTGGCGTCGCGGGGGCTGAGCAACCGGGAGATCGGCCAGCGCCTGTTCATCTCGCACCGCACCGTCGGAGCGCACCTCTACCGCATCTACCCACGCCTGGGCATCACCGGCCGCGGCAAGCTGGCGGCCGCACTTGCCGCGCTTCAGGATGAAGAGTCCACGTCCGGCGTCTGACGGCTTGGGCGCCGGGCCGTGCGAGGGGGCGTGGCCAGGGACCAGGTGCTGCATGATCGCTGCAGGCCGTGACTGCGGATCCGAGCCCCGCACCGCCGCGTGGTCCGGGCACCCCGAGTTCGTCTTCCTGGACGACACGGGCGAGCAGCCCGAGGAGGTACGGCTGCGCACCTCGCCGGGCCACTACATCTTCGTCCCCCCGTTCGTGCCGCACCGCGAGGGGACCCGCACCCCGCCGAGGAGGCCGTGCTCCTCATCGCCCGCAGCACCCAGGAGGCGATCGTGGTCAACCTGCCCCGCCTGTACGCACTTCCGGCCCCCGGCGCGTGACGTCCGGGGCTCGCCCGGCTCCTGCCTGGGCAGCCTCGGGGTGCCGGCCGAGCTCGGGCGCGACGAGGTGCCGTACGTCGTGCAGGATCTGCTCGTACTCCTCCCGGTGGAACTCGTACGGCAACTCCAGGCGCAGCTCGGATACTTCGGCGAGCACCGGATCGGTCGTGAGCGCTTCCAGGATCTGCTCCGCGGTCCCGACGACGTCCGGGGCGAACAGGATGCGCCTCGGGCCCTGCGGCGCGAGGGTCCGCTCGTGACGGCTCGCCGCGTAGGCCCGGTAGCGGGCGCGGGTGGCGGCGTCGGCGCTGTCGAGGGGGACGATCACCCGGCCCACGGCCACGCGCGGCGTTCGGTCCGGCGGCAGTGCGCGCCGGTACTCCGACAGCAGGTTCAGCTGGGCCGTGGTGAAGTCGTCGGTGCCCTCGCCGGTGACGATGTTCCCGGACAGCAGGCCAAGGCCCTGCTCGCCGGCCCAGCGGACCGAGCGCAGGCTGCCGCCGCCGTACCAGATGCGGCGTGCCAGGCCGGGGTTGTGCGGTTGCAGCCGGGGGCGCTGGACGTTGCCCGGTGAGTGGATGACGGTGTCCGGGCCGCCGAGGTAGTCGCCGCGCAGGTTCTCCACGAGCCGGGCGATCCTGCCGTACGACAGGTCGAAGCCGCGCCAGTCGCCGTCGTACACGAGGTCGCCGAGCAGGTCCGCGTGCGGCATGCCGGTGCTGAAACCGATCTGGAGCCGGCCCCGGGACAGGACGTCGGCGAGTGCCAGGTCCTCCGCGAGCCGGAACGGGCTCTCGTAGCCGATCGGGATGACGGCCGTACCGAGCTCGATCCGCTCGGTCCGCTGGCCGGCCGCGGCGAGGAACACGGCCGCCGAACCGACGCCGTGTTCGAGGTGGCGCTGCCGGATCCAGGCGCCGTCGTAGCCGAGCCGCTCGCCGTACTCGAACAGCTGGAGGGTCTCCTCCAGGCCGGGGTAGGGGTCGTCGTCCGCGAAGTTGCCGGGCGTCAGGAAGGCCAGGGAGGCGATGGTGGGAGTGCTCATGCTGGTCCTTGGGCGGTGGCGGTCGCCGTGGCGGGGGAGGGGACGCGGCTGCCGGGTATCGCTGCCAGCAGTTCGCGGGTGTAGGCGTGGCGGGGCGCGGAGAACAGGTCCTCGGGCGGACCCGTTTCGACGACCCGCCCGGCCCGCATGACGGCGACCTGGTGCGCGATCTGCCGTACGACGGCCAGGTCGTGGGAGATGAACAGGTACGCCACGCCCGTGTTCGCCTGCAACTCGGCCAGCAGGTCGAGGACCTGGGCCTGGACGGACACGTCGAGCGCGGAGACCGGTTCGTCGCACACCACCAGGTCGGGGGAGAGGGCGAGGGCACGCGCGATGGCCACCCGCTGGCGCTGGCCGCCCGACAGCTCGGCCGGGCGGCGCTCCAGCGTCGCGGCGGGCAGCGCGACCCGGTCGAGCAGTTCGCGGGCGCGGTCGAGCCGGGTGGCGCGGTCGCCGACCTTGAACGCCCGCAGCGGCTCGGTGATCACCTCTCCGATGGAGAAGCGCGGGTCGAGCGAGGCGTACGGGTTCTGGTAGATCAGCTGGGCACGCCGGCGCAGCTCCCTGACCTCGGAGCCCTTGGCGGTGGTGACGTCGGTGCCGTCGAACAGCACCTGTCCGGAGGTCGCCTCGGCCAGGCGCAGCAGCAGCCGGGCGGTGGTGGACTTGCCCGAGCCCGACTCCCCGACCAGGGCGAGGGTCTGCCCGCGCAGCAGGGTGAGGCTGACGTCGTCGACCGCGCGCAGGGTGCGGGCCTCGCCGTCGGCCCGCGGCAGCCTGAACTCCTTGACCAGGTTGCGTGCCTCGACCAGGGGAGGCGCCGTGTCGGTCGGGGTGGTGGAGACCGGGGTACGGGGTCGGGCCGTGGTCAGGCTCGGGGCGGCGGCCAGCAGCCGTCGGGTGTACTCGTGCTGCGGGTCGGCGAGGACGGCCCGGGTCTCGCCCGCCTCGACGACCTTGCCCTGCTCCATGACCACCAGGCGCTGGGCCCGGTCGGCGGCCACCCCGAGGTCGTGGGTGACCAGCAGGATCGCGGTGCCCGACTCCTCGGTGAGGTGCTGGAGATGGTCGAGGATGACCCGCTGCACGGTGACGTCCAGCGCGCTGGTCGGCTCGTCGGCGATGATCAGCCGGGGCTTCGCCGCGATCGCGACCGCGATCAGGGCCCGTTGCCGCATGCCGCCGGACAGCTCGTGCGGGTACTGCCGGGCCCGGACGGCCGCGTCGGGCAGCCCGGCCCGGTCGAGGACGGCGACCGCCTCGGCCGCCGCCCCGCGCCGGGTCGCCAGGCCGTGGATGCGCAGCACCTCGGCGACCTGCTCGCCGATCCGTTTGACGGGGTTGAGCGAGACCGTCGGATCCTGCGGGACCAGTCCGATCTGCGCGCCGCGCACGGTACGCAGCTCCGCCTCGGAGAGGGTGGCCAGGTCGTGCCGGCCGAAGCGGACCGTGCCCGCGTCGATGGTGCCGTTCGCCGCCAGCAGCCGGGTGACGGCGTGTGCGGTGGTGCTCTTGCCGGAGCCGGACTCGCCGACCACGGCGGTCACCTGCCCTGGCCATACGTCCAGGTCCACGCCGCGCACGGCCGGCACCGTGCCGCCCCGGGTCCGGTACGACACGGACAGGCCGCGGATCTCCAGGACTGGTGTGGTCACGTCCTCACCGTTCTCGTGTGCGTCACCGTTTTCGTGCGCGTCATCGTTCTCGTGCGCGTCACCGTTCTCGCGTGCCTCACCGTTCTTGTGTGCCTCGTCGCTCTCGCGTGCGTCATGGGTCATCGCTGCCGTGCCCATTCGCCGTCCAGCGCCCGCGCGACGCGGTTGGCGGCCAGTACGGTCGCGGCGATCGCCAGACCGGGCAGCGCGGTCAGCCACCAGGCGTTGGCCAGGTAGTTGCGGCCGTCGGAGATCAACGTCCCCCACTCCGGGGCGGGCGGCGGTGCGCCGTAGCCGAGGAAGCTCAGCGCCGACACGGCCAGGATCGAGGAGCCGAAGTCCAGAGTGGCCAGCACGATCACCGGTCCTGCGGCGTTGGGCAGGACGTGCCGGCCGAGCACCGAGTACCAGCGGGCGCCGCAGGACCGGGACGCCTCGACAAAGACCGCCTGCCGCACCCGCAGCACCTCCGCCCGCGCCACCCGCGCGAAGGAGGCGACGCTGGCGATACCGACCGCGACGGCCACCTTCACCGTCCCGTACCCGAGCGCGGTGACCAGCGCCAGCGACAGGAACAGCGCGGGGATGGCGAGGAGGACGTCGACGAAGCGCATCAGCACGTCGTCCACCCAGCGGCCCACGAATCCGGCGACCACGCCGAGCAGACCGCCGACGACGAACGCGACCAGGACCGCGATCAGCGTGGCCTTGAGGGAGAGCTGGGCGCCGTGGACCACCCGGGAGAAGACGTCGCGGCCGAGCTCGTCGGTGCCGAACCAGTGACTGCCGCTCGGGCCGCGGAAGTTCTGGGACGGCACCCCCTTCAGGGGGTCCTGCGAGGTGAACAGGTCCGGCCAGAAGGCGGCCAGTACCACCAGCACGAGGACGACGGCGGACAGCAGCAGACCGGGGCGGCGCAGCAGGAAACGGGACACCCGGCGGATCCCGGCGGGGCGGCCGGGCTCCGCGGGGGTTCCGTCCCCGACCGGCCGGGCGAGGCCGAGGGCGGCCTCGGCCCGGTCGTCGACAAGGCTCTGACTCATGCGAAGCTCGCCCTTCTGTCGGAGGCCACCACGATCCGCGGATCCAGCAGCGGATAGACGAGGTCCACGAGCAGGTTCGTCGCCACGAAGATCAGCGCGCCGAACACCACCACCCCCTGGACCAGCGGGATGTCCTGGGTGGTGACCGCTCCCGCGGTCACCCGGCCCAGACCGTCGCGGGAGAACACCGTCTCGACCACCACCGAACCCGCGATCAGCTGCCCGACCAGCAGGCCCACGACCGTCAGCGCCGGCAGTGACGCGTTGCGCAGCGCGTGCCGCAGATGTACCCGCCACCGGCCCGCGCCCTTGGCCCGCGCGGTCTCCACATAGGCCTGGTCCAGTGCGGTCAGCAGGCTCTTCGCCAGCACCTGGGCGACCTGCGCGCCGGTCGGGACCGCCAGCGTGAGCGCCGGCAGTACCAGCCCCTTCAGCCCGTCGTTGCCGAAGGCCGGGAACCAGTGGAGCTTGAAGGAGAACGCCTCGACGAGCAGCAGCCCCACCCAGAACGTCGGGACCGACACCCCCAGCGGGGGCAGCGACAGCAGCAGTTGCCGCAGCCACCGCTGCGAGGTGTACGTCGCCACCACCGCGAGGCCGCCGCCGAGGACCACCGCCAGCAGCAGCGCGGCACCGGTCAGCTGGAGTGTCTGCGGCAGCGCGTCGGCGAGCGTGGAGGTCACCGGGCGGCCGGTGGAGACCGCGTCGCCGAAGTCCCCGCGCACCGCCCGGCCCAGATACTCCGCGTACTGCACCAGCACCGGCTTGTCGAAGCCGTACTCGTGCCGCAGCCTGGCGAGTTGGGCCGGGTCGACCTGCCCCGTGTCCATTCCGGCCCCGGCCATCGCCGAGACCGGGTCACCCGGCAGGAAGTCCAGGACCAGGAACGACACCGTGTAGGCCGCCCACAGCACCCCGACCGCCTGCGCCAGCCGTTTGATCACATAGCGGCGCATCCGCTAGCCGATCCAGGTGTCGTGCAGCTGGACGCGGCTGCCGGAGTCGAATTCCAGGTCGTGCACCTTCTTCGAGACGCCGAGCTGGGTCTGGAGCTCCACCACCGGCACGTTGTACGCGTTCTGCACGATCAGTTTCTGCGCCTCCGACACCAGCTCCTCGCGCTTCGCGGTGTCCGTGGTCGCGGCCTGCGCGGACAGTGCCGTGTCCAGCGAACTGGCGGGCAGGTGGTAGAAGTTGCCCAGCTGGGAGGAGAAGGAGCTGCGCAGGATGTCCGGGTCGGCGCGGGTCACGTTCCCCCACACCACGTCGAAGTCACCCGACTGGAGTGTGGTGGCGAACTGGGTGACCGGGAGCTGCTTGAGCACCACGTCGATCCCGACGGCCTTGAGCTGCTGCTGGACCAGCTCCAGCGCGGGCTGGTTGGTGGCCGCGTTGGGGAACCAGCTGACGGTCAGGGTCAGCTTCTTGCCGTCCTTGGCGCGGATACCGTCGCTGCCCGCTTTCCAACCGGCCGCATCCAGCAGCGACTTGGCCTTGGCCGTGTCGAGCGCGAGGTCCGAGGAGAGATCGGTGTAGTCGGGCGTGGTGTGCGCCAGGACGCTGGTCGCCGGCCGGGTGCCGGTCGGGAAGACCGTGTCGGCGATCTGCTTCCGGTCGATGGCGGCCGAGATCGCCTGACGGACCTTCGCGTCCTTCAGCAGGGGCCGGGAGTTGTTCAGCCCGAGGCCGAACACCACACCGGGGTTGGCCCGGCTCTGCAGGGTGACCTGGCCGCCCTTGAGCGCTGCCTCGTTGGCCTTGCCGACGCTGCTGATCGCGTCCACCTGCCCGGACTGGAGACTGCCGGCCCGCACCCCTGCCTCGGGCACGACCTTGAACACCAGCTTGTCCAGGTAGGCCTCGCCCTTCTTCGACCACAGCGAGGAACCCCAGTCGTACCCGGTGCGCTTGCCCAGGGTGATCGACTGGTTCTGCACGTACTGCTTGAGCACGAACGGCCCGGATCCGATCACCCCGTCGCTGCACTTCTGCTGCGGGCTCTTCTTGACGCTCGCCGAGGACTCGATCCCCAGCGAGTGGGTCGAAGTCGCCTGGAGGAACTGGGCGTTGGGCTGCTTGAAGGACACCTTGACGGTGAGCGGGTCGACCACCGTGGTGCTCTTGGCGCCGCTGAGATAGCCCTCGGCGAGGGTGCCCAGGGCGCCGAGGTTCGGCACCGCGTCGAAGTTGTCCTTGACCACCTGGGCGGTCAGCTTCGAGTCGTCGCTGAAGGTGACGCCCGACCGCAGGTGGAACGTGAACGTCGTCGCGTCGGCGCTGATGTCCCAGCTCTTGGCGAGCCACGGCACGATCTTGCCGGTCTTCGGGTCCTGGTCGGTGAGGGAGTCCACGGTCTGGCGCACCGAGTAGATGGTGTCGTTGCTGCCGACCTGCTGCGGGTCCACGCAGCCGGCGTCGGATCCCACCGCGAAGGTCAGGGTGCCGCCGGACTTCGCCTGGCCGCTTCCGCCGCCGGAGCCGTCGTCGCCCGAGCCGCACGCGGTCAGCAGGACGCTGGTGGTCAGGAGCGCGGCCAGGGGCGCCCATCGGGAAGGTCTGAAATCCGGAAGTGCAGTCACGGAGGGCTTTCTCCTACTCGTGTCACCGGGGCACGACCGCGCACGGATGTGCGCAGGCATGACGGTGTGTGCGGCCCGGGCGGATCGACTCCGGCCGGGGATGCGCTGTGCAGACAGGGGAGTTGGCATGCGGACGACACCGGGAACCGGTGGCGAGGGGGAAGGACGGCGCGCGGGGGCCGGGGCCGGTGACGGATGTCAGCCGGCGGCAGCCGGGCCGGTCAGGCCCGACAGAGGCAGCTGGTCGAGCGCTTCAGATCGATGTGGCGCCGGCGCGAGAGCCGGGAGTACGCCGTGGCGTCGGCGGGGGAGGCAGCAGAGTCATCGCTGTGCCGCATGCCGAACCTCCCCGTCTCCGGCCCCGGTCACGGGGCCACGCGCTTGCGGGAGTCATCGGTGACCCCGCCGGGCTTTCACCTGGAGCACCCCACCGCGCGGGAGGGTTGCCGGTCAGCGAGCCAGGGCTTGACGCTGACACTCAATGCCGTTGGTGATGCTACGGATCGATTTTGTCGTACGTCAATGCCGCGATGTGACGCCCTGTTCGGGAGCACGGGGTTGTCTCACGTGCCGGGACGGATGGTGGACGCACCTTGGATCACCCCCCGCCCACCGCAGGGACAGCTCGTCGTCCTCGCTCCGGACGCGCTGGACATCGACGAGCGCGCCGACGTGGTCCTGGTGGCCCGCCCCACACCCGCCGGCATCGCCGCCCGCGCCGCCACCGCCCGGGAGGCCGGTGCACCCCTGGTCTTCGCGGAGGTGGAGGTGGTGCTCGACACGGCCGTCCCGGGCGCCGACCGGCTGGCCGGACTGAACGGCCTGGCCGCCTGGCCTCGGACCGGCCGGCTGCGCCACGTCGGCTCCCCGGAGGCGCTGACCGGTCTCCTCGCCGAAAGTGGCGAGAACTGGCCACCGAACGCGGACTGTCGATCAGGCAGTTGGTGCTGGAGGTGGCACCGGGTCACCCCGCGTTCGTCGGCACGCCGTCGGCCGTCGCCGACGAGTGGACCCGTTACGTCACCACCCGTGCCGTCGACGGTTCCAACCTCCTGCCGCACCTGCTCCCGTCATCGGTCACCGACGTCGTCGGCAAACTCGTCCCGGAGTTGCAGGCCCGCGGGGTCTACCGCACCGAGTACCGGGGCACGACCCTGCGCGAACACCTGGACCTGCCTCCGCTCACCGGGGCCCAGGCAGACTGGGCGAACGAAGGAGACGGGCCGGAGCCGAGGCGGGAGGGCCGCCGCTGTCCGACCGCGGTGGCCGTGCCCCGTGCCGTCAGCCGCTCTCGGCCGGTGCCGGTGTCGCGCGCAGCCGGAAGCCCACACCTCGTTCCGTCGTCAGCAGAGCCGCGGCACGCGGGCCCAGTTTGCGGCGGATGCGGTGGATGTGCAGGTCGACGGAGCGGCTGCGGCTGCCCGCCCATTCGCCCAGCCCCGAGCGCAGGTCCTCCCGGGTGATGACCCGGCCGTTGCCGCGCAGCAGGGCGGTCAGCAACCGGAACTCCAACGGGGTCAGCGCGACGGGAGCGCCGTCCACCAGCATGCGCTGCCCGCCCGGGTCGAGGCTGATCGGGGACGGGGCGGCGGCCACGTAGGAGCCGGGCAGAGTGCCCCCGGGTACCACCGGCAGGCCCGCGGCGCGCCAGGCCTCGTAGCCGCCGACGATGTCGGTGGCCCGCACCAGGCCCAGATCGTGCAGCCCGGCGGCGGCCATGCTCGACATGTAGCCCTGCGAGCACATGATGATCGCCCGCAGGGAGTGGTCGACGGCCTCCTCGATGCGCCAGTCGCTGCACGGGTCCAGCCGCCACTCCAGCACATTCCGGTCCATGACGAGAGAACCGGGGATCTCGCCCTCCGCGCGCCGCACCAGGTCCGCGCGGACGTCCACCAGCAGCGCGCCGTCGGCGAGTTCACGGGCCGCGTCCGACGGCGCCAGCCGCCGCAGGCGGGTGCGGGCGCGGACCAGCAACTCGTCGATCGACGAGTGGGCGGTGTCAGGTGCGCGGTCCGGAAACCCCTCGGATCGCGTGTGCGCCGGTGACTGCATGGCGGGCAACTCCCGTGTCGTGCCTCGGAGACGGCCGGTGGTCGTCGGAACCGTGGCGGCGACAGCCGGCGGCGGGGCGCGAAGATGCGCGGCGGGAGTCGGTCATGCCGGAAGTCTACGGGCGGAGTTTTGCGGCGGAGTTTCTCGATTCTGAAACAGATCCCGCGTTGTCTGCCGCCGAACTGCGCTGTTATCAATGAGTCGTGACCGCGAACACGCCGCTGACCCGGAGGATCCACGTGGATCTGCTGCGCGTCGGCACGTGTGTCTGTCCGCAGCGCTGAGGCATCCGGCCGAGCGCACCGCGCCGGCCCTCTGACGGCCCTCGGCTGCACGCTTCTCGACCTCTCACCCTCTTCACCTCCACCTTTCTGCCTGCACCGCACACGCCCGCGTACAGCTCCCCCAGGTTGTGCCGTGCCGCCGGTCATTCCCTGGAGAACCCATGCCTGCATCCGACGCCGACGCGCTGCCCCAGCACTGGCAGGACGTCCTGCCCGCCGTCCGCTCCCGACGCCGCTTCCTCACCCTGGCCGGCGGCGGTGCCCTGGCCGCCCTGCTCGCGGCCTGCGCGCCGAGCGCCGAGGACGACGCGTCGGCCGGGACGGCGGCGTCGCCCACCGGCCCGGCCGAGCGGGGCGGCACCCTGCGCGTGGGCGCCCCGCCGCCGCCCACCGCCCTCGACCCGGTCACGGCGTACGACGGCACCGCGATCGCCCTCTACCAGCTGGTGGCCGAGTACCTGGTCTGGCTCGACAAGGACTTCAAGCTGGTGCCGCGGCTGGCCACCAAGTGGGCCTCGGACGCGACCGGCCGCACGTGGACCTTCACCCTGCGCGAGGGTGTCGCCTTCTCCGACGGCACGAAGCTCGACGCCGCCACCGTGAAGGCGTCATTCGACCGGTTGCTCGACCCGAAGAGCAAGTCGGCGGCCCTGTCCGCCTTCGACACCGTCCTCAAGCCGGGCGGTGTGACCACCCAGGGCGACGCGACCGTCGTCTTCACCCTTGAGCGGCCCTTCTCCGACTTCCCGTACCTTGTCTCGGCCGGCAACTACAACGCGGTGATCCTGAAGACGGACTACGCCGGGGACTTCACCAGGCACGGCATCGGCACGGGCCCCTTCACCCTCAAGTCGTACGACGTCTCCACTGGCGCCGCCTTCGTCCGCAACCCGAAGTACTGGGACAGCCCCAAGCCCTACCTCGACGGCGTGGACGTCACGTTCTACGCCGACGACCAGGCCGACCTCGTCGCCCTCCAGTCCGGCGACATCGACGCCCAGTTCCTCAGCAGACCCGCGCTCGTCGAACCCCTGGGGAACAGCGGGGGCATCACCGTCGACAAGGTCAGGGGCACCGGAGTCACCGTGCTCACCCTCCGCGTCGACAAGACGCCCTTCGATCGCAAGGAGGTCCGCCAGGCCGTCGCCTACGGCCTCGACCGGCCCGCCGTGCGCCAGGCCGCGGGCAGCGGACTCGGCGATCTCGGCAACGACCACCTGTTCGCGCCGCTGTTCCCGGCCGCCCCCACCGACATCGCGCAGCGCGCCGAGGACAAGGCCAAGGTCACCGAACTCCTCAAGACGGCCGGCCTCGACAGCCTGCGCTTCACCCTCACCTTCGACCCGCCCAACAAGGACTTCGCGGTCACCGTCCAGAGCCAGTTGAAGGAGGTCGGCATCACCGTCGACCTGGACCAGCGCTCCTCGAAGGAGTTCTACGGCGGCGACCAGGCCAAGGACACCCCCTGGCTGTTCACCACCGCCAACCTGGTCGGCTGGGCGGGCCGGGCCGTGCCGAGCCAGTTCATCATCCCCATGGTGAAGAGCAACGGCGTCTGGAACGGCTCCAAGTACGCCAACAAGGCGCTCGACGCCGCCGCCGAGGCCTACGACGCCGCCACCAGCGACGCCGAGCGGCGCAAGCAGGCGGAGATCATCGCCAAGGTCCTGCACGAGGACGTGCCCATCGTCATCGCGTACTGGAGCGGCGCGGCGCGCGCGTACAACAGCGGCAGGTTCCGCGGCATCCAGGCCCACCCCAGCCAGTACGTCGACTTCACCACCGTCTCCCAGGTCTGAACCATGACCCGTTTTCTGCTCCGCCGCCTCGCCGCCGTCCCCCTGACCCTGCTGGCGGTCTCCCTCCTGGTCTTCCTCGCCACCCAGGTGCTGCCCGGCGACGTCGCCCGCACGGTACTGGGCCGGGAGGCCACGGACAGCTCGGTGCGCGCCCTCGACCACGAACTCGGCCTGGACCGGCCGCTCGTCGTCCAGTACGGGAGCTGGCTCGGGCACTTCGTCACCGGCGACTGGGGGACGTCGTACACCCTGCATGTGCCGGTGCGCGCCCTGCTCCTGGAACGGCTCGGGCACTCGCTGTTCCTGGCGGTGTTCGCCTTCGTGCTGCTGGTGCCAGTCGCGCTCACCCTCGGCGCGATCGCGGGGCTGTACCACGGCCGGGTACTGGACCGAGCGATCACCTCCACGACCCTCGCGCTGGGCGCCACACCGGAGTTCGTGACCGGGGTCGTCCTGCTGGTGGTGTTCTCCGTGGAGTTGCGCTGGCTGCCCGCGTCGGCGCAGACCCGGCCCGGGGCCGACGGCCTGGGACAGACCCTGTGGCACCTGCTGTTGCCGGCCGTCTCGCTGGTACTGGTGTGCACCGGCTATGTGGCCCGGCACGTGCGCGCCAGCACCGTCGCCGTCGTCGAGGGGCCCTACGTCCGCGCCGCCCGGCTGCGTGGCACCGGCCCGGCGCGGATCGTGCTGCGGCACGTGCTGCGCAACGCCACGGTGCCGGCCACCAGCGCCCTCGGCGTGCAGCTCCAGTACATGCTCGGCGGCATCGTCGTGGTCGAGCTGCTCTTCAACTACCCGGGGGCCGGAGCCCTGTTGCTGCAGTCGGCGCAGGACAAGGACCTGCCGACGCTCCAGGCGAGCGCCCTGGTACTGGGCGCCCTCTACATGCTGGTCGTGCTGCTCGCCGACCTCGTCCACCGGTTGCTGGATCCGCGCATACGGCTCGGGGGCGCGTCGTGAGCGTCGTGTCCATCGCCCTGCGGCCGCTGGGACGACCGGGCCGCCTGCCCGTCGCCTCCACCCTCGGAGCCGCCCTGATCCTGCTGTGGACGACGGTCGCCCTGTGCTGGCCGCACCTGGTGCCGCACGCACCCGACGTACAGCGTCCGCAGGACCGCTTCCTGTCGCCGAGCGGCGAACACTGGCTGGGCACCGACCAGTTCGGCCGTGACGTGTTCTCCCGCACCCTCGCGGGGGCCCGCCCCGTGCTGGAGGTGGCACCGGCCGCGACCGCGCTGGCTGTCCTGGCCGGCACCGTGATCGGGCTGGTCACGGGCGGGGTGGGCGGCTGGCTGGACGACGTGGTGATGCGGATCGTCGACGCCGTCGTGGTCTTTCCGGCCGTCATCGCCGCGGTGCTGTTCGTGGCCTTCCTGGGCCGTTCGACGCCGGTGCTCGTGTTCGTCGTCGCCACCGCTCTCACCACGCTGGTCGCGCGCAGCGTACGGGCGGCGACGCTGGTGGAGCGCGGGAAGCCGTACGTCGAGGCCGCCCGGCTCCGCGGCGAGCCGCTCTGGTCGCTGCTGGGGCGCGAGATCCTGCCCAACGTCCGGTCCACGGTGTACGTCGAGGCGACCTCACGGCTCGGCGACGCCGTCTTCGCCGCCGCGACCCTCTCCTTCCTCGGCCTCGGCCAGCCCCCCGGCTCACCGGAGTGGGGCGCGGCCGTCGCCGACAACAGGGTGTGGCTGAACAACGCGCCGTGGACGGTCCTCGCGCCCGCCCTGGCGATCGTCTCCCTCGTGGTCGGCGTGGCGCTGGTCGCGGACACCTCACGGCGGGCGGCGGGAGGTGCGGCCGCATGAGCACGGACGAGCAGGGGCTTGTCGCCGAGGAGTCGAGCACGGACGAACAGGGACTGGTCGTGGCGGGGCTGAGCGTCGCGTACGGCTCCGCCCAGGTCCTGTACGACGTGTCGTTCACCGTCGCCCCCGGCGAGATCTTCGGCCTGGTCGGCGAGTCGGGCTGCGGCAAGTCGACCCTGGCGTACGCGCTGGCCCGGGATTTCGCGCCGGGCGGGCGGGTGCTCGGCGGCGGTGTGCGGCTGGACGGGACCGACGTACTGGCGCTGGACGGGCGGCGGTTGCGGGAGTGGCGGGCTTCCCGGCCGGCCTTCGTGCATCAGGACGCGGCGGGATCCCTCGACCCGACGATGCGGATCGGCAGGCAACTGGCCGAAGTGCTGCGCGGGCGTGGTCTGTCACGCCGGGAGAGCGCCGGGCGGGCCGTCGAACTCCTGCGCACGGTACGGCTGCCCGAACCGGAACGACTCGTGCGCCGCTACCCGCACCAGTTGTCCGGAGGACAGCAGCAACGGGTCGTGATCGCCGCCGCCCTCGCCGTGGAGCCACGGCTGCTGGTCCTCGACGAGCCCACGACGGGGCTCGACGCCTCCGTCGAGCACGAAGTGCTGAGGCTGCTCAAGGAGTTGCGCGGCCGGCTGAACGCCGCGGTGGTCTTCGTCAGCCACGACCTCGGTCTGATCGGCCGCATGTGCGACCGCGTGGGCGTGCTGTACGCGGGACGCCTCGTCGAGAGCGGGCGGGTCGGTGAGGTCCTGGCCGCCCCCGCCCACCCGTACACGGCGGGCCTGCTGGCTGCCGTCCCGGTCCTCGGCGTCACGCGGCAGGAGCGCCCGCTGCTGCCGCTGCCGGGCCGGCTGCCGCTGCCGGGCGAGACCACGGCCGGCTGCTCCTTCGCGCCGCGCTGCGCGCTCGCCGACGACGTCTGCCGCGAGGCCGAGCCCGCGCTGGACGCGGAGGCCGTGCCGGGCCGGTCGGTGCGCTGCCTGCACCCGGGGGAGGCCACGGTGGAGGTCGGCACGGCGGCGGGGAGCGAACGGTCCGGACAGAAGTCTGCCGCCCTCGTCGAAGTGCGGGATCTGGTAAGGAAGTTCGGGCACACCGTCGCGGTCGACCACGTCGATCTGACCATCCGCGAGGGCGAGGTCCTCGGCCTGGTGGGGGAGTCGGGCAGTGGAAAGACCACCCTCGCCCGCGCCGTCGCGGGTCTCGCCCCCGACGGCGAGGGCACCCTGCGGCTGCGCGGCGAACCACTGCCCGCACGCCTTGCCCGGCGCGATGCGAGCCTGCGCCCGCGCATCCAGATGGTCTTCCAGAACCCGGACGCGTCTCTCAACCCCAGCCACACCGTGCGCACGGTCCTCAGGAGATCGCTCGCCACCCTCACAGATCCCTCGGGTCCGTCCCTCGACGCGCTCCTGGACCGCACCCGCATCGACGCCGACCTCCTCGACCGCCGCCCCGCCCAGCTGTCCGGCGGGCAGAAACAGCGCGTGTCGATCGCCCGCGGCTTCGCGGGCCGCCCCGACCTGGTGATCTGCGACGAACCCGTGTCCGCTCTGGACGTCAGTGTGCAGGCGGCGGTGCTGGAGGTGCTGGCGGACCAGCGGGACCGTACGGGGACGTCGTACCTCTTCATCTCGCACGATCTCGCGGTCGTCGGCTACCTCGCCGACCGGATCGCCGTCATGTACCGCGGCGTGATCGTCGAGGAGGGGCCCGCGGCCGACGTACTGCGCGGTCCGTCGCACCCGTACACCGCCCTGCTGGTCGAGGCCGCCGCGCGCCCGGTGGTGACCGGCCCGCCCGAAGAGCCCGACGACGTCCCCGCACGACCGGGTGGCTGTCGTTTCGCCGACCGCTGTACCCGCAGGATCACCGGGCTCTGCGAGGACGTACCGCCGCCGGAACGCGACCTGGGCGCGGGCCACGTCGTGCGCTGCCACCTCGATGCCTCCGACCTGCCGGCCGGGATCCCCGCCACCGCCGCGCTGAGCGTGGCCGACCCGTTGTGACCCTCTTTCCGACCCGGGAGCTCTCATGACCACCAGCACCAGCACCGCCGCCGAGGAGTTCGCCGACCTGCCGAACGCCCCTGTCGTCCAACGCCGTTGGGTGACCGTGGCCACGGGCGGCCATGTCGGCGGTGTCTTCTGGCACCCGCGGAAACCCACCGTCGTCCTGCTCCATGACGCCGGTGCCAGCGCCCGCGCCTGGGACGACGTCCTGCTGGCCCTGGACCGGCCCGCCGTCGCCCTGGACCTGCCCGGCCACGGCCGCTCCAGCAGGCGCGGCCGTGGCGACTACCGTCCCCGGCGGCTGGCCGGCACGCTGGAGGAGGCCGCCCGGTCGTTCGCGCCGGGAGGCGTGCCCGTGGTCGGCGTCGGGTTCGGCGCGCTGGCCGCGATCGCCCTCAAAGCGAGGTTCCCGCACAGCGTCGGCCGCCTCGTCCTCGTCGACGCGCTGCCCGGCACACTGTCGCCGGGCCTGCGGCTGTGGCCCACGCCCAGCCCCGGGTTCGCCACCCGCGACGAGGCGGCGGCCTGGCTGGCGGAACGCGGTGCGACCGACTCCGCCCGCACGGCCGAACTGGAGACCGAGCAGGCCGCGGACGGCACCTGGTCCTGGCGTCACCACCTCGGCAGCCTCCCCGCCGACGCACCCACCGCACTCGACGACGAGACCCTCTGGGAGCAACTCGCCGCCGTGTCCTTCCCGTTGCTCGTCCGCACCGAGGGCGGCCCGCTGGACGCGGTGTCCCTCGACCGCTTCCGCACCCAGGTGCCCGACGGCGACATCGTCACCGTCCACGCGGATCCGCAGGCCCTCGCGGACATCCTGCGCCCCCTCACCCACTGATCCACGCCCGAAGGAGCTCCCGTCATGTCCGACGACATCCCCGTCATCGACCTCGCCGCCGCCCTCGCCCACGACGCCCCCGGGGACCTGCTCGCCACCGTGCGCCACGCCGCCGAGACCATCGGCATCATCCAGGTCGTCAACCACCAAGTCCCCGCGGAGGTGATCGCCGGGTTCAACGACGGCTTCCGCCGGGTCCTCGACCTCCCCCGCCTCGAGAAGGAACACCTGGCCAGTCCCACCGGGCACCCCTACCGCGGCTGGCGGCAGTGGCCCGACGACTTCGGCCGCCTCGAACTCGAACGGTTCAACATCGGCCAGTACGACGACCCGGAGGCCGCCTTGGCCGCCGGGCTCACGCCGGAGCAGGCCACCCTCTACGCACACGCCAACGTGTGGCCGCCGCAGGAGCCCGGCCTGCGCGCCGCGACCCGGCGCTACCAGGACGCGTTCGTGGACGTCGCCCGCCGCGTCCTCGGCCTGTACGCGCGCGTGCTGGACGTGCCCGCGGAGACCTTCCCGCTCGGCGACGACGTCTACACGACGACGGTCGTCAACAACTACCCCAAGTGGCCGTACGACGGCGTGTCCGACGACGAGAAGCTCCTCCTTCTGGAACACGCCGACGGCTCCGTCCTCACCGTGCTCCACCAGGAGGGTGACTACGCGGGCCTGCAGGGCCAGCGTCCCGACGGCACCTGGACCTCCGTACCGATCCGGCCCGACGCCCTCCAGGTGTTCACCGGCACCCTGCTGACCAACTGGACGGACGGCAGGCTGCGCCCCGGGCGGCACCGCGTGGTGGCCGGCGGCACGGTGACGCGCCGTTCCTCCGCGGTGTTCGTCCACCCGAGCCTGGACACGGTCGTGGCACCCCTGCCGGCCTTCGCCGACCCGGACGGCTCCGACTTCGAACCCGTCTCGGTGTGGGAGCGTGCCAGTGGCAACGTCGAGGAGTACCTGCGGGTCTTCGGCCGCCCCGAGCAGCTCGCGGCCTGGCGGGAGAACCGCCCCTACGTCGCCGAAGTCACCGCGTGAACCAGCCGAAGGAGAGCCGCCCATGACCACGTTCCCCACCGCACAGGCCGTGCGGACCACCCCCGAGGGGCTCCTGTGGGAGCCGAGCGAGCGCTGGGTGCGCGGCCGCAAGGGTGACGTCACGGTGGTCGACAGCCGCCACCCCGTCCTCGTCTGGGAGCCGGGTGTTCCCGTACCGCTGTACGCGTTCCCGCGCGCGGAGGTACGCGAGGAGCTCCTCCGGCCCGCCAAGAACCCGCCGACGGGTACGCACACCGGCTCGAGGATCTTCTACGACGTCGAGGTCGACGGCGAGCTGCTGGAGAACGCCGCCTGGACCTTCCCGGCCGCCGACCTGGCCGACCACATCGCCTTCGAGTGGTTCCGGCGTGTCGGGCGGGGCCTGGACCACTGGTACGAGGAGGAGGAAGAGATCTTCGTCCACCCCCGTGACCCGCACAAGCGGGTGGACGCCATCCCCAGCAGCCGTCACCTCGTGGTCGAGATCGACGGCACGGTCGTCGCCGACACCTGCCGGCCGGTCCTGCTCTTCGAGACCGGCCTGCCCACCCGCTACTACATCCCGCGCGAGGACGTCCGCCTCGACCTGCTCGAAGCCACCGACCACCACACGGCCTGCCCGTACAAGGGCACCGCCGAGTACTGGTCGTGGCGCGCAGAGGCCGCCGTCCCGCCCAACGTCGTCTGGAGCTACCCGGACCCGCTGCCCGCGGTCGGCGCCGTCCAGGGGCTCCTCGCCTTCTACAACGAGGCCGTCGACATCACCCTCGACGGCGAACGGGTGGCGCGCCCCGTCACCCACTTCACCAGGGCGCTGTCGGAGCAGCAGCACACCTGACGAGCAACGACCGCCGCGTCCGGCCCGACGGACCGCGCCGGTCCGCGGTCGGCCACACCGCGACGGGGCCTGGCGTGTCACCCGACGGCCAGGCCCCGTCGGCCGTTGCGCGAGGACCTCTCCGGAGCGGCCGATGTTTCCGCAATGTGAGGGCTGTCCGGAACATATTGACCGACGGCGTGGACCTCTGCTCAACTCACCTTCCATGACCCCGCGCGTGGATTTGACCCGGAGGCGCCACATCGACCTGGCGCACGTCTCCAGCGCGTTCTGTTGTCGTTGATCCGGAAGGCGAGTCGCTGATCCGCTGAGCGGATCTCGGCATCGGCCGGTGTGCGCTCCTGGCGTACGTCCGGAAGGGGCGGTGCGCAGCGTCCGCCCCGGCGGTGTCCTGTTCACGGACCGCAGCGACCACCGCGCGCCGGCTTTTCCCTTCCGGCTCCCCGGCCCCCCGGCTCCCTCGGGGGGGCAGCGGGCAGAGCCCGAGCTCGACCTCTGTCCGGCATCCCTCGCGAGGTCGCAGGGCTCTCTCGCCGCGACCCGAGCACCCGCCTCGTCGCCGTCCACCGCCGCTCGTCACCCGTTCACTCCGACTCCCAGCATCCGGCCCCGTGCCCCTTCCTGGAGAGGGACCCCCTCATGCCTCCGACCATCCGCAAGCTCACGGGCCGTATCGGCGCGCTCGTCGACGGCGTCGACCTCGCCGCGCCCACCGATCCCTCGACCGTCACGGCGCTCCGTCATGCACTCAACGAGCACAAGGCGATCGTCTTCGCCGACGTGACCCTCGACAACGCCGGTCAGGAGCGGGTGGCCGGCTGGTTCGGCGACCTGACGACCGCCCACCCGAACGTGCCGGCCGCCGACGGGACGACGAACGTGCTCGCCGTCGACAGCGAGACGTCGAAGGCGAACGAATGGCACACGGACGTCACCTTCGTGCTCAACCCGCCGCAGCTCACGACGCTCCGGTCCGTCGTGACCACGCCCTACGGCGGCGAGACGCTCATCGCGAACGCCGCCGCGGCCTACCGCGACCTGCCCGCACCGCTGCGCGCCCTCGCCGACACGCTGCGGGTCGTGCACACCAACCAGTACGACTACGCGCGCCCCGCCGCGGCGACGCCCGAACAGCGGGAGTACGACCGGGTCTTCGTCTCGACGCCGTACGAGACGGAGCACCCTCTCGTGCGGGTTCATCCGCTGACGGGCGAACGCGGCCTGTTCATCGGCGGGTTCGCCAAGCGCATCGCCGGCCTGTCGAACAGCGACTCGGCCGATCTGCTGCGCGTCTTCCAGTCGTACGTGACCCGCCCCGAGAACGTCCTGCGCTGGTCCTGGGCCCCCGGCCAGCTGCTGATCTTCGACAACAGGATCACCCAGCACTACGGGGTCGACAATTACGACGACCACCCCCGCCGCCTCAACCGTGTGACGGTCGCCGGCGACGTGCCGGTCGGCGTCGACGGCCGGCGCAGCGAGCAACTCGTCGGCGACGCCTCGCACTACAGCAAGGTGCTGGAGGTGGCGGCATGACCGAGGTCAGTCTCAAGAGGCCGGCCGTCGTTCCGGCGGTCGCCGAGACGACGAGCCCGTCCGGACGCGAGGTGTTCCTGCCGCTCGACGCCCGCCGCCGGACCCCGCTGCACACGCTCCGCGAGCGGCTGCGCTGGCCGCTGGGCATCTACACCACGCCGGTCGTGGTCCTCGTCACCTGGGAGATCCTCGCCAGGGCCGGAGTGCTGCAGAAGACCTACGCTCCGGCGCCGACCTCCATCGTCAAGTCCGCCGTCGACCTGTGGCAACAGGGCGTCCTCGGACCCGACCTGGCCATCTCGCTGCAACGCGCCGGCATCGGCCTGGCCGTCGGACTGACGGTGGGCATCGTCAGCGGGGTACTGGGCGGGCTGCTGCGCAGCGGTGAGTACCTGTTCAACGGGGTCGTGCAGATCCTGAACACGATCCCGCTGCTGGCGGTGCTGCCGCTGATGATCGTGTGGTTCGGCATCGACGAGCTCACCAAGGTGCTGCTGATCTCCTTCGGAGCCGGCGTCCCCATGTACGTCAACCTCTTCGCCGCGATCCGCGGTGTGGACCAGCGCCTCATCGAGATGGCCCGGACGACGGGGGCGGGCACCTGGCGGCTGGTGACGCGGGTGCTGGTGCCCGGGGCGCTGCCGGGATTCCTGGTGGGCCTGCGGTTCTCGCTCGCCTACAGCGTCCTGGGCCTCGTCGCGGCCGAGACGGTCAACGCCGACAAGGGCCTCGGCTTCCTCATCACGCAAGGGCAGACGTACCTGCAGACCGACCAGGTCTTCGTGGGGCTGGTGATCTACTCGCTCCTCGGTCTGCTCGCCGACCAGTTCGTCCGGGTTCTCGAGCGGGTGCTGCTGCGGTGGCGTCCCAGTTATGAGGCGTCATGAGCACCACCGTGGAGACAACGCCGCGGCAGCAGACCGGCGCCGTCGTGGAGAAGGTCGTCCGGCGGTTCGGCGACCGGGTCGTCCTGGACCGGCTGGACCTCACCATCGCCGACGAGGAACTGGTGGTCCTGCTGGGCCCCTCCGGCTGCGGCAAGAGCACCCTGCTGCGCCTGCTCGCCGGTCTCGACCGGCCCGACGGCGGACGGGTGGAGGTCCCGGCCAGGCGCGCGATCGTCTTCCAGGCCGACCGGCTGCTGCCGTGGCAGCGCGTGCTGCGCAACGTCACCCTCGGCCTGCACGGACCGGACGCCGACCGACGGGCCCTCGACGTACTCGCCGAGGTCGGGCTCGCGGGCCGTGCGAAGGCATGGCCCAAGGAGCTGTCCGGCGGCGAGGCCCAACGGGTCTCCCTGGCACGGGCGTTGGTCTCGGAGCCCGAACTCGTGCTGCTCGACGAGCCGTTCGCGGCACTCGACGCGATCACCCGGCTGCGCATGCACGACCTGGTGCGAGCGCTGCGCAGCAAACACCACGCGGCCATGCTGCTCGTCACCCACGACGTCGACGAGGCGATCGCGCTGGCCGACCGCGTCGTCGTCATGAGCAACGGACGCATCGGCACCTCCCACCGCGTCGAGCTGTCGGCCCCGGACCGCGAGGCGAGCGTCGCGCGTGAGGAACTGCGCTCCGCACTCCTCGAAGACCTCGGTCTCGCCAACCAGCACTGAATCCAGCCGGCTCCACACGAGTCGTCTCCCCGCTTCCTCCCGTCCCCTGCACAGAAAGCACGTGAGAACCATGTCCACAAGAACCTCCCGAATCGTCGGCGCCCTCGGCCTGCTCGCCCTCGCGGGCCCCCTCGCCGCCTGCGGATCGGAGTCGGAGGCGGCGGCACCGCTGAGCAACGTGAGCGGATCGAGCGCCGACAGCCACCCCGAGTGGAAGAACTACACGTTCACCATCGGTGACAATGGCGGCGACGGCAGCCAGGAGCTGGCGAAGATCACCGGCGTCTTCGACGACGCGCCGTACAAGGTGAAGTTCGCCCGCTTCACCTACGGCCCGCCGCTCGTCCAGGCCGCCGCGTCGGGCGACATCGACCTGGGCAGCGTCGGCGACGTGCCGCCGATCACCGGCGCCGCGAAGGAGTACGGCTTCAAGGTCGTCGCCGTCAACCGCTCCCTGAGGCCCGACCAGGCCAGCGAGAACATCATCGTGCCGAAGGGCTCCACGCTGAAGACGCTCGCGGACCTCAAGGGCAAGAAGCTCGCCGTACCGCAGGGCAGTTCGGCCCACGGTCTCGCCCTGAACGCGCTCAAGAGCGTCGGTCTCGGTCCCAAGGACGTGAAGCTGGTCTTCCTGGATCCGGCGGCCGGCGCCACGGCGTTCAACACCGGCAAGGTGGACGCCTGGTCGATCTGGAACCCGCAGTCGGCCATCGCGGTGAAGAACGGTGCGCGGATCCTGGCGAAGGGCCTCCCGCCCATCGACCAGACGAGCAGCTACTACGTCGCGAGCGAGAAGTCGCTGAACGACAGGACGAAGCGCGCGGCCCTCACGGACGTCCTCAAGCGGCTGGCCCACGAGTTCGCCTGGGCCATCAAGCACGAGGACAAGTACGCGGAGGCGATATCCAAGGAGGAGGGCATCCCCCTGGCCGACGCGAAGGCCTCCCTCGAAACCTTCGAGACCCGCGTGACGCCCGTGGAGAAGTCGGACATCGCGGCCGAGCAGAAGCTCGCCGACGCCTTCCTGGGGGCGGGCCAGATCACCAAGACGGTCGACGTCGCGTCGATCACCGACAACCTCCTCCCGGCCGGTTACGACAGCTCGAAGCTGGAGGTCACCTCATGAGCCTCCTGGGCCTCGGAGGCGAGCGACCCCGCCGGCTCCACCTCAACGCCTTCCTCATGGAGGCCGGCCACCACGAGGCCGCCTGGCGGCTCCCGCACAGCGACCCGCGCGCGGACTTCGACCTGCGGCACTGGATCGAGCTGGCCCGGCTGGCCGAGAGCGCCAAGTTCGACTCGCTGTTCCTCGCGGACGGCCCGGCCCTGAACGGCACCGGCGAGTTCCGGCCGCCGGGCCAGCTCGAACCGCTGACGCTGCTGACCGTCCTGTCCCAGGCGACCAGCAGGATCGGCCTCATCGCGACCGTGTCGTCCACGTACAACGAGCCCTACAACCTCGCCCGCCGCCTCGCCTCGGTCGACCACGTCAGCGGCGGCCGCGCCGGCTGGAACATCGTCACCTCGGCGGGCGCCGACGAGGCGGCCAACTTCGGCCTCGTCGACCGTCCCGACCACGCCCTGCGCTACGCCAGGGCCGACGAGTTCCTCCAGGTCGCCAAGGCGCTCTGGGACAGCTGGGAGTCCGAGGCCGTGGTGGCGGACAAGGCCACGGGGCGGTACGCGGACCCGGCCCGGCTCCACCGGCTCGACCACCGGGGCACCCACTTCTCGGTGGCGGGCCCGCTCAACGTCGAGCGTCCACCGCAGGGTTACCCACTGCTCGTCCAGGCGGGCTCCTCCGAGGACGGCAAGGACTTCGCGGCCCGGCACGCCGAGGCGATCTTCACCGCGCACCGGACCTACGAGCGCGCGGCCGACTTCTACGCCGACATCAAGGCCAGGACCAGAGCCGCAGGGCGTGACCCGGACGGCGTGATCGTGCTGCCGGGGATCGTCCCGTACATCGGGTCGACCGTGGCGGAGGCCCGGGCGCTGGCGAAGGAGTTCGACGACCTCCGGGTACCGGAGTACGGGCTGCGCCAGCTGGCCTCGATCTTCGAGACCGAGCCGTCGGTGTTCGAACTCGACGCCCCGCTGCCGGACTTCGTCCTCGCCCGGCCGAAGCTGGAGGGCTCGCAGAGCCGCTCCGACCTCATCATCGAGCTCGCCGTACGCGAGAAGCTGACGGTCCGCCAGATCATCTCGCGGCTCGGGGGCGGCCGCGGCCACTTCGAGTTCGTCGGCACGCCCGAGCAGGTGGCGGACACGATCATCGCCTGGTTCGAGGGCGGTGCCGCCGACGGCTTCAACATCATGGCACCGGCCCTGCCGTCCGGCCTGGCGGCCTTCGTCGACCACGTGCTGCCGATCCTGCGCGCCAAGGGCCTGTTCCGGGAGGAGTACGAGGGCACGACACTGCGCGAGCACTACGGACTGCCCGTACCGGCCAACCAGTTCCACCAGCCCGGTGACTGACTCCGCACCGCCCGCCCTGCGCGTCCAGGGGCTGAGCAAGACGTACGGTGACGGCTTCACGGCCGTCTCCGGGCTGGACCTGGAGATCCCCGACGGGGCCTTCTTCGGGCTGCTCGGCCCCAACGGCGCCGGCAAGACCACGCTCATCGGCTCGGTGTGCAACATCGTCCGGCCGACGACCGGCACCCTCACGGTCTTCGGTCACGACCACCGCACCCGCGAGGCGAGGCGCCTGCTGGGCCTCGCCGAGCAGGAGATCAACGTCGACCGGTTCCTGTCGATCCGTCAGATGCTGATCTACCACGCCGGATACCACGGTATCGGCCGGAGAGCGGCGGTCCGGCGTGCGGACGAACTGCTCGGGGTGTTCCGCCTCGACGGCAAGGCCGACGCCCGCGCGTACGAACTGTCCGGGGGCATGCAGCGGCGGCTCGTCATCGCGAGGGCGCTCATGCACCGCCCCCGCCTGCTCATCCTCGACGAGCCGACGGCCGGTGTCGACGTCGAGCTGAGATCGGAGATCTGGCGGCTGATCAAGGGGCTCAACGCGGCCGGCACCACCGTCCTGCTCACCACCCACTACCTGGAGGAGGCCGAGACGTTGTGCGACGAGATCGCGCTGCTGCGGGCCGGCCGGATCGTCGACCGCGGCTCCGCGGCCTCCCTGCGCAGCCGGTACGCGGCGCGGGACATCTCGGAGGTCTACGACCGGGTGATCACGGGAGAGGGGGCGGCGTGACGAGCACCCCGGCGGACGCGGCCGCCCTCCCGGCGTACGACGAGCCCTTCAAGCCCGAACGCTCCCCGTTCATCTGGCTGTTGGAGCGGGAGGTCCTCCGCTTCCTGACCATCTGGCGCTACAGCGTCGTCGGCCCGGTGCTGTCGACCGTGCTGTTCGTCGTCGTCTTCGGCTCCGCCCTCGGCGGGCACGTCGACACGATCGACGGTGTCTCCTACGGCCGTTTCATCGTGCCCGGCCTCTTCGCGCAGGCGATCGTCAACGTCGGCTACTTCAACGGGACGACCAGCCTCTTCGAGGCCCGGCGCGACCGCTACATCCACGACGTGTTCGCCAGCCCGCTGCGCTGGTGGGAGATCAACACGGCGCTGGTGAGCGGGGGCATCGCCCGAGGTGCCGTCGTGGGCGGCGGAGTCCTGGCGGTGGCTCTGCCCCTGACCGGAAGCGGCAGCGTCGCCCGGCCCCTCGTGCTGCTGTCCGGCACCCTCGGCGTGCTCCTGGTGGCCGCGCAGGTGGGCGTGATCGCGGGCAGCCTCGCCAAGTCCCTCGATCACGTCTACTCCATGGAGTCGATCATCCTGCTGCCGCTGGGCTTCCTCGGCGGCGTCTTCTACTCGGTCCGCCGGCTCCCGCCCGTCTGGGACGTCCTGAGCCACCTCGACCCGGTCTTCTGGCTGGTCCAGGTCGAGCGGATCGGCTTCCTCGGCCGGGGCGACGTCGGCGCGGGCTGGGCCCTGCTCGTGGTCTGGGCCCTCGCCGCCGCGCTCTCGGCATGGTCCGCCGCCATGTTCGCCACGGGCCGCCTCAAGCCCTGATCCCCGCCGTCCCCGCCCAGGTAAGGAACGCACGCCATGACGAGTCCCGAATCCGAACAGATACTGACCACCGACGTGTTGGTGATCGGCGGCGGTCCCGCCGGCACCTGGGCCGCGATCAAGGCCGCCCAGGCCGGCGCCGACGTCGTCCTGGCCGACAAGGGCTACACGGGCGCGAGCGGAGCGACCGCATCGGTCGGCACCGGCATCTGGTACGTCGACGACGTCCCCGAGCTGCGCGAGGCCGCCATGGCGAGCCGGGAGGGCCTCGGTGGCCACCTCGCCGACCGGGACTGGATGGCCCGGGTGCTCGACGAGACCCACGCCCGCATGGACGAGCTCGCCCGGGTGCAGCGCTACCCCTTCCCCGTCGACGCCCGGGGCCGTCAGCTCCGCGGTGACCTCCAAGGCCCCGAGTACATGCGCCGGCAGCGGATCCGGGTGCAGCGCCTGGGCGTACGCATCCTCGATCACACCCCGGCGCTGGAGCTGCTGGTCGATGCCGACGCGGTCGTATCGGGCGCGCGGGCGGTGGACCGTACGACCGGTGAGAGTGTCCGGATCCAGGCGGGCGCGGTCGTGCTCGCCGCCGGCGGCTGCGCCTTCCAGTCCAAGACCCTCGGCTGTGACGTCAACACCGGCGACGGCGCCCTGCTGGCCGTGGAGGCGGGGGCACAGCTGTCCGGGATGGAGTTCTCCAACGCCTACGCCATCGCCCCCAAGGGCACGTCACTGACCAAGACGGCCTACTACTCCTGGGCGAGCTTCTACCGTGCCGACGGCTCGGTGCTCGAAGGCGCGGCCAGCCAGGGCGGGCGGTCGGCCATCGCGCGGGCGCTGCTCAGCGAACCGGTCTACGCCCGCTTCGACCGGGCCACGCCCGACGACCAGCGCGCCATGCGCAAGGGGCAGCCCAACACCTTCCTGGTCTTCGACCGGCTGGGCATCGACCCGTTCACGGACCTCTTCGAGATCACCCTGCTGGCAGAGGGCACCGTGCGCGGGACCGGCGGGGTGCGCATCGCCGGCGAGGACTGCTCGACCGGCGTCCCGGGTCTCTACGCCGCCGGTGACACCGCGACACGCGAGCTGATCTGCGGCGGCTTCACCGGCGGCGGCAGCCACAACGCCGCGTGGGCCGCCTCCTCGGGCAGCTGGGCGGGCCGGGGCGCCGCCGCGTTCGCCACCCGGCGCGGCCGTCCCGGGCGCGGGCTCCGGGCGGTCGGCACCGCCGGTCTGCGCCCGACCGGCGCCGTGACGGTCGGCCACCGCGAGATCGTCGCCGACGTACAGCGCCAGGTGCTGCCGTACGACCGCAACTACCTGCGGCACGCGGACCGTCTGGGCCCGGCCCTGCGTTCCCTGCACGGGACGTGGACCGCGGTGCGCGAAGGGCTGGGCGGACGCGGCGAGGACCTGTTCCGGGCCCGCGAGGCGGCCGCGATGGTGGCGCACGGTCGCTGGATGTACCACGCGGCCCTGCAGCGGACCGAGTCGCGCGGCATGCACAAGCGCATCGACCGGCCGGGGCAGGACCCGGCCCAGCACTACCGGCTGCTCACGGGTGGACTGGACGAGGTCTGGAGCCGTCCGGAGTCGGCGCCACGGGCGAGGGTCGTCGAAGGAGGCCGAGCCGCATGATCGAGATCGTCGAACCTGACCGCTGCATCGGATGCGACCTGTGCATCGACGTCTGCCCGACGCGCGTCTTCGACCGCGGCCCGGACGGCGTCCCCGTGATCGCCAGGCAGGACAGCTGCCAGACCTGCTTCCAGTGCGAGGCGTACTGCCCCACCGACGCGCTGTTCGTCGCGCCGCTGGTGAGCGCGGCCGCTCCCGGTTCGCGTTTCCGTGATGTGCGGGAGCTGGAGGAGTCCGGCCTGCTCGGTGGGTATCGCCGCGAACTCGGCTGGGGCAAGGGCAGGGCACTTGGCGCGCGTACGGCCGTAGGGCCCCTGTACCCAGACTGAGAACCGGCGCCGACCCCGCCGCCGACGTGACGTCACGGCTGACCGAAGGTGCGCAGGGCCAGCCCTTCGCGCAGTCGGGTCAGCCGGTCTATCTCGGCGTCGAGGGCCGCGAGCCTGCGGGCGATCACCCCGGAGCCGGGTCGGTCGCTGTCGGGGTGCCCGCATCGCCCCGGAGGGAGCTCGCCGAGCAGGGCGAGCCGGTCGGCGAGACTGCGCAGGTCCCCGACGGTGAGACCGAGCGCCAGCAGTTCACGGATGAAACGGACTCTGGCCACATCGCCCGGCCCGTACTCACGTTGCCCGGCGGCCGTGCGCCGCGGTGGTGGCAGCAGTCCCCGTTCCTCGTAGAACCGCAGTGCCCGCGGGGTCGTTCCCGCCGCTGCCGCCGCATCCCCGATCCGCATGTCCACCCCCGAGCCTCAGCCTCCGTCGCCGCGACCGCGCGCCGACGCGTCACCGCGGCGGCAACTCCACGACGACGGTTCCAAAGTGCCGCCCCTCGCACAGTTCCTGCAACGCCCGAGGGGCCCGGTCCATGCCCGGGATCCGTGCCTGAGGGAAGGTGATCTCGCCTGAGCGCAGCCAGCCCCCGAACCGCTTGGTCCACTCGGCCCCGACGTCGGGATGGTCCTGCCCGCTGTAGCCGTGCAGTGAGATCCCCTGGCCGACGAGGCGGAAGGTGTCGATCTCCGCGGGTGAACTGCCACCGCCGCG
Organism: Streptomyces sp. NPDC001714; assembly: GCF_042892755.1. Classification (NCBI taxonomy): domain Bacteria; kingdom Bacillati; phylum Actinomycetota; class Actinomycetes; order Kitasatosporales; family Streptomycetaceae; genus Streptomyces; species Streptomyces sp. NPDC001714. The sequence continues at coordinate 645,193 of NZ_JBIAUL010000002.1, forward strand.
GCTCGGCGACAGCTGTCCCGACAGCGCGCCCACCAGGGCGAGGCGGGCGCCCCGGCGCGCGGTGCGCACGGCCGCGGTGAGCTGCTCACCGCCGACGTTGTCCAGGAGCACGTCGATGCCGTCCGGTGCCGCCGAGGCCAGTTGCTCGTCGAGGGGCCGGGTCCCGGGCACCACGACCGCGTCGTAGCCCAGTTCGGCCCGCAGCCGCTCGGCCTTGGCCGGCGACCGGGTGCTCCCGATGATCCTCCCGGCGCCCAGCAGCCGGGCGATCTGGCCCGCCAGCGTTCCCACGGCTCCGGCCGCTCCCGTGACGAACACCGTGTCGCCGGGGCGGACTCCGGTGAGCCGGGTCAACGCCCCGTAGGCGGCCGACCCGGACGAGAGGTGGGCCACCGGGTCGGGCAGGAGGTCGCCGAGCGGAGTGCAGTCCGTCGTCGCGACGACCGCGAACTCCCGCCAGCCGAGCAGGTGCGTGACCGTGTCCCCCGGACGCAACGGACCGCCGGGCCCGGCCGCGACGACCTCACCCACCGCGGGACCGTACAGCGTGTCGCCGGGGTGGATGCGGGGGAGCGGCATGCCGTCGGCCTCGTCCCCGATCAGCGTGCGAAGCCCGGGAAAGACGAGGAAGTACTGGTTCCTGACGAGGACCTGTCCCGGCCCGGGGTGGGGGACCGGCCTTGGCGTGATGGTGAGGTGCCCGGGGCCGGGCAGTCCGCCGGGTGTGGCGGTCAGCAGGATCTCGCGGGACGTGGAGGGCAGGTCGGCGGCCATGTCGGGGCTCCTGAACGGTTCGAGGGAGAGCGAAGGGGAGCGGGCCGGCAGCCGGACGGCCCGGCTGCCGGAGCGCGGAACCTAACCCCTGACGCGTGCGTCAAGGGCAAGTCGGTCGTACTGCCTCTCGACGGCGTCACGAAGCAACTCCGGTACGACAGAGGGGCGTTCGACGAGTCGGACACCCTGTCATGTCGACTCGAAGGCCCCGTTGACACCCTGCGCCCCGCGTGCTTCCATCCCGCCATGCCGTCGCCGGAGCCTCTGACTCGCCGCCGCGCCGTGGACCTCGTCCGGGTCGCCGCCGCGCTGTGTCGGACGAGCGGCTGATCGCCCCCTCCGCTCGCTGACAGCTCTGTCAACCGCCGGTCAGGCCAGCCCAGTTGTGTGCGCTGCCGCCGAAGCCCGGACCCTGGTCCGCGACCGCCCCCTGCCGTGCTCCTTCGCCCCCTCATGACGAGGACCCGCCATGTCTGCTGCCACCCCCTCCGGTCACCGCCACGAAACCGCATACGACCGCCGAAGGCTGCGCCAGTGGCTCGCCGGTGAGGCCAGGGCCGACGGGGTCACCCGCCGCCGGCTGCTCACCCTGCTCGCCGCCACCGCCGCCGGGACCGCACTCGGGAGCCCCCGCTCCGCCCGCGCCGCCGTCGCCGGAATCGTCAAGCCGCTGCCGCCCGAGTGGTTCATCGAGCGCGGCACCAACGCCGAGACCCGCTGGGAGGCACTGCGCGGCATCGGCCACCACACCCCCAACGAGCTGTTCTTCGTGCGCAACCACACCGCCACCCCCGTCCTGGAGGCCGACGACTGGCGGCTGAGACTGTGGGGGAGCGGACTGCGCGGCAGCCCGGGCGAGGACCGGCCGGTGGAGTTCGGGTACGACGACCTGCGCGCCCTGCCGTCCGTCACCCGGACCGCCTTCGTCGAGTGCGCCGGCAACGGCCGCTCCTACTACACGACACAGCAGGGCGAGACCGTCACCGGCACCGCGTGGACCCTCGGCGCGATCGGGGTCGCACGCTGGCGCGGGGTGCGCCTCGCCGACGTGCTGCGCAGGGCCGGGCTCTCCCACGACGCCGTGGACGTGCAGCCGCGCGGCCTGGACGCCGAGTACGTCAGCGGCGGCGAGAGCCTCGGCCGGGTCCGCCGTCCACTGCCGTTGGCCAAGGCACTGGACGACGTACTGCTCGCCTACGAGATGAACGGTGAGCGGCTTCCGTACGACCACGGCCATCCGGTGCGGGTGCTGGTGCCCTCCTGGGTGGGGATCGCGTCGATCAAGTGGGTCGGCGACATCGAGGTGTCCGCCGAGCCGCTCTTCTCGCCCTGGAACACCACCTTCTACCGCCTGTTCGGCCCCTCCTACCCGGAGGGCGGCAGCGCACCGCTCACCCGGCAGGCGACGAAGAGCGCCTTCGAGCTCGCCGACGGTGCCACGTTCACGGCGGGGCACCGGCACGTACTGCACGGACGGTCGTGGTCGGGTGCGGGCGCCGTCACCCGGGTCGACATCAGCACCGACGGCGGGACGAGCTGGCGCCGTGCCCACCTGCGCGACCGGCCCCGCGCCGGTACCTGGACCCGCTGGACCCTCGACTGGCAGCCGGAGGAACCCGGCCCCACCCACCTGCTGGCCCGGGCCACCGACACCGCCGGCCGCACTCAGCCGGACACCGCCGTGCCCAACACACAGGGCTACCTGTTCGACGCGGTGGTACGGCATCCGGTGAGCGTGGTGTGACCGTTCGCCGGCCCACCTTCTGACCCGGCGACGTCCTCGGACCGCGACGCTCAGAGGACTTCGGAGAGCCTGCCCGTGGCCACGTCGAAGACGAAACCGCGGACGCGGTCCTTGTGCACGACGAAGGGGTCCGCCTTGATGCGCGCAATGGACTGCCGCACGTCCGTGTCCAGGTCGGCGAAGGCCTCGGCCGCCCAGAGCGGACGGATCCCGGTGTCCTTCTGGATCGCGTCCTTGAACCCGTCGTCGGTGAAGGTCAGCATGCCGCAGTCGGTGTGGTGGATGAGGATGATCTCCTCGGTGCCCAGCAGGCGCTGGCTGATGGCGAGCGAGCGGATCTCGTCCTGGGTGACCACACCGCCCGCGTTGCGGATGACGTGGGCCTCGCCGTCGTTCAGGCCAAGGAGCGCGTAGACGTTCAGCCGGGCGTCCATGCAGGCCACGACGGCGAGCTGCCGGGAGGGCGGCAGTGGGAGCGGGCCGGAGAAGGACTCCGCGTAACGGGCGTTGTTGGCCAGCAGTTCATCGGTCACGGACATGGCGGATCTCGGCTTCCTCTGGTGGGACGGGTGACGTGGGCGGGTGGTGGCACGATGCCCCCCGGATGTCCGGGGGAGCGGAGCACGGTCACGCGGCCCGGCTACAGAACCCGTCGAAGAGGTGGACGCGACGCGAGGGCCAGAAGCCCGTCAGCGTGGCGGCGAAAGTCACCATTTCTCCAGTGAACCGGCCGACGCTCCCTGCGGCAAGAGAATGGATGTTCGGTCACCTCCTGACGGCCGCGAGTATTGCGGCTCCGTGAAATGAAGATGTGCGGGCGGCGGAATCGACCCTTCTACTGCATACAGTTGCATGCACTTGCCCCCGCCGACCGCGTCCGAGAGCCACGGAGACACCCCGCCATGGAAGAACTGACCTGGGAGAGCCCCGAGATCGCCGACGGCATCGCCGCCATCCGGTCGGCGTCGCCCTTCGTCTACGGCCTGACCAACTACGTCGCCGCCAACCTGAGCGCGAACGTGCTCCTGGCCGTCGGCGCCGGACCCGCCATCGGCGCCGCGGCCGACTTCCCCACCGTCTTCCCGGCCGGTGCCGGCGGGGTGTGGATCAACACCGCGGCACTCATCAGCAACCCGGCCGAGCCCCTGGTCGACGCGGCACGCACCGCGCACGCGGCCGGCACGCCCTGGGTGCTGGACCCGGTCGCGGCCGGCGCGGGCGCCACCGAGTACGACGCCTTCGTGCAGGCCCTGCTCGACCACCGGCCCACGGTGATCCGCGGCAACGCCAGCGAACTCGTCGCGCTCGCCGGCGGCGCCAGCACCGGCAAGGGTGTCGAGACCACCCTCTCCTCGGCGGACGCGATAGGTGCCGTCGAGGAACTCGCCCGGCGGACCGGCGCCGTGGTCGCGGTCAGCGGCCCCACGGACTATCTGACCGACGGCACCCGCACCGTCGGCGTACCCGGCGGCGACGTCCGGCTGACCCAGGTCACCGGCGCCGGATGCAGCCTCGGCGCGCTGATCGCCGGTGCCCTGGCCGTCGTACCCGACCCGCTCACCGCCGCCGCCGTCGCCCATGTCGCCTTCGCCACCGCGGCCGAACGCGCGGGCGCCCGTACCACCGGCACCGGGTCCTTCGCCGTCGCGCTCCTGGACGAACTGTCCCTGCTGGGCACGTGACGGCGACGCCCGGCACGCACGCACCGCACGACACCTGGAGCACCCCTTGAGCACCACCCACGACCCGGCCGCCCCGCGCATGCACCTGGCCGCCTTCCTCAACGCCGGCCCGCAGGGCACCGCAGGCTGGCGACACCCCGACGCGGGCGACGGTTTCCTCACCGCCGCCCACTACACGCACATCGCCCGGGTCCTGGAGGACGCCGGATTCGACCTCGCCTTCGTGCCGGACTCCCTCGCGGTGCCCAGAAGCCTCGGCGACTCCTACGCCCCGGCGGTCACCTGGGGCACCGGCACCCCGCGCCTCGACCCGGTCCCGGTCATCACCCTGATGGCCGCCGCCACCCGGCACCTCGGCGTCGCCGCCACCGTCTCGACCGGCTACCAGGAGCCCTTCCACGTCGCCCGCGGCATGGCCACACTCGACCACCTCCTCGGCGGACGCGCCGGCTGGAACGTGGTCACCAGCTTCCAGGACGCCGAGGCCCAGAACTTCGGCCAGGACCGGCTGCCCGAACGGCAGGCCCGGTACGCCCGAGCCGAGGAGTTCCTCGAAGTCACCGCCCGGCTCTGGGACAGCTGGGCCGACGACACGATCGTCGCCGACAAGGAGAGCGGGGTCTTCGGCCGCTCCGACACCGTGCGGGCGCTGGACCACCGGGGCGAACACTTCGCCGTGCGCGGCCCGTTGAGCGTGCCGCGCCCGCCCCAGGGCTATCCGGTGATCATCCAGGCCGGTGCCTCCCCGGCCGGCCGCGACTTCGCCGCCCGCTGGGCCGACGTCGTCTTCTGCAGCCACGAGTCACTGGAGTCGGCCGTCGCCTTCTACGCCGACGTCAAGGCCCGCGCCGCCGCCCGGGGCCGCGACCCGGAGCAGCTCAAGATCCTGCCGGCCGCGACCACCGTGGTGGGCGCCGACCTGCGCGACGCCCTCGCCAAGCACGAGTCGTTCACCGAACTCGTCCACCCCGAGGCGGGGTTGTCCCGGCTCGCCTACCACGTCGACGTCGACCTCACCCGCTACGACCTCGACGGCCCTCTGCCCTCCCTCGACGAGGTCGGCGTCGAGGGCCACTACCGGGAGGTCGTCGAGTTCGCCGAGCGGGAGAAGCTGAGTGTGCGCGAGATCGGCCGCTGGTACGGGGCCCGTACCGAGGGCGACATGATCGGCTCCGCGTCGGACATCGCCGACACGATGGAACTGTGGCTGGACAGCGGCGCGGCGGACGGCTTCATGATCCAGGCCACCCATGTGCCCGCCGCCTTCGAGGAGTTCGCCGCCCACGTGGTACCCGAACTGCGCCGCCGCGGCCTCGTGCGCACCGGCTACGCGGGCGCCACCCTGCGCGAGAACCTGGGACTCGCCCGGCCGGAACGCGGCGAGTGGCGCAACCGCGCCGCGTCCACGGCGGCGGCGGGGGAGCGGCCATGACATCCGGCACGAGCGCCCTCGTCGACGCCGCCTGGCTGCGCGACCGGCTCGGCGAGGTGGTCCTCCTCGACGCCACCGTGGACCGGCACACCGGTCCCGACGGCGGCAAGGTCTTCGTCAGCGGGCTCGGCCTCCACACCGAACGCCGTATCCCCGGCGCCCACTTCGCCGACCTGATGGAGGGTTTGTCCGATCCCGCCGCTCCTTTCCCCTTCACTTGCCCGTCCCCGTCCCGGATCGCCTCCCACGCCCGCGACCTCGGCATCCGCGAGGACTCCACCGTGGTCGTCTACGACCGGCTCACCGGTGCCTGGGCGGCCCGCGTGTGGTGGGTGCTGCGCACCGCCGGGATCACCCGCGTCCGTGTCCTCAACGGCGGCCTCACCGCCTGGGAGGCGGCCGGACTGGCGGTCACCGACGGCCGCGAACCCGCCCCCGCCCCCGGGGACGTCGTCGCGCGCCCGGCCGGTGACGGCTTCGTGGGGCTGGACCGCATGAAGCGGATCGCCGACGGAAGCGACCCCACCCCGGCGGTCTGCGCCCTGCGCCGTACGGAGTACCTGGGCACGCCCGAGCGGCCGCGTTCCGGCCACATACCGCGCACGACCAGCCTGCCGTACGCCGACCTGCTCGGCCCCGACAACACCCTCGCCCACGAGCGGACCGCACGCCTCGCCGGCGCCCACGGGATCCGGGCCGGCAACGGCACCGTGCTCTACTGCGGCGGGGCGATCAACGCGGCAGGGCTCGCCCTGGCCCTGCACGAGATCGGCATCGACGACGTGCTGCTGTACGACGGCTCGCTCTCGGAGTGGCGGGCCGACCCGGCGCTGCCGCTGGTCCTCGGCCCGGAGCCGGACGACGCCGCCGAGGGCCGGGGCTGACCACGGCCCCGGGCATCGGGCATGATCCGGGGCAGCCCGCGAACCGTTTCGCGGGCCGCCCCGCGACGAGGAAACGGATGAAGAGCACAAGGGACACGATCTACGACGAGCTGAGGCACCGGCTCACCGCCGGCCGGTACCCGCAGGACGCCTCCCTGGTCCCGCTGGCGCTGAGCGAGGAGTTCGCGGTGTCGCGCACGCCGGTCCGCGAGGCCCTGGCGCTGCTGGAGCGCGACGGACTCCTGGTGAGCACCCGGCGTGGTTTCGCCGTACGGCAACGCTCCGACGAGGAGATGCTCGAACTCTTCGAGCTGCGCGCCGTGCTGGACGCCCTGCTCGCCTCCTCGGCGGCGGGCCGTCGCAGCCCGGTGGACCTGGCCCGGCTCGACGCCCTGCTGGAGCACGCCGGGACCCTGGACGATCCCGGCCAGATCCGCCGCAGCCTCAACGAGTGGCACGACACGGTACGCGCCGCCGCCCACAACACCACCGTCTCCGCCCTGCTGCACACCGTCGACGCCCAGGTGAAGACCAGCGCACCGTGGCAGACCAGCACGGTCGACGACACCTTCGGCGCGACCCTCGCCGAACACCGGGCGATCACCGAGGCGATCCGGGAAGGGGACGCCGAGACGGCCCGGCTGCGCATGCTGGAGCACCACGAACACGACCGGGACACGCGCATCCGGCAGAAGGTGCGCCGGGACACCGGCGGCGGGCCCCCGTCGGGCTGAGGACGGCCCGGGACCTTCCGAGTCGCCCGTTACGGGGTGCCGCATGCCCAGTCGTCTGGAAAGTGCGCTCTTGTCATGACAGGGCAGGACGGCGGACTCTTGCAGCAGGCACAGCGGTACGCGTACCGGACGTCGGATCCCCGACGACCCTGAGGCGGCTCGGGAGGCTCCCGGATGTCGGTTTCACCGGAGTGCGGCGTTGACGGCCCCGCCGTCACCGAACAACAGGCGGAGGCGCTGGTCGAGGGAGTCTGTTTCAAGACGGGCCCGCCGCGCAGCGTCGGTGTCGAAGTGGAATGGCTCGTCCACCGGGAGCGTGCGCCGCACGAGTCCGTGGGCCGGGAAGAGCTGGCAGCCGCCCACGCCGACCTGCGCACCCTCCCGCTGACGTCCGGGCTGAGTGTCGAGCCCGGCGGTCAGGTGGAACTGAGTTCCCGGCCGACCCCGTCGCTGGCCGCATGTGTCTCGGAGGTCTCCGCCGATCTCGATGCGGTGCGCACCGCACTGCGCGGGCACGGCCTGGCCCTGGCCGGCCTGGGCGTCGATCCCTGGCAGCGGCCGCGCCGTTTCCTGCGGGAGCGGCGGTACGACGCGATGGAGGCCTGCCTCGACCGTACGGGCCCGGCGGGGCGCACCCTGATGTGCACGTCGGCCTCCGTCCAGGTGTGCCTCGACGCCGGACGGGAGGAGCCCGGGGTCATGGGGTTCGCGCGCCGCTGGTGGCTGGCGCACCACCTGGGTGCGGTGCTGGTCGCGGTGTTCGCGAACTCGCCCATGGCCGAGGGCCGTGCCACGGGCTGGCTGTCCACCCGGCAGCTGATGTGGACGGAACTCGATCCGGGACGGGCCGGCGGGCCGTCCCTGGCTCACGATCCGCGGCACGCCTGGGTCCGGCGGGTCCTCGACGCACCGGTGATGTGCGTGCGACGGGACGGCCCCTGGGAGGTGCCGGACGGAGTGAGCTTCCGCGAGTGGACCCGCTCGCGCACCATGCGCCCGCCGACCCACGCGGACCTCGAGTATCACATCAGCACACTGTTTCCGCCGGTCAGGCCACGCGGACACCTGGAACTGCGCATGATCGACGCACAGCCCGGCGACGACGGGTGGATCGTGCCGCTCGCCGTGGTCACGGCCCTGTTCGACGACCCGGGTGCCGCCGCCCTCGCGAACCGGGCCGTGGCGCCCCTGGCCGAGCGGGGCGCCGGGACCCCCGCGCCGCACAATCCGCTGTGGACCGCCGCGGCACGCCACGGGCTCGCCGACCCGGAACTCAGGCGTGCCGCCGTGACCTGTTTCGCCGCGGCGCTGGACGCCCTGCCGCGACTGGGCGCGAGCACCGGCGTCGTGGACGCCGTCGCGGCCTACGCCGACCGCTACGTCGCACGCGGCCGCTGCCCGGCCGACGACGTCCTCGACCGCGAGGCGTCCGCGCGGCTCCGAGCGGAATGGTGAGCTGCGCCCTGCTGTTGCTCCAGGAGAGTGCGGGGACGTCAAGTTCGGCGAGCCCGACGGCCCCGGCGGCGGCGCCCCGGCCGCGAGCGCCATCGGGGTGGACCTGGTGCTGGACCCCGTCGGCGGGCCGGTGCGGCGCGCGAGCCTGGAGGTGCTGGCGCCCTTCGGCGGGTGGTCGTCTACGGGGATCTCGGACGTGACGCCGACTGGACGGCGGACGTCTGGGACCTGTGGAAGAACAACCGGACCCTCGCCGGGTACAACATCGGTGACGTCGCCCGCCGTTCCCCCGCCGCCATCGGCCGGTACCTGTCCACGGCCCTGTCCGCGCTCGCGTCCGGAGAGCTGGCCTCCGTCCCCCCGGCCGTCGTTCCGGCGACGGAGGCCGTCGAGGTCCACCGTCGCCACGAGGCCGGGCGGACCCACGGGAAGACCGTGCTCGCCTTCGCAGGGCCCGAGGCCGGCTGAGCAGGGCGGAGCGTGCCCCCGCCGCGCCGACGGACCGGCACCCGGTGCCGGTCCGTCGGCGGCGCGGTCCAGTCGCCGAAGTGCTCAGCCCGCCTGGCGTCGCTCCCGCGCGGACCGGTGGGTGAGAGGTTCGCGCAGGCCGAGGTGTTCGCGCAGGGTGGTGCCGGTGTACTCGGTGCGGTAGACGCCGCGTTCCTGGAGCTCTGGGACGAGCAGGTCGACGATGTCGTCGAGGCCGTCGGGGATCAGGTACGGCGTGACGTTGAAGCCGTCGAGCGCGCCGTGCCGCACGAAGTGGGCGAACTTGTCGGCCAGGCCGGACGGGGTGCCGACGTGGCCGCGCTGCGGGCCGAGCGCGATGACGGTCTCGCGCAGCGACCAGCCGTGCGCCTGTGCCTTCGCCCGCCATTCGGCGACCACCGCACGCGGGTCGGCGATGCGCCGGGCCCCGAAGGAGCCGTCGTTCTCGGCGACGACCGGGTCTTCCGCGGGTAGCGGCCCGTCGGCGTCGCGGTCGGACAGATCGATGCCCCACACCAGCCCGGCGATCCCCAACGCCGTGGCCGGGGTGACCTGCTGGAGCCGGATCCAGCGCTTCTTCTCCTGGGCCTCCTCCTCGGTGGCGCCGATGATGATCTCGGTGCCGGGCAGGATCCGCAGGTCGTCGTCGGCCCGTCCGACCGCGCGCAGCCGGGTGCGGATGTCCTTGGCGAAGGCCAGTGCGTCGTCGAAGTCGTTGCCGTGTGCGGAGAAGATGACGTCGGCGTTGCGGGCGGCGAAGTCGCGTCCCTCGCCGGAGTCGCCGGCCTGGAAGATGACCGGGTGGCCCTGGGCGCTGCGCGGCAGGGTGGGGGCGAGGTCGACGTCGAACTGCGCGCCCTGGTGGCGCACCCGGCGTACGGCACCGGGTACCGACCAGGCGGGAGCGTCCACGGACGTGGCGACCGCCTGGTCGTCCCAGCCGTCCCACAGGGCGCGGGCCACGGTGAGGAACTCCTCGGCGCGCCGGTAGCGGTCGGCGTGGTCGAGGTAGCCGCCGCGGCGGAAGTTGGCGCCGGTCCAGGCGTTGTCTGTGGTCACCACGTTCCAGCCGGCCCGGCCTTCGGAGAGCAGGTCGAGGCCGGAGAGGCGGCGGGCGAGGTCCGCGGGTTCGTTGAAGGTGGAGTTGGAGGTGGAGACCAGGCCGATCCGGCGGGTGACCGCGGCCAGCGCCGCGAGCTGGGTGATGGCGTCCGGCCGGCCGGCCACGTCGAGGTCGTGGATGCGGCCGTCGACCTCGCGCAGCCGCAGCCCCTCGCCGAGGAAGAACGCGTCGAACAGGCCCCGTTCGGCGGTCTGGGCCACCCGGCGGAAGGAGGCCGGGTCGATCTGCGAGCCGCTGTCGGGGGCGGACCAGATGGTCCAGTGGTTGACGCCCTGGAAGAACACACCGAAGTGCAGCTGGGCGTGCGGCCGGGGGACGTCGAGGGGGTCGGTGCGGGTCATCGGGTCTCCTCCAGGACGGCCGCGGCCGCGAAACGGTTGGCGGGGCGCTCCAGACCGAGGGCCGAGCGCAGCGACGTGCCCGGCAGCGGGCGGGCGACGAGCCGCCGTGCGGACAGCGCCGGCAGGACGAGACGGGAGAGGACGGGCAGGTCCTCGTCCAGTACGAGGGGATGCAGCCGCACCCCGTCCACGTGACGGCTCAACTCCTCGAGAGCAGCGACCAGTCCGTCCGCGGAACCAACGTGCCGCAGCCGTCCCCGGTCGGTCCAGGACGCGTACCGTTCCAGGTCGGCGACGCGCTCGGCGCCGGTCGCGTCCGGTGTGTCCAGCGCGACCTCGACCTCGGCGAAGACCCGAGGCGTACCCGCGGCCGCGGCGGCCGTGGCGATCGCCGCGGGGTCGCGGCCCTCGATCAGGGCGACGTCGAGTTGCGCGGCGGGCACCACCTCCGGCCGTCCCAGGACGACGAGCTGTCCCTGCGGGGGGCGCGGCACGATCGCCGGGCCCTTGACGGCGTAGGTCTCCCCGGTGAAGTCGATGTAGTGCAGGCGGTCGCGGTCGAGGTAGCGGCTGGTGGCCACGGACCGGATGACCGCGTCGTCCTCCCACGAGTCCCACAGGGCGCGGGCCACCTCGATCCCGTCCTGGGACTCCCGGGCCCGGGCGTCGGCGTCGGCGACCAGGGGGCGCCCCCAGACCCGGGCTGCCTCGGGATGGTCCTCCTCCGTCACCACCCACCCGGCGCGGCCGGCGGAGATGTGGTCCAGGGACGCCAACTGGCTGGAGACATGGAAGGGTTCGGCATACGTGACCGGGACGGCGGGCGCGATCCCGATCGTGCTCGTGGACGCCGCGACGAAGGCCGCCCGCTCCACCGCCCCGATCCGGCCGACGGGATCGGGTGCGGCACCGGGCGGCAGCACCCCGTCGTCCAGGGTGATCAGGGTGAACCCGGCGTTCTCGGCCACGGCGGCGAGTCCGGAGGCACGGCGTGGGGTGAGCAACTGGTCGGGGGAGTGGGCGGCGCGGCGCCAGGCCGCGGGGTGGGCGCCGTCACCGTCGAGCTCGACGGCGAGGTGCAGGGCGGGGCCGGACAATGGATGTTCCTTCCGGGAAACACGGGAACTCGGAGCCACGGGCACGGGGCACGGGGCCACGGTGGAAAAAGCCGGGCGAGGCCACGGCGTGAGGGGGACCGACGCGACGGGCCGGCAGGGATCAGCGGCGCGCGGAAGGACAGACGGCGGAGCAGGTGCGGCAGTAGTCGACATACCGACGCACGATCAGTCGCACGCCACAGCGCCCACCTCGCGGTGCCGCGCCGGATACGTGCATCAAGGGCCTCCACCCGTCAGAAACCGATCGGTTCACCGTACGTCGCCCGCGCCCACAGGTGTCAAGAACAAGCGACGAGGCCCACACCGCTGTCACCGTTCCCTCAGCTGGTGACCCGCCTGGTCGTCTTACCGGCGCCACAGCGGTTGGCGGGTCGGCGACGGCCGGAGCGCACGATCAGACAAAGGCCGGCCTCAGCGTCCGGCGAACACCCGGCTGAGCGGCCTGGTTCGAGGAGCACTCCGAATCGTCGATAGCCTGCGTCACCATGATGCGTGCCTGGATCCTGCCGATACTGTTCGTGCTCTGCGGCGCAGCCCTCGCGACCGGGCTGAGCTCCAAGGGGAGCCCCGGCACAGCCGCGGCACTCCTGCTGATGTTCCTGGTCCTCGCCGGAGTGAACTCGCCCCTGGTCTTCCCGAGGTCGATCGGCGCACTGGAGGCGCAACGCCGCAGCGCGGCCGACGGCCGGCCGGTCGTCTTCTGGCGGCCGGGCTGCACGTACTGCATGCGACTGCGTATCCGGCTGGGCCGCAGCGCCCGCCAGGCGCACTGGGTCAACATCTGGCGAGACCCGGCAGGAGCCGCAGCCGTGCGGGCGGCCAACGACGGTAACGAGACCGTGCCGACCGTCGTCGTGGCGGGCCGGACTCACACCAACCCCGATCCCGAATGGGTGCGCGAACAGTTCTCCCCGTCCGCTTGACCAGAAACCGCGCAGTACGGTTCGCGGTCACCGGTTCGCACGGAACCGAACGGCTCCGGCAGGATGAGCGCATGCTCATCGTGATCGGCGGACTGCCCGGCACGGGCAAGACCACCCTGGCGCGGCTACTGGCCGCCCGCATCGACGCGGTTCACCTGCGCATCGACACCATCGAACAGGGCATCGTCCGCTCCGGCCTGGCACAGCACCCCGTCGGACCGGCCGGCTACGTCATCGGATACGCCCTGGCCGAGGAACATCTCCGGCAAGGACTCACCGTGATCGCCGAATCGGTGAATCCCCTGGCTGTCACCCGCGACAGCTGGCAAAGCGTGGGGATCCGGACGGCCGTTGACGTCGTTGAAGTCGAGGTCGTCTGCTCGGACCCGGCCGAACACCGGGACCGCGTGACCACTCGATCGATCGACATACCTGACCTGCCACGGCCCGACTGGCAGCAGGTTCTCCACCGCGACTACGAGCCGTGGAACCGGGATCACATCGTCATCGACACAGCCGGCCAGGCCCCGCAAGAGTCACTCGCCTTGCTCCTCAACCGTCTTGAGCACCCCGGCGGACGCTGAGCAGAGCCGGGACGGTCTGCTTCGTCTTCGTCGGCTGCCGTGCAGGCAGGAGGCGGCCGTCGAGCAGTGCGCGGAAGGAGCGGTGCTCGTCCCGAGTGGTCGTGCGTGGGCCATGGCCAGGTCGGCCAGTTGCTCGGGCTCGTAGACGTTGTGGCGCTGCTGGTAGTACTCCCCCCGCACCTTCCGGAGTCCGGTGTCAGCCGAAGCGCTCGACGCGGATGCGGTGCACGGGCTGGCCCAGCCCGGCGAGCAGCCGGGAGGCGTGCTCGGCGAAGCCGTTGGAGCCGCAGACGTACGCCTCCCAGCCCCCGGCGGGCGGCCGCGCCAGGTACGGCTCCAGGTGGGCGGCCGAGAGACGGCCGGGCCGTACTCCAGGCGGGCCCGCACGGGTGAAGACGGGAGTGGTCTCGGCCCCGTACTCGTCCGCGTAGATCAGGTCCTCTGGGGTGCGTGCCGAGACCAGCAGGCGCACCGGGACGCTCAGCCGGCGCAGGCGGTGGTCGCGGACCATGGACATCAGCGGTACGACGCCGGAGCCGGCGCCGAGCAGCAGGGCCGGCCGGTCGCCGGGCCAGGCGAAGAACCCGCTGAGCGGGCCGCGTACCTCGACGGTGTCGCCGGGGCGCGCCACCGTGTGGAACCAGCCGGACACCTCGCCGCCCTCGACATGGTCGAGGGTCAGCTCGACGTGGCCGCTGTCGCCGGGCGCCGACGCGATGGAGTAGTGGCGCTGCGCGACGTACCCGTCGGCGGCCGTCAGACGCAGCATCAGATGCTGGCCGGGCAGGTGGCCCGCCCAGCCGGGCACGGCGAACCGGAACGTCGAGGCGCGCGGTGTCTCGCGGCGGACCTCGACGAGGCGGGCCGGCCGCCAGGCGGCCGCGGCGCGGTTGCTCACGGCGATCCGTCCCGGCACGGCGAACCGGGTCGGGGGAGCGAAGGTCTCGGGCGCGCTGTCAGTCACCGGCGTACCGCTCCTCGTTCCAGGGGTTTCCGCGGGCGTGGTAGCCGTTCTGCTCCCAGAAGCCCGGCTCGTCGTGGTCGAGGAGGCGCAGCCCCGCGACCCACTTGACGCTCTTCCAGAAGTACAGGTGGGGCACCACGAGCCGTGCCGGGCCCCCGTGTCCGGGGTCCAGCGGCTCGCCGCCGAACTCCCAGACGATCCACGCGCGTCCGCCCGTCAGGTCGGACAGCGGCAGGTTCGTGGTGTATCCGGTGTGCGCGTACGCGACGGCATGCGTGGCCGAGGAGTGCGGGCGGGCGAGGTCCAGGAAGGTGTCCAGGGACACCCCGCCGAACCTCACCCCGAACTTCGACCAGCTGGTGACGCAGTGGATGTCCCCCTCGTACACGGACCGAGGCAGCGTGTGCGCCTCGTCCCACGACCAGGTGCGCTCCTCGGCCACCAGGCCGTCGACGCGGAACGTCCAGTCCGCGGGCGTGAGATCGGGGGTGACCTCGGCGGACAGCACGGGCCAGGAGTCCCCCGCGTCGTACTGGCCGGGCGGCAGCCGTGGATCGCGGTCGGCGGCGCGCGAGCGTCCGGTGAAGCCCCGGGTGACGGTCATGCCAGGACCTCCAGGTCGGACCCTGTGCCCGGGTCCGGGCGTGCCTCTGGACCGGACGGTGCGTCCGTGCCGGATCGTGCGTCCAGGTCTGACAGGGCCTTCAGGGCCGCGGCCTCGTCGAGGGTGGTGAGCGTGCGGTCGCGCATCAGCACCCGTCCGTCGACGACCGTGTCCCGTACGTCGGAGGAGTGGGCGGCGTAGGCGAGCATCGACCACACGTCGTGGCGCGGGGTGAGATGGGGCCTGTCGAGGTCCAGCACGATCAGGTCCGCGCGCTTGCCCGGTTCCAGGGAGCCCAGCTGTCCGTCGAGGCCGAGCGCGCGGGCGCCCTCGATCGTCGCCATGCGTACGGCCTGCTCGGCGCCGACCGCCGTGGGGTCGCCGCCCGCCTTGTGCACGAGCGCGGCCTGCCGCACCGCTCCCAGCAGGTCGAGGGTGTTGGAGCTGACCGCGCCGTCGGTACCGAGCCCGACGGTCACGCCCGCACTGAGCAGCCGCGGTACGGGAGCGATGCCGCAGCCGAGCTTGAGGTTCGACACCGGGCAGTGGGCGACCGAGGTGCCGGTGCGGGCCAGCGCCACGATCTCGGGTCCCGTCAGTTCCACGGCGTGGGCGAGCAGCAGGTCGGGCCCGAGCAGTCCCAGCGAGTCCAGCAGCTCCACGGGGCGCCTGCCGTGGGCCACCTCGACCGTGGCGACCTCGATGGCGTTCTCCGCGGCATGGATGTGCAGCAGCGCGCCGAACTCCCGGGCCAGCGCGGCGATCTCCGTCAGCTGCTCCGGGGAGAGGGTGTAGGTGGAGTGCGCGAAGAGGACGGGCCGGGTGCCGGGCCCGGCGCGGCGCGCCGCCAGATCGCGGCGGGCCCAGTCGAGGCGGTCCTCGTAGGCGATGCCGTCGGCCGGCTCCGGTACGTCCATGAAGGTGGGGCCGGTGTGCAGCCGCCAGCCCGTCTCCCGCGCGGCGTGCTCGGCGGCCTCGTGGAACCAGTACATGTCCAGGGCGGAGGTCACACCCGCCCGCACGCTCTCGGCGACCGCCACGCGGACCGCCGCGGCCACGTTCTCCGGCGACAGCAGCTCGCCCTCCCAGCGGATCACCCGTTCCAGGAAGCCCTGCAGTGTCACGTCGTCGGCGCGGCCGCGCAGCAGGGTCATCGCCAGGTGTGTGTGGGTGTTGACGAGGCCGGGCATGACCAGGCAGCCGGTCGCGTCGAGGGTGTCGGCGGCTGCGTACCGGGCACGCAGTTCCTCCGTGGGGCCGACGGCGAGGATCTCGCCGTCCCGGACGGCTACTGCCCCGTCGCGTACGACGGTGCCGGCGTCGTCGACCGCGAGGACGTCACCGCCGTGCACGAGGAGGTCGGCAGGGACGGTCACGCCTGATCCCCTTCCAGGGCAAACTCCTCCGCCAGGAGCCGCAGGGCCTCCAGAGAGACGACGGCGCCGCGCTCCACGCCCCGCACCACGACCTCGCGGTGGGGGTCGTAGTGGCCCGTCGACAAAGGTGCCCCCTCGTCGACCAGTTCGTCCGCGTTCGCGCCGTCCACCACGAGCACGCCGCCCGCGACGAGCCCGCGCAGCGAGGCGGTCACCAGCAGCGCCGAAAGCTCCATCTCGATCGCGGCGAGCCCGGCCCTGTCGTACGCGTTCAGCGGCAGCAGGCCCGGCTGGAAGGCGGCCCGGGTCCAAACGATGCCCCGGTGGTGCGGGGCGCCCTGCTCGCGTGCGGCGCGCCGGAGCGCGAACACCGCCT
Source organism: Streptomyces sp. NPDC001714 (assembly GCF_042892755.1). Lineage (NCBI taxonomy): Bacteria > Bacillati > Actinomycetota > Actinomycetes > Kitasatosporales > Streptomycetaceae > Streptomyces > Streptomyces sp. NPDC001714. The sequence goes on from NZ_JBIAUL010000002.1 coordinate 661,796, forward strand.
CGGGGGCGCACACGGCCGGGTACTCGGGGGGCAGCAGCTGCTGGGTCACGCCGTCGTCGCGCACGGCCGCCTCCGCTATCACGAGGTCTCCGTCCTCGATCCCGGGCTTCATCGCGCCCGCGGTGCCGAACCGCAGGAGCGTGCGGACACCGGCGTCCGCCAGCTCCTGGAAGAGCAGGATCGCGCCCGGCGCGCCCACGCCATGCGAGGCGACGGTGACCGGCAGGCCTTTCCAACTCCCGCCGAACACCCGGTATTCGCGGTGGTACGAGATCTCCTCGGCCCCTTCCAGCAGCGAGGCGACAGCCGCCGCGCGCGCCGGGTCGCCCACCACCAGGGCGCGGGGCGGCAGGCCGGTGCGGGGTATGCGGGTGACGGGCAGCAGGTCGTTGGTCATGAGGCGACTCCGGAAGGGTCGGTGGAACGGGTGGTACGCGGGGTACGGCCACGTCGCCGCGCCGTGGTGAGGAACAGGGCACCGAGAGTCACGACGTAGGGCGCGGCGTCGGTGGCCTGCTGGGGCAGGCCGAGGCCCTGGAGGCGGAAGCCCGCTGCCTCCGCGACGCCGAACAGCAGCGCGGCGAGCAGCACGCCGAGAGGCATGGCACGGCCGAGCATGACGGCCACGACGGCGATCCAGCCACGGCCGGCCGTCATGTTCGCGGAGAACAACGTGACGTTGCCGAGGGCGAGCTGAGCTCCGGCGAGCCCGGACAGCACCCCGGACAGGAGGACCGCCGCGTACTTGTGGCGGGCCGGGCTCACCCCGAGCGTCGCCGCGGCGTCCGGAGCCTCGCCGACACCGCGCAGCCGCAGCCCCCACACGTGCCGGGACAGCAGCACTGCGGCGACCACGACGGCGGCCCACGCCAGATACGTCAGGGGCGAGAAGCCTCCGACGAGCGGGAGCCCGGCGAGGCTCGGGTCGTCGAAGGTGCCCTGCACCCCGAAGACCGTACGGAGCAGGAAGCTGGTCAGGCCCGCGGCGAGGAGGTTCATGGCCACCCCGAGGACCACCGCGTCCCCGCGCAGCGTGACCGCGCCCACGGCGAGGACGAGCGAGTACGCTGCGGAGGCGAGAGCGGCCGCCAGCACGCCGAGCCACGCGCTGCCGGTGAACCAGCTGGTGGAAACGGCGGTGAAGCAGCCCACCAGCATCAGACCTTCCAGGCTGATGTTGAAGACGCCGGCGCGCTCGCACAGCGCGCCGCCGAGCGCGGCCAGCAGGATCGGGGTGAGCGCGCGCAGCACGGACATGACGAAGTCGGAGTCGAAGAACATCAGGCCGGCTCCCCCTGGGCGACAGGCTCCCGGCCGGCTGCTGCCGAGCGTCTGCGCGGGAAGTGCAGCCGGGCCGCGAGGAAGACGATGACGATGGCCTGCAGCACCTGGGTCAGCTCGCGCGGCACCTCCGTGGTGCGCTCCATGGCGAGCCCGCCGACCTGGAGCACGGCGAAGAAGAACGACGCGAGGACCGTGCCCAGCGGGGCGGCCGACGCGAGGAGCGCGGCGGTCAGACCCGTCCAGGTGTAGCCGGGCGAGGTGAGTGAGCCGTCGAGGAACCGGTACGGGAAGCTCAGCACGCCGATCGCGCCCACGAGCCCGGCCAGCGCCCCCGAAGCCGTCAACAGACGCAGCGTAAGGCCCTTGCGGTCCACGCCCGCGTACGCGGAGAAGCGGGAGTTGAGACCGGTCATCCGGATCTCGTAGCCGGTGGCCGTACGGGAGTCGGTGAACCAGTACACGGCGGCGGCCAGCACCACCAGCAGCAGGCCCACCGTCACGGTCGACGAGCCGAAGACCGGCAGCGCCACGCCCCCGGGGAGCCGTCGTGTCTGCGGCAGGCTGGAGCCGGGCTCCTTGAGCGGATAGCGCACCAGATAGGAAGCCAGGCTGACCGCCGGATAGCTGAGCAGCAGGCTGCTCACCAGGAGCGGAACCCCGAGGTGGTTCTCGCACAGCGCCGCGAGGGCGGCGTACGCGCCGCCGGCCGCCATCCCGGCTAGCAGGGCGAGCACCACGGTGAGGGACGGGGGCAGCGGCGAGTACAGCCCGGTGACGGCGGCGGCGATCCCGCCCAGCACCATCTGCCCGTCTCCACCGAGGTTGATGAGCCCGGCGCGCAGCGGGACGGCCAGTGCGAGCGCCATGCCCAGCACGCTGGTGAGGGTGCTCAGCGTCGCGCCGATCCCGTCGGCCCCGAGCGATCCGGTGATGACGGCGCCGTACGCCGCGAACGGATCGGCACCGGTGCCGAGGAGGAACAGCGCGCCGATGACGACTCCGGCGAGGAGGGAGAAGGTGACGGGGGAGCGCAGCGCCTTCGATGCCCACGTCAAGTCCGGTGTGCGAGGCATGTCAGTCTCCGTCTCCGTCCTGCACGGCGCCGGTCCGCTGCGCGGTGCCGCCGGCCATCGCCAGGCCGAGCGTGCGCTCGTCCAGCTCGTCCTTCGGGTACGCGGCCGTGACCCGGCCCTCGTACATCACCAGAACCCGGTCCGAGAGCCCGCGGATCTCGCTGAGCTCGGCCGAGACCAGCAGGACGGCGTGGCCCGCGTCGCGGTAGGCGACGAGCTGGTCGTGGATGTTCTGGATGGCGCCGATGTCGACGCCACGGGTGGGCTGTTCGACCAGCAGCAGCGGCGCGTCGTGGGCGAGTTCGCGTCCGAGCAGCAGCTTCTGCAGGTTGCCGCCGGAGAGCGTCGCCGCGGGCAGTCCGGGCGTGGACACCTTGATGCCGAAGCGCTCGACGAGACGCCGTGCGTGGGCGCCTACGGCCGACGGTGGCAGCAGGCCGTGCCGGGAGGACAGCGCCGTGCGGTGATGGCCCATCGCCAGGTTGTCCGCGACGGACGCGGCGGGTGCGGTGCCCACCGTGTGCCGGTCCTCGGGTACGTAGGCGAGGCCCGCGGCGCGATGGCCGGCCGCCGAGGCGTGGGTGACGTCCTGTCCGCAGAGGGTGACCCGGCCGGCGCTGACCGGCCGCAGTCCGGCCAGGGCCTCGACGAGCTCGCTCTGGCCGTTGCCCGCGACGCCCGCGACACCGACGATCTCGCCCGCCCGGACCGTCAGGTCGACGTCGTGTACGGCGTCGCCCGCGCTCAGCCCGGCGACGTCGAGCACGACATCCCCGAGGGGGCCGGGCGCGTGCACGCGGTCCAGTTCCACCGAGCGGCCGGTCATCGCCGCCGCGATCTCCTCGGCGGTGGTCCCACGGGTACGCAGCCGGGCGGCCACCCGGCCGTCGCGCAGCACCGTGACGTTGTCGCTGACGTCCAGCACCTCGCGCAGCTTGTGCGTCACGAGAATCACCGTGCGGCCCTGTGCGGCGAGGGACTTGAGCACGGCGAACAGGGCGTCGGCCTCGGCCGGCGTGAGCACCGCGGTCGGTTCGTCGAGGATGAGGACGCGGGCGCCGCGGTGGAGCAGTTTGAGAATCTCGACGCGCTGCCGCAGCCCCACCGGCAGGTCGCCGACGCGGGCGTCCGGCTCCACGAAGAGGCCGTGTTCCTCGGCGAGTTCGCGTACGCGGCTGCGCGCGGCGGCCCGGTCCACGAACCCGAACCGGCGCGGCTCGGCCGCGTAGACGACGTTCTCGGCGACGGTCAGCGAGCCGAACAGCTTGAAGCTCTGGTGGACCATGCCGAGCCCGGCGGCCATCGCGTCCCCCGGGTCGTCGAAGGACACCTCGCGCCCGTCGATGCGTACGGAACCGGCGTCGGGCCGTTCCATCCCGTAGAGCACCGACATCAGCGTGGACTTGCCCGCGCCGTTCTCACCCATCAGGGCGTGGATCTCGCCGCGGCCAACGGTCAGGTCGACGGCGTCGTTGGCGAGCGTGCCGGGGTACCGCTTCGTGATGCCCCGGAGTTCGACGGCCGGGGCCTCGACGGCCCCGGCCGGCCGGTCACTTGGCTGCGGGGTCATCGACCGTCAGCTCACCGGAGACTATCTGGTCACGCAGCGCCCTGACCTTCGTCAGGACGTCCTTGTGCTGGGCGATCACGCACTTGGACGAGTCGACGCCGTCCTCCAGCCCCGTCAGGCTGATGCCGCCCTCCTTGAGGCCGTACGACACGGTCGTACCCGTCCTGCCGCCCAGGACCGCCTCGACGCCCTTCTCCACGGCGACGTCCGTGCGCTTGATCACGTTGTCGACGACGGTGCCGGGGGCCGACGGGCACTGGTTGACGTCGACGCCGTACGCGAAGGCGCCCTTGGCCTTCGCGGCCTCGAAGACGCCGTAGTTGCCGGCCGCGGCGGCGGCCATGATCTGGTCGTAGTCCTTGGACAGCAGCGTGTTCGCCTGCTCCTTGGCGCGCGCGGAGTCGTCGAAGGGGGACTGGCCGCCGACGAAGCGGGTGGACGTCCCGGTCTTCGCGGCGACCTTCTTCGCACCGGCCGCGAACGGGTCGCTGTAGCGGCGGAACTGGGGCGTGTCGAGCACGTCCACCGCGCCGACCTTGCCCGACTTGCTGAGCAGACCCGCCTCGGCGCCCGCGAGGTAGACGCCCTCGTGCTCGCGGAAGACCGCGCAACTGACGTTCTCGTACGTCTTGGTGGTGCAGGCGTCGACCATCAGGAACTGCTGCTTCGGGTTCTTCTCGGCCTGCTGCGCGACGATGTCGGCGAACTCGAAGCCGACCAGCACGATGACGTCCGGCTTGGCGTCGACGGCGGCCTGCACGTTCTGCTGCTGGGAGGCGGTGTCCGTGGACTCGTAGACCTTCGAGGTCCCGCCGTGCTGCTTCGCGGCGTCCTTGATGCCGTTGACGGCCAGCTTGAGGAACTCGTTCTCCCCGACGGAGTCCGGTGTGACGAGGGTGAAGGACTTGCCGCTGCTGCCCGCGGAGGCGGACGTGCCGTCCTTCTTGGCGGCCGCGTTGCAGGCGGTGGCGAGGAGGACGGTGCCGGCGGCGAGCGCGGTCAGCTGGAGGGCACGGCGGTGTCTGCGGTGCATCGGGGACCTTCCGGATACGGCAAGGCGCGCTCGGCGGTGGGCGCGTGAGAGTGGGTGATCGGGCGACGATGTGCTGAGGGGGGGAAGGCTCAGCAGGGACAGCAGTCGCCGGTGCAGCGGCCGAAGTCGAGGAACAGACGCCGGGTGAGCAGGGGCATGTGTCCTCCTTCGTCGTCTCGGTCCGCGGAATGGGGGTATCGGCCCGTGGAATGCGGGTGCTGGACTGTAACACCCGGATCCGGCCAACCGCCCATCCGTCTCGAACTGTGGTTCTCCCAGGTCATGTACGGTGGCAAGCGCTGTCAGAACATCAGGAGTGTCCCGATATGTCCAAGGAACTGCGTGCCGTCGACTGGACGGGAATCGGCCTCACGCTCATAGACCAGACCCGGCTGCCGCATCACACCGAGACGGTGGACGTCCGGGATGTGGACACGTTGGTGGACGCGATCCAGCGGCTCGTGGTGCGCGGCGCACCCGCGATCGGAGCGGCGGGCGCCTACGGAGTCGCCCTCGCCCTGCTCGAAGGTGAGCGGAAGGGCTGGAGCGAGGCACAGGTACGCAAGGCCGTGGCCCGCATCCGCGAGGCCCGCCCGACCGCGGTCAACCTGATGGTGTGTGTGGACCGGGTCATGGCCCGCTTCGCCGAGGGCCTCGGTGCCGTGCTGGAAGAAGCCGCCGCCGTCCAGCGCGAGGACGTCGAGGCCAACCGCGCGATGGGCGAGTACGGCGCCGACTGGCTGCTGAAGAAGGTCGGCGGGGACCGGCCGCTGCGGATCCTCACCCACTGCAACACGGGCGCGCTCGCGACGGCCGGCTGGGGCACGGCGCTCGGCGTCATCCGTGAACTCCACGCGCGTGGACGCCTGGAGGTCGTCCACGCCGACGAGACGCGCCCCCTGCTCCAGGGCTCCCGGCTGACCGCCTGGGAACTCGTCCAGGAGGGCATCCCGCACTACGTCCAGGCCGACGCGGCCGCCGCCGGGACCATTCTGCGCGGCGAGGTCGACGCGGCGGTCGTCGGCGCCGACCGGATCGCGGCCAACGGCGACACGGCGAACAAGGTGGGCACGGTGGGAGTGGCCCTCGCGTGCGCGTACGCCGGGATCCCGTTCCTGGTGGCGGCACCGACGACCACGGTCGACCTGTCGACGCCGACCGGCGACGACATCCACATCGAACTCCGCGGCGAGGACGAGGTGCTGGAGTGGGCGGGCGTCCGCACCGCTCCGGCCGAGTCGCGCGGCCACAACCCGGCGTTCGACGTGACGCCGGGCCGGCTGGTGACGGGTCTGGCGACCGAGCGGGGCGTGCTGGAGGTGGCGGCGGGGGAGCTGCCGGGGGACCGCCTGCGCTGAACAGGCCGAAGGCCACGGTCGACCGACCGTGGCCTTCGCTGCTCTCGCCTCTCGGCCCGACGCGGCTCAACGTCGCGTGAGCTCCAACTCCAGCAGCCATTCCACGACTTCGGTGTGGTGCCGGGCCTGGCGCGGATCGGCGCCCCACACGTACAGTCCGTGCCCGGCCACGACCACCGCCGGCATCCGCGGCTCCCGCGCCGCCTCCAGCCGGTCCCCGAGCACCTTCATGTCCTGGCTGTTGCCGATGACCGGCAGCGTCACCTCGACGTCATGGGCCGGCTGTCCGACGCCCTTGAGCATCTCCAGGTCCTTGAAGACGATCCCGCCCGGCTGCCGGTGCCCCATCGCCACCGACGCAACAGTGTGCACGTGCACCACAGCGCCCGCGCCGGTCAGCGCGGCCACGCGCGCATGCAGCTCGGCCTCCGCCGACGGCTTGCCCTCGCCCACGGCGGCGCCCTGTCCGTCGACCAGCACCACGTCGGCGGGCGTCAGTTCGCCCTTGTCGTGGCCGCTCGCGGTGACGACCAGCCGCAGCGGGTCCCGGGAGAGCACCACGGACAGGTTGCCGGACGTACCGCGCATCCAGCCGAAGGAGGCGAACCGGGCGGACTCGGCGGCGAGGACCGCCCCCGCCTCCTCAAGGCCGGATGCGGTGAAGTCGTCGCTCACGTGGTGCTCCTGGTCGTGCTGATGCTGATCTCGTCGAACGTCCCCGTTTCCGCGTGGTCGCCGACGCCTTGCTGGTGGAAGGGCTCTCCGGGGCGCCGGATCCCGACGGTGTGCCAGCCCGCCGCGCGGGCCGCGTCCAGCTCGCCGGGCCGGTCGGAGAGGAACAGGAGCCGTTCGGGCGCGAGGCCCGTCGACTCCGCGATACGGCGGTAGGACGCCGGCTCCTGCTTGGGACCGGCGTTCTCGGTGTCGTAGAGGCCGGAGACCAGCGGGAGCAGGTCGCCCTCGGGGGTCGAGGAGAACCAGGCCCGCTGGGCCGCCACCGAACCGGACGAGTACACGTACAGGCGCAGGCCCGCCGCGTGCCAGGCGCGCAGCGCCGGCAGGACGTCGTCGTAGAAGTGCGAGACGAGGTCGCCGCGGGCGAAGCCCTCCGACCAGATGAGGCCCTGGAGGGTCTTCAGCGGGGTCGCCTTGCGGTCCTCGTCGAGCCACGCGTCCAGGGTCTTCACGACCGCGGCCGTGTCGGCGTGCGGGTCGCCGGTCAGCTCGCGCACCTGCGCGAGGGCCCGTGCCACCTCCGGATCACCGCTCCGCTCGGAGAGCAGTGCCGCGAACCGGGAGCGCGAGTACGGGTACAGCACGTCCACGACGAAGCCCGTGGCGCTCGTGGTGCCCTCGATGTCGAGCACCACGGCGTCCACGTCGAAGCGGAGGGCCGGGTCGGGCAGGCTCACGCGGCGCCCTTGTCCGCCTCGTACCCCGCCGCGATCGTGTCGTAGTCCGGGAAGCGGGCGGAGATGGGCGAACCGGTGAAGTTGCCGACCCAGCCGTCCTCCTCGTGGAAGAAGCGGATCGCGGTGAACGACGGCTTCGTGCCCATGTCGAACCAGTGCGTGGTGCCGCGCGGCACGCCCAGCAGGTCGCCCTTCTCGCAGAAGACCGCGTGCACCTCCCCGTTCACGTGCAGGTAGAAGATGCCGGAGCCGGAGACGAAGAAGCGGACCTCGTCATCGTCGTCGTGGGTGTGCTCCTGGAGGAACTTCTCCCGCGCGGCCTTCGCCTTCGCCGGGTACTCGGGGTCGTCGCCGGGGTGCAGGCCGAGGACGTCGACCGTGGTGAAGCCCTCCTCCGCGGTCAGCTTGTCGATCTCGGGGCCGTACGCGGCGAACACGGTCTCGCTGTCGGCGTCGAACGGCACGTCCTCGCGGATCGGCCACTGCTCGTAGCGCACTCCGAGGGGCTTGAGCGCCTCCGCGATCTCGGCGGGGTCCGAGGTACGGCGGACCGGGGTCTCGGGGCCGGACTCGGCCCACGTCGTCAGCAGCGTCATGGGAGCAACTCCAGTTGAGCGAAGCGAAGTCCGGATACCGAGACGGTCCGGACGGGCGGGAGGGAAATCGGAGACGGCACGCGGCAGCGGGCGAACGACGGATCAGCCACGCCGGCGCGCGCCGGTACAGCGGCACATGCCAAGCATGGGCGACGCGTTCGCGCAGGGTGTCGTCATCGGAGCCTCACTGTGCCGGTTCGGGTGCCGGTCCCGTGATGGTAACTCCAGGCCGGACGATCACCGGCTGTGACGCATCGTCGTCTCAATTGGTGAGAAACCGCTTCCATTTCTTTGACGGGCGGCTGAAAACGTTCCCATGATCTGCTCATGAAGACGCTGCTGCTCGTGCGGCGGCTGTACGTGGACCTGCTCCGGTCGACCACGGCCAGCTGTCGCTGACCCCTCCCGGAGCCCCCCGCATGCCCGCATGCCCCATGCGGTGCAGTGGCGCATTCCTGTTCCCGCTCCGGTCCAAGCCACCGTCTTCTTCCCCGCGTCTTCCCGCGTTCCCTCTCTGCGTACCCCTTGCACCTGGAGCCCGCCATGTCCCTCGTCCGCCTGCCTCTCGCCGCGATCTCGCTGGCGTCCGTCTCCGCCCTGATCCTCTCCGGCTGCTCGCAGTCCTCGGACGCCTCCACCAAGACGGGCAGCGACACCGCCGCCTCGGCCTCGGCCGCCACCGGCAAGAAGCCCGCGCCGTTCAGCAAGGGCACGGTCAAGGTCGCCCTGGTCCGGCAGAGCGGCGCCGGCGACTACTTCGAGCAGTGGGGCAACGGCGCCAAGGCCCAGGCCAAGGCCCTCGGTATCGACCTGACGGTGTACGACGCCCAGGCCGACAACGCCAAGCAGGCCACCGACCTCTCCTCCGCCATCAACTCCGGCGCACAGGCGATCATCATCGACCACGGGTTCCCGGCGACCATCCAGCCGGAGATCGACCAGGCCGTGAAGAAGGGCATCAAGGTCGTCGTGTACGACGTCGACCAGACCAACAAGTCCGTCGTCAGCACCGAGCAGGACGACGCCAGCATGGCGCAGGCCGTCCTCGACGTGATGGCCAAGACGGTCGGCAAGAACACCAAGGTCGGCTACGTCAACGTGGCCGGCTACGCCGCCCTCGACAAGCGCGACACGGTCTGGAAGAAGGCGCTCACCGCCAACGGCTGGACTCAGGAGTTCAAGGTCGGCAAGGTCACCGACTCGACCGCCACCGACAACGTCCCGCTGGTCTCCGCCGCGCTGACCCAGCACTCCGACGTGACGGGCGTCTTCGCGCCCTACGACGAGCTCGCCAAGGGCACCGTCCTCGCCGTGCAGAACAAGAAGCTCCAGGGCAAGGTGAAGGTCTTCGGCGCGGACGTCTCCAACGCCGACATCCAGAACATGACGGCCACCGGCAGCCCCTGGGTCGCCACCGCCGGCACCGACCCGTCCGCCGTGGGCGCGGCCGTGGTCCGCACGGCCGCGCTGGAGCTTGCCGGTCAGCTGAACACGTCCTCGGTCGAGTTCCCGGCCGTCGCCATCACCCGGGACTTCCTGGTCAAGAACAAGATCGAGAACATGGACCAGCTGCGCACCGCCCTGCCCGCACTGAACCTCTCGAAGGTCAGCACCGCGGACTGGATCCCCAATGTCGCCCACTGAGACGGCTCCCGAGGAGCCGCCCGCGGTCGGCCTGACGGACGTCAGCATGGCCTTCGACGGCAAGACGGTGCTCGCCGGCGTCTCGCTCGACATCGCTCCGGGCAGCGTGGTCGCGCTGCTCGGAGCGAACGGAGCCGGAAAGTCCACGCTGATCAAGATCCTGTCGGGCGTGCACCCCGGGCACGGCGGTGAGGTGCGGGTCGCCGGGGAGCCGGTGGCTCTCCCCTCCCCCCTCGCCGCCCGCCAGTTGGGCATCCAGACCGTCCACCAGCGCATCGGCGAGGGCATCGTGCCCGGCCTCAGCGTGGCCGAGAACCTGGTCTTCGAGGAGCTGGCACAGAGGCGCGGCAACCCGTTCCTGAGCAGTGCCCGCACCTTGGCCCGGGCCCGCGAGATCCAGGCGGGCCTCGGCCTGGACTGGAGCGACGCGGTCCTGCGCCAGGACGTCACCGAACTCGGCATCTCCGACCGCCAGTTGCTGATCCTCGCCCGCGCCCTGGCCACCCGCCCCCGCCTCCTCGTCCTCGACGAACCCACCTCCGCGCTCTCGGCGGCCGAGGCCGAACGCCTCTTCGCGCTGGTCGAGAAGATGCGCGACGACGGCATCGCGGTGCTCTACGTCTCCCACCGCCTCGGTGAGATCGACGCCCTCGCCGACCGGCTGGTCGTGCTGCGCGACGGCCGTCTCACCGAGGACCAGACGAGGCCCTTCGACTGGGACGCCGCCCTGCGCGCGATGCTCGCCCAGGCCCAGGAGGCCCGGACGGCCCGCCCGACCCGCGACGGCGACCAGGGCCGGACCGTCCTCTCCCTGAGCGGAGTCCGGCTCTTCGACGGAAGCGCCCCGCTCGACCTGGACCTGCGCACCGGCGAAGTCACCGGTGTCGTCGGGCTGCTGGGCGCGGGCAAGACCGAGCTGGCCCGCGGCCTGTTCGGCGCCGAACCCTTCCGCACCGGGGCCGTCGCACTGGGCGGCAGGGTCTACGCGCCCTGCCGCCCAGCCGACGCCATCCGGGCCGGCGTCCACCTGGTCCCCGAGGACCGGCACGCCGACGCGCTCGTCCCGGGCTGGTCGGTGGCGCAGAACATCTCGCTGCCGTTCCTGAAGTCCCTCTCCCTCGCGGGCCTCGTGAACCGCTCCCGCGAGGACGCCCTCGGCCGCGCCACCATCGACGCCCTCGGGGTCGTCGCCCGCGACGAGCACAGCACCGTGGAGGAACTCTCCGGCGGCAACCAGCAGAAGGTGGTCGTCGGCCGCTGGCTCGCCGAGACCCCCCGTGTCCTCATCCTCGACGAGCCGTTCCGCGGCGTCGACATCGGCGCCCGCCGCGACATCGGCCGCCGTGCCCGCGCGCTGGCCGCCGAGGGCGCCGCCGTGCTCGTCCTGTCCGCCGACGTCGACGAGATCCTGGAGATCGCCGACCGGGTCGTCGTCCTCGCGGCCGGTGAGGTCCACCTCGACGCGTACGGCGAGGACGCGGAGCGCGACCGCGTGATCCAGACCATCGCCGGTTCCGTCTGAGCCCCCCGACACCGGCCGCCGAAGGAAGCAGCACCCATGACCACTACCCAGAGCACCGGGACCCCCGCCAAGACGGTGACCCGGTCCACGGTCTTCACCGCCGCGCGCGTCCAGAACGCCGTGATCAAGTACGGCTTCATCTTCGTCACGGTCGCGCTCTTCCTGTACTTCGCGCTGAGCGAGGGCACCTTCCGCGAGTCCGCGACCCTCCTCGACACGCTCCGGTACGTCTCCGTCGCCGCGATCCTCGGCCTCGGCGTCACCCTCACCATGGCCGTCGGCGGAATGGACATGTCCGTCGGCGCCGTCGCCGGCCTCGGCGTCTCGGTCGCCGCCCAGACGATGGTCGTCCACAACCAGGTCGGCACCGTCGCGATCGTCGCCGTGCTGGCGGCGGGCGCGCTGGCGGGCCTGCTCAACGCACTCCTGATCGTCGTGCTCAAGATTCCCGACATGCTGGCCACCCTCGGCGTCATGTTCGTCATCCAGGGCGGCAAACTCATCCTGGTCGACGGCCAGTCCATCACCCCGGGCATGACGATGTCCGACGGCTCCACGGCGCCGGGGAAGTTCACCGCGGGCTTCCTGCGCATCGACCGCGGCACGGTCCTGGGGATCCCCGTCTCGGTCCTGATCTTCGGCGCGCTGACGGTCGCCGCCTGGGTCTTCCTCGCCCGCACCCGCTGGGGCCGGGTCCTGTACGCCATCGGCGCCAACCCCGAGGCCTCCCGGCTGGCCGGCATTCGCGTCGGCGCCTACCGGGCCCTCGCCTACGTCATCTCCGGCGTGCTCGCCTCGGTCGGCGGCCTGATCCTGGCCTCCCGGATCGGTCAGGGCGACGTGAGCGCCGGCACCTCCCAGCTCCTGGAAGCGGTCGCCGTCGCCCTCGTGGGCACGTCGGTGCTCGGCCGGGGCCGCCCGAACGTCTGGGGCACGGCCCTGGGCGCGGTCCTCATCGGCATCATCACTACCGGCCTGACCATCAAGGGCCTGCCGTACTACACGCAGGACGTGGTCGAGGGCGCCGTCCTCATCCTGGCCCTGGTCTTCAGCTTCACCCTGTCCAAGCGCCGTACCGCATAAGGAAACCGACATCATGGGCTACCGCATCCTGGACGCCGACGACATCCCGGGCTACCTGAACGAGCGCGGCCACTGGGACGACCTCGACGACATCCGTGTCCGCGAGGTCTCCGACGGCAACCTCAACCGCGTGTTCCTGGCCTCGAACGGCGCCGGTACCCGCCGCCTCGCCGTGAAGCAGGCCCTGCCCTGGGTGCGCGTCGCCGGCCCGTCGTGGCCGCTGAGCCCCGACCGTTCCGACGCCGAGGCCCGCGCGTACGAGCAGATCGGCAAGGCCGCCCCGGACAAGATCCCCGCGATCCACGGCTACGACGCCGAGAACCACGCCCTCGTCATGGAGGACCTGTCCGACCTGGAGGTCCTGCGCACCCGTCTCAACGAGGGCGGCTCCTACGGCCCGTCCACCTCGGTCGGCATCGGTGAACTCGTTGCGCAGCTGTCCTTCGCCACCAGCGACTTCGGCATGCCCTCCGCCGAGCGCAAGGACCTGATCGCCGCCTCCGTCAACCCCGAACTCTGCAAGATCACCGAGGATGTGGTGCTGTCGGAGCCGTACGTCGAGCACGAGCACAACCACTGGCACCCCGGACTCGACGACCTGGCCGCCGAGTTCCGCGCCGACACCCGGCTGCGCACCGAGGTCGCCGAACTCCGCCACGTCTTCATGACGAGCGGTCAGGCACTGCTCCACGGCGACCTGCACACCGGCAGCGTCATGGTCGGCCGGCGGGACGGCGCCGAGGTGGTCCGCGTCTTCGACCCCGAGTTCTCCTTCGTCGGCCCGATCGGCTTCGACCTCGGCCTGTACTGGGCGAACGTCCTCGTCTCCGAGGCCCGCGCGCACGCGCTGGGCGGCGAGGGCGACCACGCCGATCAACTGCGTCTGAGCTGGGAGGGGTTCGAGACCGAATTCCGCCGCCTGTGGCCGACGCGCGTCGACACCTTCTTCGACGATGCCTATCTGGAGCGGTTCCTGGGCCGCGTCTGGACGGAGGCGGTCGGCTTCGCGGGCACGGAGATCATCCGCCGCGTCATCGGCTTCGCCCATCTCTCCGACCTGACGACACTGCCCGACGACCTCCAGGTGACCGCCTCCCGCCACTCCCTGCTGCTGGGCCGCGAACTGATCGTCCACCGCGCCGAGTTGAAGGACCCCGAATCCGTCCGCGCCCGTTCCGGCAGTCGCATCGCACGCGGCCGGGCGGACGACAGGCGGGCAGGGGGCTGAGCGAACCTTCGATTCCCGGCTCCCGAGCCCGGTCCACGGCTCCGCCCTGGGCCGGACGGCCCAGGTGAGGTGATGGCGATGTGCTCGCCGTCGGCAGGTCGCCCGGGAGGAGCGGGCCGGGCGGCGGGCCGGCCACGGGCCGCGCCGGGGCCGTGGTGAGGTCTCGCAGGTGACGCGGTCCTTCCTCGGCCAGGTCATGACCTCGCGGCCGGCGCCGGCCCGGTGATCGCGGCCTCGTGGTCCGTCGATTGAAACCGTTCAATCACCCCGGGGTGCGCTGTGCGTGCCGCTCGTCGACATGGCGGCCGCCGACCGGTCGGGTCATCACATTGCCTGCACGACGATTGACCCCCGCCTCGCCCGGCTCTACGTTACCCATGCCCCTCCGTATTGAATCGATTCAAGCAACGCTTCGTTCCATCCGTGTGAGTGAGGAGTCGCAGATGATCAGCAGGAGGAACGTCCTCGCGGGCGCGGGCGCCACGGTCGCGGCGGCCGCCGTCGGCGGTCTGTCGGCATCGACGGCTTCGGCTTCCGGGCAGCCGCAGGTACAGGCGCAGCCGGGCAAGGCGGGTGACGGGCTGAGCGTCGCAGCGCCGACCGTCGAGTACGTCCGGCACCCCTTGGGCCTCGACGTCCAACACCCGCGGCTGAGCTGGCCGTTGGTCTCCGACCGGGTGGATGTGCGGCAGAGCGCCTATCAGGTCCGGGTCGCCACCACGGCCTCGGGACTCGACCGCCCCGACGTCTGGGACAGCGGGAAGGTCACCTCCGCTGAGTCCGTCCTCGTGCCGTACGCCGGCCCCGCGCTGAAGTCCCGGACGCGTTACCACTGGTCCGTACGGGTGTGGGACGCCGAGGGCAGGGTCTCCGGCTGGAGTGCGCCCTCGTGGTGGGAGACGGGGCTGATGGGGGCCGGGCAGTGGACCGCCGACTGGATCTCGGCCCCGGCGAGTCTCACCGACGCTCCCTCCTTCGAAGGCGGTTCATGGATCTGGTTCCCCGAGGGCGCCCCGACGAGCAGCGTGCCGGCGGCCACCCGCTGGTTCCGCCGCACCGCCGAACTGCCCGCCGGGATCATGGCGGCGACGCTCGCCATCACCGCGGACAACGTGTACGCCGTCTCCGTGAACGGGGTCGAGGTGGCGCACACCGACCTCGACACCGACAACGAGGACTGGCGCCGCCCGGCCGTGATCGACGTGCTGGACCGCGTACGGGCCGGTGACAACGTTATCGCCGTCTCGGCCACCAACGCGACCGTCGGCCCGGCGGGACTCGTCGCCGTCCTCGTGGTGCGTACCGCCTCCGGCGGGCAGAAGGTGTTCACCGACGCCTCCTGGAAGGCCACGGACACGGAACCGGCGGACGGGTGGCGGGAGTCGGGGTTCGACGACGGGGGCTGGCCCGCCGCGAAGGTGGCGGCCGCCTGGGGCGGTGGGCCGTGGGGGAGGGTGGTTCCGGTGTCGTACGCCGTCACCCAGTTGCGGCACGAGTTCCGGCTCCCGCGCAAGAAGGTGTCCCGTGCCCGCCTGTACGCCACGGCACTCGGCCTGTACGAGCCCCACCTCAACGGCAGCCGCGTGGGCGACGACCGGCTCGCGCCCGGCTGGACGGACTACCGCACGCGCGTCCAGTACCAGACGTACGACGTCACCGCGCTCCTGCGGCCGGGCGCCAACGCCATCGGGGCGTACCTGGCACCCGGCTGGTACGCGGGCGACGTGGGCATGTTCGGGCCCGGGCAGTACGGCCAACACCCTGTGCTGCGCGCGCAGTTGGAGGTGGAGTACGCGGACGGTACGAGCGCTCGTGTCACGTCGTCCGCCGACTGGCGGGCCGCGGCCGGGCCGATCGTCGCGGCCGACCTGCTGAACGGCGAGACGTACGACGCCCGCAAGGAGACCCCCGGCTGGACCTCACCCGGCTTCGACGACGCGGACTGGCCCGGCGTGCGTGGTGAGGGCGACATCGGCCCCGGGCTGATCGTCGCGCAGGCGGACGGCCCCGTGCGTGTGGAGCGGGAGCTGACCCCGAAGGAGGTGACCCAACCCAAGCCCGGGGTCTACGTGTTCGACCTGGGACAGAACATGGTCGGCTCGGTACGGCTGCGGGTGTCGGGCGCCGCGGGGACGACCGTACGGCTCAGACACGCCGAGGTGCTCAACCCCGACGGCACGGTCTACACCGCGAACCTGCGGAGCGCGGCGGCGACGGACACGTACACCCTCAAGGGCGACGGGGCGGAGGTCTACGAGCCGCGTTTCACCTTCCACGGGTTCCGCTACGTCGAGGTGACCGGGTTTCCCGGTACCCCCACGGCGAAGGCCGTCACCGGGCGCGTCATGCACACGGACGCCCCCTTCACCCTGGACTTCGAGACCGACGTGCCGATGCTGAACCAGCTGCACCACAACATCACGTGGGGTCAGCGCGGCAACTTCCTCTCCGTGCCGACCGACACTCCCGCGCGCGACGAGCGGCTGGGCTGGACCGGCGACATCAACGTCTTCTCGCCCACCGCCGCCTACACCATGGAGTCGGCCCGGTTCCTGTCCAAGTGGCTCGTCGACCTGCGGGACTCGCGGACCTCGGCGGGAGCGTTCACGGACGTGGCGCCGGTGGTCGGCACCCTCGGCAACGGCACCGCGGGCTGGGGCGACGCGGGCGTCACCGTGCCCTGGGCCCTCTACCAGGCCTACGGCGACCGTCAGGTCATCGCGGACGCCCTGCCGTCCGTCCGGGACTGGCTGACGTATCTGGAGCAGCACAGCGACGGACTGCTGCGCCCCGCCGAGGGTTACGGCGACTGGCTGAACGTCGACGACGAGACCCCCAAGGACGTCATCGCCACCGCGTACTTCGCGCACAGCGCCGACCTCGCGGCCCGGATGGCGGCGGAACTCGGCGAGGACGCCGACGCCGCGACCTACCGCGACCTCTTCGGCCGGATACGGGCGGCCTTCCAGGGCGCCTACGTCACCGCCGACGGCAAGGTGAAGGGCGACACGCAGACGGCGTACGTCCTGGCCCTGTCCATGGACCTGCTGCCGGACGCCTCGCGCCAGGCCGCGGCCGACCGTCTCGTCGCCCTGGTCAAGGCCAGGGACTGGCACCTGTCCACCGGCTTCCTCGGCACGCCCCGGCTGCTGCCGGTCCTGACCGGCACCGGGCACACCGACGTCGCCTACCGGCTGCTGCAGCAGCGCACCTTCCCCAGCTGGGGCTACCAGATCGACCGGGGCTCCACCACCATGTGGGAGCGCTGGGACTCCATCCGGCCCGACGGCAGCTTCCAGGACCCGGCCATGAACTCCTTCAACCACTACGCCTACGGCTCGGTGGGGGAGTGGATGTACACGAACATCGCCGGCATCGCGGCAGGCCGGCCCGGCTATCGTGAGATCGTCGTCCGCCCCCGTCCGGGCGGTGCCGTCACCACCGCCGCCGCCCGCTTCACCTCGGTGTACGGCCCCGTCGCCACCCGGTGGCGGCAGCGCTCCGGCCGCTTCACCCTGACCTGCACGGTGCCGCCCAACACGACGGCGGAGGTCTGGATCCCGACGGACACGCCGAAGAAGGTGACCCACACGCACGGGACCTTCCTGCGCCACGAGGACGGCTGCGCGGTCTACCAAGTCGGCTCCGGCACCCACCACTTCACCACCTGACCCCCGCTCCTTCGGCCCCGCGAGGCGGACACCCGCCTCCGCACGTCCGCCTCGCGGCGGTCCCGCCTCCGCACGTCCGCCTCGCGGCGGCCCCCCGCCCCCGCCGAACGGAGCGGGTCGGCCCGCCACCCGCTGGGCTGACGGTCGGTCAGGGGCCAGGCGGCCTTGCGGGGTTGGGTGCCGTCCCTGTCGCCTCGACCGTGTTCTCCCGCCCCATTGTGTTGAGCTGTGTGCCCCCTTAGTGTTCGACTTTGCCTGAGTCTGTTTGGTGTTGATTACTCAGTCGGTCTGGAGGCCGTGGTGCGGAGTGATCGGATCGGTTCAGAGCCCGCGAGACCCGGTGGGCGCCGATGGTGGCGGCCCGTCCTCGCGGCGGCCGCGACCATCGCCCTGGCCGCGGGCGTGACCGCGCCCGCGGCGGCGGCGCAGGACGTCGGCGAACAGGCGCCCGCCGCCGACGCGGGAGCCGCCCCGCAGGCGCACACGGTGAGTCTGGACGGCTACTCGTTCCTCGTCGACGGCAAGCGGACCTACCTGTGGTCCGGCGAGTTCCACTACTTCCGGCTGCCGAGCCCGGACCTGTGGCGGGACATCTTCCAGAAGATGAAGGCCGCCGGCTTCAACTCCACCTCGCTGTACTTCGACTGGGGATACCACTCACCGAAGCCGGGCGTGTACGACTTCAGCGGGGTGCGGGACGTCGACAAGCTCCTCGACATGGCCCAGGAGGCCGGGCTCTACGTCATCGCCCGCCCGGCGCCCTACATCAACGCGGAGGTCGACAGCGGCGGCCTGCCCGGCTGGCTGACCACCAAGGCCGGCAACAACCGCAGCGACGACCCGCGGTTCCTGAAGTACGCGGACGAGTGGCTGACCCAGATCGACCGGATCATCGCCCGCCACCAACTGACCAACGGCACCGGGTCGGTCATCGCCTACCAGGTCGAGAACGAGTACTACAACGGCTCGGCCGCCGGCCGCTCCTACATGCAGCACCTCGAGGACAAGGCCCGCGCCGACGGCATCACCGTGCCGCTGACCGGCAACAACAACGGCACCTTCAACTCCGGTACCGGTGCCCTGGACGTCGACGGCCCGGACTCCTACCCGCAGGGCTTCGACTGCTCCAACCCCGCGAAGTGGAACGGCGTCCCCGACATCAGCTACGACCACCCGGCCGGAAAGCCCCTGTACTCCCCGGAGTTCCAGGGCGGCGCCTTCGACCCCTGGGGCGGACCGGGCTACGACAAGTGCGCCCAGCTGATCAACGACCAGTTCGCCGACGTCTTCTACAAGCAGAACATCGCCGTCGGCACGACCGCGCAGAGTTTCTACATGACCTACGGCGGCACCAACTGGGGCTGGCTGGGCATGCCGGAGAACTACACGTCGTACGACTACGGGGCAGCGATCCGCGAGACCCGCCAGCTCGATCCGAAGTACTACGAGGACAAGCTCATCGGGTACTTCACCCAGTCGGTCGCCCCGCTGACCAAGACCGAGGCGATCAGGGCCACCCCGCCGGACGACTCCGCGGTCGTCGACACCGCCCGGATGAACCCCGACACGAAGACGCAGTTCCACGTCCTGCGGCACGGCAACTCGACGTCCACCGCGGCCGACAAGACCCACATCTCACTGGACTTCAACGCCCAGCCGGCCGCGGACACCAGCTACACCTGGGACGACCCCGACTCCGCGCTCCAGTACGCCGGTTCGTGGTCGCACGTGGCCAACACCAGCTACACCGGCGGCGACTACAAGCACACCGAGTCGTTCTCGAACAAGGCCGGTGACTCGCTCACCGTCCCCTTCGACGGCACCGCGATCCGCTGGATCGGCTCCAAGACGAACAACCACGGCTACGCCGACGTCTACCTCGACGGCACCAAGGCGGCGACGGTCGACGACTCCGGCGGCGAGAACCAGGCGGTGCTCTTCCAGAAGACGGGCCTCACGCCGGGTGCGCACACCCTGAAGATCGTCGTCGACGGCACCCACAGCTCCGGGTCCACCGACAACTACGTGGCCGTCGACGCCATCGACGTACCGACGGGCGACTCCGCCGCGGAACCGACCTATCCGGTCGTGCCCCAGCAGCCCGGCACCGCGATCACGCTCGACGGCCGTGACTCGCACGTGATCGTCGCGAACTACCGGCTCGGTGACTCGCAGGTGCAGTACTCGACGTCGGAGATCATGACCAGCGCGACGATCGGGGACCGCGACGTCGCCGTGCTCTACGGCGACGCGGGCAGCGACGGCGAGACCGTCCTGCGCTACGCCACCGAGCCCACCGTGACCGCCACCGGAGGCACGGTGACGACCACCTGGGACGCGGCCACCGGGGACCTGCGTCTGAACTACACGCACAAGGGCCTGATCCGCGTCAGCATCAGCGGCGGCGGGAAGCGCCCGCTCCTGCTGCTCGTCGGCGACAAGGCCACGGCGGAGACCTTCTGGCGCCAGGACACGGCGAGCGGCCCGGTACTCGTACGCGGCACCCACCTGCTGCGCACGGCGACCAGCCTGGACGACGGCCGCACCGTGGCCCTCACCGGCGACAACGCCGACGACAAGAACTTCGAGGTGTTCACCTCCGCCGACCGCGTCACCTGGAACGGCAGGACAGTACGCACCCAGGCCACCGACACGGCAAGCCGCACCGGGACGATCCCGACGGCCGCCCCGGTCAGCCTGCCGGCACTGACCAATTGGAAGCACGCCGAGGAGTCGCCGGAAGCCGCCCCCGGCTTCGACGACTCCAGCTGGCAGGTGGCCGACAAGGCGACCACCAACAGCGTCTCCGGCAGCGACTCTCAACCGGTGCTCTACGCGGACGACTACGGCTTCCACACCGGCAACACCTGGTACCGCGGCCGCTTCCGCGCCACCGGCAAGGAGACCGGCGTCCACCTGGTCTCGGACTCCGGCGGCGGCGCGCAGGCGTTCTCCGCCTGGCTCAACGGCACGTTCCTGGGCAGTTCCACCACCGGCAGCGCCGACTTCACCTTCCCGTCCGGCTCGTTGAAGTCGTCGGGCGACAACGTCCTCTCCGTCCTCACCGTGAACATGGGACACGAGGAGGACTACAACTCGACCAACGGCAACAAGACCGCCCGCGGCCTGACCAGCGCCTCCCTCGTCGGAGCGCCCCTGACCTCCGTCACCTGGCGGGTGCAGGGCGTACGCGGCGGCGAGGACCTGCAGGACACGGTGCGCGGCCCGCTCTCCACGGGCGGCCTGTACGGCGAACGGGCCGGCTGGTCCCTGCCCGGTTACCCGGACAGGAGCTGGGACCAGGTGTCCCTGCCGACGACCGACACCCGTCCCGGCGTCTCCTGGTACCGCACCGACGCCGACCTGGACCTGCCGCACGGCCAGGACACCTCGATCGGGCTGACCTTCACCGACGACCCGTCCCGCAAGTACCGTGCCACGATCTTCGTGAACGGCTGGCAGGTCGGCAACTACGTCAACTACCTCGGCCCCCAGCACACATTCCCCGTGCCCAACGGCATCCTCAACCCCAACGGGCACAACAGCATCGCCCTCGCCGTCTGGAACCTGGACGGCACCACCGGCGGCCTCGGCAAGGTCTCCCTCACGGACTACGGCAGCTACGCCTCGTCCCTGCGCGTCGCGCAGAACGACAGCCCGCGCTACGACCCCGAGAAGTACGCGATGCCGAAGCGTCCGGGAGCGGACGTCACCCTGGACGTGCCGGACACCGCGCAGTCCGCCCAGGCCTTCACGGCCGAGACGACGGTACGGGTGCCGCAGGACCGGCCGTCCGCCTCCCGGCTGACGGCTTCGCTCTCCGCCCCCGACGGCTGGACGGTGACCGCCACGAGCCCTGGCTCGGTCCAGCGGGTACGGCCGGGTGAATCGGCCACCTTCACCTGGAAGGTCCAGCCGCCGGACGGGACCCTGCCGTCCGCCTCGGCACTCACCACCACGGTGGCCTACGAGCAGAGCGGACGGCAGGCCACCGGCAGCGACGAGCGCATCGTCGGCGGGATCCCGCCGGCCCCGCCGACCGGCCAGAGCGCGGTGAGCGACCTGCCGTTCCTGTCGTCCACCAACGGGTGGGGCCCGGTGGAGCGCGACACCAGCGTCGGCGAACAGGCGGCCGGCGACGGCCGTCCGATCACCGTCGCCGGCGTCGGCTACGCCAAGGGTCTGGGCACCAACTCGGTCAGCGACGTCCAGCTGTACCTCGCCGGAAAGTGCTCCCGGCTCACGGCGCAGGTCGGCGTCGACGACGAGACCGGGGGTGCGGGAACGGTGACCTTCTCCGTGATCGCCGACGGCAAGACCCTGGTGACCACGCCGACGGTCCGCGGAAAACAGGCCGCGGTCCCGATCGACGTCGACGTCAGCGGCGCCCAGGTGCTCGACCTCCAGGTCGGCGACGCCGGCGACGGCAACGGCAACGACCACGGCGACTGGGGGAAGCCGACGTTGACGTGCGGCTAGCCGGACGGCACGCGGGGCGCGGCTTCCAGGGCAACGGAGGTGGTCTCGCGGGCACTTCGCGGTGTCCGTCCTCCTGGCCGACCGGACCGTTTCGGAACGGAATGGTCGGCCGGGAGGCTGCGTGCCGCAAAGGCGGGACCTCGACCGGGTGGTCGAGAGGCGGGCAAGTGGCGGCTTCTGCCCAGGAGTTCCTCCTCACTGGTTCCGTGCGAGGGCGCAGCCACCGTGTCCGGTCGCGGTGGAGGAGGTGCGTGCGGGCAGGTTGACACGCCCGGGGGTACAGGGGTGGTCCGTTCGCGTCGGGGTAATGTGTTCGAGACTCGAACAGTTCTCCGTGGGAACCGTGGTGACGGCTGCGCCGGGAAGGCAGGCTGTCTGATCCACCCGCATGTGACCTCTGAAGATGGAGCCGATGAACGTGTCGACTCGTGGCGGACGGCTGCGGAGCCGAGCCGCCACAGCAGCCTTCGTGTGCGCGATCGTCCTGTTACCCGGCCCGAGTTACGCGACCCCGGACGAGCCCGATCCGCGCACCGACAAGTCGATCGAGGACATCCAGGACGAGCTGAACGGCCTCTACCGCCAGGCGGAGGTGGCAACCGAGGCCTACGACGCCGCCGATGTGAAGGCGGCCGCTCAGGAGAAGCGGCTGGCGTCGCTCCACAGGGACCTGGCCCGTACCGGGGACCGGCTGGCCGATCTGCGCGACCTCGCGGGCGCGGCCGCCCGCACGCAGTACCGCGGGGGCAATCTCGACTCCACGGGCCTTCAGCTGCTGCTCGGCGACCACCCCGACCACGCCCTGGACGACGCGGCCCAGGCCCGCCAGGCCCTGCGGGACGTGGTGACCGTGTCCGAGAGCCAGGCGAACGCCCGCGCGCAGCTGAGCCGGCAGACGGACGCCGCCGCCGAGAAGCTGCGGGAGCTGAAGAACACCCGCGCGGACAAGGCCGAGGCGAAACAGAAGATCGAGAAGAAGATCGCCGAGGCCGAGCAGATCGAAGCGGGGCTCAAGAAGGAACAGACCCGCAAGCTGGCCCAGTTGGAGAAGGAAGAGGCGAAGGAGGCCGAGGCCAAGTGGACGGGGCCCGGTTCCGGTGGCACCACCGGTACCGGTTCGGTCAGCGGCCGGACGACGGCGAGCGGAGCAGCGGGGAAGGCCGTCGCCTTCGCGCTGGCGCAGGTCGGCAAACCCTACGTGTGGGGCGCCGTGGGCCCCTCGTCGTACGACTGCTCGGGACTGACCTCCACCGCGTGGGCGGCGGCCGGGCACCCCATACCCCGCACCTCACAGGCGCAGTGGCAGGGACTGACCCGCGTCAGCCTGTCCTCCGTGCAGCCCGGAGACCTGATCATCTACTACGACGCCACACACGTGGGCATGTACATAGGCGACGGACAGATCGTCCACGCCCCGCGGCCCGGACGCACCGTCACCACCGCCCCGGCCGCCTCCATGCCCATCCTCGGTGTCGTCCGACCCGGAGTCTGAGCGGATGACCTACTCACTGACCCCCCGCAACGAGGGAAACCTGCCCGCGCTCAGCGCGCCGCCGCTGATCCGGCTCGACGCCTATGTGGCCGAGGACGGGTCGACGGTGGTCAACGGCCATCTGCTGGAGATGGGCGGCACGCGGCCCCCCAACGAGGCGATCCTCGACGCGATCGCCATGTTCGCCCGCACCCTGGGCGCCCCGGTGGCGGCCACCGTCATCGACCGCAGCGTGCTGCAGGTGGCGCGCCTGCGGGTCCACCCCGACGGCTCCAGCCGGACCATCGCCGACGAGGAGGACCTGCCGCCCGGGCGCGAGCGCACCGCCGCGGAGGAGGAGGCGTTCCCTCCGCTCGCCCGCGTCGAGCGCATTATCGAGCACGCGCAGCGCGGGGAGCTGCACGCCGCCTCCGTCCTCGCCAGCGCCCTGCGGGAGCACCTCACGCTGCGCAGGGGAGCGGAGGACGAACTCTCGCTGGAGGCACGGGCGATCGAGGCGTACCTCGCGTACCAGCGCGGCGACTACATGCTCTCCACCGTCCTCGCGCTGACCGTCGCGCGCATCCGCTGCCGTACCGACCTGCACCGGGCGGCACCCGAGGTGGCCCGCGCCACCGCGGCGTGGCAGCGGCTGACGGACGACGGCCAGGTGGCCACCCGAGGGCAGGAACTGCTCCACATGTGGGAACACCTGGCCGCGGAGGGCATCCTGCTGGAACCGGCGCACCAGGCCATGGCCCGGGCCGTACGGAGCCGGCTCGCCCGGGGCGACCGCTCAGTACCGGCCCCGGCCACGGCACCTGCGGTGACGGCGGGGACGGGGCCGCTCGCTCCTGAGGACACGCCCCTCAGCCCCACGCGCCGGGGGCTCCGACGTTTCACCCGGCGCGCCGGGCGCTCCGCCGAGCCGCAGTGAGGCAGCGCGCCCCGAAGGGGCGCGGGGAACTGCGCGACCAGCCACGACGGCGCCGCAGTGAGCTGACGGCCTGTCACGGCCCTTTTGGCGGAGCGCTCAGCGGCCCGCGGACGTCACGGTCCCCCGGTGAACGCATCGAGGAGCACGCGGTCCCCGAGCGGCTGGCGGAGCCCCACCTTCAGTAGGCGTGGTGCACCTGCCAGAACGCCCAGGCCTGGCAGGGGCTGCCATAGGTGGTGTTCATGTAGTTGAGGCCCCACTTGATCTGGGTGGCCGGGTTGGTCTGCCAGTCGGCGGCGACGGAGGCCATCTTGTTCCCGGGCAGCGCCTGGACGAGGCCGTAGGCGCCGGAGGAGGGGTTGACCGCGAGGTAGTTCCAGGTGGACTCGTGATCCACGATGTTGCTGAAGCACTGGAACTGGCCGCTGCCCACGATCTGCAGGGCCATCGCCTTGATCTGCGCCACGGTGTAGGAGCTCTGCACGGGGAAGCCGGCGGTGGGGTCGCCGGCCGCGGCCTTGGCCTCTTCGCGCTTCTTGGCCGCGGCCTGCTTGGCCTCCGCGGCCTTGGCCGCCGCCGCCCGCGCGGCGTGCTCGGCGTCCTTCCTGGCACTCGCGTCCGCCTGTACGGCCATGGCATCGGCCTGCTGGGTCAGTGACGCGGTCTGCACCTGCGCCTGCTGACCCGCGGGCAGGTCCGCGAGGAGGGTGGCGTCGGGCGCCGTCGCCTCCGCGTCGTTGTTCTGCGCGCTGCTGCCCGAGGCGACACCGACGACACTTCCGACAGCGGTGACCGCGGTGGCCGACGCCACCGCGATTCCCCGGACCGATATGCGGCTCACGCGCTTCTCTTCCTCTTCGCCCGGGCCACCGTGTGCGGCGGTCGACGGAAGCATCTCGCTCGTTGGGTAGGGCGGTTGGAACACTCTTGCGTGTCGGCCGGGCCGACGCAATGCCGTAGGGCGTGCGGATCCTCACATCTACGCCGCACCGGCGCGCGTCCACGCCGTCCGATCTCGCGCCACGCTCGGCCGAACACGCTTGCATACCAGGGGCGTTGTGGCAGGATGCTCCTGCGTCACCGGTTCGACAGGTGACGCGGGACGGGAAAAGCGAACGCTGGATCAAGGAGGCCTTCACGTGATCAACAGGCGCACCTTCGGCACGGCTCTGGGCACCGGCGCGGCGGCTGTCTCGCTGGGGGGTCTGCAGGGGGTTCCGGCCGCCTCCGCCGCTTCGCGGGACGCCTCGCCGCCGTCCGCGGTTGCCACGTCGTTCGGGCGGCTCAGGCAGATCAGGGCCGGGCTGCTCGACGTCGGCTACGCGGAGGCGGGCCCGGCGCACGGCCCCGTGGTCGTCTGCCTGCACGGGTGGCCGTACGACATCCACAGCTTCGTCGACGTCGCCCCGCTGCTCGCCCGGCAGGGCTACCGGGTGATCGTCCCCTACCTGCGCGGTCACGGCACGACCCGATTCCTCTCCGACCGCACGTTCCGCAACGCCCAGCAGTCGGCCGTCGCCCTGGACATCGTCGCCCTGATGGATGCCCTCAAGATCGAGAAGGCCGTGCTGGCCGGCTTCGACTGGGGATCGCGCACCGCCGACATCATCGCCGCGCTCTGGCCCGAGCGGTGCCGGGCGCTGGTGTCGGTGAGCGGGTACCTCGTCACCAACCTCCGGGCCAACCGGGAGCCCCTTTCGGCGGCGGCAGAGCACACCTGGTGGTACCAGTACTACTTCGCCACCGAGCGGGGCCGCCTGGCCATGGAGGACCGGGACAAGCGCCGCGACCTGACGCGGCTCGTCTGGGAACTGGTCTCCCCGACCTGGGACTTCGACGACGCCACCTTCGACCGTACGGCCGCGGCCTTCGACAACCCAGACCACGCGGCCGTCGTCATCCACAACTACCGCTGGCGGCTCGGTCTCGCCGACGGCGAGCGCCGCTACGACGACCTCGAGAAGCGGCTCGCCGCACGGCCGTTCATCGGCGTGCCCACCATCACCCTGGATCCCGAACGCGACCCGTTCACGGCACCGGGCGACGGCAGCACGTACCGGGACAGGTTCACGGGCCCGTACGAGCACCGCACCCTGGCGGGCATCGGCCACAATCTCCCCCAGGAGGCGCCCGGGACGTTCGCGCAGGCGGTCGTGGACGCGGATCGCCTTGCGATCCCGTCACCTTCTTGACGGGTGACGCTGCCCCCTACGGCGGCGGGCGGTCCGCCGCGTTCAGCACGCATCACCACCATGGACGACCATGAACAGCGATGTGCACCCGAGGCCGGACTGGGTCGTCGGGATCGATGCCGGCGGGACCCGGATCCGTGCCGTCCTCGCGGACGCCGGTGACGGGCGTGCCCTCGGGGAGGGCGTGGCCGGGCCGGGGAACGCGCTGACCGTCCCGGGGCCGGAACTCGCCGATCACCTGGCCGAGGCGGTCGGGTCGGCCGTTCCGGAGGCGGGGCGCGCGAGGGTCGGGGCGGTGGTCGGCGGCTTCGCGGGAGCCGCCCGGGCTCCCGAGGAGGAGCCGGGCCGGGTGCGGGCGCAGGCGGCCCTCGCCGCCGCGCTGATCCGGCTGGGCGTCAGCACCGCGGCGGTGGAGGTCTACAGCGACGTCGAGGCGGCCTTCGCCGGAGCACCCGGCAGGCCGGCCGACGGACTCGCCCTGGTCGCCGGCACCGGTACGGTCGCCGCCCGGATCGAGGGGCGCGTGCTGCACGCCACCTCCGGCGGGGACGGCTGGCTGCTCGGGGACGACGGCGGCGGGTTCTGGATCGGGCGCGAGGCGGCGCGGGCGGCCCTGCGGGCGGCGGACGGAAGGGGCGGACCGACGGCATTGACGGCGGCGGTCGGACGGGCTCTGGGACTTCCGGCGAGCGTGCTGCCCCCGGCCGGGAGCGGGCCGAGGACGCCCCCGGCCGACGCTGGACCATTCATGCCCCCGGCCGACGGCGGACCAGCGACGCCAGCGGCCGACGGCGGATCGGCGACGCCCCCGGCCGACGGCGACCGCTGGGCGCCGGCGCTGCGGGCCGCCTATCGGGCGTACCTCCTGCCGGCCGTGATGGACCGCCCGCCGGTGCGGCTGGCCGACCTCGCGCCCCTGGTCCCGCCCGCGGCGGCGGAGAGGGACACGGTCGCCGCGGCCATCCTCCAGGCGGCGGCCGCTCATCTCGCCGCATCCGTGGCCGCGTTGGGGCCGCGCCCGGGTGAAGCCCTGGTCGTCACGGGTGGACTGGTCGCCCCGGACGGCCCGTTGCTGAGCCCGCTCACCGAACGACTCGCCCCCCTCGGCCTCGTGATCACCCCGGTGACGGACGGCTGCGCGGGCGCCGTGGCGCTGGCGCAGCTCCTCGTCACCGGCCGCTGACCCGCGGAGGCCCGTGACCACCCCCACGTGCCGCATTCCGGGCGCCCCGCCGCTGCGAACTCACCGACGCCCCGCGCGCCGGGACCGACCGCTGGGCACCGCGTGCTGCCCGGCGATGTGGTCGGTCAACGCCAGCGAAGCGCTGGCCCGTTGGTAGGAGAGCTGGGCGACCCGGACGTACAGGCAGTCGATGAGGAGCAGCACCGAGTGGCGGGCGCCGATGATGCCGGTGGGGAAGCTCGTCTCCGGGGTGGCGGAGATGAGCCGGATGTCGGCGCCGCGGGCGAGCGGGGAACGCGGGTCGGCGGTGAGGGCGATCGTCGTCGCGCCGCGCTTCCTGGCCGTCTCGAACGGCTCGGTCGTCTCGCGGGTCGCCCCGGAGTGGGAGATACCGATCGCGACGTCGGCGGGGGTGAGCAGGGCGGCCGAGGTGGCCGCGGCGTGCACCTCGGTCCAGCCGCGCACCGGGCAGCCGATCCGGAACAGCCGGGTCTCGGTCTCCTGTGCCACCGCGCCGCTGCCGCCCACGCCGTAGACGTCGATCCTGCGGGCCCGGGCCATGGCCTGCGCGGCCCGCTCGACCGCGTCCAGGTCGATCCGGTCCAGCGTCTGCTGGACGGCCCGCAGGTCCGCGGTGCCGACCACCTTCACCACTCGCTCCAGGCTGTCGTCCGGGGAGATGTCCGGGCCGATCTCGGCCGTGCCCCAGTCGGAGACCTCGCCGCGACCCCGCTCCTGTGCGAGCGCGATCAGCAGGTGCTGGTAGGAGTCGAGGCCGACGGCCCGGCAGAAACGGGTGACGGTCGCCTGGGAGGTGCCGGTGCGGCGGCCCAGCTCCGCGGCCGAACAGCGCGTGACGGCGGCCGGATCCTCCAGGATCAGCTCACCGACCTTCCGCAGGGAACCGGCCAGGCGCGGCAACTCGGTCCGGATGAGGGTGGTGACGTCGGTCGAGGGCATGGAGGGAAGGTAACAGCCGCTGTTTTCGGCGTCAGTTGAGTACCAGGACCACGTCGGCGCGCCGTTGCGCCGCAGATGAGGTGCGTGATTTATTGATTCATCGACAGAGATGGATCCGGGGTGGTTCAATCCGCCGCCGGCTCACGTCCCGGCAGCGGGGAGGGCGTACGTGTCCGTCGAGTCCGGCAACGAGTCCACGACCGAGCCGGTGAACGCCGAACGCTTCGCCCGCGAGGGCCTCGCCGCCCTCCACCGCCTCACCGGGTCGGCCCGCCCCGACATCACCCGGGCCGCCGGACTGATCGCCGACTGCGTCCGCGCCGACGGGGTCCTCCAGGCCTTCGGCACCGGCCACTCCCAGGCCCTGGTCCTCGAAGTCGCCGGCCGTGCAGGCGGGTTGGTGCCGACCAACCGGATCAGCATCGCCGACCTCGTCCTGTACGGCGGTGAGCACCCGAGCGTCCTCGACGACCCGCTCCTGGAACGTGAGCCCGGCGTCGCCGCCCGCCTCTACGACCTCGCCGCTCCGCGCCCCGAGGACCTCTTCGTCGTCGTCTCCAACTCCGGGGTGAACAACGTGATCGTGGAGATGGCCCTGCACGCGAGGGAACGCGGGCACCGTGTCCTCGCCCTCACCTCCCTCGCCCACACCAGGGCGGTCCCGGCCGGCCACGCCGGCGGCAGGAAGCTCGCCGACCTGGCCGACGTGGTCCTCGACAACGCGGCGCCGCTGGGCGACGCCCTCCTCGAACTGCCGGGCGGCGGCGCGGTCTGCGCACTGTCCACGCTGACCGGGGTGATGCTCGTGCAGATGGCGGTGGCCGAGGCGGCCGGCCTCCTCCTCGCCTCCGGCGACCGCCCGCCGGTCTACGTCTCGGCCAACGTGCCCGGCGGCTTCGAGGGCAACCGGGAGCTGGAGAAGCGGTACGCCGGACGGATCCGGCGCACCGCCGGCTGACAGGACCGCAACTGATCGGAGGGCGGCGCCTGTTCCACGGGAGCGCGAGTTCCAGGGCGGCACCGTCGTCTCCCTCGCCGACCTCTGGGGCCCGGACGCCGTGCGCGTCCAGGAACTGCTGTGCGCCGCCCGGTCCTGGCCGGACCGGTTTGCGATCGCCGAGGACGCCCTCGCCCGCCGGTACCACAGCGGCCGTGCCGTCGACCCCGAAGTCGCCTTTGTCTGGCGGGAGATGGTCGGACACCTTGGCGGGGTCCGGGTCGAGCCGCTGGCGGCGGAGGCCGGATGGAGTCGAAAGCGCCTGTGGTCCCGGTTCCGCTCCCAGACCGGCCTCCCCCCAACGCGCGGCCCAGCTGATCCGCTTCGACCACGCGGCCCGCCGCCTCGCCGCCGGGCACAGCGCCGCGCGGGTGGCGGCGGAGATCGGCTACGTCGACCGGTCCCTCCTGCACCGGGACGTCAGGGCCTTCGCCGGGGTGACGCCGCGGCGGTCTCCACCGCACCGTGGCCGGCGGTCGACGACGTCGTCTGGGCCGCACCGGCCTACCTGTCGTGATCACCGCTTCGAGCAGGCATGTTTCCGCCCGGCGCCGTGCTCAGCCGGCGGGCGCCTTCCGCAGCCTGCGCTGTTGGGTCCTCGCCTGTGCCCGGGCCGCGTCGGACAGAGCGGGCTGGAGGCGGCGGGCGGCGTCGACGTGGTCGTCGGTCCAGATGATCCGGACCGCGGCGGGCGTCGCCCGGCCCTGACCGTCGCTGAGTTCGGTGCGGACGGACTCCACGAGCCGCGCCGCGACCGCGGGCTGGAGCGGGACGGCGTCGGGGACGGACGAACGGCCCCCGAGGCTCGCGGCGAAGTCGTGGTACCAGCCGGTGACCAGGGCCGCCGAACCGAGGACGGCACGATGGGCGTCGGCCCGGACGGCCTGGACCCGCGCCAGGTCCTCGCCCTGCCACAGGGAGACGACGGCGTCGGCGGCCAGCCGCAGCCCCACGACCCCGGTGACGAGAGTGGTCGCGCAGGACAGCGACAGCGGCTTGGCGCCGCGTTCGGCGAGGTAGTTGCGGAACGCGTCGTCGAGGCGGCGGGCGGCGGCCGCCGCAACCCGGCCCTGCGGATCGGGGTCGACAGGGCGGCGGTGGCCGAGGGCGTAGTCCACGGCGTCCCCCAGGTAACGGGCGCTGTCGTCGTACGCCTCGGCGAGTGCCTTGTGGACGGCGCCCCGGGCGCCGCGCGGCCAGAAGAACACCGCAACGACCACGCTGACCAGGCACCCGAGCGCGATGTCCTGGACACGCAGCAGAGCGATGTGCCAGTTGGGGTCCTGGCCGATGTTGAACAGCACCACGAGAGTGACGGTGAAGGCGGCCTGCCCGGCGGCGAAGGAGATGGCCGCGGGCGCGACCCCGGCGCACAGGATGGCCACGGGAAGCACGAACCACAGCGCCGTGCCGTGACGGCCGATCAGGAGCAGCAGTGCGGCGCCGACCACCGACCCGGCGACCGTGCCGAGGACGGCGCGGACCGCGTTCTGCCCGGTGCTGAGCGCGTTGGAGCGCAGCACGGACAGGGTGCCCAGCAGCACCCAGAAGGAGTGCCCCACGCCGGTCACCCCGGCCAGGAACACGGCGATGCCGAGGCCGACGGCACCGCGCAGGCTGTTGTGCAGCCACACCGAGTCGGGCCTGAGATGGGCGACGGCCCGTTCCCGGGCGGAGGCGAGGGGGGCGGCCAGCGCGCCCGGCTCCCGCCCGAGGAGCCGCTCGGGCCAGCTGCGCTGCCAGGCGGTGGCCGCCATGTCGACGTTCTCGGCGATCTGCAGCACGGCGAAGCCGAGCTCCTGGGCGCGGAAGGACACGTCGAGCGTGGCGATGAACCCGTAGACCTCCGCGGTGCTGGTGCCGCCCGGGTGCGCGGCGGGCACGTCGACGGTGGAGCTGTGTTCCATCCCGGCCAGGGCCGCCCGAAGGTCGTCCTCGCGGGTCCGCAGCGGACCGGTGTCCCCGTTGAGGTCCGTGAGCAGGTCGCAGGCCGCGTCCAGGACGCGGGCGGCGGCACGGCGCACGGTGTGCGCGGCCGGATCGCAGGCCGGCGGTTCGTCGGTGTAGTCGGACCGGTCGACGAGGACGGCGCACAGCCAGGTCAGCTCGTCCACCAGCCGGACCAGGGCGCGTGAGGTCGCCGACAGTCCGGTGGGGCGACAGGTCGTGGCGTCGAAGGCTCCGCGCAGGTCCGCGCCGGCCCGGGCGGTGTGCTCCGCCCCCACCCGGCATCGCTCGGCGTCGGACCCCGGCCCGTCCGGACCCGGCAGGGCCGCGCGGATCCGCAGATACCCGGCCGCCGCACGGCAGACGGCTGCCGCCGGGGCGCTGAGCGGGTCGGCGACGGGACGCGGCCACAGCAGGGCGACGGCGGGCAGCGCCACCGCCCCCGCCAGGGCCGCGCCGGCGAGGCGCTCGGGCAGCTGCGACAGCGGTACCGGGGCGCTGACCGGCAGGACGAAGGCCAGCAGCAGCGCCGTCGAGCTGCCGGCCAGGACCGAGCTGACCACGCCGGCGAAGAGGACCACGAACCCGACCACGACCGTGGCCGCCACGGCGAGCCGGATGTCCCGTCCCGCCATCGTCCCGGCGCAGATCAGCACCAGCCACGCCACCGTCAGCGCCGCCTGCGCCCGCAGCCGCTCCACCATCGGTCCGGAGTAGTCCACCAGCAGCAGCATCGAGAACGAGCCGAACGCGGCGTAGCTCGCCATCGCCGGGGAGTGCAGCACCTCGGTGCACAGCGCGAACAGGGCGGGCATCAGCAGCGCCGTACGCGCGGCCCGCCGGGTCGCCGCGAGATCCGGGTCCTTGCCGCGCAACCACGTCACCCACCGCGGTGCCCGCCCCGACATGTCCACCTCCCGCCGACCTCGGCGCAGCCGGCCCGACGCCGCACCGCCCACACCACCCATATGCGGCCACCACCGAGCCGCCCGCAACATTTACCCGGGCCGCCGGCGGACCGCCCGCCGGGGTGCTGTGCGACGCCCTGTCGTCCTCTCGTCCCTTCCGCCGAGGCGGTCCCGCGCTCAGCGCACCGGGAAGCCGAACGCATACCCCTGTTCCTTCAGCCAGGGCAGCACCTCTCGCAGGGCGGCGACCGTCTCGGAGCGGTCGCCGCCGGCGTCGTGGAAGAGGATGGTCGGCCCGTTCGGCAGCTCCTCCTTGACGGTGGTGACGATGGCGGTCGTGCCGGGGCGTTCGAAGTCCTTCGAGTCGATGTTCCAGCCGAGCGGGCGCATGCCGTGGGAGGCGGCGAGCTTGCGGCTGTACGGGGTGAAGGCGCCGCCGGGGGCGCGGTAGTAGAGCGGCCGTACACCCCCGGACGCCTCGGTGATCATGCGCTCGGCGTCGAGGATCTGCTGGGACTGGTAGGCCTCGGACTTGGTGTTCATGGTGACGTCGTGGGAGACGGTGTGGTCGCAGAGCCGGTGCCCGGCCGCCACCACCGCCTTGACCAGGTCGGGGTGCGCCTGCGCCTGCGGTCCGATCATGCAGAACGTGGCCTTCACGCCGTACTCCCGGAGCACCTGGAGCACCTTGGGGGTCCAGACCGGGTCCGGCCCGTCGTCGACGGTGATGTTCACGCCCCTGGCGCCCCGGTCCGAGGCGTGCGCGATCTCCACCGACACCGGGGTCGCCTTCGGGGCGGAGTGGTGCACCGAAGTCCGGGCTTCCGCAGGCCGGTTGACGGGGCCGGCCTGCGCGGTCCACAGCGAGGCGGCCACGGTCACGGCCGTGACCCCGAGCGCCGCCGCGACCACCTGGCCGTACCATCCCCGTCCGCCGCGCCGCGCCATGTCCGCCCCGATCCGTGTCGTTGAGTCGATCCCGTGCACCCGTCAGGACGGAAGGCGGCCGGCACCGGATCCCTCCGTTACCGATCACGGACAATTCCGCCAGAGTTCTGCGACAGGCTCCCTGCGAGACCTTTAACGCCGGGCGGCGCGATCGGTGTTGGCGGTCCGCGGAGAAGGCAGAACGCGGCACGGAGAACCTGGATCCCCGGACCGGGGGAGTGCTGTCGGTCCGGTTAGCGCAACGGTGTTGTGCTATCATTCCGGTCGTGAGTGCGACCCGTCCCCAGCGCGCCCGCAGCGCGGCTGCCAAGCAGCAGCGCGAGCGGGAGATCCTCGACGCGGCTCGATCCCTCGGGACCGAGCGCAGCGTCCGTGAGGTGACGCTGACGGACATCGCCGCCGCCGTCGGCATGCACAAGTCCGCGATGCTGCGGTACTTCGAGACGCGGGAGCAGATCTTCCTGAGTCTCACCGCGGAAGGCTGGCAGGAGTGGTCGGCGGCGCTGCGCGCGCGGCTGGCCGAACTGGCCGGCTCAGGACACGACGAGATCGCGGCCGCCGTGGCGCAGTCGCTCGTGGCGCGGCCGTTCTTCTGCGACCTGCTCGCCCAGGCGCCGCTGAACCTGGAACGCAACGTGTCGCTGGAGTCCGCGTACGCGTTCAAGACGGTCGCTGTCGGCGAAGTGGCCGCACTTGCAGCGGCGTTGTGCGAACTGCTGGGAATCACCGAGGGCGCGGCCGTGGATGTGGTCGCCACGGCCACGAGCATGGCCGGGGCGCTCCTGCAGATGGCCGCGCCCGGAACCCGGCTCCGTGAACTCTACGAGTCGCGCCCCGAGCTGGCGCATGCCGTCGTCGACGTCGAGCCTCGGCTCACGCGCATCCTGACCGCGCTGCTGAACGGCATGACCGCGACGGCGTCGCCGTCCCGTCCGGGATCATCCCCGCGCCCGCAGGAGTGATCGCGGCGGCCCGGTCCGGCGGGAACGCCGTCCGGAAACTCCGAGGGAATTCAGGGAACGCCCCAGCAGGCGGCCGCGGTCATCTCGCGGACACCCGTGCGGCCTGGATGGGCGGCGCCGGTGACGACGACCCCTTCTACCGGCGCGTGCACAGCCCGGTCGTAACGGCAACGACTACGGCAGGGGACTGCTCCGCCGGCACTACCTGACGTCCCCGCACCACCGCTGAGCCACACGATCGACCGGCCCGCTCCGGTTCCGCCGCGAGCGGAGCGGGCCCGGAGCGGGCCCGGAGTCCGAACGGGCCCGCCGTCCTACGCGGCCCAGAGGGGCCAGTACCCGGCGGGCGGCCAGGGCTCGCCGGCCCTCAGACGGGGTGCAGGGCCTCCCTGATGGAGTCGATGGCGAGGTGCCGGGCGACGTTCGTGGCGTTCGTGTCGCGCAGGCTGTCGAGCATCATGAAGTCGTGCACCATGCCCTGGACCCGCACGGCGGTGACCGGGACGTCGGCCTCCCGCAGGTGCGCCGCGTAGGCCTCGCCCTCGTCACGCAGCACGTCGGCCTCATCGGTGATCACCAGGGCCGGCGGCAGCCCCCTGAGGTCGTCGACGGAAGCCTGCAACGGCGCCGCGTAACGCTCCCGGCGCTGGGCGTCGTCGGTCGTGTACTGGTCCCAGAACCAGATCATGCCGTCCCGCGTGAGGTAGTAGCCGTCGGCGAACTGCTGGTAGGACGGCGTGTCGAAGTCGGCGTCCGTCACCGGGTAGAGCAGGATCTGCGCGGCGAGCTCTATGGCGCCGCGGTCCTTGGCCATCTGGGCGAGGACCGCCGACATGTTGCCGCCGACGGAGTCCCCGCACACGACCATCCGGGACGGGTCGAGGCCGTACTCGCCGCCGTGCCGCACGATCCACTGGGCGACGGCGTAGTTCTGCTCGATCTGGGTGGGGTACTTGGCCTCGGGCGCCCGGTCGTAGACGGGGAAGACGGCCGCGGCCTGTGCCCCGGTGGCCAGCTCCCGCACGAGGCGGTCGTGGGTGTTCTCGTCACCGAAGACCCACCCGGCGCCGTGGATGTAGAAGATCACCGGCAACGGCCCGTTGACGCCCTCGGGCTTGATGACGTGGGCGCGTACCGTGCCCCACTCGCCGGCGTCGACGTCGATCCAGTTCTCGTCGACGGCGGGTTTGGCCACCCCCTCGCCGGTCTGCAGACCGGCGAGGATGTCACGCCCCTGCGGGGGCGGTACCTCGTAGATCCGCGGGTGGGGTGCGGTGGCGTCGGCGAGTTCGCGGGCCGCGGGCTCCAGGTACGGGCTGGGCGGCGGGGGCAGATCCTTCATGTCGCACCTCCGGAAAGTACCGATGCCGCGGCGGTGGGGTTCGGCCGGCCGTTCGTCTGCGCAGGCCACCCCCGGGGGCGGCACCGCGGGTGCGTCGGCGGCAGGGCCGGGCAGGCGGCATCGCCTTCCAGCCTGACACCGGACCGTGCGGGCGGCATCACGTGGCCGACGTCGTACGGTGGGCCCGGCGTTACGGGCAGTGGGGGCAACTGGACAAAGGCTCCACGCGCTGGACAGTATGGGCCGCACGAATCCGGTGACTGGACCCGTGCGTGGCAGAGAGCAGCGGAAGCCGCCCCTTTCGAGCATCCCGGGGTTGACCATTGGACGAGCTGTTCGGGCGGGACGAGGAATGCGGCCGGCTGACGGCGGCGCTCGACGACGCCCGGCGCGGGATGAGCGGCGTCCTGGTCCTCAGGGGCGGGCCGGGAAGCGGCAAGAGCGCCCTGCTCGACCACCTCCAGGCAGGCGCGGCCGTCGACTTCGAGATCGTGCGCTTCGACGCCGTGGAGTCCGAGGCCGAACTCGGCTTCGCCGCCCTGCACCAGCTGCTCGGACCGCACCTGTCCCAGCTGCCGAAGCTGCCCGACCCGCAACGTGCCGCCCTCTGCCAGGTCTTCGGACTCCAGGAGCGGACCAGCCCGCCCGACCGGTTCCTGGTCGCCCTCGCCTCCCTGGGGCTGGTGGCCGCCCGCGCCGACGACCGGCCCCTGCTGTGCCTGGTGGACGACGCCCACTGGCTGGACGAGGAGTCCGCCGCGGTACTCGCCTTCGTGGCCCGCCGGCTGCACGCCGACGCGATCGCCATGGTCTTCGCCGCCCGCGACCACCTCGACCGGGTCGACCACCTGGCGGGACTCCCCGAACTCGCCGTGACCGGCCTCGGCACGGACGCGGCCGGACGGCTGCTGGAGTCGGTGGTCTCCGGCGCCCTCGACCCCGGTGTCCGCGACCGGGTCATCGCCTCGACCGGCGGCAACCCCCTCGCCCTCATCGAGGCTGCCCGGGAACTGCGCGCCGACCAGCTCAGCGGTGAGACGTCGCTGCCGGAGCCGATCCCGTTCGGCCGCGCCCTGGAACGGGTCTACCTGCGCGAGGCGCGGGCGCTGCCGCCGCAGACCCGCACCCTCCTGCTCACCTCGGCCGCCGACCCCACCAGCGACCCGAACGTGCTGTGGCGGGCCGGCCCGGAACTCGGCTTCGACGCCGGTGCCGCCGCGGCGGCCGAGGAGCACAACCTCCTCTCCATCCGCGAGACCGTCAGATTCCGCCACCCGCTGATCCGTTCGGCCGTCTACTACGGCGCCCCTCTGGCCGAACGCGCCCGGGTGCACGCCGTCCTCGCCGCGGTCGCGGCGGATCTCGGCGAGCTCGACCTGCGCGCCTGGCACCTCGCGGCGGCAGCCACCGATCCCGACGACGCCGTCGCGGCCGAACTCGCCCACGCCGCCGTCCGCGCCCGCGACCGCGGTGACTGGACCGGCAGTTCGTCGCTGCTGGCCCGCTCGGCCGCCCTGACCTCGGAGCCGGCCGCCCGGGCCCCGCGGCTGCTGGCGGCCGCCGAGGCGAGTGCCGTGGCCGGCTCCCCGGGCCGGGCGCAGGCGCTTCTCGACGAAGCGGCGGTCTACCGCGACGACCAGCGCCGCAACGGCATGGTGCAGCGGGTCCAGGCACGCATCCACCGGCTCACGGGCGCGCCGGCGGCCGCTACGTACGCCCTGCTGACCGCGGCCCGGGAACTGGGCCCCGTCGACATCCGGCCGGCCCGCGACATCCTCGTGGAAGCGCTCGTCCAGGCGCAGATCAGCGGCTCCCTGGCACCACCGGGGGCGAC
The DNA here is from genome assembly GCF_042892755.1 of Streptomyces sp. NPDC001714. Classification (NCBI taxonomy): domain Bacteria; kingdom Bacillati; phylum Actinomycetota; class Actinomycetes; order Kitasatosporales; family Streptomycetaceae; genus Streptomyces; species Streptomyces sp. NPDC001714. The sequence goes on from NZ_JBIAUL010000002.1 coordinate 699,430, forward strand.
GCGCCGCAACGTCGCCGAGACGGTCCGCTCACTGCCGCTGCCCGCCGGGATGCGGGCCACCACGGGCGACCTGGTGCTGGAGGCCGACACCGCCGTACACCTCGAAGGACTGGCCGGTGCGGGCCCGCGGCTCCAGCGGGCCGTGGCGGCGGTACGACAGGAGGAGTCGACCGCTCCCGAACTGTTCCAGCTGCTGGCCGCCGGCTGCTCGCACGCCACCGTCCTCGGGGACGACGTGACCCTCCACGAACTCGCCTGGCGGCTGCACGCCGAAGCCGGCCGCCAGGGCGCCGCGATCCCGATGGCCCTCGCCCTCAGCCACACCGCCCTCTCGGAGTTGATCGCCGGCCGCCTCGACGAGTCCGAGCGCCTCTTCGACCAGCGGGCGGCGCTGGAGGAGGCCCGCGGCTCCCAGACGCACCTCGGCGGCCTGCTCGTCGCCGCCTGGCGCGGCCGGTTCGAGGAGGCCCGCACGCTGGTCGAGGCGGTGCGCGAGCACGCCGCCCGCACCGGGCAGGGATACCAGCTGGTCTTCCTCGACTACGCCCGGTGCGTGGTCGAACTGAGCCGGAGCCGGTACGAGGAGGCGTACCTGAGCCTGGAGGGACAGATCGGGGACACCTGCCAGGCGAAGTTCGCCCTCGTCGACATGGTCGAGGCGGCGACGCGCAGCGGCCGGGACGACGAGGCACGAGGTCTGCTGGAACTCCTGACCCGGCTCGCGGACCGGACCCCCGTGCCGGGCCTGCTCGGCGACCTCGCCCGCGCCCGGGCCCTGACCACCGCCGACCCGTCGTCGGCCGAGAAACTGTACGTCCGGGCCATCCGGCACCACGAGGACGCCCGCGGCCCCCTGCGCCGGGCCCGCAGCCACCAGCTCTACGGCGAATGGCTGCGCCGGGAGCGCCGCACCAAGGACGCCCGGCACGAACTGCGCACCGCCCACGGGCTCTTCGACGCCATGGGCGCCCAGGGCTTCGCCGCCAGGACGGCTCAGGAACTCTCCGCCGCAGGCGACACCCTCCCGGCCGGCACCCACGCACCGAACGGCGGCGACCGGCTCACCCCGCAGGAAGCCCGGGTCGCCCGGCTCGCCGCGGGCGGCGCCACCAACGGGGAGATCGCGGCCCAGCTGTTCCTCAGCGTGCACACGGTCGACTACCACCTGCGCAAGGTGTTCCGGAAACTCGACGTCCACTCCCGCCGAGACCTGACCACCCACCGCGACCGCCTGACCTCGGCGTAGTCCGGAACGCGAGCTACCGTTCGCGATGATCATATGGAGATATGCCGAAGTCCTCGGGCGGACCTGGCTCCGGGTCGCACGCCCCCTGAAACTGTCAACTGTCAGTAGGCGGCGGCCTGTTCGAGGGAGCAGTCATGAATTCGCGCCTCCAGTGGAGCCACGGACGGGGAGAGCACGCCGTCGTCGCTCGCAAGCGGGCCTACACAGCCGAGGTCCTCGTCAAGTTCCTTGTCCTGGTCGGCCTGCTGTACATGCCCGTTCTCCTCTTCCACTGGGGCCAGTGGATCCCGTTCGCCGTAGCCGGCATCTACCTGTTCTGGGAACTGGGCCGCCTCAACAGCGCACTCGGTGAACTTGCCGACCTCTGGAACGAGTCGCACGCCGAGCGGCAGGAGCCGGCTCCAACCGGCTCCCTCAACTGACCCGGACGGCTCAGCCGACCTCGCGGACCAGCTCGATCGCCCGCCCCAGCGTGCCGAGCCGGTCCTCCAGGGTCTCGCCGGCCGGGTAGAGGCGGACGGTGTCGACTCCGGCGTCGCGCCAGACCGCGAGGCGCTCACGCACCATGGTCTCCGTGCCGATCAGTGTCGTACCGAGCACCATCTCGTCGGTCACCAGGCCGGCCGCGCCGTCCCGGTCGCCGGCCTGCCAGCGCTCGCGCACCTCGGCGGCGACCTCGGCCCAGCCCTGGCGGCTGTAGGCGCTGTTGTAGAAGTTGGTGGACGCCGACCCCATCCCGCCGAGGCTGAAGGCGAGTTCCTTCTTGCGTCCGGCGACCATCGCGCCGAGCGCCTCCTCGTCGGCCGCGAAGGCGACCTCGGCGCCCTGGCAGACGTCCAGGTCCGCACGGGTCCGACCGCTGCGCGCCAGGCCCTCGTCGAGGTGGGCGAAGTAGGCGTCGGCGGCGCCCTCGGGCACGAAGCTGGTGCCCAGCCAGCCGTCGGCGGCCTCGCCGGTCAGCCGCAGCATGGCGGGGGAGAGGGCGGCGAGGTAGAGGGGGATCTCGTGCTCGGCGCGCATGGACAGCCGCATCGGCACGGCCTCGCCGCCGGGCAGCGGCAGCGTGAACTCCGCGCCGGAGTACGAGAGCCGGCCGCCGTCGACCACCCGCCGTACGATCTCCACCGTCTCGCGCATACGGCGCAGCGGCCGGGCGAAGGGGACGCCGTGCAGTCCCTCGATCACCTGCGGGCCGGAGGCCCCGAGCCCGAGCAGGAAACGCCCGCCGGACAGGTTGGAGAGGGTGATGGCCGTCTGCGCCACGGCCGTCGGTGTCCGGGTGCCGAGCTGCATGACGCCGGAGCCGAGCAGCATCCGGTCGGTGAGCGCCGCGTAGTAGCCGAGCGCGGAGGGCGCGTCGGAGCCCCAGGCCTCGGCCACCCAGCAGACGTCCAGGCCCAGCTTCTCCGCCTCGACGACGAAGTCGCTCGTCCGGGACCAGTGTTCGCCGCCCGAGGCCTCGATCGTGGTGGCCGTCCGCATCACGCCTCCGCCCGCTTCTTGATCTGCGCGAGGGTGGCGGTGATGCCACGCTCGAACTCCCGCATCCGCACGAACACGATCTTCTGCTCCTTGTCGGGCATCCGGTCGATGGCGAGGGACAGCCCGGAACGCCCTGGCCCCAGCTGCATCCACTGCGACAGCTCGGTCCCGCCGTCCTTCGGGCGCAGCCGGAACCGCCAGACCGCGGAAGGATCGGACGGATCCTGCACCGCCCAGGCGAACACCGACTCCGGCTCGCACTCGATCACATGAGAGGTGGTCTCCCACTTCCCGAGCGCCTCGTGTTCACTGCGGCCGACGAACCTGGCCCCCACCGCCGGACCGGCGGCCCCGTCCAGCCAGGCGACGGACCGGAGCTCCTCGCTCATGTCCGGCATCAGCCCGATGTCGCTGACCAGGGCCCACACCGTGGCCGGTGGGGCGTCGATCCAGGTTCGCACCTCGACCGTGGGTTTGTCCGCGTAGCGCGCGCCCGTCCACTCCAAGACCGTCGGCCTCCTTGCCGTCCAGCTGTCTGAACCCCAGGGTTGCTAGATAAGACTCAGCCTGTCAAGGGCCGTGAGAGCGGCAGGAGGCCGAACGGCCAAGAGGTCGCACCGTGCTCAGTCGGCGCCGAACCGCCGGCGGATGTCCGGCCGCTGCCGGAGCCGCTCGGGGTATCCGGGCCCCATCCGCATCGACGTCTCCTCGGACCTGAGCGGCGTACGGCACTGGGCGCAGACGACCTCGGGCGTGGTGTCGTGGTCACAGGCCTCGTGGTGGAAGACCACGGGCACGCCCCGCTCCCCGGCCAGCCACCGGTCGCCCCACGCGGACATCGCGGCCAGCACCGCGAACAGGTCCCGTCCCTTCTCCGTGAGGACGTAGTCGTAGCGCGGCGGCTCGGCCTCGTACAGCCGCTTCTCCAGGATCCGCTCGTCCACCAGGTGGCGCAGCCGGTCGGTCAGCGTGTTGCGGGCTATGCCCAGTTCCTGCTGGAACTCGTCGAAGCGACGGATCCCGTAGAAGGCCTCCCGCACCACCAGCGGCGTCCAGTGGTCACCCAGCAGATCGACGGTCCGTGCGATGGAGCACGGCCACTTGGCGAACGACGTCCGTTTCATGACTCCACGATAGCGAGTCTTGTGAAGAAACTCTGCTGACAGCTACGGTTTCGGATGTGAGCGGCCCACGCAGGCCGCAGCATGAAGCGGGGGGCCGGGCCGTCCGTCGGGTGGCCGTGAACCGTGGATCGAGGTGTCCGACCATGAAGATCGAGGGATCGGTCGCGCTGGTGACCGGAGCGAACCGGGGGATCGGGCTGGCGTTCTGCCGCGCCCTGCTGGCCCGGGGCGCGGTGAAGGTGTACGCGGGCGTACGTCGGCCCGAGAACTTCACCGAGCCGGGGCTGGAGCCGCTCCGCCTCGACGTCACCGACTCCGAGCAGATCGCGGCCGCTGCCCGGACGGCGTCCGACGCGACCATCGTGATCAACAACGCGGGCATCCAGGCCGGGCCGGGCCTGCTGGAGGGCTCCCTGGACGGCGCGCGGCAGGAGCTGGAGGTCAACTACCTGGGCACCTGGGCCGTCTCGCGGGCCTTCGCGCCGGTGCTCGCGGCCAACGGCGGCGGCGCCCTCGTGAACATGCTGTCCGTGGCGTCGTGGCGCTCGACCTGGCGGTTCCCCAGCTATGCCGCGTCGAAGGCGGCGCAGTGGTCGGTGACCAACGCACTGCGGGTCGCCCTGCGCGAGCAGGGGACGCTGGTCGTCGGCGTGCACGTCGGCTGGGTGGACACCGACGCCACCGTGGCGGTCGACGAGCCCAAGACGGATGCGGCCGAGGTGGCCGCGCAGACGATGGAGGCGATCGCCCGCGACGAGCCGGAGGTCCTGGTCGACGAGACCGCCCGCCGGGTGCGCGCCGCGCTGTCCGGCCCGCTCGATCTCCTCTACCCGACCGGCTGATCGTACGACCTGATCGTGCGACGGTGGAGTCAGCAGATCGACTCGACACAACGGTGAGGTGGAGCCATGCAGACCGACTTCGACGTCGTCGTCCTGGGAGCCGGGCCGGGCGGCTACGTGGCCGCGATCCGCGCCGCCCAGCTGGGCCTGCGCACGGCCATCGTGGAGGGCCGCTTCTGGGGTGGTGTCTGCCTGAACATCGGCTGCATCCCGGCGAAGGCGCTGCTGCGCAACGCCGAGGTCGCCCAGCTGATCCTGCACGACGCGGAGAAGTTCGGCGTGAAGATCAGCGGGGAGGTGGGCCTGGACTACCGTGCCGCCTACGAGCGCAGCCGGGTGGTGGCGGACGGGCGCGTCAAGGGCGTCGGCTACCTCATGCGCAAGAACAAGATCGAGCAGTTCGAGGGGCAGGGCACCTTCCTCGACCCGCACACCCTTCAGGTACGCATGAAGGACGGCGAGACGACGCTCTCCTTCCGCTCCTGCATCATCGCGACCGGCTCGACCGTGAAGCTCCTGCCCGGTACGACGCTGGGCCGGCGCGTCGTCACCTACGAGGAGCAGATTCTCTCCGACAGCCTTCCGTCGAGCATCGTCATCGCGGGTGCCGGGGCCATCGGCGTCGAGTTCGCCTATCTGCTGCGGTCGTACGGCGTCGACGTCACCCTGGTGGAGTTCCTGGACCGGATCGCCCCGCTGGAGGACGAGGAGGTCTCGGCCGAGCTGACCAGGCGCTTCAAGCGGCAGGGCATCCGGGTCCTGACCTCCACCGCGGTGCAGTCCATCGAGGAGACCGAGGACAACGTCCGCGTGACGGTCCGCTCCGGCGACTCGGAGCAGGTCCTGGAGGCGGAGAAGGTCCTGCAGGCCACCGGCTTCCAGCCGCGGACGGCCGGCTACGGGCTGAACAGCACCGGGGTACGGCTCACCGAGCGCGGTGCCATCGACGTCGACGGGTACTGCCGTACCAGCCAGCCGCACATCTACGCCATCGGTGACGTCACGGCGAAGCTGATGCTCGCGCACACCGCCGAGGCGATGGGCATCGTCGCCGCGGAGAGCATCGCCGGCGCGGAGACCATGGAGCTGGACTACCGCATGATCCCGCGCGCGACGTTCTGCCAGCCTCAGATCGCCAGCTTCGGCTGGACCGAGGCCGAGGCCCGTGCCCAGGGCTTCGATGTGCGGGTGGCGAAGTTCCCCTTCACGGCCAACGCCAAGGCGCACGGCCTCGGTGACACGGTCGGGTTCGTGAAACTCGTGAGCGACGCCCGGTACGGCGAACTGATCGGCGGCCACCTGATCGGACCGGACGTGACGGAGCTCCTGCCCGAGCTGACGCTCGCCCAGAAGTGGGACCTCACCGTCCATGAACTCGCCCGCAACGTGCACGCCCATCCGACGCTGAGCGAGGCCGTCCAGGACGCCCTGCACGGGCTCGCCGGACACATGATCAACCTCTGACGGGCCGTACCGGCAGCCCGCTCCTACGTATCCCACGCGCACGGACTACGCACGGCACGGGATCTCCCACGGTCCCGTGCCGGACACGATCGACCCGAAGAGTCCGACGTGAAGAGTTCGACGCGAGACGGAGCGAGGATCCATCGCATGCCCATGATCGACGTGTACGCCGCCAAGGGGATCATCAAGGACCGCAAGGCTCTCGCCCAGAACCTCGCGCAGGCGATCATGCGCTGGGAGAAGGTTCCGGTCATCCCGTTCTTCTCGGACAACACCGCCGCGTTCGTGCACGAGCTGGACGCGGACGGGTTCTCCACCGCGGGCGGTGGCAGTGACCACGTGCGCGTCACCGTCACCACCAACGCCGGTGCCCTCGACCGGGAGCAGCAGCTCGGCCTGGTCAAGGAGCTGTCGGAACTGGTGGCCGCCGCCGCGGGCGACCCCTCCCTCGCCGAACGCACCTGGGTCGCCCTGACGGAGGCGGTGCCCGGCGGCTGGGGCATCGGGGGGCACGCCTACACCAACGAGGAGATCGTTCAGCACGTACGCGAGTTGCTGGGCAAGGCCTGAAACCCCGCCGAGGGCCGTGGACGGGGAGCCGCACCGCCCGGCGGGGCGCCGGGCGGTGCGGCGGACGATCCCGGGGCCGGAGGCTGTTCCGATGGCGGTCGTAGTATGACTTGACCGCGCAGAAGCCGCCCCTAGGAGTCACCGTGGCCCGCCCCCGTACCGCCGCCCGCACCGTGGAGCACCCCGAGCTGTCCGAGGTCTCGCTCCAGCAGGTGCTGGAGGCGCTGGTGGACCCGGTGCGGCGCATGGTGGTGTCGCAGCTCGCCGGCGCGGGGCAGGACCTGAGCTGCGGGACGTTCGTCGCGCCCGTCTCGCTCTCGACGCTGACGCACCACTTCACCGTGCTGCGCGAGGCCGGCGTGATCCGGCAGTACTACGTCGGGACGACGAAGATGAACACGCTGCGCACCGACGAGATGGAGCTGCGGTTCCCCGGACTGCTCTCCGCGGTGCTGGCCGCCGCGGCGCTGGAGGCGGAAGCGGGTGCGGGCCGAGGCGGCCGGTGACATTATTTCGATCGCTGTCAAAATTTGACGGCCATCGAACCTTGGGGCAGGGTGAGTGGAGACGCCGGTCCGGCCCGGCGCGTCTCCTTCCCGATCCCTGCCCCTAGGACGGACGCACCATGGCAAGACTCGTTCAGTTCGACCGGATTGGCGGACCCGAGGTCCTCACCCTGCGTGAGGTCGAGATCGGCGCGCCCGGCGCGGGGGAGGTGCGGATCCGCGTCGACGCGATCGGCCTGAACCGCGCCGAGATCATGTTCCGCGAGGGCGCCTACTTCTACGACCCGGTCTTCCCCTCCCTGCTCGGCTACGAGGCCGCCGGTGTGGTCGAGGCGGTCGGCGAGGGTGTGGCCGGCCTCTCCGAGGGCGACCCGGTGGCGGTCGTACCGCAGTTCCTGCAGACCGACTACGGCACGTACGGCGACCACGTCATCGTCCCGGCCTCGGCGGTCGTGCCCCGTCCCGCCGAGGTCGACCCGGTCCGGGCGGCGGCCGTGTGGATGGCGTACACCACCGCCTACGGCCCCCTCGCCGAGAGCGGCCGGGTGCGGCCCGGCGACCACGTCCTGATCACGGCGGCCTCCAGCAGCGTCGGGCTCGCCGCCATCCAGATCGCCCGCCATGCCGGCGCCGTTCCGATCGCCACCACGCGCGGACCCGGCAAGAAGCAGCGGCTGCTGGACGCGGGTGCGGCCCATGTGATCGTCACCGACGAGGAGGACCTGCCCGCCCGGATCAAGGAGATCACCGGCGGCGAGGGTGTCCGCCTGGCCTTCGACCCCGTCGCGGGCCCGGGCGTGGAGACCCTCGCGCAGGGGATCGCCCCGGGTGGCTTCCTGGTGGTCTACGGCGCCCTCGACCCGCGCCCCACCCCGCTGCCCAACGCCCAGTCCTTCCCGGCGCTGACCAGCAGCACGTACACCCTCTTCGAGATCACCACGGACCCCGAGCGCCTGCGCCGTGCGGTCGCGTTCGTCAACGCGGGCCTCAGCTCCGGCTCGTTCGATCCCGTCGTCGACCGTACCTTCGACCTCGCGGACATCGCCGAGGCCCACCGCTACATGGCGGCGAACGAGCAGGTCGGCAAGATCGTCGTCACCGTCACCCACGAGGGTGCGACCTCCTGAGCCCCCCGGTCCCTCCGGCCTGCCGCCGAGGGCGGACGCACGTGCGAGGCGTGGGCGCGACGGCCGTCAGCGCCCCGCACGCGCCGCCATCCGGGCGGCGGCGTCGTGGACCAGCCGGGCGTGCAGCTCGAACAGGGCCACCAGGTCGACGGAGTCGCCCTTGACCTCCCGGTGCACGAACAGGCCGTCGGCACCGGCCACCGCATAGGTGGTCAGGGTGTCCACGTCGTCCTCGGCCAGGGCCGGGAAGAGGGCGGCGATGATCTCGGCGATGCGCCGGTGGGCGATGTCGCGGACCTGGAGGAAGACCGCACGGCCGCGAGGCTCGGTGGGGCGGCGCTCCAGGGCCAGCATCAGGCCGAGGCGCAGGAAGTCCGGGGCCGCGAGGAGGGACCTGGCCACGTTCGCGGCCATCAGGACGACCCGCTCCAGTGAGGTGCCGGCGTCCTCGCCGGGCAGTTCGACGGCCTTGAGCCAGGTCTCGAAGCTGCGCTCGATGACGGCGGCGATCAGGTCGTCCTTGTCCTTGAAGTGCCAGTAGATCGAGCTGGCGGGCAGACCGCACTTGGCGCTGACGGCCGCGATGGAGGTGCCGTCGTAGCCGCGCTCGCCGGCGATCTCGACCGTGGCGTCGAGGATGCGCTGGCGCGATTCCACCCCGTTCGCGCGCTTCCTGCGCGTCGTCTGCGGCCCGGTCATCTCTGCGCCTCTCGGGGATCGCGGCGGCCGCGTGGCGGGCCGCCTCCGTAGTCACCACTCTAATTGGAACATCCCCTACAGCAGGAACAGTCCCCCGAGGCCCGGCCGGAAGGCGGGCCGTGCGGGTCGACGGGGGTGCACCCGGTGTCAGCCGTGGCCCGCGCGGGACTCCATCACCGCCAGTTCCTCTTCGGTGCCCTGGCGCACCCCTGGTGGGCGTGTTCGGGGAGGGCAGTTCCCGGCCGATGGCGCTCGTCAGGCTGGGCGCGCCGGTGGTGGGACTGACGCAGGCGGCCCTGGCCCGGCCCACGGGAGGGGCATGGTGAGCCGGTGCCTGCGGCGTAGCGGCGAAGTTCCTCCGGGCGTGTACTGGTCGGCCGTCGCCCTGATCAGCGACGACCTGTTCAACCTGGCCATCGCCGCCGTCGCGGAAGGTAAGGCCGACCGAACACCGACAGGGCGCCGCCGGAACCGCCCGTCCCCTGTGGTCGTCTTGTGCGCTGACTGTGTACGAGGCAGGGGTGTGGGGGACGTAGTGACGCGGAGCGTAACGAAGGCATGTCTGGTGGCGGTGGCCATGGCGACGGTGCTCGGGGCCTCGGCCTGCGGCGGGGTAGCCGGAGCGGCCACCGGGAGCAGCGGCGGAACGCGCCCCGCGCACGGGACGGGGCAGTCCGTGGCGCCCTCCGGGGGCGGGGCGTCGTCCAGCGCGGCGCCGCAGTCTCCCGGCGCCGTGAGGAACCTGTCCGGGACGGCGCAGACCGCGGCGTCGCCCGTCACCCGTCACGTGCCGTGGAACCTGGACATTCTGGATCAGCGGTCACGGCCCCTGAACGGGAAGTTCACCACCTCCGCCACGGGCAAGGGCGTTCACGTCTACGTGATCGACACCGGGATGGACATCGCCCACAAGGAGTTCGGTGGACGCGCCCACCTCGGCGCCGACTTCGTGGGCTCTAAGGACACCGGTGACTGCTTCAGCGAAGCGGGCATCGGACACGGCACGTTCGTCGCGGGCATCATCGGCGGGGCGAAGTACGGGGTGGCGCCCAAGGCGGAGCTCGTGCGGGTCCAGGGCATCCTGTGCGAGAGCGAGGGCGGCGGCTCCCCGGCAGCGGCCGAGGCGGCCTTGGTGAAGTCGGTCAAGTGGGTCACCGCGCACGCACAGCGGCCCGCGGTGGTGAACATGTCGCTCAACCTCGACCACCGGTCGGCGGCCCTGGAGTCGGCCGTGAAGAAGATGGTCGACGCGGGGCTCCCGACCGTGGTGTCGGCCGGTAACTTCCATGACGACGCCTGCAAGCACTCGCCGGCCGGCGTCCCGGGCACGATCGTCGTCGCGGCTTCCACCTCGAACGACCGCGCATGGAGCGACGGCGGCTCCTACGGATCGGGTTACGGACGGTGCGTGGACTTGTACGCACCCGGCCAGAAGGTGACCGCCGCCCTCGCCGGCGGCGGTACGACCACGGAGAACGACGGCGCCACCTCCTGGGCCGCGCCCCACGCGACGGGCGTGATCGCGCTGTACCTGTCGGCACACCCGCACGCCACGGCCGACCAGGTCCACGTCTGGCTCGACCACACCGCCACCCGTGGTGTCCTGCTCGGTGTCCGCTCCGACACCCCCAACCGGCTGCTCAACACCGGCGGCCTCTGACCTGTCCCGCCGGGCGCCGCTCGTCGTACGGGTCCGGCGTCGCGGTCAGTACGGGTGGGGACGCCGGTTGGGGTCGAACTGCTGGACCTTCCTGGCGAGGTTGGAACCGTCGATGGCGACTCCGTACCGGCTGCGGACGTACCTCATCGCGGCGGCGATGCACGCCACGGGGTCGTAGATGTTCACCGAGGTGCCGGGAGCGTGGCGCTGGGCGAACGTCTGCGGGATGCACTGCACGATGCCGCGGGAGCACTGGAAATGTGTGAGCGTGCCGTTCAGCCTGATGATCCGTCCGTCGTGCAGGTAGCCGTCCCCGAAGTCCTTGACCTTACTGAAGCCGGGAGGCGTCTTGGCGTTGGTGTCCCACATGTTGCAGGCGTTGGGATTGCCGGACGACTCGCGGGCGACGGCTGTCCTGAAGCCCTTCACCCAGTGGCTGCTCGCCTGGACTCCGGCCGCCGTACTCGCCTGCGCGATCCAGTCCTCCAGTGTGCCCTCGGACGTATACCGATGGAACGTCACCTGCTTCGGGTCGATCTGCCCCATGGCGTCGACGCCGGTACCGTCCGTCGTCGCGGCCACCGGGAAACCGGTGCGCACCCGGAACAGCCCGGCGCGCTCTCCGAGTTCCGTCAGTGACTGCGCTCCGGGCGTGCCGACGGCGTCACTGCCGGAGAAGTGCAGCACCGTACGACGGAACTCGTCGTAGAGGGCCTGAGTGGCGGTCTCGAAAATCCCGCGTTCATCGGCCACGACCGTGTGCATGACTCGCCCCAGCCCGTCCTGCACCAGGGCCACGTCGGCCTTCGGGCTGGCGTTCCCGTCCGGCTGCGCCTGCTCCTCCTGGGCACCGTGCGTCGAGGCCCAGACCACCTGGTTCAGGCTGACCCAGGGCTGCTCCGCGCCCGGGGACGAACCCGCCCTGACGTTGAACAGCTCCGACCGCCTGCCCAGTTCGACCAGCTCCTGCGTGCTGGGAACACCGTCGCCGTCCGCCTCGGGATGGCCCAGCTTCTCCGCGCGGAATCGCTCGAAGAGCTCCTGTGTCTCCGCCTCGAACACGGAGTGCGGGTCCTCCGGGGCCACGCCCATGACGTTCGCCAACGCATCCTGAACGAGAGCGACATCGTCCGCCGTGGGGCCGCCGCCGTTTCCCGCGGCCTGCTCCTCGGCAGTGGGATGAGAGGCCGCCCAGGTGAGCTGGTTCGAGGACACCCACGGCAGCGCCTCGTCGACCTCTGCCACGGGCAGTGCACCGGACGCACGGGACGAGGCAGTGGCCATGTAGGTGTATCCGGGCTTGTTCTTCAGACCCGGATCAGCCGTGACGATTCCCTCCGAGAATTTCGGCAGCCCGTATCCGTAGAGATAACTGTCCCGGCGGGAACGTTTTTTCAGGTACACCCCGTCGCCCTCGGACGAACCGTTGGCGTTGGTGTTCCCTTCTACGGTGTACGCAAAATCTGCATCGTACTTGTAGACGAGCCCGACGTGTGCGCCTCCCAAGTGGCCGAAGAACACCATCGCCCCGATCGCGGGGTAGTACGAGAACCTGCCGCGGCTCTTGTACCAGTTGACAGCCGTCGGGCAAGAGGCGGTCACTGGTGCCAGACCCTTCACGCCGGCCTGCTGGAAGGCCCAGGACTGAAAGGTCTGACACCACGACTGGTTCTGTGACCACTCCAGTCCGGGAACGGCGGGGGAAAACTTCTGATGGTTGTTGTAGTGGCCGTTCGAGAAACCCTCGTGATATCCCACTTGGTTCTTCTCGACGGCGATGAGGGTGTCCGCCTCGCTCATCGTGTTCCATCTCCTCTCCCGTGATCTGCGGGCCCAGAGAACGAGGGAACACGAACGCGCACCAAGAACCACAGGGAGCGCTGGGGGAGTTCGGCCACCGGTCACTGGGCTCGCGCGGCCGTATTTCCCATGCTATAGCCGGTGGTGGGGTGCCGCATCTCGTCCCTCATGGACACCGCACCGACGCTCTGACAGACCTCCTGGGCGACTCACCCGGCGGGCAGGTCGGCCAGAAAGCGGGCCCCGGAGGTGTACGCGGGATCGTGGGACACCTCGCCCCCGACGGCCCGGGCCAGGCGCCGCGCGAGCGGCAGTCCGAGGCCCGCGCCGTCGTGCCCGTCCCCGGGATCGGCGCGGCGACCGGGCTGGAAGAGGTCGTCCACGAACGTCTCCGGTACGCCCGGACCGTCGTCGGTGACGCTGATCCGCACCCCGCCGGGTACCGGTCGCGCGGACACGGTCACCGTGGAGCGCGCGTACCGGAGCGCGTTCGCCAGCAAGGGGCTGACGATGCGTTCGAGAAGGGCGGGCCGGACGTTCGCCGTCGGCTCCGGATCAGCGGCGTCGACGACGGCTTTCACCCGCTCCGGCGTCCCGAGGCGGTCGACCAGCCGGTGCAGGACCGGCACCACGGCCGTGGCGCCGGGGGCCGTGCCGGCGGTGCGCGCTTCCTCGCGGGCGTCGTCCAGCAGGGTGTCGCAGATGGTGCGCATGGCCTGGGCGGCGTCGGCGATCACCTCGTGCGTGGCGCGGGTCTCGGCGGCCGAGCGCGGCCGGGCCCGCCACCAGTCCAGCTCGATGATGATCCGGGTGAGCGGGGTCCGCAGCTCGTGGGACAACTCCCCGGTCAGCTGGCGCTCGTGCCGCAGCACCGTCCGGATGCGGTCCAGCAGCGCGTCCAGTGAGGCGCCCAGGCGGGCGAGTTCGGCCGGCTGGCCGGCGGCGCCGAAGCGTTCGTCGGAGCCCACCGCGCTCCACTCGGTGGCCTGGTCCGTCATCGTGCGCACCGGGCGCAGCGCCCGCCCGACGGCGAGGCGGGTCAGCGCGTAGGTGCACGCGAGCATGACGGAGTCCAGGACCAGGGACCCCAGCAGCACGGTGTCCGCCGAGTTGCGGTAGGGGGCGAGGTCCAGGGCGGTGACGACCGTCGCCGTGCTGCGACGCCCCGCCACGGCGTGGGCGCAGAGGCGGACGGCTCGGGGATTCCCGGCCGCCACGGTCGTACAGGTGCCGTCTGCGTGTGCGGCGAGCCGCGAGGCCGCCTCGGTCAGGGTGCTGCCGGCGGTGACGGACGGAGGCTTCTCCAGCAGCCGACTTCCGGTGTAGATCCAGACGTTGGCGTCGAGAAGCCGGTCGTTGACGGTCTCCAGGACCCGTACCCGCGAGCCGGTGGTGTCCACGGTGGTGGCGACGGCGGCCGCCCGGTTGCTCAGTGCGGCGTCCGCCTGGTGCTGCAGGTGCCGGTCCATGACGGCGTTGAACGCCACGGTCAGGACGGTCATCAGGAGGGCCGCGGTGGTCACCGCCACGAGGGAGAGCCGGCCGCGCAGCGTGCTCGGGGCCAGGTGCGTCAGGAGGCCGTTCACGACAGCCGGTGGCCCATCCCGCGCACTGTCCCGAGGCTCAGGTCGCTGCCCGCCTCGCGCAGCTTGCGGCGCAGCCGGCTCAGGTACTGGTCCAGGGTGTTGTCGCTGACCTGAGCCCCGTCCGGCCACGCGGCCCGCACCAGGTCCCGGCGGCTGACGATGCCCCCGCCCGCGGCCACGAGGGTGGCCAGCAGCCGGAACTCCGTCGGGGACAGCTCGACCCGGGCCTCGCCGACGCGTGCGCTGTGCCGGGTCGCGTCCAGGGTCAGGTCCCCGGCCGTGGACACCGTCGGCGCGGCGGCCCGCTTGAGCGCGGCCCGCAGCCGGGCGACGAGTTCGGCGAGGTGGAACGGCTTGGGCAGGTAGTCGTCGGCCCCCGCGGAGAACCCGGACAGCCGGTCGGCGAGGTGATGGCGGGCCGTCAGGAAGATGATCGGGGCCGCGAACCCGTTGGCACGCATCGCCTGGCACACGTCCCTCCCGTCGGCGTCCGGCAGTCCGACGTCCAGGACGACCGCGCCGATGCCGATGCCGATGCCGTCGCCGGTCAGCCGCAGGGCGGTGGCGCCGTCGGCGGCGGGCACGGGCTCGAAGCCCTCGTCGGCGAGCCCGCGGCGCAGCACGTCCCGCAGGGCGTGGTCGTCCTCCACGACCAGGATCTTGTGACGCATGGTCCTCCGTCGGAGCTACGGCCGTACCCCGGCCCGGGCCGGGACGGTCACCCGCGTCCCTCCTCGGACCCGGCAGCCCGTCGTCCCCGGTAGACCTCGGAGAGAACGGGGATCAGGGACACGACCACGATCAGTGCCACCAGCGGCAGCAGGTACCGGTCGACATTCGGGATCGACGAGCCCAGCGCGTATCCCGCGAGGGTGAGGCCGACACTCCACGCGAGTCCGCCGACGACCTGCCACTGGGTGAACGTCCGCACCGGCACTTCCAGCGCGCCCGCCATCGGATTGAGCACCGTGCGCACCACCGGTACGAAGCGTGCGAGGACGATGGCCTTCGCGTGGCCGTACCGGTCGAGGAACTCCTCCGCGCGTTGCACACCTTCGTGCAGGCGCTTGGAGCGACTGCGTGCCAGCAGGGCTCCGCCCGCTTTCCGGCCGAGCAGATACCCGACCTGGGCCCCCGCCAGCGCACCCACGGCCGCCGCCACGAGCAGCGGTCCCAGGGACAGGTGCAGGGTCCCCTGCGCCGAGCCCGTGCACAGCAGGCCGGCGGTGAAGAGCAGGGAGTCGCCCGGCAGGAAGAACCCGATCAGCAGCCCCGTCTCGGCGAACATCACCACCCCGACACCGAGCACGCCGAAGGCCGACAGCAGCGAATGCGCGTCGAGCACGTTGACGGCCAGCTGTGACGCCGCGAGGATCGGTGTGGTCATGAACGGGGCCCTTTCCGGCGGACGGACTCACAGGAACACCTGAACGACTACATCTCTGTAGACGCCGTACGGAACTCTAGACGATCGCGGGTGCGCGATGAGCGGCCCCCAGCTGTGGCGCCCACCCGTGCCCGCATCCCCGTACCACCTACCCAACCACCATGACCAGGGAGTTCGCTGTGGCGTTCAGGTAGCGTTCAGGTCCGGCGCGCGAAGCTGAAACTCATGCACCAGAGGCGCCAAAGCATTGGCAAAGACATCTGTGGCATGGGCGGTCCGGCGTGTCATGGTGCCGCCCATGACCACAGAGCACCTCCTCGACGACCGCTCCCGCGTTCCCCTCCGCACCATGGCGAACAAGGTGCCGGAAGTCACCGTCTACTTCTGGATCATCAAGGTGCTCACCACCGGAATGGGCGAGACCGCGTCGGACCTGCTGGCCCGGGTCCTCGGCCCGATACCGGCCGTCGGCCTCGGCGGTCTCGCCCTGGCGGTCTCCCTGGCCGTGCAGTTCGCCGCCCGCCGGTACATCGCCTGGGTGTACTGGACCGCGGTCGTCATGGTCAGTGTGTTCGGCACGATGGCCGCCGACGTCCTGCACGTCGGTCTCGGCGTGCCCTACACGCTGTCCACCCCGTTCTTCCTCGTCGTGCTGGCCGCGGTCTTCGCCCTCTGGTACGCCGTCGAGCGCACCCTGTCCATCCACAGCATCCGCACCCGCCGCCGGGAGACCTTCTACTGGGCGGCCGTCCTCGCCACCTTCGCCCTCGGCACCGCCGCCGGCGACCTGACCGCCACCGCCGGCCTCGGCTACCTCGGTTCGGTGGTCCTCTTCGCCGTCGCGATCTCCCTCCCCGCGATCGCCCACCGCGGCGGTGCCCTGAACGCCGTGGCCGCCTTCTGGACGGCCTACGTCATCACCCGCCCCCTCGGCGCCTCGCTCGCCGACTGGATGGCGGTCGGCCACAGCCGGGGCGGGCTCGCCCTGGGACTGGCACCGGTGACCCTCGCCTGGACGGCCGCCATCGCCTGCTTCGTCGGCTACCTGGCCGTCTCCCGCCGGGACACGTCGGGACCCGATCCGGCCTGAGCGGCACCGGCGCCTCGCAGCGGTACGGCGACGTCGAGGGCCCGGCGACCGGGCCCTCACGCCGTTCCCGGGTGGGACGGAGCCGTGAACGTGTGTTCTGCGTCTTGTTGTCCGAGGAGTTTCCGCCCGCGCGACACCATGTTCCCGGCGAAGCCGGGGCGGTGGGGCGCATGGCTTCGACTTGAGGGGAACGGACGTTGCGTCGTGGGTACAAGTGGGTGGACCGCGAACTCGCCGGGCTGGATCCCGAGACCGAATGGGAGCGGATGATATCGCTCTATGTCGGTTACAAAATCCCGGAGTTCGCCCTGGCGATGACGCTCTACCCGGGCACCATGCGCATGATGCAGCCCGGCGCCACGGCCGCGACCCTCGCGCACACGGCGAAGCTGACGACGAGACCCGAGCGGCGCTACCAGGACGCCAACCACTTCCTGATGGCCTGGATGGTGGACGGCCTGTCCAGCGACGCGGGGCGGGAAGCCGCCGACCGGCTCAACCGCATCCACCTGGCGATCGCCCGGGCCACCCCGCACCTGCCCGGCAACTTCGACGACACCGACGACTTCGTCTACCCGCTCGTCCTGCTGGCGACCTACGGCGACCGCCTGCAGACCTCGCTGGGACTGCCCGGCACGAGTGAACCCATGAAGACCGCCTGGCACCGCTGGGCGCAGACCCTCTTCCGCCTCCTGGAACGCGAGTCCGGCCCCCTGGCCGACGCGTACTTCCCGGAGGACTGGGACGCGATGACCGAGTTCGCCGCGAAGTACGACGCGCGCCCGTACGAGCCGACGGAAGCCGGCCATGCCGTGGCGACCGCGATGATGGACCACTTCGCCGGGCGATGGTTCCGCGCGCCCTTCCGGGCGTTCGGCAGGGATCTGACCCGCTACCTCGCCGGCGAGCGGGTCTGCCGGCTCCACCGGATCGGCCGGCTCAGCCCCCGCCGCGAACGCGTCGTGCGGCTGTTCCTGAGGTCCGCGTTCCGTGCCCTGCGTCTGCTGCCCGACTACCGGACACCGCTGCCCGAACGCATCCGGCGCGCCCGGGCAACCGGTCTCAGCTGCAGGTGAGGCGGCCGGCGGCTGCCTTGGCCGTGAGGATGCGGTGCACGGAGGCGGCGACCTTGGCGCGGAAGGCGGCGTCCTTCGCCATCTGGGCCTGCACCCCCTGGACCATCGCCGGTACGGTCGACGCCTTGACCGTGAGGACCATGTCCCCGCCGGCGCCGATGAACTGCACCGCCCGCTGTGCCGGGGTGTAGGCCCGTACCGCGACCGCCTGGCCGAGGTCGTCGGAGATGACGACTCCCTTGAAGCCGAACTTGGTGCGCAGCAGCGAGTTGATGACGGTCGGTGAGAACGCGGCGATGTGCTTCGAGTCGATCTTCGTGTACTTCGCCGACGAGATCATCACGAACGGCGCACCTGCCTTGATCCCGCTCTGGAACGGCTGCAGGCTCGAACTGGTCGCGGTGGTCACCGAGTCGGTGACGTTCGCGGTGGTGTCGGTGTTGCCGATCACCTTGCCCAGCCCGGGGAAGTGCTTGAACGTGGTCATCACCCCGGCCGCGCGGAAGCCCGCGGCGAAGGCGCCGGTGTGCGAGGTCACGACGGCGGGGGTGTGGCCGTACTCGCGGTAGAAGTGGCCGATGGGCGCGTTACGGGTGCCGAGACTGGCGGGCACGACATCGGCGACCGGGGCCAGATTGAGGTCCAGGCCCGCCGCCTTGAGCTGCCCCGCCCAGGTCGCGGCGCGGCTGCGCAGGGTGGTCGTGCTCCACGTGCCCTGGGTCAGGGCGTTCGGCATGACGGAGAAGCCGGGGCCGCTGAGCACCTGGACCTGACCGCCTTCCTGGTCGGTGGCCACGAGCAGCCCGACCCGGTGCCCGCCGACCGTGTCGGCCTGCGTGCGGATCCCGTCGACCACCTTCCTCGTCGCGGTGGTCCCGGCGGTGCTGCGTCCGGTGAGCATGACGGACCCGACGTGGTACGTGCGCAGCGTCTGCAGGTCCGTGGTGCTCGGACGGGTGGCGGCGACCCCGCCCATGAACAGCTGGCCGACGCGCTGTGCCTGGGTCATCCCCGCGTAGACCGTGTCGGCGCAGCTCGCGGCGGAGACGGCCGACACGGGGTGGCCGGGCGCTCCCGCGGCCGGCACGGTGCACACACCGGCGGCGAGCACGGTGGTGACGAGTCCAACAGTGGTGCGCCGGGCGGCGGAGCCGCCGCACGTGCGCCGACGAACAGGTGTCCCCACGATGCGCTCCTGACTCATACGGGTGCACGCCACGGAGACCAACGGGCCGACGGACAACATCGGACCGCATGGCCCGCGACCGGTTCATTCCCCCCACACGTTACGCCGAACGGGTGCCGACAGCACCCGGGCGGAGCCGTTGCCACGGGCCACGGGGACGTCCCGCGACAACGGCACCGCACGTCCTGACAGGGCCGGGGTCAGGAACCGGCGGGGCTCAGGGGATGAGCCGCCACTGCTCGATGTAGCCGACGTCGATCGCGGCGTGGTCCTGGACCCGGAGTTTCCAGGTGCCGCTCAGGGGCTGCGCCGAGGCGTCCACGGTGAACGTCTGGTCGACGTTGTCGGCGGAGCCGCCACTGCGGTTCAGGAGCGAGTAGACCGTTCCGTTGGGTCCGACCAGGTCGACCGTCAGGTCACCCCGGTAGGTGTGGATGATCTTCACGTAGACCTGGGTGGTCGCCGAGGCGTTCCCGGTCCGGTCGGTGACGGTGACCGGGGACTCGACGGCCGTGCTGTTGTCGGGGATGTCGACGCGGGTGGCGTTGGCGTAGACGTAGGCCACCTCCCAGGAGAAGCTCACGGTGCTGCTCGCGCCGGTGTCGTCGGCGACCGTGACGGTGACGTCGCTGGTGCCGAGGGTGGTCGGGGTGCCCGAGATCAGGCCCGTGTCACTCATCGTCAGACCGTCCGGCAGGCCGGTCGCCGTGTAGGTCAGGCCCGCGCCGGAGTTGGTGGTGTACGCGTCCGTCTGCAGGGACACCGCCTGCCCGATGCCGCTGATCTGGTCCGCGATCGGCGCCACGTTGACGCCCAGTGCGACGCGATGGCCCACGTTGATCGCCGCCCAGGCGTCGGCCACGGCGAGGTAGGAGGGGCTGTAGGCGCCGAACAGGTCCGCCGCGGCCTGAAGCGTGGCCGTACGGGCACCCGCGTAGTTCGTGCTGGACGTCATGTAGGTGGTGAGTGCCCGGTACCAGACGCGTTGGGCGTTGCCGATGCCGATGCCCGTCACCGGTTGGCCGTCGTAGGTGGGGCTGTCGTAGGAGACCCCGTTCACGGTCTTCGCTCCGCTGCCCTCGGAGAGCAGGTAGAAGAAGTGGTTGGCCGGCCCCGAGGAGTAGTGGACGTCGAGGCCGCCCAGTGAGGAGCTCCAGTAGTCGCTGGACGCACCGTCCTTGGAGGGCTTGTCCATGTAACGCAGCGGGGTGCCGTTGCCGTTGATGTCGATCTTCTCGCCGACCAGGTAGTCCGGGACGTCGGCCGGCAGGTTCTCGTAGAACTCGACGGCGGCGGCGAAGATGTCGGAGGTCGCCTCGTTGAGACCGCCCGACTCGCCGGAGTAGGTGAGACCCGCGGTGGCCGCGGTGACGCCGTGGCTCATCTCGTGGGCGGCCACGTCGAGCGCGGTGAGCGGATGGGTGTTGCCCGAACCGTCGCCGTACGTCATGCAGAAGCAGCTGTCCTGCCAGAAGGCGTTGACGTAGTTGTTGCCGTAGTGGGCGCGGCTGTAGGCGGCGACGCCGTCGTTGCGTATGCCGTTGCGGCCGAAGACGTTCTTGTAGTAGTCCCAGGTCGCCGCCGCGCCGAAGGCGACGTCCACGCCCGCGGTCTGCCGGTTGGCCGAAGTGCCGTCGCCCCAGACATCGTTGTCGTCGGTGAAGAGCGTGCCGGTGCCGGAGGTGCCCTGGTTCAGGTCGTAGGTGCGGTGTCCGGCGCGGTCGCCGTCGACGAGCTGGTACGTCGTACCGGAGAGCGTGGTGCTGAGGGGCACGGTCCCGTTGAACTGGCCGGTGCCGGTGCCGGTTTCGACGCCCTGGTACCGGAACAGCTGCTTTCCGGTGTCCGCGTCGGTGATCACGTGGAGTTCGTTGGGGGTGCCGTCGTCCTGGACGCCGCCGACCACGGACTCCCAGGCCAGGGCGGGTTTGCCCGAGGCGGCCCAGACGACGAGACGCGGGCTGCCGTCGAGCGCGGGACGCTCGGCGCCGGCCTTCGCGGCGGTGGTGAGCGCGTGCGCCTTCGCCGTGGCCGAGGAGATCCTCGCCTTGGTGGACGGAAGCGCGAGGGCGGCCTTCGTGGCGCGTGACACCGTGAGGCGGCCGCCGCTGTCGTGGACGATCAGGTCGCCGCCGAGGACCGGCAGGCCCGCGTAGGTGCGTTCGTAGCGGGTGTGCGTCGTACCGTCGGCGTCCTGCGTCACGTCCTTCACGAGCAGCTTCTCGGCGCCGCCGAGGCCGAGGGTCCTCGCGGTGTCCGGGGCGTCGGCGGCGGCGGTCTTGAGCATTGCCGTACGCCTCGCCGGCGAGAGCGGGGCGGGGGCCGCGCCGGCGTCGGGGGTGGCCAGGATCTTGGCGGGGGCGTGGTCGCCGGATGCGGCCACGGCGGTCCCGTTCTGGATCCCGGCCACGAGCATGGCGCTCGCGGCTGTCAGCGCCAGGGCCACGCTGTGTCTGGTGCGACGGTGATGACGGTCCTGCCGGAGCATGCGTTCTCCTTCTGTGGGGTGGTCGGGCCGGATGGGCCCGGGAGAGCGGGTCGGCCTGGTGAGGCCGTCCGGCGGCGCGCGGGTGGCCGGCACGGCACGAAGAGGGGTCGGGTCCTCGCCGCCGTGCGGGTCAAGTCAGGGATCGGACAAGGGAGTTGTGTGAGACACCTGTGAGCAGGCGGTGAACTTTCGGAGAGCAGATTGGCATCCGGGAGTCGCCAATGTCATGAGCGCATCAGAACAAAGGCTTGAACTGGCGGTTGCGAGCGGCGCGTTCGAGCGCCTGAACACCGCTTTTCGGCCGCGGAGTCAGCGCGGCCGAGGGCGAACGCGACCCGTCGACGGCGATCCGTTTGGGCTGCGGGCCGACGACGCGGTCATGTGCGTCCGGGGCGATGCGCAGACGGCGGTGCATCCGGTCCAGGGCGGGACGGTGTTCGCCATCGGTTCGACGTGCGGGACGGCGAGTCCGGCGCTGCCCGGGAAGTGCGGCACGACCCAATGGGGCCCCCGCAAAGCGTCACGCTCCCTCGAGCGCCGCACTCGAGGGACTGCGTCCTGTGTACGAAGACCGCACGCGTCTATCCGCGCGAGTTCTGACTCCCGGTCTCCGCGTCGTAGCGCTCGCGCGCCTCGTGGACCTCCTCGATGTGGGTCTCCGCCCAGTCCTTCACGCCCGCCAGCAGCAGCGAGAGGCTGAGACCGAGCGGGGTGAGTTCGTAGTCCACGCGGACGGGCACGGACGGGGTCACCGTGCGGGCGAGAATGCCGTCGCGTTCCAGGGAGCGCAGGGTCTGGGTGAGCATCTTCGGGCTGACACCGGCGATCTTGCGGGCGAGCTCGCTGTAGCGCATCGGGCCGGGGGACAGCGCGCACACGACCAGGCTCACCCACTTGTCGCTGATCCGGTCGAGGAGCTGGTTGGTCGGGCAGGCCCGGATGAACGCGTCGTACTCCACGCGCGCCTGCTCGCGCCGCTGGGCCGCTGTCGTGGTCGGCATCGCTCACCTCTCGGGGACCTAGGCACCTTCAGGTAACTACTTACCAGAAGATAGTAGCTCTTCCTAGGGTTGCGAACAGCTGAGGAGAGACCGAGGCAAGCAGGTCGTAGAGGGAGCAGGTCGTCATGCGTGCAGCAGTGGTGAACACCTTCGGCGGGCCCGAGGTCGTGGAGGTCGTGGAGACCGAGCGGCCCGAGCCCGGGCCGCGCCAGGTGCGGATCAAGGTCGCGGCGGCCGCACTGAACCCCGCGGTCGAAGGGGTGCGGGGCGGCTTCTTCGGCGGTGCGGGCAAGCGGATCGGGCTCGGCTGGGACGTCGCCGGGACCGTGGACGCGACCGGCGTCGCCACCGCCTGGGCCGTCGGCGACCAGGTGGTGGCGCTGGACCCCGGCATGGTGCGGCCGCTCGGCACGCACGCCGAGTACGTCGTGGTGGAGGCGGACGCGGTGGCCACGGCGCCGGCCACGGTGGACGCCGTGCACGCGGCGACGCTGCCGCTGAACGGGCTGACCGCCGTAGGGGCCCTGGACCTGCTGGAGTTGACCGAGGGGCAGTCCCTCCTGGTGACCGGTGCGGCGGGCGCGGTCGGCGGCTTCGCCGTCCAACTGGCCGCCCACCGGGGGATATCGGTGACCGCACTGGCCCG
The DNA here is from genome assembly GCF_042892755.1 of Streptomyces sp. NPDC001714. NCBI lineage: Bacteria > Bacillati > Actinomycetota > Actinomycetes > Kitasatosporales > Streptomycetaceae > Streptomyces > Streptomyces sp. NPDC001714. The sequence continues at coordinate 722,410 of NZ_JBIAUL010000002.1, forward strand.
CGAGGCCGACGAGGAGCTCGTACGGTCGCTGGGGGCAGCGCACTTCACGGCGGGCGCCGTCGAGGCCGGGAGCTTCGACGCGGTACTGGACGCCGCGGTTCTCGGTGAGACGGCCCTGGAGTGGGCGCGTGACGGGGGCGGCTACGTCGGGGTCCGGCCCGGAGGCGAGCCGGCGCCGGTGCGCGGGGTGCGGACGGCCGCCGTCGCCGTGACCGCGGACGGGGCACGCCTGGCGGAGCTGGCGGCACTCGTGGACGAGGGCGTGCTGACGCTCCGGGTGGCCGAGACGTTCTCCCTGGACGATGCCGCCAAGGCTCATGCCCGCCTCGCGGCGGGCGGGGTGCGCGGACGGCTGGTGCTGGTTCCCTAGCCGGTCCCGTCCGGTCCGGGCCGGACGCGTCCGGGCTGAGCGTTCCGCCGGGACTGCCGCGATCTGCCGTCTGCCGGATGCGGCGCCGTCGTGGCATGTCGCGCAGTTCCTCCCCCGGCCTTCGGCCGGGGGTACCCCCAGCGCCACTACGGGGCGCTGCCGTACCCCCGTTCAGTCCGAGGGGCCGGTGGTGGTGAACCGTCTGCGGTAGTGGGTCGGGGTGGTGCCCAGGTGGCGGGCGAAGGCACGGCGCAGGGTCTCGTCGGTGCCCGGGCCGCTGTGCTGTGCGGCCGCGGTCACGCTGTGGCCCTCCAGGAGCAGTTGCTGGGCACGGTCCAGGCGGACCCGCTCGACCCAGCGTGCGGGTGTGGTGCCCAGCTCGGCGGTGAACAGCCGGGTCAGATGCCGGGGGCTGACGGCCGCGGACGCGGCCATGGCGGGCAGGCTGTGGTCGGCGGTCGGATCGGCGAGCACGGACGCGATCAGGGCGCGCAGCAGGTCGCTGCGGGCCGGTGGTGTGTGATGGTCGTGGAGAACTGCGACTGGCCGCCCGGACGTTGCAGAGACTCCGCCTGGCCGGAGTGACCCGTCCGAGCAGGGCTGCTCACGCAGGCGGTGGTCCGAGCAGCCCCTCCACGATGTCGTGGAGGGGGCCCAGGAGGTCTTCGGGTGTCGCGTCGGCCAGGGGCCGCAGGCCCACGGCGGAGCGTACGACGGCGACCCCGACCCCCAGGGCGACCAGGAGGTCCGCCCGCAGCAGGGCGTCGGGGGCCGACGAGGCACCCGACGCTTCGAGCACCTGCCGGCCGAACTCCGCGAGGGCGTTCCGGCGGAGCTCCGCCACCTGCGCGTCCCCGGAGTCCCGCAGCAGCATCAGCACCGGATGCTCGCCGAACTCCGCCCACGCCCCGGCCGCCAGCTGCCGGCTCAGCGCCTCGGCCAGGGCGGCCCGGTCGCGCGGGAACTCCTCGTCATCGCCCAGGAACCGGGGCGCTGACGCCAGCGCCGCCTTGAACAGGCCTTCCTTGGAGCCGAAGTACCGCTTGATGAGCGCCAGATTGACTCCGGCGTCCGCGGCGACGTCCCGCAGCGTCGTACGGTCGTAGCCCAGCTGTGTGAACCGTGCGCGGGCGGCGAGCAGCAGGGCCTGCCGGGTCGCCGCCGCGTCCCGGCGCCGAGGCCCGTCGGCGGCCTGTTCGGTCACGTCGTCCGATGACACAGCGGCTCCTCTCCCTCACGCCACACCGGCCCCTTCGGCGGACCGAGGATCCGCCACCAAGTAATCATGCGTTGACATGATCCCGCAGCCGGTCTACGTTGCCAAGTAATCGCTTGATGACTAACGGGGCCGCGTGGAAGGAACAGAGACGGTGCCTCAGCAAGCCCTCCTCGTCATGGATGTCCAGCAGGTCGTCGTCGACCGCTTTCCCGACGCCGAGTACCTGCCACGTCTGGGCAAGGCGATCGAGGCCGCCCGGGCCGGCGGTGTCCCGGTGATCTACGTGGTCGTCGGCTTCCGTCCCGGATACCCGGAGGTCAGCGCCCGCAACAAGATGTTCCGCGGCCTCGTGGGCGCCGCGCCACGGCCGGCCGGCGACGACCGGTCCACGCAGGTCCACCCGGACGTGGCGCCCGCGCCCGGTGAGCCGGTGGTGACCAAGCGGCGGGTCAGCGCCTTCGCCGGCAGCGACCTCGACATGCTGCTGCGGGCCGGCGGGATCGATCACCTCGTCCTCACCGGCATCGCCACCAGCGGCGTCGTGCTGTCCACCCTGCGCCAGGCCGCCGACCTCGACTTCGAGCTCACCGTGCTCTCCGACGGCTGCCTCGACTCCGACCCGGAGGTGCACCGGGTGCTCACGGAGAAGGTGTTCCCGAAGCAGGCGGAGGTCACGACGGTCGACGCCTGGGCCGCAGCGCTCTGACCGGGCTCTGCCCGGGCCGGTCAGGCGAGCGTCACCTCCACCGGCAGCCTCTTGACGCCGTTCACGAAGTTCGAGCGCACCCGCGGCACCTCGCCGGCCAGCCGGATGCCGGCCAGTCGCGGGATCAGCTCCTCGAACATGATCCGGATCTCGGTGCGCGCGAGCAGGTTCCCCAGGCACAGGTGCGGGCTGCCCTTGCCGAAGGTCACGTGGTCGTTGTCCTGCCGGGCCACGTCGAAGTCGTACGGGTTGCCGAAGACCTCCTCGTCGCGGTTGCCGGAGGCGTACCACATGACCACCTTGTCGCCCTCCCTGATCCGCTTGCCGCCGAGCTCGACGTCCCGGGTCGCGGTACGGCGGAAGTGGTAGACGGGGGAGGCCCAGCGCAGGAACTCCTCCACCGCGGTCGGGATCAGCGACGGGTCGTCCCTGAGCCGGGCCAGCTGCTCGGGATGCTGGAGGAGGGCCAGCATCGAATGGGTGATGGTGTGGCGGGTGGTCTCGTTGCCGGCCACGGTCGAAGGTCTCGAACTCGCCGATGCCCCGGGCTGGTTCACCGCCGTGCAGTGGCATCCCGAGGACACCGCGCACGAGGACCCGGTGCAGCAGCGCCTGTTCGATGCACTGGTACGGGCGGCCGCCTGATCAGGCCTTCGGGCGCCGCCCGCTGCGGCGCGGCGCGGGCTCGGCGCCGCCGAGCAGCTCCCGCCGCCGCTCCTCGCCGTGCTCCTCGACCTGGAGCACGACCCGCCGCAGCAGCTCCGCGAGGGTCCGGCACTCGGCGTCGCTGAGCCCGGAGGTCACGAAGGCCTCCTCCGCGTTGAACTCCGGGAACACCCGCTGCATCAGCTCCTCGCCCTTCTCGGTGAGGCTGAGCAGCACCAGGCGGCCGTCGTCCGGATGCCCGGTACGGCCGAGCAGGCCACGCGACTCCAGGGTCCGGGCCACGCCGGTGAGCGTGCCCTTGGAGATCCCGGCCTCCTCCGCCACGTGCCGGGTCTCCGACTCGCCCCACACCCAGACGACCCACAGCACCACGAACGCCGTCCAGGTGAGGTCCGAGCCGCGCAGCACGGAGTTCTCCAGGTGCTGGCGCACGGCGGAGGCGGCCCGGTGGATGTTCGCGACGGCCGCCATCTGGTCCCGGCGGATCGGGATCCCGCCGAGCTTCGCCGAGGCGAGCTTCTCCGCTTCGGTGATGGAACGATGACCGGGCACGGGTGACTCCTTCGCGACCTTCGCCAGGACCGTGCGGCGGCCGGCGCCGCACGGTCGTTCGGCCTCAAATTGTACGGAACGAAGCGTGCCGTCAGCGCACGGCCGGGTGGGGCAGGTCCTGGGCCTCCAGGCTGATCAGCTGTTCCGCCGTCGGGGCGGTGAGCTCGGCGACGCGCTGGGCCTGGCGCTCGGTCATCTCCTGGAAGATCTGGCGGGCCGAGCGGCCGTTGCCGAAGCCCTCGCCTCGCGGCATGGCCTGGAAGAGGGAGAAGAGCTCGGTCCGGGCCGTGGGAGTCAGCTCGTAGCGGTGCTGCCCCGCCTGGAACTCGACGATCGACACCAGCTCGCCCGGCTCGTAGTCCTCGAAGAGCAGGGTGCGGCCGAACCGGGAGGCGAGGCCGGGGTTGGAGCCGATGAAGCGGTGCATGTCACCGGGGTAGCCGGCGGCGATGACCACCACGTCGTCGCGGTGGTCCTCCATCAGCTTCACCAGGGTCGCCACGGCCTCGGTGCCGAAGTCGTTGCCGGCGAAGGCCGGGGCCAGGGAGTAGGCCTCGTCGATGAAGAGGACACCGCCGAGCGCCCGGTTGAAGGCGGCCGTGGTCTTCGGGCCGGTGTGGCCGACGTACTCGCCCACGAGCGCGGTGCGGTCGACCTCGATCAGATGGCCCCGGCGGAGCAGGCCGAGGGCCTTGAGCAGGCGGCCGTAGAGGCGGGCGACCGTGGTCTTGCCGGTGCCGGGGTTGCCTGCGAACACCAGGTGGCGGCTGAGCGGCGGGGCCGGCAGTCCGGCCTCCTCGCGGCGGCGGACCGTCTGCATGAGCTTGACCAGGGAGCCGACGTCCTGCTTCACGCGGTCCAGGCCGACCAGTTCGTGGAGTTCGCCGAGCAGGTCCTCCAGGTTCTCCTCCTCCGGCTCGCCGGAGTCGTCGGCGGCCTTGGCCGTGGCGGCGGAGGAGGGGGCGGCACCGGGTCTGCCGTTCACGGGGGCCGCGGCCGGGGTGCCGAAGGTCAGCGGGGTGCCGTCGGCCGTACAGTCCTCGAGGACCGGTGTGGCGCCCTCGTCGGTGCCCAGCGCCTCCGCGCAGTCCCGGATGCGGCAGTGCCGGAAGACGGGGTCGGCGCCCTTGGCGACATGCAGGGCCGGGAAACCCGCGCGGGTGACGTCGAGCGAGGTGAACGTGCCGCCCGCGCCCTCGGCCAGGAACACCCCGTTCTTGCCCGGCCGGTCGATGTGCAGCCCGGTCACCTCAGGCCTGGCGCCGGTCCACACGACCGCGCCGGAGCCCGCGCAGTCCTCGACCCGGCCGCCGGTCACCGTCGCCTCGGCGCCTTCGTCGACCACCAGCCCGGCCGCCCCGGCGCCGCTGATCCGGATCCCGGCGAGGGAGACGGCCGCTCCCTTGGCGACTTGCACACCGATTTCCTTCGTCCCGGTCACCGTGGTGTCCGCGACCGTGCTGCCCGCCGGCGAGCCGATGCCGATCCCGGCCGTGGCCCCGGCGACCCGGCAGCCGGTGAGCGTGGCCATCGCCCGCTCCAGGACGCTGACCCCGGTCATGGCGACGTCGGTGATCCCGCAGTCGGTCAGTTCGATCCGGGCCTCGCCCGTGGCGTGCACCCCGTGCTCGGAGCCGCCCCGCACCCGGCAGTCGGCGAGGCGCCCGACGGCCGTGCCGGCCAGGTGGACCGCGCTGAAGGTGCTCCGGTCGATCCGGCAGTCGGCCAGCTCCGCCTCGGCCGAGCCAGTCACCAGGAGCCCGTTGGCCCCCGCGTCGGCCACGGAACAGCCCGACGCGCTGAGCCGCGCGGTCTCCTGCACGACCAGCCCGCTGGCGGCCGCTCCGCGGATCCGGCAGTCGGTCAGCTCGGCCCGCGCCGAACCGGTCAGATGCACCCCCGCCGCCCCCGGCGTCTCGATACGCGACTCCCCGGCCAAGGCCTCCGTGGCGTCCTCGAGCAGCAGCCCCGCACGACCGCTTCCGGCCAGTACCGAGTCGGTCAGCCGCAGCCGGGACCGGCCCCGCAGCCGCACCCCGGACCCGGTGGTGCGCTCGAGCCGCAGCCGTACGGCGTCCAGGCTCGCCGTGCCGGACAGCACCACGCCCGTACCGTCGACACCCGTCACGGCCGTGTCCTCCAGACGGGCGCGCACACCGCCCGCCAGGTGCAGACCGGCCAGCCTGGCCCCCTCCAGACGGCAGCGGCGCAGTACGACGGCCGTCGTACCGCCCTCCTCGTCGTCGGGGCCCTTCACCTGGACGCGGCCGCCTTCCACCGAGCACTCCTCCAGGACCAGCCCGGCGCCCGGCGACACGCTCACGGCGGGCAGGCCCGCGTCGGAGCCCCACACGGTGATGTTGTGCAGGGCGCAGTCCGGCGCGTCCACGGCGACCGCGGGCGCCTCACCGGGCGGCGCCGCGATCACCACGCTGCCCCGGCCGTGCTCCGCCGTGAGCACGACGGCACGGTCCAGGACCAGGTTCTCGGTCCAGGTGCCGGGGGCGATCACCACCAGGTCGCCGGGCGAGGCAGCGCGTATCGCCTCGCCGATGGTGCGGTACGCGCCCCGGCCGCCCTGACCCTTGGGCGCCACGATGTGACGGGTGGTCATCTACGTTCCTCAGTCCTCGGTGATCGCCGCTGCCCGGTCACGGTGCCTGGTAGTACGTCGGGTTGATGCTCGCACGATACGTACTGGTCAGGTACAGCGACTGGATCGTCTTCTCGAAGATCTTGAAGGGTAGCTGGATCCAGAAGTCGGCGAAGCCCTGGCGGTGGAAGAGCCGGCTGCCCGCACTCATCACGAAGACGTTCTTGACGAGTCCGGTGGTGGCCGCCGTGGTGACCGAGGCGGCCGCGTTGATCCCGCCCTCCCAGACCGCGTCCCCGCCGTGCAGTTTCACGGTCTGCCCGTCGGCATTGGTCACCCCCCACACGGCCGCGTTCATGCTGCCGTTGACCCAGCCGGACAGCGCACTGCTCAGCACGCCGAACGAGAAGTCGTACATACCGCCCCGCCAGCGGGTCGGCGTCTCGTTGCCCGCCCACTCGTTGACCCAGGTCTTGTCGTGGTTGAGCGGACGCCGGGTCCACGGCTTGCCGCCGTCGATGTTGGCGATGCCCGCCTTGAACTGGCCCAGCTTCTCGAACCCGAGGGCCCGGTTCTCGTGCACCGCGGTGCTCAGACCGGTCTTGATGGTCGCGCCGACCGCCGCGTTGGCGAACGACTTCAGTGCGTCCTTGCCGGTGAACGGCTTGTTCTGGACGGCGGCCACGATCCCGTTGACGGCGAGGTTCGCACCGAACTCCAGGATGAACTCCTGACCGAACTCCAGCGCCGCCTTCTTGGCCACGGACTGCCAGTACGGCTCGTAACGCGCCTCGCGCAGCGCCGCGTTGCCGTCCGGCACGAGCGTGCCCGACCACGGCATGCGCTGGGCCTCACGGGTGGTACGGCCCCAGCCGCGGATCTCGGTGAGCGCGCCGCGGAAGTCGTACTCGTTGCCGACCAGCCGCCAGGTGTTGAAGGTGTCCCGCTCGAACACCAGGCCGCTGTCGGTGCGCTGCGCGATCAGGTCGCCGTTCCTGTTGTAACGGTTCCACTGGCCGCGCCAGGCGTCGGTCTCCAGGAACCCGCCGCCGTCCGCCTTGCGCTCCCGCACCACGCCGCCGTGGTCGAACTCCTTCCAGACCGAGCCGGCCGGGGTGTTCTGCGTGACGGTCGTGCTGTACGCCCGCACCCGCAGCGGTCCGCCGTTGTGCAGCGGGGTCTCGCGCAGGACGGTGGGCGCGGCCTGGCCGGGCACGCGCAGCTCGTCACGGAAGTGGCGGGCGCCGTCCGTCCATCGGTCCTGCCAGGTACGGCCGTTCCACCAGCGGCGCACCTGCTCGCCGTTGCCCACGGCGATGGGCGTGCCGTTGCGTTCATGGGTGCTGACGCGCCAGGTGCCCTGGTTGTCCCGCCAGGCGTCGACGTACCGGCCCGAGTCCAGCATCCGGCGCTCGCGGACCAGGTTCCCGTTGCCGTCGTAGTCCCGGTAGGAGTCGTCCCAGGGCAGCCGCGAGTCGTTGGAGCCACGGAAGAACTCCCGTCGGCCGCTGCCGAGTTCGGCGCCCTGGGCGTCCAGCTCACGCCAGGTCCAGCGGCCCGAGTCGGCGCGGCCGGAGCCCTGGATCACCCGTCCGGCGGTGCCGTCAGGGTTGGCGTGGCTCTGCCCGACGAGGTTGCCGTGCGGGTCCCGGTCCACCCAGGTGCGGTCACCGGTGAACTCCCGCACGACGCCGCCCGGGCGGCCCTCGCGGGCGGTCCGGGTGACGCCTCCGGCGTCCTGGTAGACATCCTGCCAGAGCCTGCCCTGCGGGTCGTTCGTGAGCGGTTGGCGGTAGCCCCTGAGGTCGCCGGCCTGCCAGGGGAGGTCGGTCGCATGGGCCGGGGCGTGGCCGGGGCGCGCCGCGTGATCGCCGACCTTCAGGGACGTGCCGTCGTGCAGCTTGCCGCTGAACCGCGCGAAGCTGCCGTCGGCCGCCAGGTCGAGAGCGCTGCCGTCCATGCCGACATAACGCACCCCGGAGGTGGCGGTGCCGTCGCGCGCCTCCTTCGTCCACGTGAACAACTGGTAGGTGTCGTCACCCCGGACATGGGCGTACGGCGGCCGGGCGTGCTCGGCGCCGGCCAGCCAGCGGGTGCGGACCCAGGTGGGCGGGCGCTGCTCGCGCCAGCGGTCGGTGGTCAGGAAGCCGTCGCCGAAGGCCTCGTGCTTGCCGACCTCCTTGCCGTGCGGGGAGTGCCGCTCCCAGGTGGCGCGCAAGGTGCCGTCGGCCGGGTTCATGGCGTGTTCCTGGTACTGGCCGGCTCGCTCGGGCCATTCGGCCATGCCCCACTGCTGCTGGGCGATCCGGCCGTCCGCGGTGCGGTCGGTCCAGCCGCTGCCGATGCGCTCCCGGGTCCGCGGACCCGAGGCGATCACCTTGCCGTCGCCGTCGTAACGGTGCCAGGTCCAGGCTCCGTTGCCGTTGTCGACGCCCAGGGTGTGGCCGGTCCGGCCGTCGAACTTCTGCAGCCCGTCGCGGTATTCGCGCACGGTGCGGCCCCAGCCGTCGGTGTCGCGCCAGCCGGTGCCCGCCGTGTCGTAGTGCCGGCTGCCCGTGCCGACCGGAGTGCCGGTGTCGTCCCAGCGCACCCAGTGGGTACGGGGGTTGGTGCGGGCGAAGTCGATCGTGTCGGTACGCCGGAAGGAGTCGACCACGTCACCGGAGGCACCGGGCAGCATCCGGCGCTCGAAGACCGGCACCTCCTTCTTGGTCGAGCTGAGCAGCTTGAGGTGGCCGCCCGCGGCGCCGGACAGGTCGGCGGTGCCGTGGTGGAAGGACCCGGCCGCCACCGGCGCACCGGACCTGGTGGTCCGCTCCCAGGTACCCGTGGCGTGGTCGACGACGTACCGGTAGTCCGTCCGCCGCCCGTTGTCCAGCACGTTGAACCCCTGCCGGACCACGCTGCCGTCGGCGGCCAGGTGCACGAACTCGCCGTGCCGCGGGCTGGTCCGGTCGTTGAACACGATCCGGGTGGTGCCGTCGGGGCGCCGGGCGGCGTCCCAGTGCGCGAGCCTGCCGCCGGCCGCGTCCTCCAGCCAGGAGGCGGGGTGCGCCGCGGTCGGCGGATCCGTGACGAGGAGGCGTCCGCCGTGGCCCGCGGGCAGCGGGGTGCCGGTGGCCGTGACGGCGCCTTGGGCGTCGTACCGGGTGAACGTCCCGTCGGCCAGGGTGGTGCGGTGACCGCCGCCGGGCAGCGGGACCGTCTCCTGGACCAACCGGCCGGTGTGCTGGTCGAAGACCTGCCGGCCGCCGCCGGGGCGCGCGATCTCGATACGGCCGGCCGCGTCGAAGGTGACCGCATGCGCGGGGTCCGCCGCGAAGGCGCCGTCCACCCAGCGGGGAGCCGCGCCGAGCGGCCGGTCGAGATGCCCGGCCGGTACGCGGTCCCGTCCGGTGAGCCGCAGCCCGTCGCCCGCGAAGTCGCCGTTGGGCCCGAAGGTGCGGTGCCCGGTGTCGTGGAGGGTGCGGAAGCCGCCGTTGTTCGGGAGCGCGGTGACGATGTCGGGCAGCCGGCTGCCGTCGGCGTCGGTGAGACGGTGACCGCCGGCGCCGTCCGGCTCGGCGAACCGCGCGCCTCGCTGCCCGCCGGCCGGGTCGGCCAGCGCGGTCGAGGTGCTCACCGGGCGGCCCTCGGCGTCGTACAGCACGGACTCGCCGGTGACGTCGTCGATCGTGCGCGGCCGGTTGCCGCCGACCGCGACCACCCGCTGGTGCAGCGGCTGCCCCGCCGCGTCGGTGAGACGGTGACCGCCCGCGCCGTCCGGTACGACGATCCGGCCGCCGCGTGCGTTCGCCGCCGGGTCGAACAGCGCCAGGCCGGTGTCCCGGTAGCGGCCGTCGGCCGTGAACCTGCTGGTCGCGCCGCCCGTCTCGTCGGTCACCCGGAAGCCGGAGCCGCCGGGCAGCGCGGTGACCGTCTGGGGCTGCCGGGCACCGGACGTGTCGGTCAGCGTGAAGCGGCCCGTGCCGTCGTCGGCCAGGAACCGCTGACCGCGCGTGCCCCGCGGGTCGGTCAGCGCGACACCGGTCTCCTGGAGGCGCCCGCGGCCGTCGTGGCGTACGGACACCCCGGTCGTCTCGTCGGTGACCCTGACGCCGTTCCCGTCACCCAGGTCCTGCACCCGCAGGTCCAGCCGGTTGCCCGCGAGATCTGTGACATGGACGCCGGCGCCGTCGCCGACCAGCACCCGGTCGGTCCCGGCGGGGACACCGTCCCGGCCGGTGAGCTGGACGCCCTCGTCGAGCCGGAGACCCCCGGCGTCCACGCGCTGGGTGACGCCGGTGTCGAGATGGGTGACCCGCGTGGCGTCGCCGGGCAGCGGGAAGGCGGTCAGCCGGTCCGCTCCGGGGCCGTGCACCGTCAGGGTTTGGCGGGCGCCGTGGCCGTTGATGTCGGTGTGCAGGCGCAGTCCTGTCGGTCCGCCGTCGGCACCGCGCAGCGGCATGTCGTAGGCGGTCCGGTCGCCGTTCGCGGTGTAGGTGTCGACGGTGTCCGACGGAGTGTGCCGGACGTCGAAACCGCCGTCCGGCCGGGCGACGACCGTGCGCGTCGGGTCCGGGTGCGACTGCTGGTCGACCACCCGCAGCGTCACCGCGTGGTCCTGGCCCACGCTCCGCTCGATGGTCAGGCCGTTCGGCCCGCTCACGCCCGAGTTGTTCAGATCGATCCGGTTGACCGCGGGCGGGGCGGTGTCGGGCAGCGTGTCGTGCTTGCCCGCGCCGAGCGTCGCGCCGCGCCGGGTGGCCCCGATCTGGATCTCCTGGATCCGGGCCTCGATCTCGGTCGGATGGATACCGAGGTCCTCCAGGTTCGTGTACGCGGTGCGGAACCGGTCCTGAGCGGCGATCAGTTCGTGGTTGAGCTGCACGTCGTACTCGCTGACACCCCGTGAGGTGCTGGCTCCGCCCGGCGCCGCGCGCAGATCCTCGACCCGGTTCAGTTCGGCCCGGGCGGACGACAGCTCGACCCAGGCCTCGCGGAACGGCCGGCCGTCGCCGCCCAGCAGTTCGTCGAACCGCGCCGAATCCTCCGCCCACGGCGTCTCCCCGGGCTGCCGGGAGGGTACGGCCGGGCCCTTGCCGCGATCCGGGCGGGCCGGTGCGGCGGGGGTGGTGTCGCCGTCGGGTCGGGCGGGTGCCGCGGAGATGGTGTCGCCGTCGACGCGGGCCGGTGCCGCCGGGGTCGTGTCGCCGTCCAGCCGGGGCGGTGCGGCGAGGGTGGTGTCACCGGTGTTCCGGAGCGGCGGGGTGCCGTCCAGCAGGCTCAGGGCGTCGTTCTGCCGCTGGGCCTGCGCGGACCTGTCCATGCCGTCGAGCACCGTCTGGAGCCTGGTCTGCGTGTGCGGTGTCGTGCCGCCGTCGGCGAGCGCGGTACGGACGCGGCCGGCCAGTCCGTCCCCGTCGCCGCCGAGCCGCCGGAAGTCGTCGAGCAGCCGGTAGGCGTTGGCCTCGGCCCGCACCTGGTTCAGCAGCCGTTCCACTCCGGCCCGGCGGACCGAGCCCGGGCGGTCCCGCAGGAAGCGCCGGGCGGCGTCCTCCAGGTTGTCGAGGGCCTCGGCACGCTGCGCCAGCTGGTCGGCGGGGACGCGGTGGAAGGCGTCGAGAGCACGGTCGACGTACCGGATCTGCGAGCGGGCGCGGATGCCGTTCTCCCGGTACGTGTCACGGCGGAAGGCGGCCCGGTCGAGGAGGTCGGGCGCGGCCGGGTGAGCGGTGCCGGGCACCGCCGTCGTCCCGGTGGTGTCGCCGGTCCGCCGGGGCGGCCCGAGCATGTCGTCGAGGACGGCGTCGCCGAGCGGCCGTGTGGACCGGCCGCCGCCGAGCCGTGTGTCGTCTCGCGGGGGCATCGAGGCGAAGTCGCCGTCGCCGGTGCGGTGCGGGGCGGCCGGGTGGGCGTCGTCGAGATGCGTTGCGGCCGTGTCGGATTCGGCGGGGTGGGGCGGGGTGGTGTCGGTCTCCTTGGGGTGCGGCGGGGTGGTGTCGGTGTCTGCGAGGTGGGGTGTGCGTGTCTCGGTGTCGGCGAGGTGCGGTGTGGTCGTGTCGGTCTCCGTGAGCCGGGACGGAGACGCGCCGGTGTCGAGCGGGTGCGGCTGGAAGGTCTCCGTCTCGGTCTTAGCGGGACGGTGCGGTGCGGTGGTGTCGGAGAGGTGCTGCGGCACGGTCTCCGCGTCGAGGGGGTGCGTGGCGTCGCCGTGGTTCATGGAAGGCGGAACGATGGTGTCGCCCTCCTTGACCGGCGGCGGGGCCGTCTCGGAGCCGAGGCGGTGCGGTACCGGCGCCTGCGTGTCGGGGTCGTGCGGCGCAGGGGACTTGGTGTCGGGGTCGTGGGGTGCCGGAGACACGGTGTCGGTGTCGGCGTGGTGCGGTGCCGCGGACTTGGTGTCGGGGTCGTGGGGTGCCGGGGACTTGGTGTCGAGGTGGTGTGGTGCCGGTGATCCGGTGCCGAGGTCGTGGGGTGCCGGGGAGGTGGTGTCCAGGCTGCGGGACGTGAGGCCGTCGCCGGTGAGCGCGGGGGCCTTGGTGTCGGGGCCCAACTGGGTCTGCGGGAGCTCGGGTTGGGCGTCGGCCGGGGTCGTGTGGACGTCGGTCGCACCGGGCCCGGACGGCGCCGCCGTCTTGGTGTCGGTGCTCGGCGGCAGGAACAGCCGGCGGCCGTCTTCCGTGAAGTGGAGGCCCGCGCCGTCGCCGTAGACCAGTTTCGCCTTGGACAGGTGCCTGAACGCCTTGTCGAAGGCGGTCCTGCCCAAGTCGACGGCCGCGGTGGTCTGCGCGCCGACCTTGGAGTCCGGCAGGGACCGGAAACCGTCCGAGTTGGCGAGTGCCCGGACCATCTTCTTCATCTGTTCGGAGATGCCCGGCACGGCCTTGAGCGCGTCCTCGGCCGCTTGCGGGAGCGTGTTCAGGTTGGGTCCGTTCGACGCGGCGGCCGACGAGGAGGTCCCGGCGCCCTGGTTCTTGCCCGGCCTCGGCTGCGCCTTCACCGCGTTCGGGTCGGGCTTCTGCTTCAGGGCGTCGATACGTCCGTTGATGTTGTCGAGCAGCTTCGTCCGCTCGTCGAGCAGCCCCTTCGCCATGTCCTTGCGGGCGCCCTGGGCGATGTCGTGGAACTGCTGCGTCAGCTTGACCGCCTGTTCGGCCAGGGGCTGCGCCTTCCTGAGGTTGTAGCGCTGCGCACTCTGGTTGCCGCTGACGACGGCGTTGTCGGCCTGGCGCACCTTGTCGGACGCCTCGTCGAACGCTTTGCCCGCGGCCCGCGCGGCCGGGTCCACCGTGCCGTCGGCGAGGTAGCGTCCGTCGCCCTCCATGTCGTGGACCTTGAGCGGCTTCGGCCACCGGGATTCGACCTGGCTGGAGTACGGGTTGATCGGCAGCCCGGAACCGAACTTGGCCTCGGGCCGGTACAGCTTGGAGACGACCGCGCCCATCTGCTCCACGCCGGCCTCGCCCTGGGCGGCGAGCCTGAGCACGTCGTCCTTGAACCCGCCGCCGATCAGGTGCACCTCGCGCACCACGGACAGGGCGAGGGCCTCCTGGACGTGCGCGCCGTGGAAGACCTCCTGGTCGAAGGAGACCGTGCGGGAGCCACTGCCGCCCGGATACTCGTACGTCCAGCGGGCCCGCTTGCCCATGTCCTCGAAGCCCTTGTCGTACGTGGCGCTGCGGACGGTGTCGTCGCCGAACTTCAGGTCACGCATGGTCTCGCGGTCCAGCGGGTGCAGCTGGTCGTGCAGCGACACCCAACCGCCGCGCTCCTCAAGGACCTTGGCGTCGAAGACGAGTGTGGTCGGCCCGTACCGGGTCGCCATCGGTTTGTCGCCGGCCTCCATCCGGAAGAAGACGAAGTCGTCGTTGCCGAGGTTGGTGGTGTTCTTCCCCGTACTCTTTCCGGACGCGAGGAACCTGATGCCCCGTCGGGTCAGGTCGCCCTGTGAGGACATCACACCGCTGTTGGCGATGGCGTGGTAGGCGGGAGTCGCGTGCTTGATGCGGTAGGGCAGGTTCTGCAGGCTGGTCAGCAGCTTCTCGAACTGTGCGCGCTCCGCCGGCGGCAGGCTGCTCAGCAGCTCGCCGACGTCCCGGCGCAACTGCGTGATGTTGCGTTCGGACAGCTCCTGCACGAAGTGCGTCTTCTGCGCGTCGGAGAGCTTCTCGAAGTCCTCGAACTCGGGGAAGACCTGCTTCCACTGCTCCTGCGAGCCGGGCAGTTCGGCCTTCCACTGGTTTCCGGTGTGCACCTCGGCGTACGCCTTGTTGCTGCGGAGGTGGCGGGCGATCTCCGGCATGTCGCGCTGGAGGCGGGAGATCGAGAACTCCGTGCCGTGGAAGCCCTTCAGGGCGATGGAGTCGCCGGGCCCAGCGGCCTGGACGGCGTCGTCGACCTTCCTGGCGAGCTCGTGGGCCACGGTGGAGACGGGGGCGTGTTCGTTGCGGAGGGTGTAGACCCCGCCCAGCTCGGCGGCGTCCTTGACGAAACCCTTGAGGGAGGCGTCGAGGTTGCCGGCCGCCTTGTCGAGGGTCCGGGCGAGGGCCTGGAGTTCCTGCGGGGACTTCTTGCCCGCCTTGACCAGGTCCTCCAGCCGCTGGGTGAGCCCGCGCAGTTCGAGCGACTGCTCCTCGATCTCCCTGCCGGTCTTGATGAAATGGTCCGCGTCGGCGGCCTCGGGCGCGTGCCGGGCCTGGGCGTCGAGACTCAGGGCGTGTTCCTGGAACCGCAGGGCCCGCTGGATCTCGCCGGCGCCGGCGAACTGGTCGACCAGCAGGTTGAGGTCGCGCTGGGAGAGCCGGCCGTCGGTCAGCGCCTGCGTCATGTCCTCGTCCAGGCGGACCGCGATCCGGGACGCCTCGTCGTTCGCCTTGTCCAGGGCCTCCTGCATGGCCGGGCGCTGGTCGGCGTCGGCGTTGGCGAGCTTGCTTTCGGCCTGCTGCACGCCGCGCTGGGCCTCGCTGTGCTCGCCGAGGGACTTGGCCAGCTGTTGCGGAGGCGTCAGCGCGGCGGCCGCCTCCGTCTCACTGTGGAGGGCCGGAGCGGAGTGGGCGGGCGGGGGAGTCGCACTGTCGGAGGGCAGGGTCGTGCCGCCGAGCGCGCGGGGCCGCTCCTTCAGACTGAGCTGCCGCAGGGCGGAGAGGTCGGCCTCCATCCGCACCGGGTTGACGCCGAGGTCGGTGAGACGGGTGTGGGTGGCGTCGTACTGCTGCCGGGCGGTGTCGAACCTGTCGCGGGCGCGGATCTCGGCGACGGTGGGCCCGTTGGAGTTCCCAGCGGGGCCGGCGTGCGGCAGCAGGCCCTCCTCGGCCCGCCCCAGGTCGTACCGTGCCTGGACGTGGTCCCGCCAGGCGTCGCGGCGGGCCTGCCGCAACGGGTCGTCCGCGTGACCGAACAACGCGTCGACGCGCTGTCCGTCACGGAACCAGGCCTCCTCGATCTGGGCCGGGGTGAGCCGCCTTCCCCGACCCGGCAGCTCCTGGCCACCACCGGCACGCGGGGTGTCCGGCCGCGGCGCGGGCGCCGTGTCGGGGGTCCCGTGCGCCGTGCCCGGTACGGCCGTTTCCGGGTCTGGCGTGGTGTGGGTGGCCCCCGGTAGGGCCGTTTCCGTGCCGGGCGTGGTGTGGGTGGCCCCCGGCAGGGCCGTCTCCGTGTCGGGCGTGCCCCGGGTCGGGCTCGGGACGGTCGTGTCCGTGTGGGTGGTGGGGTGGGCCGGGCTCGGCAGTTCCTTCCCCCACGACGTCGGCGTGGGCAGGGAGCTGAGCAGTTCGTTGTTGTGGAGGACGTGGCCGCGCAGGTCGGCGGCGAGGTCGTTGAAGCCGGTGCCGCTCCACTCCCTGGTGAAGGTGCGGTCGCCGCCGGTGATCGTGACGGAGACCGCGTTGTCGTCCACCTTGTGGGTGACGGTGATGGTCATCTCGTCCGCGTAGCCGGGCCGCCCGACGGTGAACGTCTTCACGTTCGGGCCGTCACCGCCCTCCCGTACGAGTACGTCGCCGAGCCCCTCCCAGCGGCGCATCGCGTCCTGCCCGAAGGCGCGGCCGAAGTCCTCGAACGCCTCGCCCGAGGGCAGCCCGGACCACTTCTCCTTGATGAGCGTGTCGAGCTGTGCCTCGGGGATCTGCTCGGCCCGTACCGGGATGACGGTGATGCCGTCCTCGACACGGGCCGGGCCGGTGCGGTGAAGCCGGGTCGGCGAGAGGGTGACCTCCCACTGGTCCTGGTTGAGCGCGAGGGCGTCGTCGGCGGCCTTCTCGTATCCCGGCGGGTAGGCCATGGCGAGCTTGCCGTGGTCGGCGGGAACGTCGATCTCGAAGACGACGCGGTTGCTGTTGACGCCGTTCTTCGCCCACTCCGCCTGGAAGGCGCGGTTGTTGGAGGACGAGGCCGGCAGCCGCTCCACGAACACGTCGGCCTGGGCGGCCCGCGGGTCCATGGACACGCCCCGCCACACCGTCATGCGCTGGTTGGGGCCCTCGAACATCAGGTCGCCGGCGATCTTGTTGAACTGCTTGACCTTGCCGACCAGACCAGGATTGGCCTCCAGGGCAGTGGGGTTGACGAACCCGCCGTACCCCTTCTTCGAGGTGAAGGCGCCGCCGATGACGCCCTGCATGAAGAGTTTGGTCTCCTTGTCAGTGGCGGCCTTGCCCATGTGCCCGCGGGCCGCGTGGGCGGCGGCGTCCCAGCTGTCGGCGGCCGGGCCGGTGAGTCCGGCCGGGTGCGGGGGCAGGGCGACGTCCGGGGTGGACGTGCGCAGCAGGTCGCCGGTGGAGCGGCTGTAGACGTGGCTGCCGGAGGCGGAGGCGACGACGATCTCGTCCTCGCCGCCCAGCTTCGCCGGCCAGGTGCCGGCGCCGTCGCTCACGGAGTCCACGGACCTGTCCGTGAACCTGACGCTCACCCCGCTGAACGGGCCGTCGCCCAACCGCACGGTCTGCTCGGCGAGGCGGATGCCGCCCAGCCGCTTGAACGTCCAGCTGTGCACGACGGTGCCGCCGACGGCGTCCAGCTGCCGTACGACGAAGCCCGTGCCCTGCTTCTCCACCGTGTACAGGCCCGATTCGACCGCCCCGCCGTGGAGTTCGGGCGTGCCGCGACGCGGTGCCTTGACCGCGAGCTGGTGGTTGCCGGGCACCCTGACGACGTCGGGGTCCTTGAGGAGTTCGTCGAAGCCGTCGGAGTGGGCGGCGGGCGCGGCGTCGAAGGCGTCGCCGCCGTGGCCGGACGGCATGTCGATCGTGAAGCCCTGCTTCTCGGCCGTGTTCACGAAGTCGACGCTCGCCCCGCCCAGGTAGGGGGCGCCCGTCCTGTCGGTGACGACCTTGACCCCGTCGAAGTCGTGCACGGTATGGCCGAGGGCGGACTCGTCGAACTGCAGCTTGTACTTGTCGGCGGAGGCCGAGGACGTGGACGCGGCGCCCTGCTCCGGCAGGTGCTCCGGGGCGTGCCCGGACGTGCCGGTGGCCGAGCCGGCGAGGCCCTTGTCGGCGTCCATGTGGGCCGGGGTGCCGGCGAAGGCGGGGCTGTCGGTGGTGCGGGCGCTGCGGCCCGTGTCGACGAGGTCGAGGGCCGAGCGGCTGTGGTCGCCGCCGGGACCCGGGTGCCCGGAGGTGACGGGCGGGGGAGAAGGCTCGTGCGTGCCGGCGTTGACCGTGAACCGGTCGCCGGTGATGGGGTTCGCCGGGCTCGTCGTCAGCCGGTCCGGGGTGGCCGGGCTGATCGTGAGCCGGTCCGGCGTCCCGGGCGTCGGGGACGGCGAGCCGTGCGGCACCCGCTCCGCCGGGGAGTCGGGCCGCGGCGAGCCCGGCTGGTGGACGAGCTCGTCGAGGTGGAGGCGGGTCTGGTGGGCGTTGAGGGCGCTGGTGGTGCGCTCGGCGAGGGCGTCGCCGGTGCCCGGCGCCACGGGGGAGTGCGGGGTGTTGTGGCGGGTGCCGGCCAGCAGGTCGAAGGCCGAGACCCCGGCGTCGACGCTGCCCGGCCCGCCGTGCCCGATGGCGGTCGGGGAAGGGTGCGCGACGGTCGTGGGGCCGGTGAGCAGGCTGTGCGGCGCGGTCACGTCGTGCGGGGAACCGGGCGCCGGGGCCGAGTCGAGCGCGGTGTGGGCGATGTTCGTGCCCGGAGTGCCGGTCAGCGTGGTGTGGGCGGCGCCGATGCCGGGGGTGCCCGGCGCGTGCACGGTGCCCACGCCCGGGGTGCCGGTGAACGCCGAGTGCAGGGTGCCCGCGGACGGGTTGCCGGTCGACAGGTCGCCGAGCGTGGCCGCGACCGGCGGCGGCGTGGAGTGGGTGCCGGTGAGGACGGTGCTGCCCGGCGCATGGGTGGCGTTGTGCGCGCCGCCCGGCAGCAGCACCTCGGCGTGGGAGGTGAGGTTCGCCGGCGCCGGGGGCAGCCCGGTGAGCGTGGTGTGGGCGCCCCCGGAGACGGCCGCCACCGGCGTTTCGGTGATGCCGTGGGTGGCGCCGGGGACACCGGCCGAGGCGGGCACGTGCAGGCCGGACGCGGTGGTGATGGTCGGCGTGGCGCCGGCGCTCACCCCGAGCTCCGCATGCCCGCCCAGCGCGCCGAAGTTCTCCACGCGCACGGTGCCGAGCTGTACGTGGGGCATGTCGACCAGCGCGTCCACCGTGCGCGCCGCGTGCACGCCGAAGTTGCCGCGGTGGGCGATCGCGCCGACGTCACCCAGGTTCAGCGACGGCGGCCGCAGCGTCGAGGTGACGTCGAGATGTGTGCTCGGGATGTTCAGATCGAGGTTGCGGATGCTGCTCTGCCCCGAACCCGCCCCGAACCGCACCTCGTTCAGCTGGATGCGGGGCATGTCGACCAGGGCGTCGACGGTGCGCGGGTCCACCGGGACCGAGCTGATCGTACGGCCGATACTGCTGGTGATCGGGGCGCCGAAGACGTGCTGCCCGAGCACACCGCGGTCGAAGAGACCGATCCGCAGGGCGCGCGCGAAGCCGTACTCCCCGATCTCCGCCGCGTCCACCGGCAGGAAGATGCGCAGCCACTTGGTGCCGCCGAACTCCTGGCCCACCCAGTCCTTGGTGGCCTGCCAGCCCCGGGAGAGGGTCTCGGGCAGCCCGCGCACGAAGCCGGGGATCGCCTTGAAGCCCTGCACGACCGTCAGGCTGACGGAGTTGACGCCGTGGCTGATGATGTTGGGCAGGTTGTGGATGCCGTCCAGCACCCACAGTCCGCCCTTGTAGACCCAGGTGCTGCCGAGCCGCACCAGGTCCTTGAGCCCGAGCAGCAGGGTGGTGGGGCGGAAGCCGTTGGTGAACAGGTTGCGCAGGGCCTGGAAGGTGCCCCGCGCGATGTTGGCGAAGCCCTTCGCGAAGGCCGTCGTACCGACGCTCTTGATGATCTGGAAGATCGGCAGCGCCTTGGTGGTGGGCGCCAGGATGCCGAGGCCGGCCAGGAAGAGGTCGAGGAAGCTGGCGTTGCCGTTGGCGAAGTCGACGATCGTCTTGATGAACAGGGTCAGGTTGACGCCGAGCGCGAGCAGCGCGATCGGGCCGCCGAAGATCAGCGCCGGCACGATCAGGATGATCGCCAGCCACTGGAACGCCTCCCAGAAGATCTGGCACTTGGAGATCGGCAGCTGGATGTCGGAGACACTCGAGATGCTGTTCGCCGCCGCGGCGGCGCCCTCGCCGTGCTCGGTGCCGGCCTGCCGGGCCGTCGAGGCGTACGTCTCCCGGTTGGGATCGTCCTCGGACAGCCCACGGCCCGAGTTGAGCGCGCCGTCGGCACGGGACTGGAGGTCGACGAGTTTGTCCGCCCAGGTGGTCAGCGCGGTCGCCGCGCTCTCGAAGGACTGCGCAACGTCCTCGATGTGCCCGCGCAGCCTGTCGTTGACCTTGCCGCGCAGGGCGTCGGCGGCCTCGCCGACGAAGACGCTGTCCCCGGCGGTGTTCATGACCGCGTCGATCGCCGTGCTGATGCGGCGGGCCTCGGAACCCAGGTGGTTGAGCTCGGTGGACAGCGTCCGGATCTGGTCGGGATCGCCGGGCGTGGGGTCACTGTCCAGCCCGATCGCGTTCCAGTCGGTCGGGCGCGGCATACGGGTTCCTCCCGGAAGCTGACGGGCTCGGGGCGGTCACTCCCCAACTGACCACGCCACAGCGGCCGCTGCGGTTCACGTGATCTGGGTTACAGCCGCCGTCTGCGGTGAACCGGCGGGGCGCGTGCGGCGTGGTCCAACTGACCGGAGTCGAGACTGGGAGGACCACTCGTGGCCGACAGCCTGAAAATCGAATACAACGTCCTCAACGACGCCAAACGGGACCTGGAGAACCTGGCCGGCGACATCGGTCCGCTCCTGGACAACAGCACCTTCTCGCGGCTGGGCCAGACGGACTACGACGGGTACACCTCCAGCGAGGCCCTGACGGTCCTCGGCGACCAGACCCTGGCCGACGCGCTCTCGGGCTTCTACTCCAACGCCAGCAGCACCATGTCCCACGCGGACAAGGGCCTCAAGGAGCTGGCGGGCGCCTTCGGCTCGGTGGGTGAGGCGTTCCTGTCGTTCGACTCCGAACTGGCCCAGGGCATGGGCATCACGGGCAGCAACCTGGGCCTGCAGAACTACTTCCGGGACAAGGACCTGTGGGACTACAAGCAGTCCCACCTCGACCAGTGCGTGCCCGGCCCGGACGGCACGATGCCGGACTTCTGCTCCGCCACCGACCCCGGCGACCCGCCGCTGGACCAGACGATCACCACCGACCGCGGCAGCGTCCACACGCATCTCACGCTCGACGACCAGCGCCACGTGATCAAGGAGGAGTCCACCGTCACCTACGACGGCAAGACGTACACCTCGGTCACCAACTACTCCAGCGACGGCAACCACTACACCACGGACACCTCCTACCCGGACGGCAGCACCGTGCACTCGGAGACCAACCTCAACTCCGACGGCAGCGGCACGATGGTGACCACCGGCAGCGACGGCGACCGCACCGAGTACACCCGCGGCCCCAAGGACGCCAACGGCAACCAGCCGGACTGGCAGAAGGTGGGTGGCGACCCGGACGACGACGGCGGTTCGGGCGGTGGCGGTTCGGGCGGCGGCGGCTCGGGCCACGGCTCGGGCGGCACCCGGCCCGTTATGTAGCCCGACGCCCCTCTCAGAGAAGTACCCCCTTCGAGAACGACAGGAACGGACAGGAACCCCATGGCCAGCTACAACGGCATCAACCTCGACTACCACAAGATCGAGGAGGTCGTGAGCCTGCTGCACGACGCCCACGAGAACCTGCTGCCGGTGCTCAGCAACCTGCGCAACCGGGTCAACACCCTCGTCGACGACGGCATGGTCTTCCAGCAGTCCAGCGAGGTCATCCGCACGACCTACAACAACTTCGACACCAGCCTGCTGGCCGCCGTGAAGGGCATCAACGACTTCTCCGAGATGTTCAACGGCATCAAGGAGAACGCGATCCAGTTCGACCAGGGCATCAGCAGCAGCCTGCAGAACAACTCGTAACGCCCGTACGCGCGAAGGGGCCCTCCCGGACTGCCCGGGAGGGCCCCCTTCTCGCGTGCCGTGCGGCGGGGGCGGTCAGGCCCGCAGGGGGGTGAGCGGCACCTGGAGGGCGAGCAGCGCACCGCCCGGCCCGGCCGTCCACGCCCGGCCCGGGTGCGTCGACGCCCGGACCACGCTCGGCATCAGGCGTACGCCGACCAGATCGCCCTCGGTGAGGTTCTTCGGTGCGAGCAGCAGGCCGCGCCGCGCCCGGCGGGCCGCGAGCGTCCAGCCGCTCATGCCGCTCTGGAACCCTTCCGCCGAAGCCGCGTAGACCAGCCCCAGGCCCTGGTCGCGGCCCGAGACGGCGATCTCCTTGAGGAGCTTGTCCGCCGCCGAGCTGGTGAGCAGATCGGCGTCGTCGATCACCACCACCTTCGGCCCCGGCAGCGCGTCCAGCGCCGCCCGCACGGTGTCCGCCGACGGGTCGTTCTCGGTGAGCACCGTCGCCGTGGCGTGCCGCTCCAGGGCGCGCAGCGGCGACTCGCGCGGGGTGAGGACGACCAGCGAGGTACCGCCGGCCAGCAGGGAGACCGCGATCGAGGCGAGGGTGTTGCTGCGGCCCGACCCGGCCGGCCCGAACACCCCGAACGCCGAGGCGGAGCCCGCCAGATCCGTACCGACCGGGCCGCCCTCGTCGCCGCCGACACCGAGCAGCCCCCACATCGGCCGCCGGTCCGTCTCCGCGACCTTCTCGTAGGCCTCGGCGAACTCCACCGAGCGCGGCAGCACCGCGACCTGGAACGGCCGCCGGGCGTCCGGCACCTGCGCGTCCCGCTTGCGCGCGGCCTCGCCGATGGTGCGCAGGGCCTCGGCCTGTTCGGTGCCGCCGCCGGCCGCGAGCTGTGCCACCTGGGTCTCGGTGCCGCTGAGGACGTGCCAGCCGCGGCCCGGCGGGATGTCGGCCGGGATCTTGTTCGGCATCATGCCGACCGCCTGGTAGTCACTGCGGTCGCCCTGCCGCAGCAGCAGCTTGTGGTCGTTGTGCGCGGCCATCCGCCCGCCCAGCAGGGAGCGTTCGGAGGTCGCGATGACATGGATGCCGGCCGCGGCGCCCTCACGGATGAGCCGGGTCACCTCCTGCACCAGCTGGCCGTGGTCGTGCTCGTCGATGATGACGGACAGCGAGTCCCAGCCGTCGATGAACAGCAGGATGTGCGCGGGCCGTTCGGCCTTCGGCAGCAGCTTGCGCAGTTCGGCGATGCCGGTCGCGCTGTGCGTCTGCGCCAGGTCCTGGCGCTCGGTGAGCTCCCGGTTCAGGCGGTGCAGCATCCGGCCCAGCCGCTCCAGGTCGTGCCGGGAGACCACGCCACCGCAGTGCGGCAGCGCACCGAGCGCGGTGAGTCCGCCGCCGCCCGCGTCGATGCCGTAGATGTGCACGTCGGCGGTGCTCGCCGCGCGCGCGGCCGACCCGGCGATGGTCCGCAGCACCTGGGTACGGCCCGAGCGCGGGGCCCCGATGACGTACAGGTGCCCGAAGGTGGCCAGGTCGGCCACGGCCACCCGGCGCTGCTGGAGCTGCGGCACGTCCTCCAGGGCGTACGGGATCACCAGCCGGCCCTCGCGGGTGGCGCCGAGCTCGTCCAGGTCGTCCAGGACCAGTTCGCGCTGGAGCGGGGGCAGCCAGGGGCTGGGCTGCGGGGTGAAGTCGTCGAGCAGGTCGGCCGCGGTGCGGATCTCCTCGACGAGTGCCTGGAGGTCGGTCGGGGCCGGGCCCTGCGCGGGCGCCACCGTCACCGTCCGCGCCTCGGCGGGCAGTTCGGCGGGCCGGCCGAGCGCGTCCCAGCCCACGTCCACCGCACGCACCGGCTTGCGGGGACCGGCCTCCGGCTCGGCCGCGGCGGCCGGGGTCTCCCGGGGCCGCTCCGCACCCACCCAGGCGGTCTGGAACGGGTCCGCCTGCTTCGGCCCGCGCCGCACCAGAGCCCGCCCGGGGGTGCCGGAGGAGATGTCGACGGCGTCCTTGACGTCGATGATGTCCTGGCTCTCGGTCATGTCGGTCACCCGCAGCGCGATCCGCAGGTTGGTGTTGGCGCGGATGTCACCGGTGACCACACCGGCCGGGCGCTGGGTGGCCAGGATCAGGTGGATGCCGAGCGAACGGCCGCGCTGCGCGATGCTGATCAATCCGGGTACGAAGTCCGGGACTTCGCGGACCAGGGTGGCGAACTCGTCGATGACCAGCAGCAGCCGGGGCAGCGGGGCCAGCGAGGGATCGGCGGCCCGCTTGGCCCGGTACTCGGGGTGGTCCTTGGCGTCGGCGGCGGCCAGCACCTGTTCCCGGCGCCGCAGTTCGGCGCCGAGCGACTCCAGGGCCCGTTCCACGAGGTGGGCGTCGAGGTCGGTGACCATGCCGAGGGTGTGCGGCAGGCTGGCGCACTCCTTGAACGCGCTGCCGCCCTTGTAGTCGACCAGCACGAAGGTGAGCTCGTCGGGCCGGTTGGCGGCGGCCAGCGAGGCCACGAACGTCTGCAGCAGCTCCGACTTGCCGGAGCCCGTCGTACCGGCGACCAGGCCGTGCGGTCCGTCCTGCACCAGGTCCAGGGAGAGGGGTCCGTCGAAGCCGGTGCCGATGAGGAAGGAGGTGGAGGCGGGATCGGTCTGCCAGCGGCCCAACAGGGCCTGCGCGTTGGGCGGTTCCTGGTCGAGGAGGTCCAGGAGCCGCACCCGCTGCGGCAGTCCGGCGTCGTGTTCGGGGCTGACGTCCCGGATCGGGGCCAGCGCACGGGCCACCTGCTCGCACCACTCGGGGGAGACCCGGTCGGCGCGCACCGCCGGCAGGTCAGGCGCGCCCGGCCGCCGTACGGTCAGCCGTCCGTCGGCGGCGAGCACGACACCCGTGCTCTCCTCGGGCAGCAGCCGCTCCTGCTCGTCGAGACAGACGCTGAAGATCCGCACCCGCGGGCCGTCCGTCAGCACCTGCACCATGCCGGGCACGTCGCGCAACCGCCGTGCCCCGTCCGCGATCACCAGCACGTCGGGCTCGGTGAAGACCACGTCGCGCTCGTTACCGGCCTGCCGGCGGCGCGACTGCACCTGGGAGACCAGTTCGCTGATCCGGGCGGAGGTGGACTCCGGGTCGTTGCCGATCAGCACCACGGGACCTCCGGCCGTACCGGGCTTCAGGTGCGGCAGCCAGCGGGTCCACGCCCAGTCCGCCACCCGGTCGGGCTCGGTCAGGACGACGATCCTCAGGTCGCGCGGACTGTGCAGCACACCGGCCTGCGCCACCAGCCAGCGGGCCAGCGGCTGCACCTCGGCGGCCGGACCCGCGACGCCCACCACACCGTGCGCGGTGATGTCGACACCGATCGGCGTGTCGGGGATGTTCCAGCGGATCGAGCGGTGGTTCTCGTCCCGCGCCGGATCCTCCAGCTCCCGCACCGACGGCTGGTCCACCGTGCCCAGGCGCAGCACCAGATGGTCCGGGTCGCGGCGGCGCCGCTCCCAGAGCCGGCCGCCGGGACCGGTCGCGATCAGGGCCACGGCCGCCGGGTCCGGGCCGGTCTTGTCGCGCACCCGCCGCTCGCCCACCACCGCGTCCCGGACCTGCTCCTCCAGGACGTCACGGCGCCGCTCGTAGGCCGCCTCCGACTCCAGGAACTGCTTGCGGGCCGCACGGCGGCCGGTCGCCCAGTTCGACAGCATCATCATCGGACTGAGGAACAGGAACACCAGGAAGTAGTACGACTTGAAGATGCTGACCATGAACAGGCCGAGGACGATCGGGGAGATCATCATCACGGTCGGGAACGGCCGCTTCTGCGGCGGCGACGGCGGCTGCGGCAGCCGGACCCGCTCGGCGTCCAGGTGCGGGGCGATCCGCGGGGGCCGGTTGTAGTCGACGCCGTAGCCGTCCGCGGACGGCGTGACGGCCGCGTCCGCCTCGACCGGACCGCTCATCCGCAGCAGCACCGGACCCACCGTCAGGTCCTCACCGGCCGGCCACGGCACCGGGCCGGGGCCCGCCGGGCGTTCGCGCGGCGGCTGCGGGCGGGGCCGGCGCAGCTGCGTGATGGCGTCGTCGGGCGGCGGCGAGGCGAGCCGGGCCCGCACGGCGGCCTCGGGATCGCTGTCGATGCGCTGCCAGGCCGCGGTGCCGTCCGCGCCGACCGTCACCCACAGCCCGTGCTCGGGCACCCCGTCGGCGGCGTCGAGGCGCAGCGCGCACAGCGGGTCGGTGCCGATCTCGTGGCTGCCGGGGCCGAGTCGCCAGGTGCGCCCGGCGCCGGGCCCGGAGACGAGGTGCACCTCGGCGAGCACCCCGTCCCGGTCGCCGTCGTCCTGGACCCGGACCAGGTCGGCCGGGCGGGCCGGGCCGCCGAGCCCGACCAGCCCGCCGTCCCGGATCCCGCTGCCGGACACCGGCGTGCCGGGATCCAGCCGGTGGTCGCCGGCGTAGAGGTTCCGGGCCCGCGGCGCGCCGGCCGCCGCCCAGTCCGCGCCGCCGGTGGCGGCGGCCTCGTCCTGGGACAGGGCGGCGGCGAGATCGCCGACGGTGGCGTTCGAGGGAAGCCGGACCTGGTGGTCGCGGCGCTGTCCGTCCGTGGCGTCCACGGTGGTGATGGTGAGGTTCACGGCTCCCAGCCGGGCATTCGTTCGTACGGGATCGGGGGACGGGTACGGCGGTTGAGGCGTCACTGTGCCTGTGGCGAGGACGCGGAGACACCCGCCGCTTCCGAGGTGCTCGGTTCCGCGAAGTCGTCGTCGCTGTCGGCGGCCGCGGCCGGAGCGGGCACCGGTGCGGCGGCCGGCCCGGGCGCGGGGGCCGGCCGGGTCGCGGAGACCCCGGTCGGCTCGGCGACGGGGGCCGTACCGGCGTCGAGGTCCGGCTCGTCCGGCAGCAGGTCGGGGTCGGCCGCCGACACGGTGTCCGCCGGAACCACGGCTTCGTCGTGCGGGAGGTCCGGGCACGGCGGCAGCGCGGCCAGCGTCCGGGCCACGGCCCGCGACAGCGGCAGCACGTCGACCCGGGCGGCGGCGGGCGCGCCGTGCACCGTGAGCACCGCGTCCGGGGCGATCTCCAGCAGCCGGGTGCGGCCCCGGGCCACGCCCAGGCTCAGCAGCCGGACCCCCGACGGCAGCGGCCGCTCCAACGGGTCGGCGCAGACCGCCACCTCGATGCCGGGCTGCCCGACGACCGCCGCGGCCGGCATCCCCGGATGCCGAGGGTGCACTCCGGCGGCGATGACGACCCGGCCCTCCGGCAGCCGGGCGTCCACCTGGGCGGCCAGCGCCTGGAGCACGGCGCGGGCCGAACGGGCGGCGCGCGGCGGGCCGTACACGGACAGTGCGGGCGGACCCGAACGCACGTCGAGCAGTACGGCGTGTCCCATGTCGTGGCCCACGCACACCAGCAGCGGTACGGCGGACTCCACACCGTCGTCGGTCAGATCGGCACGGTCGATCCACCACAGCCGCGGGTCGCTCTCGTCCGCGGCCCAGGGCTCCGGCGGCTCGCGCAGCGCGTCGCCGTCCGCCGCGACCAGCACGGCCATCCACTCCGGGCCGGCCAGCACGCCGTAGGGACGGACCCCGGGCCGGACGGCCGCGGCCAGCGCCGTGGCCCGCTCGGCGTCGGCCCAGACGGCCGGGTCGCGCAGCAGCCGCACCAGCAGGCGCAGACCGCGCCGGTAGCGCAGCTCCGTGCGGACCGGACCCGTGAAGGCCTTCGCGGTCAGGCTGATCTCACGCCCGAGCCGGCGCCACAGGGCCTTCCAGCCGCCGCCGCGCCGGACCAGCCAGTGCGTCACGGCGAGGACCAGCACCAGGACGCCGACGAGGCCGAGCAGAGTGGTGACGGTGTCGGAGGTCATCGCGTCTCTCCCCGGAGATGCTCGGTTCCGGCCGGGCGGCAGCCGTGGGATTCGAGGGTGGTGCGCAGCGCGCGGATGCCGTGGTGGGTACGGGACTTGACCGTGCCCGGCGGCAGCCCGAGCCGGCGGGCCACGTCGTCGCCGGGCTGGCCCAGCAGATGCACGCGGACGACGGCCTCCCGGTGTGCGGGAGCGAGGGTGCGCAGGGCGGACACCAGCACCCGGCGGTCACCGACCTGTTCGGCGTGGTCGGGCACCGGCGTGGGGGCGGCGCTGCCGAAGTCCGCCGCCGTGAGGCCCACCGGGATGCTCCGGTCCCGGCGCCGGCCGTCGACCACGAGGTTGCGGGCCACCCGGAACAGCCACATCCGGATGGGCCGGTCCCGCCAGTCCAGCCGGCCGGCCGACTGCCAGGCCCGCAACAGGGTTTCCTGGACGACGTCCTCCGCGCCGTGGGGGTCGCGCCCCATCATGCTGGTTACGAAGCGGCGCAGGCTGTCGCGCTCCGCGAGAAGGAGGCCGAGCGTCCGGTCCGCGCCGTCGGCGCGGTCATGGTCGATGAGGCTCACGGCCTCCGCCTTCCGGTGTCGGTGGTGCTGTTGTGCTGTCGTGCCGGGTTGCTCTGTGTCACTGTGAAACGTGTCAGGCACGAACGCTAGCGCGAATAGCGCCAGTTCCCGAAGTCGCCCTCGTCCCGGACTTCAACAGGTTCGTCACAGGCAACTCCGCATAGGTGGACGGAAGGTGACGTTCGGCCGGATCTTCGGGGACGGGCGGGCGGATCGGTGCCGCGCCTTGGTTACTGTTCCTGTGCCCCGCATGTTCCGGGTGTTCCGAGACCTTCACGAGAGACCTTCAGGAGACGACGTGCCGCCCCTTCGCAAACCCCGGCCCTCGGCGGAACGGCCCGGTACGACGACGGGACGTTTCAGCGACACCTTCGCCCGGCGGCCCGCCGTGCCCCGCCGCGGGCTGGTGCCGGGCGTGCGGGTGTGGGCGACCGTCGGCGCGGCGGCCGGGCTCACCGTCGTCGCCGCCCTGGCCGTACCGCTGCTGAGCAGGGTGGACCTCTTCCCCGACCCGGACACCACGCCGACATCCGTGGTGGCGGCGGGGGAGCCGACGACGCTGTCGGGCTCCACCGGATCCGTGTCCCCGTCGCCGTCCTCGTCCCCGACGCCCTCGCACACCCCCTCCCACAAGCCCGGGAAGACCACTTCCGGCGGTTCCGGGTCGGCCGGCGGCACGGGCACCGGCTCGACCGGGCAGCAGTCGGGAGGCGGCTCCGTCGGCTCCGGTTCGCACTCGACCTCGAACTCCGGCTCCACGTCCTCCGGTTCCAAGTCCGGCGGCTCCAAGTCCTCCTCGTCCGGCGGTTCCTCGTCGGGCGGTTCGTCGTCGGGAGGCAGCGGTACGAAGACCACCACCGCCCCCGGCGTGAAGCTCATCGGCACCGGGTCCGGCCGGTGCATCGACGTCACCAACGCGGGCGGGGACGGCACCCGGCTGGAGATCCTGGACTGCTCGGGCGCCGCCAAGCAGAAGTGGGTCTTCCAGTCGGACGGCACCATCCGCTCGCTCGGGCTGTGCATGGACCTGGCCTGGGCCAACACCGCGAACGGCACCGCGATCCAGGTCGCCAAGTGCAGCGGCAACCGCGCCCAGCTGTTCTACCTCAGCGCGCAGGGCGACCTGGTCAGCGCCCTGGCCGACAAGTGCGTCGACGTCACCGACAACGGCACGGCCAACGGCACCAAGCTCCAGCTGTGGACCTGCTCCGGCACCCCCAACCAGAAGTGGCGCAAGGGCTGACGGCCGAGGCCGGTCACCTGGTCCAGTAGCGGAGGTTGCGGAAACGCGCCTCCGCACGGCCGGAGCCGTGGTTGTAGACGCCGTTCTTGAAGTAGCGGGTGGCCGGGCCCCGGTCGTCGACGGTCAGGACCAGGGAGTCGTCGAAGTAGACCTTGAGGGTCCCGGTCCCGCTGCGCGCCCGGTGGGCGATCTTCACGTTGAACCAGGCGTCGTACGCGTCCGTCCTGAGCACCGTGCCGTCGTAGCGCCGCACCGTGCCCCCGTCGGTGTCGTAGACGTCGAGCATGATGTCCGTGGCCGGGGTGCCCGAGGGGTGGACGCTGCGCAGGATCTGGACGAAGGTCGCGCCGTCGGTGCCTGACGGCAGATAGACATCGGCGTCCCACATGTGGTCACCCGTGCCGTAGTCGACCTTCCAGCGCATCTCGGTACGCGGGTCGGTGTCGCTGCCCTCCTCGAACGGCTCGTCGGTGGCGTACACCCACATCCGGTCGACGCCACCGCTGGAGCTGTGCCGGTCGCTCAGATCGAGGTTCCAGGGCTTCTGCCAGCTGTAGGTGAACGACGTCCGCGTCCACCCGTCGGTCGGGGCGGCGGCCGCGACGGCCACGGCATCGGTCAGGGGAAGGGCGGCCAGCGCTCCGGTGCCGGCCCGTAAGAAGGATCTCCGGTTCATCGACTGTCCTTTCCGGTGGAGGAGCCGAGAGAGATGACGCGACCGCAGGCAACTCCAATACATCGGATGAGTCAAGGACTTGAGTCAGGGTTATTGATGTGAACGCCGAGCTCAAGCCAATTGGATGACTCAAGTCGGTGTGGTCTTCGCTGTGCTGGGGTTGTTGACAGGTGCAAGTCGGGTCCCTAGGTTCCCCGATACACCCGATGTATCGATGATCCGTCAGGTATGGAGGACGATGATGACCTCGCACCCGGAGCAGCCTTCGCCAGTGCCCCGCAGAGCCGTGCTCGGCACCGCACTCGGCGGCGCGGCGGCCGTGACCCTGTCCGGAACCGCCCACGCGGCACCGGTGGATCGACCGGCCGCCGCAGGAGCCGGACACCCCTGGAAACTCCGCAACACCATGACCACCGACGGCGCCTGGGACCGTTTCCTGCGCGGCCAGGACCTGCTGTGGACCAGGCTGCCGACCCTCTGGTACGAGGGGCCGTTCCTCGGTGACGGGCTGCTCGGGAGCATGATCTACCAGGAGCCGGGCGCCAACCAGATCCGCCTGACCGTCCAGCACGGCCGGGTCCAGGACCACCGTCCGGAGTTCGGCAGCGGCTGGGGCACCGCCCGCCTCCCCGTCGGACACCTCACCCTCGAACCGGTCGGCACCATCACCGCCGTCGACTGGCGCCTCAGCCTGTGGAACGCCGAACTCACCGGCACCGTCACCACCACCGCAGGCACCTTCACCCTCGCCGCCCTCATCCACGACGAGGTCCTCGCGGTCCGCGCCACGGCCGCCGGTGGCGAGCACGTCACCTGGACCTTCCACCCCGAGGAGGCCGTCAGCCCCCGCAAGGTCCAGGAGGCACCGCCCGCCGGTTACACCGCCAACCCGCCCTGGACCACCCGGACCACGGCCGACGGCACCGAGCAGGTCCTCCAACCTCTCACCGGCGGCGGACAGACGGCCACCTCCTACCGCCGCAGCGGCGACGAACTCCTGCTGAGCGTCGGCCACAGCTTCCCCTCGGACAGTGCCGCCGAGGCGGACTCCCGGCGTCAGCTGCGCAGTGCTGTGTCGTACAGCACGCTCAGGCGACGCCATACCCGCTGGTGGCACGCCTTCTACCGGAAGAGCTTCGTGTCGTTCCCCGACCAGCGGCTGCAGAGCTTCCACTGGATCCAGCTCTACAAGGTCGCCTCCGCCAGCCGCGCCGACGGCCCGGTCATGGCCACCCCCGGCCCCTGGCTGGAACCCACCCCCTGGCCCGCCGTCTGGTGGAACCTCAACGTCCAGCTCGAATACTGGCTCATCCACGCCTTCAACCACCCGGAACTGGACTCCCTCGCCACCACCCTGCGCCAGAGCCAGGAACAGCTCACCGCCAACGTGCCCGCCGCCTACCGCTCGGACAGCTCCGGCATCGGCCGCAGCTCCGACATGTTCGCCAACCGCGAGGTGGGACGACCCGGAACCGGCGCCGAGACCGGGGACCTCACCTGGGCGCTGCACAACGTCTGGCTGTCGTACCGCCACTCCATGGACAAGTCCCTCCTGCGCGACACCGTCTACCCGCTGCTGCGCCGCACGATCACCTACTACTGGCACTTCCTCACCCCGGGCAGCGACGGCAGGCTGCACCTGCCGAGCACGCTCTCGCCCGAGTACCCGGTCGTCCCGCCGCAGGACACCAACTACGACCTCGCCCTGATCCGGTGGGGCTGCCAGACCCTCCTCGACTCCGCCGAACTGCTCGGCGTCGACGACGAGTTGAAGCCCCGCTGGCAGGAGATACTGGCCCGGCTCACCCCGTACCCGGTCGACGACAACGGCTTCATGATCGGCGCGGACACCCCCTACGCCCAGTCCCACCGCCACTACTCGCACCTGCTGATGGTGTACCCGCTGTACCTCGTCAACTGGGACCAGCCGGAGAACCGCGACCTGATCACGAAGTCCGTCGTGCGCTGGCACGCGCTGACCGGCGCCCACCGCGGCTACAGCTACACCGGGGCCGCCTCGATGTACGCGATGACCGGCGACGGCGACACCGCCATCGGCTACCTGCGGAAGTTCTTCGACCCCACGACCCGCTACCCCTGCCGGGCCAACACCCACTACACCGAGGCCGGTCCGGTCATCGAGACCCCGCTGTCCGCCTCGCAGTCCCTGCACGACATGTTCTGCCAGAGCTGGGGCGGGATCATCCGCGTCTTCCCGGCCGTCCCGACCGCCTGGGCGGACCTCACCCTGCACGACTTCCGCACCCAGGGCGCCTTCCTGGTCAGCGCGGTACGGAAGGCGGGCAGCACCCGGTTCATCCGCATCCGCAGCATGGCCGGCGAGCCGCTCAAGCTCCGGCACGGCCTGACCGGCCCCCTCACCGTCCTGCTCGACGACGGCACCCCGGCCCGCACCCACGACCTCGGCGACGGCACCCTCGCCATCGACCTGCCCCGCGGCCGCGAGGTCCTCGTGTACTCCGGCTCCCGCCCCGACCTCGTCATCGCCCCCGTCACCGTCAGCGAACCGGGCGCGGCGTGGGGACTGCCGTAAACCACCGACCGGAAGGCAGGGTTCACATGGCCGTTCCACTTCCGAGAACCATGGTCGCCGCGCTCTGTGCCGGGCTGGCGGCCGCCCTCCTCACCACCGCGCCGGCACGGGCCGAGCAGCAGCGGCAGCCGCCGCACACCTGGACCGTGACCGAGGCGGCCCACGCGCCCCGCGCCCGGATAGCCCTCGACGCCACCACCGGCGCCCTCAGCCTCGCGGTCTCGCGTGACGGCCGTACGGTCATCGAGCCGTCGCCCGTCGGGATCGTCACCCAACAGGCCGACTTCTCCCAGGGGTTGCGCCTCCTGCATCGCAAGGACCGTACGGTCGAGGAGCACTACCGGGCGAGGTCCGGCAAGCGCCTGGACCGCCGGGTGCGCATGAACGAGACCCGGCTGTCCTTCGCCACCGCGGCCGGCGCCCGCCTCGACCTCGTCGTCCGCGCCGCCGCCGACGGCATCGCCTACCGCTACGTCCTGCCCGCCGGGTACGGCGACGTCCTCGGCGAGACCTCCGCGTTCAACCTGCCGGCGGACGCGGGCGCCTGGCTCAGCACCTACCGGGTCGACAACGAGGGCCAGTTCAACCAGTACACCGCCGCGACCGCCCCGACCGGCGAGTACTCGGACCAGGCCCTGTTCGCCACCGACGGCGGCTACACCCTGCTCGCCGAGTCCGACCTCACCGGCACCTACTCCGGCGCCCGGCTCGCCCACACCCAGGGCACCGGCACGTACCGCATCAAGCTCGCCGACAGCCAGGTGCACACCGACGGGTCCCTGACCACCCCCTGGCGTGCCATGATCACCGGGGACCTCGCCACCGTCACCGGGTCCACCTTCACCGACGACCTCGCCTCGGCCTCGAAGGTCTCCGACACCTCCTGGATCCGCCCGGGCACCGTCCTGTGGACCTGGCTGGCCGGCGGCCGCACCGCGGGGCAGAGCCTCGACGCGCAGAAGGCGTACGTCGACTACGCGGCCGCACACCACTGGCCCTACGAGGCCGTCGACTCCGGCTGGTACTTCAAGAAGGACGAGTGGGACGTCACCGACCCCGAGTGGCAGACCGACAGCTGGATGCCCCAACTCGTCGACTACGCGCGCGCCAAGGGCGTCGGGATCATCGTCTGGATCCACCAGCGCGACCTCGACACCCCTGAGGAACGCGCCCAGTGGCTGCCCACCCTGGAACGCTGGGGCGTCAAGGGAGTCAAGATCGACTTCATGAACTCCGAGGCCCGGTCCATGTTCCAGTGGTACGACACCGTCCTCGCGGAGACCGCCGCCCACCACCTCATGGTCGACTT
The DNA here is from genome assembly GCF_042892755.1 of Streptomyces sp. NPDC001714. Taxonomy (NCBI): domain Bacteria; kingdom Bacillati; phylum Actinomycetota; class Actinomycetes; order Kitasatosporales; family Streptomycetaceae; genus Streptomyces; species Streptomyces sp. NPDC001714. The sequence goes on from NZ_JBIAUL010000002.1 coordinate 756,200, forward strand.
CCACGGCGCCACCCTGCCCAAGGGCATCCAGCGCACCTGGCCCCAGGTGATGACCATGGAGGCCGTCGGCGGCGAGGAGAAGCGCACCAACACCGCAGCCCACCTCACCACCCTGCCCTTCACCCGCAACGTGATCGGTTCGATGGACTTCACCCCGGGCGGCTTCCAGCGCGTCGGCCTGCGCCCGAACTCCGACGCGGCCGAGGTCGGGCTCACCGTCGCCTACGAGTCGGGGCTCCAGATGTTCGCGGGCACCCCGGAGTCGTACGACCAACGGCCCCTCGCCCGGGACTTCCTCGACCAGGAGCCCGCCGCCTGGGACGACACCCGGCTGCTGGCCGGCAGCCCCGGACAGGAGGCCGTGCTCGCCCGCCGGAGCGGGGACCGCTGGTTCCTCGGCGGGGTGTACGCCGGTGCCGCCCACACCGCGACCGTGCCCCTGACCATCGGCCGGGGCCGATGGCTGGTGCAGACGATCCGGGACGGCGCCGACGGACTCGTCCAGGACAGCCAAGTCCATCAAGCAGGCGACGAGTTGAGCATCGACGTGGTCGCCAACGGCGGCTTCGCCGGGATCGCCTGCCGCTGGCACCCGGGCGTCACCACCTGCTACCGCTGAGCGCGCACCGCCGCCCGGCGGGCACCGGCCAACAGCTTCAGGGTGCCCGCCGTGGACGGTGACGCCGAACCGTGCAGCACCCCCGTACCACGGGCCAGGACCGCCTCGGCGGTCATCAGCTCGATCTCGATGAGGGCGCTCACCATCGGCCGGTGGGCGGCCGGCATCAGCCCCAGCACCTCCCGCCCCGACCGCAGGTCGGTCCGGGCCGTGTCGACCTCGTGCTCCACGAGGGAGCGCAGCCCGTCGGAGGCCCGGCCCGCCTCCAGGTCCTCCACCGTGACCGAGAAGCGCTTCAGGGTCTCCGCCGGGATGCCCAGATGTCCGTCCCGCAGGTCCTCGGCGAGGTCGTTGACGAAGTCCAGCCGCTGGCTGCCGTCGATGAGCGTGCGGCAACCCGCCCGGAACCGCCCGCCGGGGTCGCTCTCGGGTCCCAGCAGTCCGGCGATCGGCAGGAAGGCGGGCAGCGAGTAGGCGTCCACATAGGCCTGGTAGTCGGCCTCCGTCGCGAAGCCGTCGAACCGCAACTCGGCTGCGGCGGTGGCCAGATAGGCCTCCACGACCGCCCGGTGCCGTGGGTACGCGCTGACGGTGTGCAGCAGGGTGCGGATCAGCGGATCGTCACTGGTCCCGGTCTCCAGCGCGGTGCGCACCCGCTCCTCCCAGACGTCCCAGGCCGCCGCCCGCTCAGGCTTCGGGCCGGAGTCCAGGAGCTTGTCCCCGTGGTGCATCACGGCCGTCGCGGCCACCACATGGGGCAGCACGGCGGGCGGCAGCAGCACCCGGCAGGCCAGGTAGGCGCTGCGCCGGTACTGTCGCACCAGCCGCCGCTGGATGCTGTAGTCCCGGCGCAGTTCCGGGTCCGTGACGCCTGCCGCCGTCAGGGTCTTGTTCCACGTGCTCACGAAATGATCGTAGAGGCTGCCGCGGACCGCCCGGCCGGGGGCGTGAACCGGGCTCTCAGGAGCAGGACTTCAGGAACTCCAGGAGCGCCGCGTTCACCTCGTCCGGCCGCTCCTGCTGGGTCCAGTGTCCGCAGCCCGCCAGCCGCAGCGGTTCGCGCACCAGGTTCGGCATCAACTCGGGCAGACGGGCGATGAGTTCGGGCGTGCCGGGGAACGCCGGTACCAGGTCGCGGTCGCCGTACACGTACAGCGCGGGCGGGGTGACCACGGCGCCCTGCCAGGGAGCGGTCAGTTCCCAGTTGCGATCGAGGTTGCGGTACCAGTTGAGGGCGCCGGTGAAGCCGTGCGAGAAACTCTCGGTGAGCGCGTCCAGGTCCGCCTCGGTGAACCACTGCGGCAGGGTCTGCGGATCCGGCATGTCCGCGAGCCAGCCGCGCCCGGGGTCGACCAGCGGCTGCCGGATCTCACCGGCGCCGGCGCCCTCCCCGGAGGCCATGGTGAAGAACTTCCGCAGCGTGGTGCGCGGGTCGCGGGCGAACTCGGCGTCGGCGACGCCCGGACGGGCGAAGTAGTTCCAGTAGAAGCGGCCGCCGAACCTCCGGTCCATCGTCTCGAGCGGCGGCTGCGCCCCGCGGAACGGCGGCGGCACGCTCAGCCCGGCCACCCCGCGCACCAGGTCGGGGCGGAACAGCGCGGTGTGCCAGGCCACCGGCGCGCCCCAGTCGTGCCCGACGACGAACGCCCGCTCCTCACCCAGCTCCCGGATCAGGCCGACGACGTCACCGACCAGGTGGAAGATGTCGTACGCCTCGACGTCCGCGGGGTGATCGCTGCTGCCGTACCCGCGCTGGTCGGGGGCGACCACGTGGAAGCCGGCGGCGGCCAGCGGTCCGAACTGGTGCTGCCAGGAGTGCCAGGACTCGGGGAAGCCGTGCAGCAGCACGACCAGCGGGCCGGAACCCGCCTCGGCGATGTGCAGCCGGATCCCGTTCACGTCGACCATTCGATGCTGAACCATGTGCACGAGCGTACGCGCGATGATCTTCGGCTACCCGTCCTGGACGGCTTGGGAGGCGGGGGAGACGTCCTGAGCCGGCGGCGGTGCGGTGGGCCGGTTGCCCTTCCCCGCGGCGATGGCGGCGTCGAAGGCGTGGGTGGCCTCGGGCGCGGTCCCGGGCAGCAGGAAGGACCGGGCCTGTTCCTCGAAGCGCCGGTCGGTCACGGTCTGCCGGGTGTGGTGCTGGGCGAGGTGCTCGGCCCACGACCCGACGAGGTAGTTCTCGATGAACCGGCCGGGTTCGGTGCCGTCCTCGTACAGGCCCCAGGTGAGCGCCCCGGTACGGCGCCGTGAGCGGGCGACGTTCTCCATGGCCCTGGCGAAGGCCACCCGGTCGTCCGGGGAGACGTGGTAGACGATCGAGACGAGAACGGGGCCGTCCGCCGGGCCGGGCTCGTAGACCAGGGGCGGGGCCGGCCAGTGGTCGGACGGGGTCGGGTCGATCCGCGCGGCGTCGTACAGCGGCCACAGCGGGACGGTGGCGGCGGTGACCACGAGCAGGCCTGCCGCGACGAGCAGGGCGGTGGCGAGCCCCGCGCCCTGGGCCAGCGCGCCCCACAGCGGGGCGGCGAGGGCTTGGCCGCCCTGGAAGACCAGCAGGTACACGGCGAGTCCACGGGCCCGCACCCAGCCCGGCAGCCGGGTCTGGGTCGCGGCGTTCAGCGTGGACAGGACCGCGATCCAGGCCACCCCGGCCGGCAGCAGCGCGACCGCGACCACCCAGGTGACGTGGACCGTGGCCAGGACGGCCAGGACCACCCCGAAGACGACGGCACCGGCGGCCAGGACGCCGTTGGCGCCGAGCAGCTTCTGCAGCCGGGGCAGCAGGAACGCGCCGCCCACCGCACCGAACCCGACGGCGGCCAGCAGCAGGCCGTAGCCGCCGGACCCCAGGCCGAGCGAGTCACCGGCGACCAGCGGCAGCAGCGACCACACGGCAGCCGCACCGGGGATGAACAGCGCGGTGCGCAGCAGCACCCGCCGTACGCCCGGCGCGTTCCACACGTAACGGCGGGCCGCGTACAGGGCGGTGAAGAACCCCTCGCCCTCGGCGGCCGGGACGGACGCGCCCACGGGACGTTTCCACAGCAGCAGCACGGCCACGATGCCCAGATAGGAGACCGCGTTGAAGGCGAACGTCCACCCTGCGCCCGCCGCCGCGACCAGCACACCGCCGACGGCCGGTCCGATGGCGCGGGCCAGGTTCATGTTGACCGCGCCCAGCGCGGAGGCCTGGCCCAGCTGGGCGCGGCCGACGAGCTCGGGCTGGATCGCCTGCCAGGCCGGGCTCATCAGGGCGGTGCCGCAGCCCAGCAGAAACGTCAGCGCGAGCAGCGCACCCGGGGCGAGCGCGTCGGCGAAGGCGAGCACGGCGAGGACCGCCGCCACCGCGCACATGGCGACCTGGGCGACGACGAGCAGCCCGCGCCGGTCGAACCGGTCGGCGAGCACCCCGGACGGCAGCGCCAGCAGCACGACGGGCAGGCTGGACGCGGTCTGCACGAGCGTGACCAGGGCGGCCCCGTGGCCGAGCAACAGCCACTGCGCGCCGACCGTCTGCATCCAGGTGCCGATGTTGGACACGAACTGCGCGATCCACAGCGCCCGGAACACCGGCAGCGCCAGCGGCGCCCAGGCCGAACCGGGCTTCGGGGAGCCACCTCCGCCGTCGTCCTTCGTGGTGACTGCCATGTCGCCGCCGCTCCGCGAGAGGTGGGGCCGGGCCGGGCGCCCCGGTCCTCGCCGTCCTTGCTTTCCTACGCGGCTTTCTTACGCGCCGAAACCGCGCCCCCGCAAGGAGAGACGCCCTCCCGGCTCGCACTCTGCCCGAACGGGCAGCCACCCGGGGCGCGGCAGGCGTGTCGCACGCCCCGGGATGGATCTCCCAGACGCATTGATTGACTCGAATGCATCGGCAGGAGAGATTGACAGCATGGAGCTGCGGCATCTGAAGTACTTCCTGGCGGTTGCGGACACCCACAACTTCACTCAGGCCGCGGCGCGTTGCTATGTGGCGCAGTCCGCGCTGAGCCAGCAGATCGCCCGGCTGGAGAAGGACGTCGGCGCCCCGCTGTTCCACCGCACGAGCCGGTCGGTACGGCTGACCGCCGCCGGTGAGCTGCTGGAACCGCTGGCCCGGCGCATCCTGGCCGACGTCGACAACGCCCAGGCCGCCCTGGACGCGCTGGCCGGGCTGCGCCGGGGCCGGCTGCGGCTGGGCCTGGTGCAGACGATGGCCGTGTCCTTCGACATGGTGGAGGTGGCGGCCGAGTACCGCGCCCGCCACCCCGGCATCGACCTGCGGGTGTCCAACGCGCCCAGCTCGCGGATGGCCGCCGCGGTCCTCGCCGGCACCCTCGATGTCGCGGTGGTCGGCATGGCCGCCCGGGAGGTGCCGGAGGGCCTGGACCACCGGGTGCTCGGCAGCGCCCCGCTGGTCGCCGTCGTACCCCGCGAGCACGCCCTCGCCGACCGCGACGCCATCGACCTCGCCGATCTGCCGGACAGCCACCCGCTGATCCAGTTCTCCCGCGGGAGCGGCCTGCGCCGGCAGGTCGAGGCGGCCTTCGCCCGCGCCGGCGTCGAGGCGGGCCAGGAATTCGAGGTCGGCCAGGTCCACGACATGATCCGGCTCGCCGTACGCGGGGTGGGCGTCACCGTCGTCCCCCGCTCCTCCGTCGTCGGCCCCGGCTCCCTGCTGGGCCTGGACACCACCGACGAACTGCCTTGCGGCGCCCGGATGCTGCGCCTCGTGGACGACGAGGCCGTGCACCACATCTGCGTGGTCTACGACAGCACCCGGCTGGCACCGGCCGGCGCGGCCTTCCTCGACGTGCTGGACCGGCACAGGGCCGAGGCAGCCGACCGGCACAGGGCCGAGGTGGCTGAGCGGCATCGGGCCGAGGTGGCTGAGCGGCATCGGGCCGAGGTGGCTGAGCGGCATCGGGCCGAGGTGGCTGAGCGGCATCGGGCCGAGGTGGCTGAGCGGCAT